>NZ_CP011058.1:0-702500 GCF_000961095.1 Paenibacillus beijingensis | reverse complement strand
GTAATAGCTCACTGGTCGAGTGACTCTGCGCCGAAAATGTAACGGGGCTAAACACACCACCGAAGCTATGGCATGTACCATTTGGTACTTGGGTAGGGGAGCGTTGAATGCGGGTTGAAGTCAGACCGGAAGGACTGGTGGACTGCATTCAAGTGAGAATGCCGGTATGAGTAACGAAAAGATGGGTGAGAATCCCATCCGCCGAAAGCCTAAGGGTTCCTGAGGAAGGCTCGTCCTCTCAGGGTAAGTCGGGACCTAAGGCGAGGCCGAAAGGCGTAGTCGAAGGACAACAGGTTGATATTCCTGTACCACCGTAATCCGCTATGAGCGATGGGGTGACGCAGAAGGGTAGTGACGCGAGCTGATGGAATAGCTCGTCCAAGCAGTGAGGCTGGTTGATAGGTAAAATCCGTCAACCGTTAAAGCTGGGCTGTGATGGGGAGGGAAAATTACAGTACCGAAGGTCATGTGCTCCGGCTGCCGAGAAAAGCCTCTAGCCAGGAGAAGGTGCCCGTACCGCAAACCGACACAGGTAGGCGAGCAGAGCATGCTAAGGCGCGCGGAGTAACTCTCGTTAAGGAACTCGGCAAAATGACCCCGTAACTTCGGGAGAAGGGGTGCCTCGGTAGGGTGAATAGCCCGAGGGGGCCGCAGTGAAAAGGCCCAAGCGACTGTTTAGCAAAAACACAGGTCTGTGCGAAGCCGTAAGGCGAAGTATACGGGCTGACGCCTGCCCGGTGCTGGAAGGTTAAGGGGAGCGGTTAGGAGCAATCCGAAGCTGTGAACCGAAGCCCCAGTAAACGGCGGCCGTAACTATAACGGTCCTAAGGTAGCGAAATTCCTTGTCAGGTAAATTCTGACCCGCACGAATGGCGTAACGACTTGGGCGCTGTCTCAACGAGAGATCCGGTGAAATTTTAATACCTGTGAAGATGCAGGTTACCCGCGACAAGACGGAAAGACCCCATGGAGCTTTACTGCAGCTTGATATTGGACTTGGGTACGATCTGTACAGGATAGGTGGGAGCCTAAGAAGCCGGAGCGCCAGCTTCGGTGGAGGCGCCGTTGGGATACCACCCTGATCGTACTTGAGTTCTAACCCGCTACCGTGAAACCGGTAGGGGGACCGTGTCAGGCGGGCAGTTTGACTGGGGCGGTCGCCTCCTAAAATGTAACGGAGGCGCCCCAAGGTTCCCTCAGAATGGTTGGAAATCATTCGCAGAGTGCAAAGGCATAAGGGAGCTTGACTGCGAGACCTACAAGTCGAGCAGGGACGAAAGTCGGGCTTAGTGATCCGGTGGTACCGAATGGAAGGGCCATCGCTCAACGGATAAAAGCTACCCTGGGGATAACAGGCTTATCTCCCCCAAGAGTCCACATCGACGGGGAGGTTTGGCACCTCGATGTCGGCTCATCGCATCCTGGGGCTGAAGTAGGTCCCAAGGGTTGGGCTGTTCGCCCATTAAAGCGGTACGCGAGCTGGGTTCAGAACGTCGTGAGACAGTTCGGTCCCTATCTGTCGTGGGCGTAGGAAATTTGAGAGGAGCTGTCCTTAGTACGAGAGGACCGGGATGGACGTACCGCTGGTGTACCAGTTGTTCCGCCAGGAGCACCGCTGGGTAGCCAAGTACGGACGGGATAAGCGCTGAAAGCATCTAAGCGTGAAGCCCCCCTCAAGATGAGATTTCCCAGTATGTAAGACCCCTGGAAGACGACCAGGTTGATAGGTTCGAGGTGGAAGCGCGGCAACGTGTGCAGCTGACGAATACTAATCGGTCGAGGGCTTATCCTAATGGGTTTTCCGAGTGAGGAAAACCGCAAGGCATATGATTCAGCTAAGGAAACACAAGCAATCTTTCGCATCTAGTTTTCAAGGTGTAAACCTTGAATTTCATACTGATGTTCCCTGATAGCTCAGTTGGTAGAGCACTCGACTGTTAATCGAGTTGTCACAGGTTCGAGTCCTGTTCGGGGAGCCATATGGAGAGCTGTCCGAGTGGTCGAAGGAGCACGATTGGAAATCGTGTATACGTTAACCGCGTATCGAGGGTTCGAATCCCTCGCTCTCCGCCATCTAATTGCGGCCCGTTGGTCAAGGGGTTAAGACACCTCCCTTTCACGGAGGTAACAGGGGTTCGAATCCCCTACGGGTCACCATTTATACTAAATGTTACAAAAGGCTTGAAAAAGGATAGGCATTTAAGGTATAGTATAAAAGTCGTTTCAATACGGACGCTTAGCTCAGCTGGGAGAGCATCTGCCTTACAAGCAGAGGGTCGGCGGTTCGATCCCGTCAGCGTCCACCATGATGTTATCGCGGGGTGGAGCAGTCCGGTAGCTCGTCGGGCTCATAACCCGAAGGCCGCAGGTTCAAATCCTGCCCCCGCAACCAACTTTACCTTTCGAGATCACCGGGAACAATAATGTGGAGCTGTGGTGTAGAGGCCTAACATGCCTGCCTGTCACGCAGGAGACCGCGGGTTCGAATCCCGTCAGCTCCGCCACCTATGAAATTATAGGGCTCGGTAGCTCAGTTGGTAGAGCAGAGGACTGAAAATCCTCGTGTCGGCGGTTCGATTCCGTCCCGAGCCACCATTTACATGCACATGCCGTTGTAGCTCAATTGGTAGAGCAACTGACTTGTAATCAGTAGGTTGGGGGTTCAAGTCCTCTCGACGGCACCACCCTTGGAGGATTAGCGAAGTGGCCAAACGCAGCAGACTGTAAATCTGTTCTCTGACGAGTTCGGTGGTTCGAATCCATCATCCTCCACCAGTTATTATAGGGGCATAGTTTAAAGGTAGAACAGCGGTCTCCAAAACCGTTAGTGTGGGTTCAATTCCTGCTGCCCCTGCCAATCAAACTTTAATATGGCGGTCGTGGCGAAGTGGTTAACGCATCGGATTGTGGCTCCGAGATTCGGGGGTTCGATTCCCCTCGATCGCCCCATATTTAACCCTGTTGGGGATTAGCCAAGCGGTAAGGCAACGGACTTTGACTCCGTCATTCCTAGGTTCGATCCCTAGATCCCCAGCCATTTATATGCGGAAGTGGCTCAGCGGTAGAGCATCGCCTTGCCAAGGCGAGGGTCGCGGGTTCGATTCCCGTCTTCCGCTCCATCTTAATACGGCGCCATAGCCAAGTGGTAAGGCAGAGCTCTGCAAAAGCTTTACCCCCAGTTCGAGTCTGGGTGGCGCCTCCATATCAACTTCATATGTGCCCTTAGCTCAGCTGGATAGAGCGTTTGACTACGAATCAAAAGGTCAGGAGTTCGAATCTCTTAGGGCACGCCACTCAATTGCCGGTGTGGCGGAATGGCAGACGCGCGCGACTCAAAATCGTGAGGGAAACCGTGGAGGTTCGAGTCCTCTCACCGGCACCATTTTTTATAACGATGGAAAATGATAAACGCTGATTGAACATTTGTTCAATCAGCGTTTTTGCGTTCTAGTGAACTATGAAATTTATTCGCTTATGATCAAGCTTCCGCTTCCAAGCTGCTGGGCGCTGTCACTCCGAATGTCATCTCCGATATGGTGTGAACTTTCGGCTGCTTAAGCATAAAATCCCGGCAATATGGAGAGGCTCCTATATTGCCGGGACTTAAGAACATCTTTCTTCATAAACGTTGTACAGCTTTGTAGTCTGGGCTTGCACCCTTGCCACTTACCCCTTTTAGCGGGATATTCCCGCCGCCGATTGATGCGCGGCCCGAGCGGCGCGCAGCCGGCTTTTATCGTGCGGAATACAAAGCGGAGTTCCGTACAGCGGATCGGCGATAATTTCGCATTTGAGCTGGAAGACGGCCTCAATGAGCTCGGTAGTCACAACCTCATCCGGCCGGCCTTGAGCTTGAATTTTGCCTTGCCGTATCGCAACAATGTGATCTGCATACCGGCAGGCAAGGTTTAGATCGTGGAGAACCATGACGATCGTGCGCCGCTCGCGGTCGTTCATTTCGTAGAGTAGATCAAGCACTTCAATCTGATGCGTCAAATCCAAGTAGGTGGTCGGCTCATCCAGCAAAATGACCGGCGTCTGCTGCGCCAGCGTCATCGCAATCCAAGCGCGCTGCCGCTGGCCGCCGGATAGCGAATCGACGGCACGCTCCGCCAGATCGCTGAGCCCTGTCGCCTCCAGCGCCGAGCTGACAGCTTCTTCATCTTCAGCGGACCATTGCTTTAACCAGCTCTGATACGGATATCTCCCCTGCTTAACTAACTGCAGCACCGTCAGCCCTTCCGGCGCCGTCGGGCCTTGAGGGAGAATGGCCAGCTTGCGGGCCACTTCTTTTGTTGACATGCTTGCGATATCGCCGCCGCTTAGTACGACCGATCCGTGCTGAGGTTTCATCAGCCTCGCCATAGAGCGCAGCAGCGTCGATTTGCCGCAGCCGTTGCTTCCGATAAACACGGTTATTTTTCCTTCCGGTATCGTCAGGTTCAAGTCTTTGAAAATAAAGGTGTCTCCGTAGGACAAGCCTAACCCTCGTGCCTCCAGCGTACTCATGATCGCGTCAGCCTCCTGATCTAGAATCGGTTTCGGTTCCGGTACAGCAAATACATGAAAAATGGAGCACCGATAGCCGCGGTAAATACGCCGGCCGGCACATCTCGGGGCAAAAAAGCGGTTCGTGCCGTCAAATCCGCCAGCAACAAAATAAGCGCGCCGATCAGAGCGCTTACCGGCAGCAGGCTGCCAAAGGACGAACCTACAAGCCTGCGCGCCATATGCGGCGCCATTAGCCCGATAAAGCTGATCGCCCCGCCGATTGCAACGGCTGCGCCGGCTAGGGCCACGCTGAGCGAAAGCAGCAGCAGCCGATGCTTCTGCACGGGGGAACCGGCGCTGCTTGCGACATCGTCGCCAAGCGCCTGAATGTTGACGTTGCGGGTATGCAGCCACGTAATAAGGAGCAGCACGGCCGTCCAAGGGAGCAGCGTCAGCACATCTTTGTCCCATGATGAACCGTAAATGCTTCCGGTCATAAAGGTGAGCGATCGGTCGGCCAGCTGCAGCGGTCCGGAAATAATGAACATATACGAAACGGACTTTACAGCCGCCGAAACGCCGATTCCGATCAGAACGAGCCGCAATGGGGATATCCCCCGTTTCCAGGCGAGCACGTACAGCAATGCCGTGACGGCGAATGCCCCGCAGATGGCGGCCAGCGGAAGCCAAAATACGGATATGGTATCCGTGAACAGAAAAATAAACAACACGGCGCCGAACGAGGCGCCTTCCGTAATTCCCGTCACATCGGGCGAAGCGAGCGGGTTTCGAATGATGCTCTGTACAATGGCGCCGGCTGCAGCGAGCGATGCGCCGACAAGGACCGCAATGACGATCCGCGGCAGGCGCAGCTTTTCCACGATCACCTGCTGCAGCGGATCAGCTTTCCCGAACAGCGCTTTAAGCACGGCAAGAGGGGAAATATATTGACTGCCGATACCGGTACTGACGATCATAACGGCGATACAAAGCAGCAATAATAAGACCGTCGTCCAGACAGCTCTTTGCTCCACTAAAAAGGAAAATTGATACCGTTTAGATCGAATGTTTCTATATTTGCCCATATTTAAGTTCGTCTGCCTTTCCTGGCGATGTATACGAAGAACGGTACGCCGATAATCGCGGTCATCACACCGACAGGCACTTCCTTCGGCATTGCGATGTAGCGGGAGCCTAAATCGGCCGTAACGAGCAGTATCCCGCCAAGTACCGCGCTGAACGGCAAAATCCAGCGGTAATCGTTACCGACCGCATAGCGCACTACATGGGGGATAATGATGCCGACAAAAGCGATCGGGCCTGCCACCGCGACCGAACTTCCAGCGAGCAGAATGACCGCCGCAGCCGCCAAAATTTTAATATGGGCGGTGCGCTGGCCGAGTCCCTGCGCAATATCCTCGCCCATAGCCAGTACATTCAAATGCCTTGAAAGCAGCAGCGCAAGTAGCATTCCTGTACCCAAATACGGCCATGCGAAACTAAGCTGGTTCATGTCGCGTCCTGCGACCGATCCGACCAGCCATACAAGCACTTGGTCGAACATTTTGCCGTCGGAGAGCATCAATCCTTGGGTCAACGAGTAAAAAAAAGCGGCCATTGAGGCTCCAGCCAGCGTAATTTTAACCGGTGACATGCCGTCTCTTCCGATACTGCCAAGCAGAAAAACAATGGCCCCGCTGACCGCTGCACCGATCATTGCCGCCCATGTCAATGAATGCAGCCCGGACACGCCAAGCCATCCCGCTGCCAAAATAACAAAAAAAGCGGCGCCGGAGTTAACGCCAAGCGTGCTCGGAGAAGCGATCGGATTGCGGGTCATGACCTGCATCACCGCACCGGCAACGGCCAGAGCGGCGCCTGCGGAGGCAGCGATGAGCGCGCGCGGCACCCGGGTTGTACGAATAATCAAATGCTCATTACTCGCATTCGGATGAGTGAACGAATCCCAAACGACCCGGAGCGGAATATCCGTTACGCCGAAAGCGATGCTGCATAGGATGGCGGCGGCCAGCGCGAACAGCGAAACGACGAGCCCCGCAATTTTCATCAATACCACATTCTTTCAATATTTTATCTTTATAGAAAACGAATCGTTTAGACATACGTAGTTTGAATTTTAGAGGAAGTAAGATCGGCTGTCAACGAATTTGATAATCATTCTCAATTTTAAAGTTGACAAAACAGAAAGATCAATTTATAGTTTTTTATTGTAATTGATTATCATTATCATATAAACGAAATCCAACTCATTTTCAGGGGGAAGAACAGATGATGGCAAAATGGGTAACGACAAAACGCAGCCGTGCGGCTTTGCTGATTATAATGACTATAATCGCGGCACTTGCTCTAGCGGGATGCGGAAGCAAAGCAGGTTCCAATAATGCGGAGCAGACGAATTCCAAGCCGGCAGAAGACGCGGCAGCTGCCACAAACAATGACGGACAGGCTCGCGTTGTAAAGCATGCTATGGGGGAGACGGAAATCAAAGGAACGCCGCAGAGAGTAGTGGTGCTGACGAATGAAGGAACCGAAGCTGTCTTGGCGCTCGGTGTGAAACCGGCAGGCGCGGTTAAATCATGGACAGGCGACCCTTGGTACGATCATATTAAACAAGATATGGAAGGCGTTACCGTTGTCGGCGAAGAAAGCCAGCCGAACCTGGAGCTGATCGCCGGCTTGAAGCCGGACCTTATCATCGGCAACAAAATGCGTCAGGAAAAAGTATACGAGCAGCTGAAAGCGATCGCTCCGACCGTTATGTCCGAAGATTTGCGCGGTAATTGGAAGAACAACTTTAAACTGTATGCGGAAGCGCTCGGCAAATCGGCCGAAGGCGGGGAGCTGCTGGCGGCGTTCGACAAACGGATTGAAGATTTCAAGACGAAAGCCGGCGACAAAGTGAAAGAGACAGTCTCCGTCGTTCGTTTCATGGCCGGCAAAACGCGTGTTTATCACACGAATACATTCTCGGGAATTATTTTTGGTCAAATCGGTCTTGCCCGTACGGAGATGACCAAGAACGCCAAAGATACGTTTGTCGATGAAATTACGAAGGAACGGCTGCCGGAAGCGGATGCCGACCGCCTGTTCTATTTCACGTACGATACGGGCGATGGCAAAGGGAGCGAGACCGAACAGGAATGGACGGGCGATGCGCTGTGGAAAAACCTGGGGGCCGTCAAAGAAGGTCATGTCTACAAAGTGGATGATGCGATTTGGAACACTGCGGGCGGTATTAAAGCGGCAACCCTGCTGCTTGACCAGCTGTATGAGATTTACGGGGTAACGTCATAATCTGACCCGCTTACCGCAGGGCTGCCTCTTAAGGCATATTTGCAACCTAAGCCAAGCCAGCCTTCTACAGCTCTAATACAACAAACGAAACCGGTCAAGGGCTAACCTTGGCCGGTTCGCTTGTTGTTACGGTATATTACCTGCTTCTTTCTTCACTCATGCTTGACCGTTTGCCGATGATTATGAATGACGCAGCCACGAGATCGCAAGCGCCAACGCACCGCGTGCCGCCGCTGTGTGAGCCAGATCGTTCAACATTACGAAGTCGTGAATGATTCCCTGGAAGCGTGCTGCCGTTACCCGTACTCCTGCTTCACGGAGGTTATTCGCATAGGCTTCGCCCTCATCGCGAAGCACGTCGGCTTCTGCCGTAATGACAAGCGCTTGCGGCAGGTCGCGCAGCTGATCTGTCGTTGCGCGCAGAGGAGAGGCGGTAACTTCCGCGCGTTGCTTCGGATCGGTTGTGTACTGATCCCAAAACCACATCATTGCGTCGCGGCGAAGGAAATAGCCTTCCGCGAACAGGCGGTACGACTCCGTATCAAAAGAGGCATCCGTTACGGGATAGAACAGCAGCTGCTTTTGAATTTGTGGGCCTTTGCGCTCTTTGGCCATTAACGTAACGGCTGCCGTCATATTGCCCCCGACGCTGTCGCCCGCCATCGTCAGGCGCTCTGCATTCAATCCGTATTCGCGCCCATGCTCCGCAACCCATTCAAGTACGGCATAAACTTCCTCGATGGCCGTAGGATATTTTGCTTCCGGAGACAGGCTGTAATTAGGGAATACAACAGCGGACTGAGCACCTTCCGCCAATTCGCGAACGAGCCGGTCATGCGTATGGGCGTTGCCGAACACCCAGCCCGCTCCGTGGGTATAAATGATCACCGGTAATACCGCAGGCGCGTTCTTCGGGCGAATAATCTTCACGGATACCCGGCCGCTTGGACCGCCTTCGACGATTCGGTCTTCCACGTCGACAGCGGGCTTCTCGATTTCGCCGGATTGCGCTTCATCGACCGCTGCACGGCCTTTCTCGGGGCCGAGATCAAATAAATACGGCGGATTGGCTGTAGCCTCTACAAATTTTTGAGCTTCTGGTTCGAGCTTTACGAAATCGGACATCGTCAAACGCTCCTTTTCAGATTGGATGAAGGTATCTTTTCCGGAGAATCATGACATGCATTCCATGACATGCATTCCATGACATGCATTCCATGACATCGCTTATCATCCGGTGCAAACCTGTTCAATTGTAACCGGATATTTAGAATGTCAAACCATGCTGGAGAAAATTTTAAAAAAATTAATTGTAAACAGTGTTTAGCTTTGATCCAAAATTTGATCCTAAATTTGATGAACACAAAAAGTCGTTGACAAACTAATAACATTAGTTATAATAAAACTAAGATTATTAGTTAAGCAATTGGGAGGAATACAGCATGAACTTTATCATTTTTGTTTTACTGTTTGTCGTCGTATGCGGATGGCTGGATGCTTCTATTAAACCGGGAAAGGAAGTGCGTTAACATGTTTGCAGGACATTTCGGACTTGCGGCCGCAGTCAAAGCGAAAGCTCCTAAAGTACCGCTTTGGGCCATCATGACGAGTACGCAGCTGCTCGACATTGCATTTGTTCCACTTTTTATCAAAGGAATCGAACCGATTGAAACGATCGCGGGAGGAGGATATGGCAATGCGATCATCCATGCCGATTATACTCATTCCTTGGTCGGGGCGCTGCTGATCGCAGTTCTTGCCGGACTTGCCGCAAGCTTGGCCTGGGGCAAGCAAGGTGCTTGGGTGATCTCCTCCGTTGTGTTCAGCCATTGGATTCTCGATTTGCTCGTTCATCGCGCCGATCTGCCCATTTTTCCCGGAAATGCTTTTGATTTGCCGTTACTCGGGCTGGGAATGTGGAAATGGCCGTTTGCAAGCGTCATTGCCGAATTGTTGATCCTTGTTATCGGATTTGTCATGTATGCCCGTTCCTTGCAGCGGAGAAGCGGCAATATCGGAAATAAAACGAAGGTCTGGATCGCGAGCGGCGTTATGGCGCTGTTGCTAATCCTTTCGCTGGTAACCGATTTTTTCGGTACAGGTGTATAATAATTAAGGGAGGCCGCTGCCATGAAAATAACGAAACATTTGACAGTATCGCAGCTCGCATTTTTGCCCAATGTATTCCCGGTAAATTGTTATTTCGTCGAAGAAGTTGAAGGATTAACATTGATAGATGCAGCTCTGCCTTCAAGCGCGAGCTCCATCATTGATGCGGCGCAGAAGATCGGGAAGCCGATTACGCGCATCGTTCTGACCCATGCCCATGACGATCATGTCGGATCGCTTGATCGGTTGAAGCAGGAGCTTCCCGCAGTCAAAGTTTATATTTCGTTCCGGGACTCCATTCTGCTTGCTGGTGAACGCACTTTACAACCTGGTGAACCGCAGACGCCTATCCGCGGAGGTGTGCCGACGAAAGTAAAAACAAAGCCCGATGTCTTGCTCCGGGACGGTGAGCAGATCGGCTCGCTGCTTGCCCTGTCCGTACCCGGACATACGCCGGGCTCGATGGCTTTCTTCGATACGCGCAACGGGGCGTTAATTGCCGGAGACGCTTTTCAAACGCGCGGAGGCGTGGCCGTTACCGGCCAGCTGAAGCCGCTGTTTCCTTTCCCCGCGATGGCGACTTGGAACAAAGAGCTGGCACTGGAAAGCGCCCGCAAATTAAGAGAGCTGAGTCCCTCGCTGCTGGCGACAGGACACGGCAGGATGATCGAGTCTCCGGCCGCCATCATAGATCAAGCCATTCAAAATGCCGAAAAAAATTTGCAAAAGAAGAAGCAAGTCGTTTAAAGGAGATGACATCATGGCAAGAGCCGGATTAGACCTGTTGACCGTGTTGATGGCTGCTGCCGAATTGGCCGACACGAAAGGAGTCGAAGAGTTAAGTCTCGCAACGTTGGCTCAAAAGCTGGGCATTCGTTCCCCTTCTTTGTACAATCACGTGGAAGGATTGCCCGGTTTGCGTAATAAGCTTGTTACTTACGGATTGAGCCAAATGAGAGACTCGATGACTCGGGCCGCGATCGGAAAATCCGGGGATGATGCGGTAAAAGCAATTGCAGAGGCTTATATTGAGTTTGTACGCAGGCATCCCGGTTTATACGAGGTTACCCATCGATTTCTTGAATCGAACGACGAAAATCATCGGCGTGCAGCTGGAGAAGTCGTTGAAATAATTATTCGTGTGCTGGATGCTTATGATTTGGATAAGGATACAGCGATTCATATTATAAGGGGCCTCCGAAGCTTGCTGCACGGCTTCGCGTCGATCGAACAACAGGGAGGATTTAATATGCCGCTTGATCTGAACGAAAGCTTTCGCGTTCTTATCGACACATTTCTGGCAGGCATTCGTTCGATTAACGGACAAAAAAGCATGAGATGAACAAAGCCGCAACAACGATGATGAAACCCGCTATTTCAACCGGCTGCCGGGTGCGGCAGCCGGAAGGGAGGCCCGCTTCCGAGGGAATACTAATGATGTTAGTTTTTTGGGACAGAACGAATCCGCAAACGTTGACCGTTACGGCGACGGCGATACGGAGAAGTTCGCTTATATCCGTGCGCTTGCCCAGCAAACCGGCGGGGATTTACCATTGCTCTGCTCATCGAATATACTAATCATTTAATCCCTTACCACCCAAAATTTGCTGTATGCATTTTTCAACCCTTGACTCTCGAGTTTTGGATTGTTTGGGTTCAGAAAAATAAAGAATGTATGCTCTTTGCCGTCCCGGCGTCAATGCTTCAAAAGCAGTTTTCAAGGTAGGTATTTCATTGAGTTTATTTTGAAATTCTTCAGGAATTATGAATTCTGTAGTCTTTTTAAAACTCACTTCCAAACCGGCTTTTTCAACTTCAATGGCTTCATGAATATAGGCTTTCAAGATGGTTTCCATCTCAACTATTTCTCGAACATCGGTGAACCGAATCTGGCGCGCCGCCTGTACATTCTCCGTTTGTTGGATTAGGATACCATGGGCATCTTTTAACAAGGCGCCTTTGTGAAACAGAAGCGCACAGTATTCTTTAAACCCATGTATTAAGACTATGTTTTTATTCTGAAACGTGTAACAAGGATGCATCCACTTAAATTCTTCGGTCAGCTCACAGTCAAGAACGATATTTCTCAACTTCTCATATTCTTCCTTCCACTTTCTAGCCTTACTTAAAAACTCATCAACTTTAGGATTCATACTACTATTTGTCATCAAGGAACACTCCCCTTCAATATTTCGAACAGCTGATAGTCAAGAATGATCATTCTCAATTACTCCAATATTTTCTGTCACTTATTCGACAATGTGTTTTCATACTCCTTGCTAGAGGGTGTCCGCTGAAGGGGCGTATCATACAGTAATCAGCTCCAAACTATATGATCAACCTAATTATAGAACAAATGTTCGTAAACTGCAAATATCAACAGTTGAGTTTAACATAGCCTTATAAAAAAAAATGATGTCAACTATATTGACATCGAAACATCGCGATAGTATGATCAGAACAGTTAATTAAGAACCGTTGAGACGTTGAGGAAGCGGCAGGCAGGCACATTTTTTTTCACTGGTTGGGAAAAGGTTTTCCTAATATTAGTAAACGGAACAACATCGGATATACACGTAACGATTTCACTCCTGGCTTTTCCATAACGATTCATTTGCGGCTTATACGTATCGACTCACACACATTGGGTAATTATAGCAGTTTTTCGATGGCGGAAAAGGTTTTCCTAATGATGGAAGAGGAAGTGTGGGAATGGATATTACGATAAAAGATGTGGCTTTGAAGGCAAATGTATCGATCGCCACCGTTTCGCGCGTACTTAACCAAAGCAAGCCGGTCAGCAAGGCCGTGCGGGAACGAGTGCTGGAAGTCGTGGAGGAGCTTGGTTTTAATCCAAACCCTGTCGCACGCACGCTCATTATGAAGGAAAGCAGACTGATCGGCGTTCTCATTCCCGGTATCGAAAATATGTTTATTTCGATTTTTGTGCAAGCGATTGAAGAGGAGCTGTTCAAGCATAATTATACGACGCTGCTCTGCAATACGAACCGCGATCTGGATGTGGAGCTTCATTATTTAAAACTGTTGAAAGAAAAGTATGTGGATGGCGTCGTGCTGTTGACTTCGGCTCCCAAACCGAAGCAAATCCAATTTTTCGAGAATCATGCCGTTCCGGTTGTTTTTGCCAGCCATACCGATCAAGAGGGCCGGTTCTCATGCATCAATATTGATGATTACCAGGCTACGTACGATGCAACCCGGTATCTGATTCAACTGGGACATCGAAAAATCGCTTTTTTCGGCGGGCCCAGGGTGTACGTTCAGATTGTAAGGCGGCTGGCAGGATATAAGCAGGCGCTGGCCGATTACGGAATTGAGTATGATGAGAAGCTGATTTATGAACAGGATTACGATATTGAGTCCGGCTATGAGAGCGGGATGAAGCTGTTCAGGCAGGAGGACAGGCCTACGGCCATCTGCTGCGTAAGCGACATGGTCGCAATTGGAGCCATTCGGGCGGCGGATGACAGCGGACTGCGGGTGCCGGAAGACATTTCGGTGATGGGATTCGACGATATACCGATTGCGAAAGCATACCGCCCCGGCATTACGACGGTCCGCCAGCCGGTCTATGAACTCGGGGTTCAGGCGGCGCAAATGCTGCTTAAGCAAATCCGGGAAAAAGAAGATTACGTTCCGGAAGTAAAACTTCTTCCGCATGAAATTATCGTAAGGGGGAGTTGCATGACCGTCAAAGGCTGAATTTCTGTGTATCGACAGCCGCTCATACAGCCAGAATGCAGCACCAATACGATTTTGCAATCCATATTCAATCCATATTATCGAACAAAGGGGTAAAGAATCGATGAAAAAGAAACTGGGTCTGCTCGCACTTTCCGCTGTCATGACGTTCACTCTGGCCGCTTGCGGCGGCAAAACGAACTCCGCGAATACAGGCAATGAAGCAACCAATGGAACCGGCCAGCAAAACGAAGCGGCGGCAAACGAGGAGCTGAAGCCGGAACCGGGAGCGGAACTGAAGTTATGGACGATCAAGGACGACTTTACCGAAAATGCGGCAAAAGAATTTGAACAGAAGTACAACATCAAAGTCACGACGGAAGACGTTACTTTCTGGGACAGCCCGGCACGTTTGGCGACGGACGGCCCGGCCGGCATGGGCGCCGACGTGTTCGGGATGACGAACGATTTTCTTGGAGGAGCCGTGGGCTCCGGCCTTGTACTGCCGAACGACTACTTTGAAGAAGAAACAAAGAGCATTACCCGCAAGGATGCTATCGATGCGTCGACATTTGAAGGCGTTCTGTACGGTTATCCACGCTCCGTCTATACGTACGCGTTATATGTCAACAAAGATCTCGTAAAGGACGTCAAACTGGATACATGGGACGATATTATTACTTTCGCGAAGAAATTCAATGACGAAAAGAACAACAAATACGCTTACATGTTTGACACGGGTTCCTTCTTCCTCTTCAGCTATCTGGCAGGTTACGGCGGTTACGTATTCGGCAACAACGAAACCGATCCGAAAGATATCGGCATTAATAATGAAGGCGCGGTAAAAGGAATGCAATTCATTCAGTCGCTGAAAGAAATTTTGCCGCTTAAATTTTCCGATATGAACGTGGACATCAAGACGGGGCTGTTTGAATCGGGCAAGCTTGCCATCAATATGGACGGCAGCTGGAATATGGCGAAATTCAGCAAGCTTCCGTTTAACGTAACCGTCATTCCGATGCCTCCTATGCCGGGAGACAAAGCTCCGGTCACACTCGCCGGAACGACCTCGTACTATGTAAGCGCGTATTCGAAATACCCGAACGCGGCGAAGCTGTTCGCAAACTTCCTTACGTCGAAGGAAAATCAGGCGAAAGCGGTTGAGGTTACCGGCGAATTCCCGGCTGCCGAAGGAGTCGACAACCGTACGGATGAGATTCCGCAGGGCTTCCAAAAACAGCTGGCAAACAGCCGCATGTGGTCCAATCTTCCTGAAATGAAATATTTCGGTCAATACCTGGATCCGGCATTCACCGCGGTTTGGGAAGGCGCCGATGTCAAGACGACGCTCGACAAAGCGGCGGCCGGCATGAAGTCGAGCATTGAAAATCAGAAGTAACAACAAGACGAATCATCAATAAACAGGCGATCACCCAAGCGGGTGATCGCATTTCATTGAAAAGGAGTGGAGAGTGATGCAGCAGCTCGCAATGGAGAGAAGCGGATCGCCCGATTCGAAACGTTACAGCCGGACAGCCGCCCTGCTGTCGGTGCTGGCGATGGGACTGGGCCAACTGTACAACCGGCAATATATGAAAGGGCTACTGATGCTCGCCTTTTACGGCTTCGGGATCTATACGGCCGTTACCCGGTTGCCTCATGCGCTTTGGGGCATCGTGACGCTGGGGGAAACAGAAACGAAGCTGAGAAAGGTCGGCAAATTGTACAAGCAGGTGATGGGGGACCATTCCATCTTTTTGCTTATCGAAGGCCTGATTACCGTCTTTATTATGATCGTGTTCGTCTGGCTGTACGTCATCGCCGTTAAAGACGCCTACCATACCGGCAAGCTGCGGGAAGAAGGCGGGACGCCGAATACGTTCCGCCAGACGTTGAGCTTCGTCGCTTCGTACCGCTTCCCGCATATCGTGCTGACGATTCCGATGATCGGCGTCTTTTTCTTTACGGTTATGCCGATCGTCTTTATGATTTTGGTTGCCTTTACGAACTTCACCCGGGAGAACATGCCACCGGCGCATTTGATCGATTGGCACGGCTTCGAGACGTTCCGGGATATTTTCCGTATTAAAGCGTGGAGCCACACCTTCTACAGCGTCACCTTGTGGACGTTCGTTTGGGCCGTACTGGCGACGCTGACCGGTTATTTCGGCGGATTTGCCGTTGCGCTGCTCGTGCAGCAGAAAGGAATCCGGTTCAAATCGTTTTGGCGGACGCTGTTCATTTTGCCGTTTGCGATCCCGATGTTTGTGTCGACGCTCATCCTGCGCAACATCTTCAACGGGCAGTTCGGGCCGGTCAACCAATATTTGAGCCTGCTCGGCTTCGATAAGATGCCGTGGCTGACCGATCCGATGTGGGCGAAATTTACGCTCGTGCTGGCGAACTTCTGGTTAACCTTCCCGGTTTCGATGCTGATGATTATCGGGATCTTGACGACGATCCCGAAAGATATGTACGAAGCGGCGGACATCGACGGCGCAAGCGCCTTCCAAAAAATTGCCCTGATCACATTCCCGTCGGTCATGCATGCGATGGCTCCGCTCGTCATTATGCAGTTTGTCGGCAACATCAACAACTTCAACATTGTTTACCTGCTGACCAACGGCAAACCGGTTAACGGGGATTTCCAATTCGCGGGAGACACGGACATTCTGATTACGTGGCTGTTCAAGCTGTCGATGGAGCAGGGGCAATACAACTTCGCTTCGGTTATCGGAATCTTTATCTTTATCGTGCTGTCCGTCTTCGCGATCTGGAACGTGCGCCGTACGAAAGCGTTCAAAGAGGAGGATGCTTAATGATGACCCGCAAAGCCAAAACGACGCTGTGGCTGTCGTTCAGTTACGTGCTGCTCGCGATTATCGGAGTGTTCTGCGTTTACCCTGCGCTGTGGGTGACGATGTCCTCGCTGCGCGTCGGCGACGCGCTCTACAGCGATACGATCATTCCGTCCGCCTTGACGCTGGAGCACTACACGAATCTGTTCGACAAATATCTGTTCGCCGGGTGGTACGTCAATACGCTGAAAATTTCGGTTGCCAGCATGATCATCGGCACGGTTCTGACGCTGCTGACCGGATACGCCTTCTCGATGTTCCGCTTTGCAGGCCGCAAAAATCTGATGAGCCTGCTGCTCGTGCTCGGTCTCTTTCCCGGCTTTATGAGCATGATCGCCATCTATATTTTGCTCAACCAAATGAACCTGCTCAATACGCATTTGGCGATCATTATCGTGTATGCCGCCGGGGCGCCGCTGTTTTTCCTGTTCTCGAAGAGCTACTTCGACACGATTCCGAAAAGCCTGGTCGAGGCGGCGCGCATTGACGGAGCGGGGCATCTGACCATTTTCTTCCGGATCATTATGCCGCTGTCGACGCCGCTGATCGTGTTCACGTCGCTTATGACGTTTACCGGCGCGTTCACCGACTTTATTTTCGCCAAGCTCGTGCTGCGCACGCCGGAGAAGAAGACGCTCGCCGTCGGGCTGTTCGATATGATCACCGACCCGTTCTCGACCGAGTTCACCACCTTTGCCGCCGGCTGCGTGCTCGTCGCGGTACCGATCACCGTTTTGTTCATCCTGATGCAGCGTTTCCTCGTGGACGGATTGACGGCCGGGGCCGAAAAGGGATAAGATTCGATTTAATGGTGTAGTTGGAAGGGATGTGGAAAGTTGGAAGCCATCCGGATGATTCTTGATGTCGATACCGGAATTGATGATTCACTTGCGATTCTGCTTGCTTTAAAAACGGAACATGTCGTCGTCGAAGGAATTACGACCGTGTTCGGCAATACGAGTGTGGAGCAGGCCACCCGCAACACGCTGCAGGTGATCGGGCTCGCAGATGCGCCGTACGAGGTTCCGGTCGCGAAGGGGGCCGCCGGCCCGCTCTTTGGCGAATGGGGCGGTCCGGTTGTCCATATTCACGGCGACAACGGCATCGGCAATTGCGAGCTGCCGTGGCCGGAGCAGGAGCCGCTCGATGAGAAGGCCGCCGACTTTATTGTACGCAAGGTCAATGAGAACCCGGACGCGCTGACGCTCGTTTTTGTCGGACCGCTGACGAATTTGGCCATCGCGCTTGCGAAAGACCCGTCGATCGCTTCCAAAGTGAAGCGTCTTGTGCTGATGGGGGGAGCGGTGAAGGTTCCCGGGAACGTCACTCCGGTCGTGGAAGCGAACATACACAGCGATCCGGAGGCGGCCCACCGCGTGTTCGAATCCGGCATGCCGATTACGATGGTCGGGCTCGATGTAACGATGAAAACGATCATCGGCAAGTCGCATTTGGACCGGCTCGCAGCTGGCACGGCATCCGCACGCAGGCCGCAATTTATTGGGGGAATCCTGTCTTATTACTTTGAAGCTTATTTGAAGCAGGACGGCTTTTACGGATCTCCCCTTCATGATCCGCTGGCGGTTGCGGTTGCGGTCGATCCTTCTCTTGTGCAGACGGAGGAGGTTTATATACGCATCGAGACGAAGGGAGAATTGTCCTACGGGGCAACGATCGCCGATTTCAGAAGGCCTCCCGAGCGGACGAACGCTTCCCTCTGTACGGAAGTCGACAGTGAGCGGTTTGTGGAATACTTTATGAACGTATTGAGCAGTTAGCGGAGGACACCTGATGAAACCGATTATTTTGGATGTAGATACCGGAATCGACGACGCTCTTGCCATTTCCTATGCGGTCCGCTCTCCGGAGCTGCAAATCCTGGGTGTGACCACATGCTTCGGAAACGTAACGGTTGCGGAAGCAACCCGCAATACGCTGGTGGTCCTTGACTATCATGACAGCGACGTGCCCGTCATCGCCGGTGCGGACAAGCCTTTGTTCCGCCATCGCGAGAAAGAAAAAGAAACGTTCATTCACGGCGAAGACGGACTCGGCAATGCGCTTGCGAGAGAGCCGAAGCGGGAAGCGGCGGCTGGCTATGCGCCGCATTTCATGATCGAACAAGCCAGAAAGAATCCGGGCAAGGTGACGATCATAACGGTGGGCGCGATGACCAATCTTGCGCTCGCCATTATGCAGGATCCCGAGATCGTTCACTTGGTCGAAAATGTTATTGTGATGGGCGGAGCCGTCAAACGGTGGGGGAATGTGACGCCGGTAGCGGAAGCGAACATCTACGCGGACCCGGAAGCGGCCGAATATGTATTCCGCTCCGGCATCCCGATTACGCTCGTCGGGCTTGACGTCACGATGCAGACGCTGCTGCCGTACGAGAAGCTGCAGCTGTGGCGGAATAAAGATACCGAGCTCGGCCATTTTTTCGCGGATATGACCGAGTATTATATTAAGGCGTACAGCCAGCTGTATCCGGGCGTCGGCGGCTGCGGCCTGCACGATCCGCTCGCGGTCGGCGTTGCGATTGACCCGAGCTTTGTCAAGACGGTCCCGATGCACGTGCAGGTTGACCTGCACGGCATTCACTCGCTGGCCCGAACCGTTGCCGACCTGCGCGATAAACCGGCGAACCCGCCGAATATGGACGTATGCATGGAAGTGGACGCGGACCGCTTCCTGGAACACTTTTTAAGCAGAGTTGTGTAACGGTCTCGAAAGATTGTTATGAGGCACTTATAGAGTCTGCCCAGCAACTGAATACTACCTGTAAGAGGCTGTTTCATAAGTGTTCACATGAATGAGCCAGTCCAAAATAGGACACAAGAGGACCTCCAGTTCCGCTGGCAAAGCGGAGTTGGAGGTCCTTTCCTCGCTAAACCTGCGATTGTGCAGGTATTATCGCTCGAAATCGCATGTATGGAGGAAAAACCTGCGCTGGTACAGGAATTCCCGGCTTTTATCGCCTGAACGAGAGATTGGATCGGAAATAAATGTATATTTGCAGGAATTTTCACGCAGCCGAAAACTAAAGAGAAAAAAGATGTATGAACGCAGGATTTTCAAAAATACCCTCTTCGTGCAGAGCGATGAGATAAACCTTTATCGAGGTCTTTCGAAGATGTGCGACCGCGTTTAAATGTAGGTTTATTCGCCAATAGGAAAGTTCATTTCGACTTCATGCTTTATCGAAATTAAACTTTCCTATGTGGTAAAAACGAACGAACCGGCCAAGATTAGTCCCTTGATCGGTTCGTTTACGCTTTGCCCCTTGTTTCGTTGCCGCGGATGCCGCTGCAAACGCCGTCCGCCTCCGGCGGGGCATCGTCCCCGACCTGAGTCCAGTTTGCAAAACCGCCGCAAGTCCGTTTTGAAGAAAGGCTAAAACACCTACAATAAGTACATAAGCAAGCGATACTTAACCAAGATGCAAGAAAGGCGGTGACTATCATTTATGAATCGTAATACAGGATTTGGCGCATTGTTAATTGTCGTAGGTGCATTGATCGCGATGAAATTTCTCGGTCTGGGGCATCTTTTCGGCTGGATCTTCGGTCTGCTCTTCCCTGTTATCCTGATCGGGCTTGGCGTTGTCGGCTGGAGAAACGGCAGCAAAGTAATCGGGACCGTGCTGGCGGTAATCGGTGCCCTCATGCTGCTTGCCAAACTGTCGGGACTGATTATGCTTCTGCTCGCAGTCGGATTGATCGTATGGGGTGTTTCCAAAATTAAAGGACAACGCCGTACTTACTAAAATAGATTGGAACTGCAGCGAGATACGGCACCATTTGAACCAAGGGAGGGTACGCAAGTGAGCATTATGCGGCGTGTGCGCGACATTACGGTCGCCACATTAAATGAACGATTGGAGAAAGCGGAAGATCCCGTACGGCTGATCGACCAGTTTCTATGGTCAACCCGGGAAGAAATTATACAAGCGGAGCGGATTTACGCGCAGTACTCCGCACACAGCAACAATTTGAAAATGCAGTGGCTGCAGGCGGAGCAGCAGAAGGAGAAACGCGAGCAGCAAGCGCTGACGGCGCTTAAGGCAGGCGAGGAGCAGCTCGCGAGAATCGCTCTCCATGAGAAAGCGAGCGCGGAGGAGCGCTCTATCCAGTACCGTGACCTGTATGAGCAAAGCCGGGCAAGCATCTCCGAGCTGGAAGACAACTTGCGCGAGCTGCGCATGGAGTACCAGCAAGTATACGATAAGCGCGAGTATTATGCGGCCCGGATGGAATCGCTGCGGCTTCAGCAGCGGATGAACGCCCGGTATGCCGGCGGCATGAATGGCACAGGCGCCTCGGGTTTGCAGCCCGAAGGCATGTTCCGGAGACTGGAAGAGCGGATCAGCGATTTGGAGCTGGAAAGCAAAAGTTTGCGGGATTTGCGGCGGATGGGGCAGCAATTGTTCAATGAGGCCGGCTCTCAAATCTCTTCCGTTGTGGAGCGCGAGCTTGAGGCATTGAAGAGAAAGCTTGAAAAAGGAGGCTGACGTTAAGCCATGAGGCAATTGTATCGTTCCAGACGAAATAAAAAACTGTTCGGGCTCTGCGGCGGTCTGGCGGAGATGCTGAATGTCGATGCCAATTTGCTCCGGATATTATTCATCGTGGTGGCGGTGTTCACCAGCGGCGCGATCATTTTGATCTACATTCTGGCCGCGCTTGTCATCCCGAAAGAACCGTATTATCCGCCCCACGGATACGGTCCGAACGGATTTCCTCCCGGCTTCGGGGGAGGCTACGGCAACTATAACGACCGCTATGATGCGGGACGCGATCCATATCGCAATGAAGGTACTTCCGGCGGCTACGGCTCATATAAAGGCGGACCATACGCCAATCCGCCGCAGCCGGGCAGCGAGCAGTGGAAACCGAAACAAGAAGCTTCCGATCTCGACGCGATGATGGACGATCTGGAGAAAAAAGCGCTGCGCAAAGAAATCGAAGAACTGAAAAGCAAACTTGCCAAGTACGAGAAGGGAGAGTTTTAATGATGGGAATTTTCAAACGGATGAAGGATATGACGAAAGCGTCGGTGCATGAGCTGCTTGATAAAGTGGAAGATCCGGTCGTAATGCTGAACCAATATTTGCGCGACATGGAGGCCGAAATTCATCAGGCCGAGGTAACGGTAGCGAAGCAAATGGCGAACGAGCGCCGCATGAAACAGCGTTACGATGAGGCTGCCCGCAGCGTTATCGACCGTGAGAGCAAAGCGGAGACAGCGCTCCGTGCCGGACAAGAGGATCTTGCCCGCAAGCTGCTGGAGGAGAAGCTGTATTTCGACCAGAAGACGGCAGAATTCAGCGACCTGTACTCGCAGGCGAAAATCCAGGCGGAGGAGCTGAAGCAGCAGCTGCACGGAATGAAAGACGAGTTCTATCAGCTGCGCAACAAGCGCAATGAGCTGGCTGCCCGCGCGCAAATGGCCAAAGCGCAAAAGCAAATGGCCCAGGCGACGTCCACACACCGTATCGACAGCGGCGGCGCCGCTCGCGGATTTTCCCGCATGGAAGAAAAAATTATACAGATGGAAGCGGAAGCCGATGTGCTCCGTTCCCCGTACGGGTTCACAAACAGCACCGCTTACAAACCGGTTGATGCCGAAAAACAGCTGAAAGTCGAAGAGCAGCTGCAAGCTTTGAAAAATAAATTGAACCCGTCCGCATCTTCCGAATAATAGTGACATAAGCAAGCTCCGGAACGTGCCGATATTCAGGGTCCTGTCCGGAGCTTCTTTCAGCCTGTTTACTTCTAGGGCTTCCATTAGCTGGAACCTCAATTGTATAATAAGAGTAACGATGCTTACGAATAGGTTTTGCTTCCAGCAAAACCTAAGTGGATGCTTACGAAGTTGGTTTTGCCTCCGGCAAAACCTGAAGGAGAATGCAAAGTGGCCAAAAAGAAACCTGTGGGCAAATACCCGGAAGCGGGCCGTCGAAATGTGATGGAAACCATTCTATGGCTGCTCGTTATACTAGGCCTGCTATTTATCGTACTTCACGGGCTCGGCTCGGTCGAATTGTTTGCGATTCAGGGAAAAGCGGCCGTGATCGGCCTGGGGGTTATCGCCGTTGCGCTGGCCGGGACGGCGCTGAGCAGCTACCTGCAGACATCGAGGCTGAAGGAGGCGCTTCAGCGACTCAATCAGCAGCAGCGCAGACGAAATCATATTACCCTCCCATCGGACGAACAGACGGATTTTTCATCGGATGAAGAAACGGAGGCGGATAAAGAATGGACGGAGAAAGTTAAATTTTCAGCCGTTATTGAAGAACGCCAGCGGCTGGCAAGAGAGCTGCACGATGCGGTAAGCCAGCAGCTGTTTGCTATCTCGATGACGGCGACCGCCGTCAGCCGCACGATTGAGAAGGATTGGGAACGGGCGCGGAGGCAAGTGCAGCTGATCGAGGAAATGGCCGCCGTCGCCCAATCGGAGATGAGAGCGCTGCTGCTTCATTTGCGGCCCGTCCATTTGGACGGCAAAAATTTGGCCCAGGCGCTGACTGCGCTCGTAGATGAGCTGAAAGTTAAAGTGCCGGTTCAGATTGCCATTGACGTCGATACGTCGATCAACCTCAATCCGCAAACCGAAGACCATCTGTTCCGGATCGCGCAAGAGGCGATGTCCAATACGCTGCGCCATGCCAAAGCCGATCAGATGGACATTAGGCTGCTGCGGTACGGCAACCAGGCCAGACTGACGCTGCGCGACAATGGTGTTGGCTTCGATTTGGAAGAGAAGAAGCAGGCTTCCTACGGTTTGCTGACGATGGATGAACGGATCAATGAGCTGGGCGGAGCGCTTGAAATCTATACCGCCCCGGGCGAAGGGACGACGATCGACCTGTGGGTGCCGATCGGGGAAGAAGGAAAGGGGAGCGGGTTGGAAGATGGAACAGGAATTGATGAATACCGGACTTACGGCTGAGCCGATCAAAGTGCTGCTTGTCGACGATCATGAGATGGTAAGGATCGGACTTGCGGCGGTACTTGATACGGAGGCGGGAATCGAGGTCGTTGGGGAAGCAAGCAACGGACAGGACGGAATCCGGCTCGCCCAGGCGTATAAACCGGACGTCGTGCTGATGGATCTCGTCATGGAAGGAATGGACGGCGTAGAAACGACGGGCAAGCTGCTTGAGCAGTGCCCCGACTGCAAAGTTGTCGTGTTGACGAGCTACTTGGATGACAGCAAGCTGTACCCGGTAATTGAAGCCGGAGCGTTCAGCTATTTGCTGAAAACATCGCGCGCGACGGAAATTGCCGATGCGATCCGCGCGGCTTCAAGGGGCCAGTCGGTGCTGGAATCCCAGGTTGCGGCGAAAATGATGAATCGCTTCCGCGGGCCCCGTTCCGCTTCCCAAAAACAGCTTCATGAAGAATTGACGGAGCGGGAGATGGATGTGCTGAAGCTCGTTGCGAAGGGGTTGTCCAATCAGGAAATCGCCGATCAGCTGTTTATCGGGATAAAAACGGTCAAGTTTCATGTAACGAACATATTAAACAAACTGTGCGTGGAGGACCGGACCCAGGCCGCCATTTATGCGCACAAGCACCAAATTGCGGAATAATCCGCCGGCATCCGGAATCTTTTTGACCGGTATCCTCTCCCGCATAAACAAGCAGATCGCCTGAATGTCAGGGATCTGCTTATTTGCTCTGGATGACGTCGCGTTATGATTGATCCGGCACCGCTGACTTATCTACAGAATCAGCAGCAGAAAAGCGATCGCCGCCAGCTCAAACGCGACAAAAGCTCCGAAAGGGTAGTACGGATACCTGTACGGATAGGGGCGAAACCCCGGGCCGTAAGGCGCATACGCTTTCGTCTGAGCATCCGAAAGTTCCGTCGAAACGGAGCCGGATTTCGTTTTCGGTTTGCGGGTTTTCTTTTTCCCCGGTTTGACCGGTTCGCTCTGCGCGATCGTTGGCAAATGATGCGTTTTGGGGCTGTCAGGAAAATCGTTCAGATGAACCCGGCCGTTCTTGCAGGAGCTGAGCACGCCGATATGACGCCTTCCGTCTTTCAGAACGACGCAAACCATATTTCCGCAAAATTGTTGAATCCGCTCTTCATGGAGCGGCAAGATCGGTTCCATTTTTGTCTCCTCCCATTATCATGTGCTGCTAACCAGTTTATTCACCCAAGGGCGGATGTGTATGGTCATTCACCCAGATTCCCGATTTTCACAGATATGTGCAAGCTAATGCCGCCTCTGAAAGGAAGTGGTTCCAGCATGGAAGGAAATTCGCGGCGGTCCGCGCTGCGCGGGATGGCGCTTGTCATGCTTCTGCTTGCCGCCGCCGCTCTCGTCATGATCTATCAGGCCAATCAAAGCAAAGGAACGAATGTTACGGCCGCCGGCTCGGAGGGCGCGACAACAGGCGACGTGAAGCGGCTGTGGGAATGGACCGATGGCGAGCTCCAGGGGGGCGCCCCCGGCGGCTCGTGGCAGCTGCGGTTCGATGCCGACGCTTCGGTCGATGAAGTGAAAAGGATGGCTGAGCTGCTCGGAATCAAGCCGCTTGCCGTTACTGCCGGAGCGCTGGATGAAACGGATGGTCTGGAGGGTAACCTATGGCAGGGAGAGGTCGTCCGGGGAGGGGGAGCGTTATCATTATGGGCAAAAAGGACCGGAAGCTCAGGCAGGGCAGCGGATCTCGTCATCCGCTATGAGCTCGGCCAAAAAGCGTCGCTTGACGCACTGCTGGCACAGGCAAACGCGGTGCTCAGCGCGGCGGCGGAAACGGGGCTCCATGCCAAAATGAACTTGAACGTGCATGGGTATGCGATCCGCAGCAACAGTATGCGCCGGCTTGCCGATATCGCACAGGCTGACTCTCGGGATACATACAAGGACGGGGCTACGGTGAGCGCGACCTATTTTACCCCGCTGCTGACGGCATCGGTTTCACTGGGCGGCGGAAAGAAAGGCAATCTGCAGCTGGCTGTCCACGACGATACGGAAAGCAAGCGGATCGAGCTGACAGCAGGGGTGCCGCTCATTTCCGGCGATTATTCGAAAGCGGATTAGGATGGCGGTCAGCCGCCGCAGCAGCGGCCCGCTTGAATGAAGATTGAATGAGAACAATGGCGGGTAATAGGGGAATATGGTAAACTACATACCATAAATAACCCCGTTTTTAATCCAAAGATGGAAGAGAGACTGAGGACGATGAACTACGCAAACACACAGGAAGCAGTGGCCGCAGAAGGCGCGGTCTTTTATCTGTTCGGAGCAACCGGAGATTTGGCCCGGAGAAAGCTCTTTCCGGCGCTGTTCAGTCTATATAAAGAAGGCAAGCTTGGCGAACAGTTCGCTGTCGTTGGACTTGCCCGCCGTCCGCGCACGAATGAGCAGTTCCGTGAGGACGTGTATGAATCGATCAATGAATTTTGCCGCTATAAAGCGAAGGACGCTGATATGTGGAACCGGTTCGCGCAGCATTTTGTCTATATGCCGCTGGACATCCACAACGTGGATGGGTTCCGCGAGCTTGACCGCTTGTCCGGCGAGTTGGATAAGAAATTCGATATTAAGGGCAACCGCCTGTTTTATCTCGCGCTTGCGCCGGAGCTGTTCGGACCGGTGTCGTTCAACCTGAAGGGCGGCGGGCTTCTTGAATCGCCCGGATGGCACCGCCTTGTAATCGAGAAGCCGTTCGGCTACGATTTGGATTCCGCGCGCAAGCTGAACGAGCAGCTCAGCCAAGTGTTCAATGAAGAAGAGATTTACCGGATTGACCACTATCTTGGCAAAGAAATGGTGCAGAATATCCAGGTTCTCCGCTTCGCGAACGCGTTCTTCGAGCCGCTTTGGAACAACCAGCATATCGCGAATGTGCAGATTACGCTGTCGGAAACGGTCGGGGTCGAAGAACGCGGCGGTTATTACGACAATTCCGGCGCGCTTCGCGACATGGGACAGAACCATATGCTGCAGATGCTTACCATGATTGCGATGGAACCGCCGAGCCGACTTCACCCGGAGGGCCTCCGCGATGAGAAGGTGAAAGTGCTGCGCTCGCTGCGCAAATACAATTCCAGCGACGAAGTTCGCCAAAACGTCGTGCGCGCTCAATATGCCGAAGGCAACCAAGGCGGCAAACCGCTGCCGGCATACCGTCAGGAAGAAAGCGTTCCGGCCGACTCGATGACGGAAACTTATTTTGCCGCGAAGGTGATGGTGGACAACTTCCGCTGGGCCGGAGTGCCGTTCTTTATCCGAACGGGTAAACGTCTGCCGGTCAAGACGACGGAGGTTGTGATCGAGTTCAAGAACGTGCCGGAAAACGTGCTGTTTGCAAAGCGTCATGATCTTGGACCGAACCTGCTCGTCATTCGCGTCAATCCGATGGAAGGCATCTATATCAAAATCAACGCCAAAAGGCCGGGTTCCGACAATGAAGTCCAGCCGGTAGCGATGGAGTTTTGCCAAAGCTGCCAAGTTGGCATCAATACGCCGGAAGCTTACGAGCTGCTCATTTACGATGCGGCGCGCGGCGATTCCACCTATTTCACGCGTTGGGACGAAGTGGCGCAGGCCTGGTCGTTCGTCGACCGGATTGCGCAGGCGTGGAGAGAAAATCCGAACGATCTCCAATTTTATCCGGCCGGTTCGTGGGGACCGGAGCGTTCGAAAAGGCTGCTTGCCGACGAAGGCTTCCACTGGTGGCCGGTGAACGGTCAAGAGGAGGATAACGTCATCTGGGTCAAGGGCAGCAAAAGCTAACCATAATGCTGCGGAATCAATATAAATGCCGGGTCCGAACCGACAGGCACAGCTTGAATTTGTACCGCATATGCTAAAGTCGGCGAGAGAGGCTGGCTCATACGGATTGAATCCTGTTATAATAGTTACACGTTTGAGGATTTAAGATGAAGGGATACTCTGTAAATGAGCAAAACATTAAGCAGTGAGATTAATCAGGAAGTGGAGAAACGGCGCACATTCGCGATCATCTCTCACCCTGATGCAGGGAAAACAACATTGACGGAAAAGCTCCTCCTGTTTGGGGGGGCTATTCGTCTTGCCGGTTCCGTTAAAGCGCGGAAAGCGAGCCGGCATGCAACATCCGACTGGATGGAGATTGAGAAGCAGCGCGGAATCTCCGTTACATCGAGCGTGATGCAGTTCGACTATAACGGCCATCGCGTCAACATTCTCGATACGCCGGGTCACCAGGATTTCAGTGAGGATACGTACCGCACGCTGACGGCGGCGGACAGTGCCGTCATGCTGATCGACGTCGCCAAAGGCGTCGAGGCGCAGACGATCAAGCTGTTTCAGGTGTGCCGCAAGCGCGGCATTCCGATCTTCACGTTCATCAACAAGCTCGACCGCGAAGGGCAGAGCCCTTTCGACCTGATGGAAGAGCTGGAGCGCGTGCTCGGCATCCGCTCGGTGCCGATGAATTGGCCGATCGGGATGGGCCGCGAGCTGTGCGGCGTTTACGACCGGATGAAGGATCAAGTCGAGCTGTTTCAGGGCGACGACCACGAAACGATCAGCGTTCGCAAAGTTGCCGATTACCATGACCCCGTCATCCGCGAAATGGCGGGCGACTATTTGGCGGACCAGCTTGAGCAGGAGCTGGAGCTGCTCGATGTTGCGGGCGACCCGTTTGATTTCGAGAAAGTTCGCGCGGGCGAGCTGACGCCGGTGTTCTTCGGCAGCGCCGTCAACAATTTCGGCGTACAGACGTTTCTGGAGAACTTCCTGCAGCTTGCGCCGAAGCCGGCTTCCCGGATGAGCACGAGCGGTCCGGTCGAGCCGACCGACGAAAAGTTTTCCGGCTATATTTTCAAAATTCAGGCGAACATGAATCCCGCCCACCGCGACCGGATCGCTTTCCTGCGCATTTGCTCCGGCCGGTTCGAACGGGGCATGAGCGTCAAGCATGTGCGCGCAGGCAAAGACATTAAGCTGTCCCAGCCGCAGCAGTTTCTTGCGCAGGACCGCGACATCGTGGAGACGGCATATCCCGGCGATATTATCGGTCTGTTCGACCCGGGCATTTTCCGCATCGGTGATTCGCTTTCGCAGGGAGCGAGCGTTGAATTCGACGAGCTGCCGACTTTTTCGCCGGAGATTTTTGCCAAAGTTACGGTTAAGAATGCACTTAAGCATAAGCAGTATCAAAAAGGGATCGACCAGCTGACGGAGGAAGGCACCATTCAGGTGTTCCAAACGACCGGCAGCTTCGACGAAACGATTCTCGGCGTCGTCGGGCAGCTCCAGTTCGAGGTGTTCGAATACCGGATGCGTGCCGAATACGGAGTGGAAATTCAGCTGCACCGGATGAGCTTCCAGTTCGCGCGCTGGATCGTCGACGATAAAATCGATCCGTCCAAATTCCGCATTAATTCCACGCTCGTCAAGGATAAAAAGGGCAACTACGTCGCTCTGTTCGAGAACGAGTATGCGATGCGTACGGCAATGGATAAAAATCCGACCTCCAAGTTTCTGGAGATGGCTCCTTAGGCAAACCGCGCCTGGGAGGCGAATAACCTTCTTCAAAGAGCCGCGGCTCTTAATGAAGAAGGTTTTTTGCTGCTCACATTTAAAATAGCGCCGGCTCTTTCCGTTTCCAGTCATTTCATGTATAGTAAAAAAAACAAGGTACACGCGTTCAAAGAATATAGCATCTATTTATATACTTAGGGAGGCGGAATGATGGAGAAGAGTAATGAACGGTTCGGGACGTGTCCGAACAATCAAGGATGTCCGGTCGAGTTCACGCTTGGGGTTATCGGCGGCAAATGGAAAGGCATCCTTCTCTATCATCTCATTGACGGGAAGAAGCGGTTTAACGAGTTCAGGCGCATTTGTCCCGCCATCACGCAGCGGATGCTTACGCTGCAGCTTCGTGAAATGGAACAGGACGGCATTATTCACCGCGAAGTGTATCAACAAGTGCCGCCCAAAGTGGAATATTCGCTTACCCCGCTCGGGGAAACGCTGGCGCCGATCATTTTGCAAATGAAAGTTTGGGGAGAAGAAAACCGCAGCGCCGTTTCTTCACATGCGGCAGCAGCACAGCGGCCGGAATAAAATCCGCGTCGGTCCTCATTGCTTCCATAAGCCATTGGAACTATAATAAGGTGGAATGTTGGATTGTATCCACCATATCAAAAGTCATGGAAACGAGGGAAAACTGATGGCTCTTCCACGGTTGATGCGTCTCATTACCGGGGTGTGCGAGCTCATTCTCGGAATACCGGTTATCGGCGGGCTGATCATTATCGGCACCGGATATATCCCGCTTACTTTTATGCTCATCCTTCATATTTTGACACTCGTCGTGTGCGTTCGTGCCCGGAGCGAGATTCATGGCAGCATCGTCGGAATTGTAACTTCGTTTATTGCTTATATTCCTTTTGTCGGCATGATTATGCACATCATTACCGGGCTCCTGCTTGTGATCAGTAGCGCGAGCCGAAGCGAAAGGTACCGGTGGCGCAGTTAAAGCAGACAGCGGGATCCTAACGATCCGCATAGACGCTAAACGACTATTAACGTTGATAATGGCTGATAACAGCTGATAGCCGGCAAACCCCGCATTTTGCGGGGTTTTTCAATTTAAGAAAGATCGTTTCCGTGGACCTTGTGGTTGCCAAGCAATATCGAGACAGCCGTTACCGCTTGATTAGCTTTGCGGATGAAGATGATTATGGAGACATTGCACCATGCGGTTTTGCTCCCTTTTTTCACTATTCTGCCAGATCATTTCGAACAGGACCCCGAGTCCGGGAAGCGTTTTTTCGTCGCTGTTGATCGAGCTGTCGATAATATCGGTCAATTCCTCGCTGGATTTGTCCTGAACACGCATAATAATCGCTTGACGCAAATTGAAATTTTGCATGTGCAAATGACCTCCCATTCGTCTGTACCCCGGTTTAATATGTCCGCCAAGGGTGAAATTCATTCCACTGCTCCGAAGGGCAATCCGTTTGGGCGGGCCACGCCGGTATGCTATAATGGCATTAGAATTTACGGGGAAGGGAAGAAAGACACGTTGCGCAAAAAACAATTTGCCGTTATCGGGTTGGGAAGATTCGGATCCAGCGTTGCGAGGTCGCTGTCTGATATGGGCTTTGAAGTGCTCGCCATTGATTCCCATGAACAGAGAGTTCAGGATTTGTCCAATGAAGTTACGTTTGCCGTTACCGCCGACTCCACCGATGATGACGCGATGCGCGCGCTCGGGATCGGCAATTTCGACGTTGTTGTCGTCGCGATCGGGGAGGACATCCAGGCCAGTATTTTGACGACGTTAGTGGTTAAGGAATTGGGTGTTCGGCACGTGATCGTCAAAGCCCAGGACGAGCTGCACGGGAAGGTGCTGCACAAAATCGGGGCGGACAAGGTCGTTTATCCGGAACGGGATATGGGGATGCGTGTCGCCCACCATCTTATCATGCCTAATATTATCGATTTCATCGAGCTGTCGGAAGAGCACGGAATCGTTGAGCTCAAGGCTCCGGAGGCAATGATTGGCCACAGCCTCAAAGAGCTGGATATCCGGGCCAAATACGGCTGCAACGTCATGGGCATCAAAAACAACGGCCGGATGAACATTTCGCCGAATGCCAACGACTCGATCCGGTCCGGTGACATCCTCGTCGTTGTAGGCCGGAACCAGGATTTAACGAGGCTTGAAACGGCTTATTCTGCAGGCTTGAAGGTAGGGGAACGATGAACGAAACGTCTTTGAGCTCTGCGCAAAATCCGAAGGTTAAAGCTTGGGCAGGGCTGCTTGATAAAAAAAACCGCGATCGGAGCGGCCAGTTTCTGGTGGAAGGCGTACATTTGGTGAAAGAGGCGCTGCTTAGCGGCGCGTCGATCGGGACGATCGTTTATGACGCGGAACGCGGCATTCCGGCAGAGCTTCAGCCGCTGCTGGCAGAAGCGGACGGCATAATCGTCGCGGCAACTCGAGCCGTTATCGCCAAATGCACCGGAACGGATACGCCTCCGCCCGTCTTCGCTGTCGTGAATAAACCGCATGCCGACTCTTCGTTTCTGTACCGCACCGATTCGCTCGTCGTCGTATTGGACGGCGTGCGCGATCCCGGCAACGTCGGCACGATTATCCGCAGCGCGGACGCGGTCGGTGCGGACGCCGTTGTGTTAGGCAAAGGCTGCGTTGACCTCTACAACCCGAAGACCGTTCGTTCCACGATGGGCTCTCTGTTCCATCTGCCCGTGGTGGAAGGCGATCTCTGCGTGCTGTTGCCGGAAGCGAAAGCGAAAGGAATCCGCCTCGCCGGCACGAGTCTGCAGGCGGAGCGCGACTGCTTCCACTGCGACTGGAAGGGACCGGTGTGGCTGCTGTTCGGCAGCGAATCCGACGGGCTGTCCGCCGCGGCATCGGATCTTCTCGATCTGAACGTCATCATCCCGATGCGCGGCAAAGCGGAATCGCTCAATGTGGCGATGGCCGCAACGGTGCTGCTTTACGAGGCGCTGCGGCAGCGGAGTTTTACATAAATAAAAACTCCTGACCTCCCCACCCAATAAGTGTCCAGGCATAAAAATAACTGTCCACCAACTCACTCAAGACTGGAAGCGAATCGGATATTCCTCCGATCAAACTCCAGTCTTTTTCTCATGTCGCGACAGATACAATGGGGAAAAGAGGTAAGCATTTCTTCAAGTTTTTGACTCCCGTTCTAAATCGATTTTTAAGCCCTCACGACCAGCCTGTTCCCTTTATTTTCCTAGCTCTTGGGGACATTAATTATTATCTCTGGAATGTATTTATTTCTTTTTCAAAACCAATCAAGATATGAGACTTGCCTGGACATAAATATTGGAATATCCTTCGCTCCATTCTTTTGATCTTGCGGCCTTGAAATTAAAACCTACTCTGCCGAAATAATTAATATATGACCGTCAGCGGCCAGATCCAGGGCTTTTAGACCACTGAATCAAGTCCGTCAGTACGCATCGGCACATTACCAGAAGCGTCATACCAGATGATCGGCTTTCGAGTACGTATCTTGCTTTAATAGAAAATCCATTCATCCATTGGGAACTTAAAATATTAATAAATACTAATGTTTACAAAATTGATTAGTAATGGTATTTTTAATGTGGCTCATGATTAAAATAATCGGTTAATGGAGGTTTGATTGTGAAAAAGAAAAGCATCGTTTCAGCACTGTTTGTATTACTGATTTCTATGTTACTAGCTCTTCCTGCTCAGGTGTCCGCAGACGCTATTCCAACGGACCCTTACTATGGGGAAACTGTAACAGTCGGCCTATATGATCCCATTCCCCCAGGATGGGTTCTTACCGGCAACTTTACAATGATGTATGTGGGTGGAGCTAGTTATGGAGACAGGATATCGATCCTCACGGAATCACCGCTTCCCGCAGATTGGGTTCTTGTCAATTATGATAGCTATCATTACAAGTGGGATGCCGTTTATGTGGGTGGAGCTAGTTTTGGAGACACGGAATGGATCGCGACTGAATCAAGGGTCCCCGCAGAATGGGTTTATACCGGTTATGATTCGTGGTCTCACAATTATGAAATCACTTATGTAGGTGGAGCTGATTATAATGACATGGTATCGGGGGTCTTGCCTGAATCACCGCTCCCAACAGGATGGGTTCGCACCGGCTATTATAGTTATGGTAACACCTATGAACTCACTTATACGGTTGGAGCCGAGTATCTAGACACGATATCGATCGTGGCTGAATCACCGGTCCCTGAAGGATGGGCTAAGACCGGATATGATAGTTATCATAACCGCTATGAACTCACTTATACGGTTGGAGCCAGTTACGGAGACACGATATCGATCACGAGGGAATCACCGCTCCCCGAAGGATGGATTATTACCTTTCTTGGATGGCTCAGCCACAGAATCACGTATATTGGGTAAAACGATATTTTGCATGTCCCATCGGCAAGCAGCCTCCTTGGCCGCAGCAGCCGCTATTTATTTAAATAAATGACTGATATTAAAGCTGCCGGATGATCGTGATTCATCCGGCTTTTTTTCTGCTCACCAGGGGGAGAGAATCCTTGATATAGGCCGACTGCTATTTCTTTTTACCCCGATGTATGTCCTACCTCCTTACGATGTAGATCAATAGCACTAAAAATGTTAAAAATATTAACAAAAATGAATTTTAATGGTATTTTTAATACGGCTCATAATTAAAATAATAGGTTATTGGAGGTTTGATTGTGAAAAAGAAAAGCATCGTTTCAGCACTGTGTGTATTATTCTTTTCCATGTTGTTAGCGCTTCCTGCTCGGGTGTCCGCAGACGCTATTCCAACGGACCCCACCTATGGGACCACTGTAACAGTCACCTCAGGTACAAATATCCCCGAAGGATGGGTAATTACTTATTATGATGGAATCATCTATAGACTCACATATACGGTTGGAGCCAGTTATAGAGACACGTTTAATATCGAGGCTAATTCACCGATCCCCGCAGGATGGGTTCTTACCTATGCTAATGGAATAAATGACGGCTATGAAATCACGTATACGGGTGGAGCCAGTTATAGATCTACGATAGATATCCTGGCTAATTCAGAGATCCCCGAAGGATGGGTTCTTACCGATGCTTATGGAAATGGCGGCTATCGAATCATGTATACGGTTGGGGCCGGTTATAGAGACACGATAGATATCCTGGCTAATTCACCGATCCCCGCAGGATGGGTGACTACTACTGATTATGGAAATAGCTATCGAATCACGTATATGGTTGGAGAAGCCAGTTATAGAGAAACGATGACGATCGTGAGTGAATCACCGGTCCCTGCAGGATGGGTTCGTATCTATTATAATAGTTATAATGACACCTATGTAATCACGTATACGGGTGGAGCCAGTTATAGAGACACGATAGATATCATTGCTAATTCAACGATCCCCGCAGGATGGGTTCTTACCTATGCAAATGGAAATGGCGGCTATCGAATCATGTATACGGTTGGAGCCGGTTATAGAGACACGATAGATATCATAGCGAATTCACCGATCCCCGAAGGATGGATTCTTACCTATGCAAATGGAAGTGGCGGCTATCGAATCATGTATACGGTTGGAGCCGGTTATAGAGACACGATAGATATCATAGCGAATTCACCGATCCCCGCAGGATGGGTTCTCATCTATGCAAATGGAAATGGCGGCTATCGAATCATGTATACGGGTGGAGCCAGTTATAGAGACACGATGGATATCATAGCGAATTCACCGATCCCTGCAGGATGGGTTCTTACCTATGCGGATGGAAATGGCGGCTATCGAATCACGTATACGGTTGGAGCCAGTTATGGAGACACGATGGATATCATAGCGAATTCACCGATCCCCGAAGGATGGGTTGTTACCGAAAATTATGGAAATAGCAGCTTTCAAATCACGTATACGGGGTAAAACGATATTGCCCCCTCGTTTACGGCCTTCTTGGCCTCAATTGATCTTATAACTCCCATCCACCACCTTAAGTGTCAAGGAATAATAATTATTTTCCTGACACACTAAAGACTGGAGAACGGTCGGATCTTCCTCCGAATCTTTCTCCAGTCTTTTTTGATTTTCTCTCGATTGTCCAAGTACTTCATTATTGATCGCATTGTCATTTAATGGTTAACATTTCACGCGCATGGGTTAAGAAGGCAGCAAGAGAAGGGGAAAGCCATTTGTCTTTGTGCCATACCAGATGCGTAACAACTGAAAGATCAGGGCCTTCCCAAGGTAGCTTGACCAGTTGACCACTCGTTATTTCAGAGGATACGGAAACGGATGATAAAAGCGTTACTCCCAGCCCAGAGATCACACATTGTTTGACGGCCTCGATACTATTAAATTCGAGAATTGTTTTTGGATAGACATTTGCGCGGCTCAATATTCTCTCGAAGTGACCGCGATAACAGCAGCCTGATTCTGTCAAAAGCAAGTCGACCCCAGTAAAATCGGATGGAACAACGACCTCATTTCCAACGAGGGGATGGTCCGGTGCAGCGACAACCCAAACGGGTTCAATTGCGAGTATTTCATCGCCGGGACCTCCCTCGCGGTCAAGCTCCTCAAAAACAAAAGCCACATCAATACTCCCGGAATGAACGAGATTCCTAAGCTCTGCTACTGGACTTGGACGAAAAACAATTTTAACACGCGGGTACCTCGTTCGAAATGAACGTAGGAGCGATGGAAGGCGATAGATACAGAGTGATTCCGCTGCCCCAATTCTCAATGTTCCTTGCGGTTCTTCTCCCAATGAAACAGCGGCCTGGGCTTCTTCTGCAAGATCCAGCAATTGCTCTGCGTATTGCAATAATTGGCGACCTGCATCCGTCAGGACGACTTGTTTTCCTCCTAATCGGTCGAACAATGGGACACCTAAATTATTCTCCAGCGCTTGAATCTGAGTTGTGACATTCGACTGGACATAGTTTAAGCTAACAGCCGCCTTAGTAAAACTCAGCATTGTAGCTACCGCTCGAAAAATGGTCAACTGTCGTAAATCCAAAGCAATCACCATCTCTATTAATGATTATATTAATCATTTTTATTTAATTTTAATAATATTGTCAACTCCTTATAATAAAATTACCGCTCAAATGAAAGATGTGAGTCAGATTTCCTCTCGGGAAAAGTTAGCTAAATCGCATGTTAATAACAGATAGGTGGGGATTGGAATATGTTTACCGTCAACGAGATAACCAAAGAAACAGCGCTTGCGAAATCAATCCAATGGTGGAATCCAGGTAAAACAAAGCAGTGGCAAACAGATGGCGTAGATCTGGTGATGGGGAAGCGTGAGGGGTATTACTTTTACGATTTGAGCGGCAAAAAGTTAATGGATGTACACCTGAATGGAGGCACTTATAACCTCGGGCATCGAAATCCGGAAATCATCGAAGCATTACAGGAAGGAATGAAGGAATTTGATATGGGCAACCATCACTTTCCGTCCGTTGCACGTGCCCAACTAGCGGAGATTATGGCTAAAGCAGCTCCAGACACGTTGAAGTATTCCATTTTTTCAAGCGGCGGTAGTGAGGCAATTGATATTGCCCTAAAATGCGCCAGGTACGCGACGAAACGGAAAAAGATCATTTCCATTCAAAATGGATACCATGGTCACACTGGCTTGGCAGTTTCTCTGGGCAACCCTCGTTACTCCCTTCCTTTTCTAAGTGACGGGGATCCGAATGAGTTTGTTCAAGTTCCATTTAACGATCTGGAGGCGATGAAATCCGCATTATCGAAAGGAGATACCGCATGCGTCATTGTGGAAACCGTACCGGCGACTTATGGTTTTCCAATGCCGGAAGCAACTTATTTGTCTTCGGTAAAAAGCATGTGCGAACAGTATGGGACACTTTATATTGCCGACGAAGTACAAACCGGTTTGCTGCGCACCGGCAAATTGTGGGGCATCGAACATTATGACGTTAAACCGGATATTCTCGTGACATCCAAAGGATTCGGCGGAGGCATTTATCCGATTGCCGCCACGTTGGTCAGCGAGCAGGCCGGCCAGTGGATGCATGAGGACGGGTTTGCCCATATGTCGACATTTGGCGGGTCTGAGCTGGGATGTATTGTTGCAATGAAAGTAATGGAAATTACACAGAGGGAAGAAGTCCGGCAAAACGTGAATTTCGTTGCCGGTTACCTGCGGGAGGGTCTGGAAACGATCCGGCGTCAGTACCCCGATTTTTTCGTGGATATCCGTCAGCTGGGTGTTGTGATGGGTCTGGTTTTCGGCCATCCGGAAGGAGCCAAGCATGTCATGCGCTCCTTGTACGAAAACGGCGTATGGGCCATTTACTCCATGCTTGATCCGCGTGTCTTGCAGTTTAAGCCCGGTCTTCTCTGCGACAAGTCGTATTGCGACGAATTGCTGTCCCGGGTAGAAACAAGTATCGCCCAGGCTTCAACAATCATGATATAAATGCATGCCCGCTCTACAAACGGCAAGGATTAATATGACTGAATCGAGGTGCGTTATGAAGATTACTAATCAGGTAATAAGTGATCCTTTGGACTTTTTAAACCAGATTGCGCAGCGAGCGATGCTTCTGTATCCTGTCTCTTCCCGTTCAACAATCCGATTGTTGAATTATTCAGAGAATGCGACATACCTCATCGAAGATACGGAGACCGGTGACCGCGCTATATTAAGGATTAATCGACCGGGCTATCACATTAAGGAAGAGTTGGAAGCGGAGCTGATCTGGATGGAAGCAATCCGAAGCCACTCCTCGATCGTTGTTCCTGAACCGATAACAGGCAGCAATGGGGAGTTGGTCCAACTTGTTTCTGCCGGCCATGATGGACAGGATCCTTATCATTGCGTCATGTTCACCTTTTTAGCCGGTTCGGCTCCAGACGAAGAAAACGAAAGTCGGTTGGAAATTCAATTTGCAAAGCTGGGCGAGATAACGGCACATTTGCACAATCACACTTCTATGTGGAAAGATTCAGGCCAATTAAGCCGTCCTACTTGGGATTACGAAACAATGTTGGGAAGCAAACCCAAATGGGGAAGGTGGCAGGACGGCTTGGATATGACCCCTGAACGAGTGGAGGTGCTGAAACAAGCAGCGGGGAATGTATCCCAGAGACTTTCCCGGTTCGGGAAGACTCCGGATCGATTCGGTCTTGTTCACGCCGATTTGCGCCTTGCCAATTTGCTGGTGGAAGATGAACAAATCAAAGTTATTGATTTCGATGATTGCGGGTTCAGCTGGTTTCTCTACGATCTCGCTTCCGCATTAAGTTTTATGGAGCATAAAGATTGCGTGCCGAATTTGATTCGAGCCTGGTTGAAAGGGTATGAAACCGTTCGTACAATCTCGGATGAAGAAAAAGAGGAGATTCCCACCTTTATTATGCTTCGAAGATTAACTTTGGTGGCCTGGGTCGGAAGCCATTCCGATAGTGAAACAGCTCAGGAGCTTGGAGCGGAATTCACGCATAAAACCGTGGAACTAGCAGAGCAATACTTGCTTGATAGGAGATTAAATTAACAGGGGGTAGGCTTCATGTGGTCATCGTTAGAAGGAAAATCGGTTCTCGTAACCGGTGGAAGCAAAGGGATTGGAAAAGGAATTGCGAAAGGTTTTGCTGAACAAGGCGCGTACGTGGCGGTTGTCGCACGTCGTGAAAGAGATGCAGAACAATGTGCAGGAGAAATCAGAAATAGCGGTGGAAAAGCTAAAGCTTTCCAAGGGGATGTATCTGATTTGTCTTCGATGAATCGTTTGGCCTTTGATGTGGCCGATGCTTTCGGAGGCATTGACATCCTTTGCGCCAATGCCGGCATTTTCCCTAATGCGTCGCTTGAAACGATGACAGGTAATGAATGGGACGCCGTCATGAATACGAATGCGAAAGGCACCTTGTTCACCTTGCAAGCATGTCTGCCCTATTTAAAGCAGGCCGAATTCGGACGGATCATTGTTACTTCTTCCATTACAGGACCCGTTACCGGTTATGCCGGTTGGGCTCATTATGGGGCGAGCAAGGCCGCACAGCTCGGATTCATGCGCAGCGCAGCACTCGAATTGGCGAAATACCAGATTACAATCAATGCTGTAATGCCGGGCAATATTAGGACAGAGGGATTGGACAATTTAGGCGAGGGATATTTGCAAGGTATGGCTGCCTCCATTCCGCTCAAGAGGCTCGGAAGCGTAGAAGATATTGCTCACGCCGCTCTGTTTCTTTCTTCGAAAGAAGCGGGGTTTATAACAGGACAAACCGTTATTGTAGATGGCGGACAAACGATTCCCGAAAGTTTGGAGGCATTTGGATGATCCGCCTTATCAAGATGTCCATATTTAAGCGTTAATAGACTGCAATCAAATGAGAAAGGAATGAACACCGGATGAGCATAACGCATCTTGCCATTAAAGATGTTATGAAATCGTATAAAAAAGTCAAAGCGGTCGACAATGTGAATCTTGAGGTGAAAAAAGGTGAATTTTTAACCATTCTGGGGCCATCGGGATCGGGTAAGACTACTCTGCTCAAGCTGATAGCAGGTTTCGAGGAAGCAACCGAGGGTTCTATCACGTTAAATAGACGGAATATTACGAATAAAAAGCCGTATGAGCGCAATATCGGTATGCTATTCCAAAACTATGCCCTTTTCCCGCATATGACGGTAGTCGAAAACATCGCATATCCGTTGCATATTCGGAACATGGAGAAAAAAGAAATACGTGAAAAAGTGAAAAACATGCTGGATCTCGTCCGTCTCAGTGAGTATGGCGACCGCTATCCGAATAAATTAAGCGGGGGACAGCAGCAGCGTGTCGCTCTCGCACGGGCAATTGTTTTTAACCCGCCGCTCTTATTATTGGACGAGCCTTTAGGCGCTCTGGATAAAAATCTCCGGGAGATGATGCAGCTGGAAATCAAACACATACAGGAAAAAGTAGGTATCACAACAATTAGCGTGACGCATGACCAGGAAGAGGCTTTAACGATGTCCGATCGCGTCTGTGTGATGAATAAGGGAAGAATCGAGCAAGTTTCTACTCCGCAAGGAATTTATCAACGACCGGACAATAAATTTGTTGCGGAATTCATAGGTGAAATCAATCTTTTGGGCGGTGAAGTCGTATCAACTGAACATACCAAATTAATTATCCAATTATTCGGCGATTCAACTTTGTCATTCTATGCGGAAGAACGGGCTGATATCAAAGAGAATAAAGTCTATATCGCTTTGCGGCCTGAAAATCTTCATCTTGTTCATAAAGCGAGCGATTATGAAAATACGATTCAAGTCACCATATGCGAAAAAATTTATGTGGGAAATGCCTTAAAGGTAAAAACCAAAACCTCATTCGGAGAAGAACTGGTGGTCAAATTGCCAACGCACTTATCAGAAGAGTTACAAATCGGCCGCCCAATTTGTCTCGGTTGGAACAGTGCGGACTCCACCGTAATTCCTTTCGCCCCCCGTCAAGTAATCTCATCACAAGGGAGGAAATGAAATGGTTAGAAAATGGAGAATTGCTTTGCTGGCAATGATGTTGGGATTTTCTTTGACTGCTTGCGGCTCGAAAACTGATTCAGCCTCCGCTGAGCAGCAGTTAACGATTGTCGACTTTGGCGGAGTTTCCTCTGAAGCGGCAAAAAAAGCGCTCTATGAACCGTTCGAAAAGGAATATAATGCGAAAATTACAGTTGTTTCACCCCCTGATGAAGGAAAATTAAAGGCGATGGTAGAAAGCGGAAATGTGGAATGGGATGTTGTTTCTGTCTTTCCTCACTTTGTGCCGCGTTTCGAAAAAGAAGGGCTGCTCGAGAAATTGGATTATAGCATTATTGATAGAACAGACATCTATCCGTACATGGTTAGCGATTATTCCATCGCCCGTTACTCCTATTTCTGGAACATTGCTTACAACAGTGACATTTATCAAGACGGTAATCATCCTCGAACGTGGTCTGAGTTTTGGGATACAGCAGCATTTCCGGGCGCTCGCGGCCTGTGGAAAGGACCGGAAGGAACGCTGGAGATGGCGCTTCTCGCCGATGGTGTAGCTCCCGATAAATTGTATCCTCTTGATATCGCCCGGGCATTTAATAGTTTGGATAAAATAAAGAAAAACGTAAAAGTATGGTGGGAGTCAGGAGCTCAGCCGCCGCAATTATTGTCAACAAAAGAGCTTACAGCAGCTGCAGTCTGGAATGGCCGCGTTTCTGCTGCCAAAGCGCAAGGCTCTAAGATCGACAATGAATTTAACCAAGCCATCGAAGTGTTCCTATCCTGGGTTGTCCCCAAGAACGCGCCCCATAAAGATTTAGCCATGAAGTTCATCGCATATGCATCGGAGCCGGAACAGCAAGCGGCATTCTCCAAGCTGATCGATTATGCGCCCTCCAACAAGAAAGCTCTGGAGCTGCTGCCGGAGGATCTGAAACAACGGTTGGGACGAAGTGAACAAAGCAAGAATGAAACTGTCATTATGGATGTGAAGTATTGGTCCGAAAATTATGACAGCGTATATGATCAATTCAATAAGTGGTTATTAAAATAGGGTGGGTTGTTAAAAATAGTTTTGTAAGGGGACAATTCTATGAAAAGTGTGGAGATAGAGGTTCAGGTACCCGCAAGGGTGCCCTTCCTGTATCAAGTTATGAGGCTGCCGGGGTTGAAATGGCTTTTGCCCTTCATTCCGCTTGTTTATATGGCTTTTTTACTCTATTACTCATTGTTCAGCTTTCTGAAGTTAAGTGTTTCCAATGAAAGCGGATTTACATTGCAGTATATACAGGAAGTATTGACGGATACGTTTTATCTGAAGGTACTTTGGCTCACGGTAAGGACGGCAACTATAGTAACGGCATTATGCCTGCTGCTGGCTTATCCTGTTGCTTACTTGTTAATTCTGATTCAATCTGTCAGATGGAAAAAAGTGATTCTTGGAATCGTCATGATTACCCTCTGGATCAGCTTGCTGGTGCGTACGTTTTCTTGGACCGTTATTTTGCAAGATCATGGTATCATTAATGAATTTTTGCTTTCTATTGGCGTGATCCATGAACCGGTCCAGCTTCTTTATAACTCAACCAGTGTAGTAATCGGGATGACACATGTTTTGCTTCCTTACATGATATTGAATTTGTATTCGGTGATGGAGGGAATCGATCTACGCCTCGTTCAAGCTGCACAAGGTATGGGATCACGTCCATGGAGTGCTTTTACAAAAATATTCTTTCCGTTATCTTTACCGGGAGTGATATCGGGATCTTTGATTGTGTTTGTCATGGGTTTAGGCTTTTTTATCACTCCTGCGCTCCTGGGCGGACAGGGGAATGTAATGATAGCCAAATTAATTCATGATAATTTTCACAAAACATTAAATTGGCATTTGGTTGCCTCGCTTTCATTACTCTTAATCGTTACGAAACTCGTGATCCTATTCGTTGGTTTTTGGATTTCGAGATTTTCGCCGGTATTGAAAGGGGATGATTAGTCGATGGGGCTCCGAATCGCAGTTGGGATCATCCTGGTGTTGATGGTTCTGCCCATATTAGTCATTATTCCGTTGTCCTTCAGTTCAGAAGTTGCCTTTCATTTGCCGCCGGAGAGTTATTCGTTCAAATGGTATCAAAAGTTTTTCGCTGATGATGAATGGATCGCAGGACTAAGACGCAGCGTTTCTGTTGCCATTTTCACTTCCATTCTTTCCACTATATTAGGCATCATGGCGGCTTTTTCCGCAAATCGCCTGGATTTTCCGGGAAAAAAGCTATTCATGAATTTAATACTTGGGCCCATGATCTTTCCGGTCATCGTTGTAGGGATTGCGTTATATCATTCGTTTTCTGCTTACAAGCTAACGGATAAAGTGTCGGGACTTGTACTCGCACATACGATTTTAGCGTTACCGTTTGTTTTTGTTACTGTTTTGGCGAGTCTCAAAGGTACCGATAAAAATTTGGAATTGGCCGCTCTCAGTTTGGGTTCTACACCGATAGGAGCTTTTTTTAAAATTACGTTGCCTATCATGCGTTCCGCAATAACGGCAAGTGCTTTATTTGCTTTCATTACTTCTCTGGACGAAGCTGTTGTGAGCATTTTTATCTCCGGGGCCAGGACCAAAACTCTTCCGATCATGATGTGGGATAGCATGAATTTTCAAGTTGATCCGACAATTGCAGTCGTTTCAACTCTATTAATCGCGGCTACAATACTAATCTTTATTTTACTGCCAGGCTTAATACCGACAGGGAAAGACAGAAATACCTAGGAGTCTCTAATCCCGCTCTTCGTTTATAAACCTAAATGAACCGATCAAGGAGTTATCCCCGATCGGTTCATTTGATTTTCAGGTTTATGGTCTGCTTTTAAGGGGCTGCCCTAAATCATCTTAGATGACTTAGGACAGCCCCTTAAGCTAGGCATTCATATTATTAAGCATACTGCGCTAAGCCACATCCAAGTGACCAGGCTTCCTTTTTGACTTCAAGGAGACTTATGAACACATCCTCCTTGCGGACGCCCAGATCTTGATTTAATAGTTCTGCAATTCGAGCATAGAGGGCTTTTTTCTCCTCAAGTGTTCGCGTATTGTTTGCTGTGATTTGGATAATGACCAAATCATCGGTACGGGGGATATTTAAGTAATTCTTCCCATAAACAAACCCATCGGACTCATGTTCATGAATGACCATGAAGTCGTTATCCTCCGCCAGGTTAAATGTCTCATTCATGGCAATATAAAGATTTTTGAGGATTGCTTGCTTGTACTCAGTTGACTTTCCCTTTAGTAAAGAAACCCTTGTTAGCGCCATCTTTTTACCTCCTAATTGATTTTTATCACACTTCCAATTACAAGTTGTATGTGATGTTTTTATTATAAGGAGTAGAATTCATTAATAAAAATAAATAAAAATGATCTTATTAATCATAAAAAGAGATTGTTTTTTTCTATGGATTTATGACAGTGATCAGATTAATTTCCGATTCAGAGTTAATCGAATTGGCAGATTGATTCCATGCAAGGTGTATGATAATGTCAATAATAAGCAATGAAAATGAGACCTCTTTTTCACAGAATCATCGCCTTTTTTGCTGGTATGCCTTTCTCCTCTCCGAACAACGGAAAGGGGTTTTTTGTGTACAAATGTCTAAAGGAGTGAGGAGACCGTGTACCATTCGATTGTAAAAAGGAATATTCGTGCCGCATTCGATCATTTAAATAAGGGCGATTACGAAAAGGTGCTTGCCATGTTTTCTCCGGATATCCGTTTTCGTTTTCCGGGACAACATTCCTTGGCGGCGAATCTGTCAAGCCTTCCCGACGTTCGTAACTGGTTCGAGAAATTTCTATCCACGCTAAAAGGAATTCAGTTTGAGATTCTCGATATTTTGGTGGAAGGAGCTCCATGGAATACGATAGCGATGACCCGTTTTCGGGATACGATCCCGCTTCCCGATGGACGGGAAATGTACAATGAAGGCGTACAATTCCTTCGGATCAAGTGGGGGAAAATCGTGGAGGACCAGCTTTATATTGATACCCAAATCATGGAGTCCGCATTGAGCGAGATCGGAAAGCCATCTGTGTGATAGATATGTCCGTTTGTGTGATTTTATCAATCATGAGAGGAGCTTGCATACTTGGATAAGCCAAAGATATTGCAGATATTATCCATGTACCATGAAGAAGCGGAACAAATATTGCAAAAAGAAGCGGATGTCATTCGAACGGATGATTATAGTCTGGCAAACCTGTGTCATTTAGTGAAAGACGTTGAAGGGATCATTTTAAGGGCTCCGGCTCGAATCCCCAAAGAAGTTATCGACGCCAATCCGCACTTACAAGTTATTTCCGGAGCGGGGGTGGGGCTTGATAATATTGACGTTGCATACGCGACCAAAAAAGGGATTCCGGTATTGCATGCACCGTCTGTAAATAAAGTTTCAACCGCCGAACATGCCGTGATGTTTATTATGGCTTTAAGTAAATCAATCATTCCTTTTCATACCGAAATGAAGCAAGGAAACTACGATTCAAGAAATTCGATTCCGACCTATGAGTTAAGAGGAAAAAAAGTCGGTCTAATCGGATTTGGAAATATCGCACAAGAGGTAGCCAAGAGAGTAATATTCGGCTTCGAGATGAAAGTTTCCGCCTGGGTAAGGGAATATGATGCTGTTAAACATGGCATATCCGAACAATTAGGCGTTGAGATCACAACGGATATTCGGCGGATCTTTACGGGATCTGACTTTGTATCCATTCATATTCCTTTAAACGAAAAAACGAAGCATTCGATTGATCGCGGTTTATTGTCATTAATGAAACCGTCGGCATTTCTAATCAATACGGCCCGGGGAGCGGTGCTCCATTCCGATGATCTTTATTATGTATTATCGAATCACAAGATCGCCGGAGCTGCATTGGATGTATTTGAAGTTGAGCCGCCTCCACCAGATCATCCTCTGTTAAAATTGCCGAATATCATCGTCACTCCTCATGTGGGCGGGACGACTATGGAATGTAACTATATTACGTCTACGACCGTCGTTCACAATGTATTAAACCTTTTGAAAGGTGAACATCCTGAATTCGTTGCGAATCCAAGCACTTTAAAAAAGTGAAAGGACTTCTCGAAGCTTATGAATTATGATAGAAAATATAGAACTAAGCTTTATTGCTATTTTCAACTTAAAGGAGTCATAAATGAAAAATAGTCCGGAAGATATTATTAACCAAGCGAAAGACTTTGTCCGCTCAACTCTTGAGCATGAAAGTACCGGGCACGATTGGTTCCATATTTACAGGGTTACCGAAACGGCAAAAACGATAGCGAGGGAAGAGGGAGCAGACCTGTTCATTTGCGAGCTTGCCGCCCTTCTTCACGACATTGCGGATGCGAAGCTTAATCCTTCCGAGGAGATCGGGCTGAAGAAGGTAGCGGATTGGCTGAACAGCAATGGGGTGGGGATGGAAGATGCGGAGCACGTGCTCGAAATTATTTCCACCATGTCTTTTAAAGGTGGGGGTAAAGCCCCGATGCGGACGCTGGAGGGCAAAGTGGTTCAGGACGCGGATCGTCTTGACGCCATCGGAGCGATTGGAATTGCGCGCGTCTTCACCTACTCGGGGGCGAAAGGACGCCCGATGCATGACCCTGCGGTTAAGCTCCGCGACCGGATGACGGAAGAAGAATATCGGAGCGGCAACGATACGGCAATCAATCATTTTTATGAAAAACTGCTCAAGCTTAAAGATCTTATGAATACGAATTATGGCAGGGTCGTGGCCGCTGAACGCCATCAGTTTATGCTTCATTACTTGGAACATTTCTACGCGGAATGGGAAGGTAAAGCAGGATACGACTCGAACGGGGAACAATCTTGATCTCGAGGAAGGCGCTACTCTGCGTCTTAGAACAAAGCTTACGAAAGGCCGATAACATCGGCCTTTTTTTTTGTTGGCAAGGGACAGGGCGCGGGAGATGAAGATATATGGGCAAGATGCAGCAGCCAACCGCAATGGAGGAGCCCGGGACATATGTCCTTCCCAAAATAGCCGGCCACATCCTTTAATAATAGAGAAGTCTGAATTTGGGAGCGAAAACATGAGAGGGAGCTTATTTGCGTTTTTAGCAGGGGCTTTTATCACTTTGCAAGGAGTTGCCAATTCACGGATTAGTGAAGATATCGGTACTTGGCAGGCGGCGGCGATGACCCAGTTAACCGGATTCCTGGCGGCTTTGCTTATTTTGATTTACTTCCGGGATGGACAATGGCGAAAGCTTAAGGAAGTGAAACCGTTGTATTTGACTGGCGGCACCTTTGCGGCGGTCATTATTTTCAGCAATGTTACGGCTATTCAGCGGATCGGGGTTACCCTTACGATATCTATCCTGCTGATCGCCCAGCTGAGCCTGACCTTTTTGACCGATCGAAACGGTTGGTTCGGCGTGGTGAAGATGAAGATGAAGCTGCCGCAGGTCATCGGCATCGGGATGATGATCGCAGGGGTGGTGATCCTAACGTTTTGATTGTATCATGATTCCAGAATGGGATTGGTTTAATCTGGAGGCGAAGCCGAGTCATGCAAGAAATTAAAGAACGCGGGCAATTAGAGCAATATTTGCGTGCCCATCGAATCGAATCGATATTTAATGAACAATTGGTACCGCATTTGTCGCTGTACGCTTTTAATCAAGGTGAGGTCATTTGTTCCCAAGGAGAAGCTCCACAGTATCTGTACATCCTTGTGAAAGGGAAGGTTAAAATCTATACCGCCTCGGCGGAAGGCAAAACACTGATTCTCTCTTTCAAAACACCGCTTGAGGTGATCGGGGATATTGAATACGTGCAAGGGACTCCTATTATGAATACAGTTGAGGCCGTATCATCGGTCTGCATGATCGGTGTTCATCATCGTTGGTTGAAGAAATACGGCAGAGACCATTCACCGTTGCTGCAATTTTTACTGGAAATCGTCACGCAAAAGTTTTACATCAAATCGAACTCTCTCAGCTTTAATTTGATGCATCCGGTGGAAGTGCGAACGGCAAGTTACCTGTTGTCTGTCTCCTTTGATGCATCCGATTCTCAATTTATGGGGCAGCTTAGTACAGCCAATTTGAGGGATGCGGCAAACTTGATCGGAACCAGCTATAGACATCTGAACCGGGTCATCCGGCAGCTTTGCACCGAGGGCCTGATTGAGCGTACCAAAGGATTCATCCTTGTTAAGGACAGGGAGGGGTTAAGTGCGCTGGCAAGTCTTAATATTTACGAATAGAATGTTCACTTATGCTGCAGCCAAGCAAGGGTAACCAACTTTACGCATTCGAATAAATGAGCAAAGTGGGGTGAAGGCTATGATTCTGGGACTAACAATGGCGTTTATCGCAGGTTCGCTGGTCGGTTTGCAAAATATTTTCAACAGTAATGTGAACGAACGCGCAGGGTCTTGGGCAACGACGACGCTCGTATTAGGTCTGGGATTTCTGACTTCATTGACGATCGGACTCATCTTTGAAGGGAACCATCTGTTTACTTTGCAGCATATGCAGCCCTGGTACTGGATCAGCGGTTTGATCGGAGTAGGGGTGGTCACCTGTCTCGTGCAGGGGATAAAGCTGTTAGGTCCTACCTATGCGATTGCTATCGTGCTGACATCACAGCTCGGATTTGCTTTATTGTGGGACTCGCTAGGCTGGTTAGGTCTGGCTAAAGTCCCTTTTACTTTCAAGCAATTGGTAGGTGTGCTGGTTATCGTCGGCGGCATCGTTGTATTTAAATTAGGTGGTAGACGCAAGAGCCGCAGGCCGTCAACTGGCGTTACCATCGAAATCAAGTAATATTTGCGATTTTCATCTTAAGTTGGCGGCAGCTTTCTGAACCGGTTCGGAGAGACGCCAAACTGTTTTTTGAACACTTTGCTGAAATATTTCTCGTCGTTATAGCCGATCATTTGGGCGATCTCATTAATTTTTAATGTGCCGCCGGCAAGGAGCTGCTGCGCTTTTGTCATGTGAATTTTTTGAATATAGTCGTTTAAATTCTCGCCGGTCTCCTTTTTAAAAAGGCGTGACGCGTATTCGCGGCTCAAATGAAAATGCTTCGCGATCTCCTGTACGCTTAAGTCATCGTTGTAATTGTGATCGATGTAGCGCGCCATTTCATAAACGATGCTTTTCGAGCGCACTTCGTTGACGTTCAGCTGTTTAATAATGCTCAGAACGATTTCGCCCAAATTTCGCTGCCAGGCCTCGATCGAAAAGAAGCCCTGCTCGTCGAAAGGGACGGCAGCAATCGCCTCTTCCAGTTCATAGCGGATATCCGCGCCGTCTTTAATGCCGTATTTCTCGGTCCAGCGCAGCAGCATAAGACGGATTTCGCTGTTCCATATTTCCAGCTGGCCGAGCGAGATTCCCGGCAGCTTGCGCATCTCGTCGAACCATCTGCCGACCGTTTCACGGACCGATAATTCCGAGCCGGAAAGCAGCGCGATCCGGAAGTCGTCTTCAAAATCATAAAAGTGGAGACGCACCGCCGCGGGCAGCGCATCTTCGTCATAAACGGCAGCGTTGGCGGTGCGATGCAGCAGGTTGATGCCATTTAACGCCTGATGGGCTTCAACGCCGCATTTCCGCAAATGTTTCGGAAAAGAACATGCCGAACTGATCCCGATGCTCGGCGTTGCCTGCAGCGAATGAGCCGTCTCCAGCGCAAATTGCTTCAGATGTGAGTGCAGGTTCGCGGATTCGCTCCACATATACAGAAGGACGAAGGATGCGTCGTTCCAATGCCGCAACGCGATTCCTTGCCCGCTTGCGGACAGCGTCCGGTTGCAGGCTGAAATAAACGCCGCATTGGCCGACGTTCGGGATGGCTGCCGCCGGGCTTCGCTTGTCTGTTCGAGCCTGATATAGGCGGCGGCGCAATACTGCGCTTGCCGCAGCGTACCGAAAACGCTGCAAAGCCGCTCTTTCATTTCTTCGAACAGCTCCGGCTTCCGGATTAGCTCCTGCCACAGCCACTGAGCATCGGCTTGAAGCGGAGCATTTGGAACCGTTGTACAAGCATCGCCGGGTGCTCGGATTGGGCGAGGTCATGAATGCGCCGGCCGTGTTGAACGGGGACGCCGCGATGCTAAGCAAGCTGGCCTCCGCCGCCGCTCTAGGCAAATTAATCGACGGCCATGCGGCCGGTTTGGACGCCGATGCCATTAACGCCTATATGACGGCGGGCATCCGGACCGACCATGAATGCACGACGGCTGCTGAAGCGTTGGAGCGTGTACAGCGCGGCATGTATGTGATGCTGCGCGAAGGCTCCGCCGCCCGCGATTTGCAGAAGCTCATTCAAGCGGTCAATCCGCAAAATGCAAGGCGGTTTCTGTTCGTTACGGATGACAAGCATCTGGACGACCTCATTCGCGAAGGAAGTATTGACCATAATGTCCGCCTGGCGATCCGCTGCGGCGTCGATCCTGTATTGGCCATCCAGATGGCAACGATTAATGCGGCGGAATGCTTCCGGCTGGAACGTAAAGGAGCCATCGCTCCCGGGTACGACGCCGATATCGTCATCCTGGATGACTTGGATACTGTGGCGATTTCAGGCGTTTATAAAGCGGGCAAGCTGATAGCTTCGAACGGTACCTTTATACATGAAGAACGTTCAACGGCAGAAACGCCTTCGAGTCTAATGGATACCGTTCATATCAACACGCTCTTCGCCGACAACCTGAGCATCCGCATCCACCACGACTCGGCAATGGCCAACGTCATCGGGATTATCCCGAACAGCATTCATACCGATCATCTTGTTGAGAAGGTTAATTTGGACGAGAGACGGTATTTTCAGATTTCAACGATTAAGGATCAGCTGAAGCTGGTTGTGGCGGAAAGGCATCATGCAACGGGTAACGTTGGGCTAGGTATCGTAAAAGGTCTCGGTCTTGCATCGGGGGCGATCGCCTCAACGGTCGCTCATGACTCGCACAATATCGTAGCGGCGGGAACGAATGACGCGGATCTGCTGCTGGCCATTAATACGATTGCAGCGATGAAGGGCGGTATCGTAGTCGTGGAAAATGGAAATATATTGTCCTCCCTTCCGCTGCCGATCGGCGGGCTTATGTCGGACCGGGATTATGAAGCAGTCTATTCCGGTCTGGACCATTTGAACGACGCGCTTCGGACGATCGGATTCAAAGGAGATTACAACCCGTTTTTGACGTTGTCTTTTCTGGCGCTCCCCGTAATTCCGGAGTTGAAATTAACCGATTTGGGATTGTTCCATGTTAAATCTTTTGCGCATACGGCTGTGGATGCGGATGTTTAAGAAGAAACGAATGATCGAAAAAGCCTTGCTCCGTAGGGCTTTTTTTTTGCACTTTCGTGCGTTGAAAATCGGAAGATCCTCTCCATAATGTACAAGTGAAATACGTTCGCAAGCGTTGTATAGTATGGATAAAATAAATGATTTCGTGCAGATTGGGGAGATGGCGTTGGCTGCGGACAAGCCGGTATATATATTTGAATGGTCACCGAAAACGGAAACCGACCGTTTTCATTCCCACAATCATTTGGAACTCGGGTACTGCATATCGGGTTCGGGAAGCTTTTATTTTGGCGAAAAATCGTACAGCGTCGGACCCGGGGATGTGTTTGTCGTGAACAACCTGGAACGGCATGCGGCCGCGTCCGATCCGATAAATCCAAGCAACTTTTACTTCGTATTCTTTGATCCCCGCATCATTGAAGCGGTCGATTCCGAGCTGCTTCAGCCGTTTATTTACAGGCCGGGTCATTTTACGTATAAAATTGCTGCGGGTGAACCTGCGGCCGTTCAAATCGGGTCTCTCATTCGGGAAATGTGGCAGGAATATACAGCGGGACAAGAGGGGCACAAAGGGGTGATGCTCGGCCAGTTGATCCAGATTAGCGGCCTGCTTATGCGTCATTACGGCCGACACACATCAGGCAAGGAATGGCAGCATGCTTTGCACGATTATTACCGGCTGATCCGGGCGCTGGACTTCATCAAATCCCGTTTCCGCGAACCGATTACGCTGAGTGACGTGGCGGGCGTCATGAATATTAGCCCTTCGCGGGCGCGGCATTTTTTCAAAGAGAAAATGGGTGAAGGATTTAAGGAATATGTGACGCGGCTGCGGATTGGGGAAGCGAAAAGAATGCTCGCCGGCACGAATCTGCCCATTTCGGATATCCTCTATGAATGCGGCTATGAAACGACGGCCCCTTTCTACCGTGCATTCAAAAAGCATACCGGCGTTTCTCCTGCGGAATACCGGAAGCGCGAATCGAGAATAGCCCTTTTTGAGAAGATGGAGATCGATATCGAGAAGACAATGCACAGCACCGAACCTATAATGAAGCTAAAATAACCGGATAGGAGCGGGATCGGATGGCTGGCTGGGATTCGTTGAAATATTTGGTGCAATTCGAAATGATTCAACGCGGGGAAGAAGGCTGCAATGTCGATGGGTTTACGGAAAAGCTGTCGCAGGCTGGGGACGATGAGGAGAAATTGATGGAGCTGTACGAGGAGATCGCCGTACTCCCCGTCGATCCGTCTTTTCCTTACGATGAGCCTTCGGAATTGGACGAAATTCGGAAGCAGCGGCCTTCAGGTCCGAGAAATTTACATGCGGAGCTGACGGACGAGCAATGGCTGGACCGGTTTTACGGAGCGTGGCTCGGCCGGGCGGTTGGCTGCGCGCTGGGGAAACCGCTGGAAGCTCTCTGCTTCATGGAAGGTTCGGATAACAGGGCCGGCTGGGAAAATATTAAGCTATGGTTCGAAGGCGCGGACGCCTGGCCGATTCGCGGGTATACGCCCGGACGATCCCGTGCGGCGGAGCAATACGGACTGCAGCTTGCGCCGTATGGCAAAAAAAGCGAACGTGAACAAATCCGCTTTATGGAAAGCGACGACGACATCCGTTACACCGTTCTTGGTTTGATGCTGCTGGAGCAAAAGGGAGCGGATTGGGATTCGTGGGATATCGGCAAGCTTTGGCACAACAATTTAACTTACGGTCAGGTGTGTACGGCCGAAACGCAAGCTTACTTGAATTTCGCCCAGGTGACGAGCTTTTTTGAACAGGAGGAACCGGCGGATTGGGCCGTGAAAAATAACTGGGTGCGGACGCATCTCAATCCGTACCGTGAATGGATCGGCGCCCAAATCCGAGCGGACGGCTTCGCGTACGGAGCGGCGGGACACCCGGAATTGGCGGCGGAATTTGCCTGGCGGGACGCTTCTTTCTCGCACGTGAAGAACGGGATATACGGCGAAATGTTTGTAGCTGCTATGATCGCGGCGGCTTTCGCGGAATCCGACGCCGAAAAGCTGGTGGAAATCGGGCTGAGCGAGATTCCAGCCGGCTGCAGGCTGTCGAGCGATATTCACCGGGCCGTCGATATCGCCCGGAAAGCGAAAGATCAGATCGATCTCGTGAGGCAAATTTGGGAAGCGTTCAACCGCTATAACCCGGTTCATACGAACAATAATGCCGCGCTCGTGGCGGCATCCCTTATTTTTGCCAAAGGCGATTTCGAAACCGCCGTGACGACGAGCGTCCTTGGCGGCTGGGATACGGATTGCAACGGAGCGACCGTCGGATCGGTAATGGGAGCTATGCTCGGGGCGCAACAATTGCCGCAGAGCTGGACGAGCAAGCTAAACGATACGTTGTATGCCGAAGTAGTCGGTTTTCACCCGATCCGCATTTCGGAATGCGCGCAGCGAAGCTATGATGTGTTCCGCCGCATCCGGCAGACGGTTTGATCAAGTCGGGGTCGCTAAACGCGGTCTCTCATCTTCGAATGGCTCCGAAAGGAGCTTTTCTCATAATTTGGATTTGATCCGGTCATAATAAGGTCAGCTCGGTTCTCCGGAATCGATTGGGATGGGACGAGCATGAAAGAAGTTTGAATGCCCATTTACGGGGTTAAAAGAACACAAGCGCTGAAAACTAACTTGGAAAGCAAGGTGACAACGATGTTAGGATGGGCCTTACTGTTTCTTGTTGTAGCGATCGTAGCCGGGATTTTCGGTTTCTTCGGCATCGTCTCCGCAGCGGTGGGCGTAGCGAAAGTATTGTTCTTCGTATTTCTGATTTTGTTCGTCATTTCATTGATATTCGGACGGCGCAGCAAAGCTTAGATACGCCGGTCCGTAATAAGGACGAAAGCGGCTGACTTCCCGGTCTGCCGCTTTTTCACCACAGATAGAATTTATAAATTTCGCAGTTGCGAAAATCAAATTCTATCTTGGCGATAAAACCTACCTTTAAACGCGGTCGCTCATCTCTGAGAGGCCTCGATAGAGGTTTTCTCATTGTTATGAAATTATGCGAATCTAAGAATCGTGGATAAAGCGCATCGCTGGCAGCGCTAGGGTCGCAGGTTCGCCCGTCGCACCTCGCGCGGGGAACTGCGCCTGCGACCTTCGAAAACTAACGGCGCGCAAAGACCTTATTGTGTTCAAAATGCCCTTTTGCAAAATGTAACTGCTGCGAAAGACCTTATTTGATCGTTTCCGCTCAAACAGGGCGATTATTGCAACCAATAGCTGCGCCCATCTCCGTTAGAATTTCAAAGGGGTCATTTTCATTAAAATAGCGGCAATGGCAGCCGTTAGGAAATAACCTGCCATCCATCGACTCCCTCATCCGGAATGAATCGAACCGGGCTGAATCGAACGGAGCTTATACGTGCGGTATCACTGATCTCTGGGGGAGGAATGAGAGCTTGTAGAAGCAGGAGACACGTTCTTCCGGCCGTTCAGCCTTGAATGGCGACAGCCGCTTTTTTCATATCCTCCCGCCCCGGCTTGCCCTTCTGTTTTGTCCCGGCCTTGCATATTGTCATAGTGATGCAGATCCCAGGATGAAAGGAAAAGGGGGTGTGCCGCTTGGCAAAATGGGGGCGAAGAAGCTGGTTCGCGTTTCCGATCCGGCCGGTACGAAAAATGAGGCTCTCCGGCAGGCGTCCTCTGCGGACGCCGGCGAAACAAACCCGGCGCTGGCAATCGCGGCCGCTTCGCAGCGGAGGAAGCTGGACTGCAGGCAGGAGGGCATCGAAGCCGGGAAGCAGGCGCAAGCGATGGATCATTATCATTATGCTGCTGTTTCTGGCCGGTGCGGTGGAATCGTTCATTTTTGTAGAGCGCAACCTGAGGCCGCCGCTCATGCAGGTAGCCAAGCTGCGCGTGAAGCAAATCGCCACGCAGTCCATCAACAAAGCGATCACCGATCAGGTGGCCACCGAGTCCGATTTTGAAAAACTGATCGATTGGAAAACGAATAACGAGGGTAAAGTTTCGGGCTTTATGCTGAACTACGCCGAGCATATGAAGATTACGACGCAGACTATTGATACGGTACAGTCAACGCTCGTGAACATGAAGGAAATAACGGAGCATGTTCCGGTCGGCCAGGCGCTCGACAGCGCGATTCTGGCTTCGTTCGGGCCGCGTATGCCCGTTAAGTTCGAACCGCTCGGAAGCGTGCAGGTGGAGCTGAATACAAGGCAGAAAGATGCCGGAATCAATATGATTTTGGTCGAAGTCTATATTCATATTAAAGCCGAGGTCGCGATCATCATTCCGTTTGACACCGAACCGGAGGAAGTGGAATCGGAGATTCCGATTTCGTATCTGCTTGTCGTGGGCGATGTGCCGATGTATTACTATGACGGCAAAGGGAATCCCGTCGGCGATTCCGCCGCAGGGGCTCCGGCGCTTACATTGCCTCCCGCTTCCATGGAAGGCAGCGGAGAAATTCAGCCGGAAGCTAAAAAAAGCGGAGGGGATACACCCGCCTCCGCAGGAACAAATCCAGGAGCCGCAGGGTCTGCGGCGGGCGAAACGCAGTAGGGTTATGGATTGCGTTTGGCGGACCGGAGCCGCTGCAGCTCTTCGCGTTCCCAGCGGTGCAGCAGCGGATAAGGGTCGAAAGCCCATTCTACCCAGCCGCGGTCCCGATAGATGCCGTAATGCAGATGGGGTGGAAATTTGCCCTGAGTACCCGGTTTGCCGTAGCCGGAGCTTCCGACCCACCCGATCGTCTGTCCGGGAGTGACGACGTCGCCTGCTTCAAGCTTTTTTTCAAACCCTGACAGGTGGGCGTAATAATGATATCGGTTGTTGAGGTCACGGATGCCGATTCGCCAGCCGCCGTAAGCGTTCCATCCTTTAATTTCGACAATTCCGTACACTGTACTGCGGACCGGGAGCCCGTGATGGGCGAAAATATCGGTTCCTTCGTGAATGCGGTATCCGCCCCAGCTGCGGGCGGTTCCCCAAGTGCTGCGGTATGAGTATTGGCTCTTTACGGGCAGCGGAAAGGAACCTTGAAATAAATCCAGCCTGTCAAACGTTTCATACAATTTGGCAAACTGCTTCACCCGTTGAACGGAGCGTATGTTGTGGTAGTACTCCCATAAGCCGATTGCAAAATCTTCCTGTGAACTGCCGTAACGAAGAAGCGCCGCAGCTTCGGAATAAAGCAGGTCGGCATCGTTGGTTCGTTCGGCTTTGCCGTCGCCATCCCCATCCCGGCCGATTCCGTTAAATACGCGGATCGACTTCGGGTTGCTGTCGCCTTTGTCGGGGTTGAGCTCGCCGGCCCACTTTTCTTCGCTTATATAAACGCCGGCCCATTGTCCCAGCTTAGGCCTCTCTTTCGGTTTGGCATCGGAGAGCGTGCGCTCATATTGATCGATGGCGGCCAGCTGGTACCAGGCAAATCCGGTAAGCAGTGCCATTCGGTCGTATTCAAGCCTGCGTTCGTGCAGTCCGCCGTCTTCCGTCCCGTGGGTCTGGGATTTTGTGCCGGACTCGGCACCGGATGCTTGCGCGATCGCCGCACCGCCGGCAGCGGAGAAGACGAGCCATGAAACGGTTACCGAGAGCAGGGCGGCGGCAGCCGGATATTTCCGCAGCATAAGCTTGTTTCACCTCCTGAGTATGCTGTTATGATCCGCAAATCATTGGTTTTTATCCGAAACATGCTATAATAAGCAAAGACGGAAAGCATGAACAACCGTATCTACGAGACGAAAGAAGGGGAACGGATGAGTAAAACGACCGATAAGGCCCGTAAACCGGACTGGCTTCGAATAAAATTGACCACTGACGGCAATTATGCCGAAATTAAAGATATGATGCGTTCCAAGACTTTACACAGCGTATGCGAAGAGGCGCGCTGCCCCAATATTTATGAATGCTGGGCGAACCGTACCGCCACCTTCATGATTTTGGGCGATATCTGCACGCGCGCTTGCCGTTTCTGCGCCGTCAAGACCGGTCTTCCGACCGAGCTTGATTTGCAGGAGCCCGAGCGCGTTGCCGAAGCGGCGGAACAGATGGGTCTGCGTCACTGTGTCGTCACCTCCGTTGCCCGCGACGATCTTAAAGACGGAGGCGCTTCAATATTCGCGGAAACGATCCGGGCGATCCGCAGACGCCTTCCGCTTTGCAGCGTGGAAGTGCTCATTCCCGATTTTATGGGTAACTGGGAAGCGTTGCAAATCGTAATGGATGCGAATCCCGATATTTTGAATCATAATATCGAGACGGTGGAACGCTTGTCGGACCGCGTGCGCGCAAAGGCCAAATACAACCGTTCAATCGAGCTGCTGAAGCAGGCCAAGGCGATGAAACCGAACATCCCGACGAAGTCGAGCATTATGCTCGGGGTCGGCGAAGAATGGGACGAAATTATTAAAGCGATGGAAGATCTGCGCGCGGTGGACTGCAATATTTTGACGCTCGGTCAATATTTGCAGCCGACGCCGAATCATCTGGAAGTGGAGCGGTATGTGCATCCCGATGAATTCAAGCAACTGAAAGAGGAAGGGCTGAGGCGCGGATTCAGTCATGTCGAGTCCGGTCCGATGGTCCGGAGTTCGTATCATGCGCATGAGCAGGTACAGTCGGCGGCTGCATCTCAAGTATAATCGCAAGAGGATGAAGCGCTGCGGCACGATTTGTTCAAAAGTAGCTTACGAAGTGGTTTTGCTTTCCGCAAACCTTAAGGAGTTGGAAAATCGTTGATTCTGATCGGCGGCAAATCCTATGAATTGGTGCATGAACATAAAAATGCCTGGAACCCCGAAGTGTTTCGAGAGCGGTACAGCGAAGTGCTGGACCGGTATGACTTCATCATTGGCGACTGGGGATACAATCAGCTGCGGCTGAAAGGTTTTTTCCGGGACAATCATCCGAAAGCAACCAAGGACTCCGCTTATTCAGCAATTATGGAATATGTGAATGAGTATTGTAATTTCGGCTGTGCTTACTTTGTTTTGGAAAAAACCGGCCACGTCCAGGGTCAGAAGGATACCGTCTTTGGGGATCCGGACGGCTTAGAGCTTGACCCTGGCCTTGGGGAAGGACTTGGAGAAAGCAGGCGGGAAGAACGGCAGACTGTCGGTTCAGACGAACGGATCGAACCGGTCCGGCGTGAGTACCGTTCCAATGGTGACAGAGAGCGGAGGAAGGATGCTTCGGCTGCTCCTTCGCTTCCGGTTAAAGATTCGGCTGGCGCAGGCGGCAAGGATGGGGCGGCAAAAGGCGCAAACGGCGGCCGGAAGGCGAGCCAGCCGCCTTCCGAGCGGAAGAAGGACGGGAACAACGGATCGCCTAAACGATCCAATCCAGCGGGCGGAGACCGTAAGGAGCAATTGCTGGGGGGCAACCGCAAAGAATCCGCCGCATCGGCGGAGCGTCGGGACAATAGCGGCGGTGTACCGGTTTCATCGGGAGGCAAGCGCAAACCGCCTTATGCAGGCGAACGGCGCCAACAGCAGGGCGGGGACAAGCAATCCTCGCAGGAAGTTTTCCATTCGAACCGCGCAAGCTCCAGGCAGGAGTAACGTTTTCTTTGGTTGTTTTAAAGATGAACCGGTCAAAGGGCTGCCCTTGACCGGTTCGTTTGTTTGTGCGGTCTTCCGCCTGCTTCATAAGCAGAAAATAAGCTGCTCCCACTCATGAAACGAAGAGGGGACAGCTTATTTAGCAGCCAAACGATGATGCGCTTGTTCGGTATCGTTAATCGAGCTCGGTATAATCGATGAACGCATCGCGGACCCGGTTCCAGAACGGAAACGGCCGATAGCGCGCAAAACTGATTTTGCGGGGCGCCACGCTGCAGCGGATGGAACGGATATCGTTGCGCTGGATGCTCAAGTGGTCGATCGTCAGCAGCAGACGCTGATCTTTCTTGGAAATAATGTCGCAGTGATGATGCTGCGGCAAAATAATGGATGTTCCGAGCGTCCGGTACACCCGGTTGTTAATCGAAGCAATCTCCGCAAGCTGGATGGAAGGAATGGAGGGGTGAATGACCGCTCCGTTCAAGCTTTTATTATAGGCCGTACTTCCGGATGGTGTTGAGATGACAAGCCCGTCCCCCCGGAATGTCTCGAGCTGCTCGTCATTAATGTTCACTTGCACGACGAGTGTGCCGTCTACGCCTTTAAGGGTAAATTCGTTCAATGAGATATATCCCGTCACGCCTTCCGGCGTCTCCAGCAAAATCTCCGCCAGCGGATACCGGACGATTCGCGGCCGCGTTTCAGCCATCATCCGGATCAGCTCCTCGAGTTCGTCTGCTTTCCAATCCGCATAAAAACCGAGGTGCCCGGTATGGATACCGACAAAAGCGACTTCGTCAACCCGTTCCAAGTACGTATGAAAAGCATGCAGCATCGTACCGTCTCCGCCAATGGAAACAACGATATCCGGCTCCTTGTCGTTTCGTGTAAAACCTCGTTCGGCGGCCAAAAGGTGGAATTTCTCGGTCAGTTCGTTGGAATATTTGTCGCCTCTGCTTAAAACTACGTAGTTCAAGGGTGGAAGCTCCTTCCGCTCTCGGTTATATCTTTGATGATAGCTGAAAACAGAAATGAAAACAATGTCGGAGCCTCCCGAATTTCAAACGGTCACGGTCCCAGCCAGCGCCACAGCAAATAAACGAGAGCGGAGGCGATCAGGCCGTGAATCAATCTGGCGGTCAAAAACGGCTTGTAGCGGAGATCGGTCCGGCTGAGCAAACTGGCAATTTGCGCATGGACCGATAATCCCGCCCACGATAAGACCCATGCGGCGGCAGCCGTCCGGTGCATCAGTCCGGTATCGGCTTCACCGGCGGATTTGGAGCCGAGCGTCACTTCGAACAGCCCGTTCACAATCGGGTCGGTGAGCGCCTGCGGCAGGCTGATCAGCTTGAGCAGATAGCGAACCGCTCCAGCTATCGCCCCGACAAACCCGGTTTGGCGAAGCACTTCCATAATGACCGAAAAAAAGACGACCAGGCCGCCGACGACGATCATCAGCCGCAGTCCCGATTGCACGGCGTCCCTCAGCAGCTCGCCCATATTGCGCCCGTCGAGCAGCCGCGCTTCATGCATCGCCCGGAACGCCTCGCGGATCCGGCTTCTTCGTCTTGCAGGCACCTCTCTGAAGGGCCTTGGTGAAGCTCTCCTTTGTGCAGTTCTGTTGCCGGCTGAAGCGGGAAGACGCCCGGAAGCTGATGCGGATTCGTCCGACATTTGGCCGGCGTCATGAAACCGCATCAGAAAACCGATCAGCAGCGCCCCGCCGTAATGCGCGGCAGCCAGAACGGGGGCTACCGCCGCATTTTGAAAAAAACCGACTGAAACGGCGCCGATCAGAAAGATCGGATCGGAGGAGGTGGTGAATGCGACCAGCCGCTCTCCCTCGGAGCGGTTGATCAGCCGCTGCTCCCATAACTGGGCGGTCAGCCGCGCGCCTACCGGATAACCCGACACATACCCCATTGCCACGACGAATCCTCCGATTCCCGGCAGCCGGAACAGCGGGCGCATGAGAGGATCGAGCAGCTTGCCCATAAAATGAACGACCCCAAACCCGAGCATCAGCTCGGAAATAACGAAAAAGGGGAACAGTGAAGGAAACAGCACCTCCCACCAGATCGCAAGACCGCGAACGGAAGAGGATAGTGCCGAACCGGGATATACCGCCATTAACAAAACGAAGAAAGCGGAGCTCCAGGCGATCATGGAGGCCGGCCGAATGAGATAACGCAGCAAACCGATCCCTCCCTGCAAATCAACGGGTAAATAATCGATGTCGGAAACTAGACATGCCTGTGCTCTATCAATATATGAACCGGAGGAAAGAGAAAGACATGTCCGGAATTATTCGAATAGAAAAAAATTTTTTACGATTAAAAGAAAACGCTTGCAAAAAGGGGTGTATTTCTGTCCTGTTTATGGTACAATAGAATCACCTCGACATGCTTGGAGTGATTGGATATGAGTATTATCGCCGGCATTCTGGTCTGCGCCTTTGTTTATGTGATCCGCGAGTCGTTAATGGCCCCCGGAGAAGAGGATTACGAAAGCTAATGTTTTATACTTATTCCATGACAAATGCCCGTATTAGCGGGCATTTTTTTTGTGAACGCGCTATCATGCGAGGAGAGGAAAGCCGTTCCGCTCTTTTGAATCCGAAGGAAACGATGTAAACTTAAGTCCCAAGAGACAAAGCGAACCATTTATCGCTTTTGTTGATCCCTTTTTCCTAAGTCATCGGTTTGAAATGAACAATAAATAGGACAATAGTTCGTAAATACCGATAATTATTTAATTCAAAATACCCAAAAATAGGAGGACAAAATGTCATTAAACAGGTATAATAGCCTATATGAACTGATTGGCGGTGCACCGACGATCAGGAAAATCGTGGAAAGTTTTTATCCGAAAGTTCAACGTGACGAGCTGATCGGACCGCTGTTCAAAGGAGATATCACGGCGGTAATGGAGAAGCAGTACCAATTTTTGACCCAGTTTTTTGGCGGACCCGCCCTTTATTCCGACCAGCATGGGCATCCCATGATGCGGGCGAGACACCTTCCTTTTCCCATTACGCCTGAGCGCGCCGAAGCGTGGCTGGGCTGCATGCGCTCCGCGCTTGTGGACATCGGCATGCCGGATGAATTGAGGGGAATTGTGATCGAAAGGTTGTCGGGGCCCGCCCATCATTTTGTCAATCAACCTTCCGAGGAGACGTGAACCGACATGGAGCCGCTTTATCAGACGAAAGTGCAATGCATCTGCTGTGAAACGGAGTTTGTCACTTCCCGTGTACGGCCCAGTTTTAAACGCGTCATTGCAACCGACACTGATTTTTGCGGCTATTATAATAACGCGAATCCGGACTTTTATGTCGTCAAGGTTTGTCCGGTATGCGGATTTGCTTTTACAGAGAACAGCCAGACCTTTCTGAACGAAAAAAAGAAAGCCGACTATTATCGCATCATCGGCAGGCATTGGAACGGCCGCAGCTATGGCGGCGAGAGGACGCTTGCCAAAGCGATGGATTGCTACAAGTTGGCGCTGCTGAGTGCGCAGGCGGTGGGAGAGAAAGCGCGCGTCATCGCGGGCCTGCTTCATCATATCGCCTGGCTTAACCGGTACGGCGGCAACCGTGAGCAGGAGAACCGCTTTTTGCGGTTTGCATTGGAGGCCTATCTTCTCACTTATGAGACGGAGGGTACCGAGCTCAACAATGCGAAACTGATGTACCTGATCGGAGAGCTTCACCGCCGTCTGGGCGAAAACAGCGAGGCGGTTCGCTGGTTCTCGCGCGTCGTAAACGACAAGCGCATTATGGATGCAACGATGATCCGCGCCTCGAGGGACCAGTGGCAGCTTATCCGGGCAGAGATGGCGGGGCTGGAGGACGCCTCTTATCTCGAAGCGATGCCCGGCTAATGAATGAGCCGATATTGAAAATTCCTTTTCTTAAACGAACCGATCAAGGGGCTATCCTTGGCCGGTTCGTTCATTTTTATCGCGCTGCACGCAGGGGTAATTTTTTGAAATAAATGCCAGCCCGGGCGTTATCCCCGCCGGCGCACCGCCGTATCGGTGAGCAAATAATCTTGATCGGCGTCTACCACCGTCAGCTTGCCGTGACAGCACGGGAAGACGAGCAGCTTCTTTTTACCCTGCGAAATTTCTTTAATTTCGCGGGGTTTTAATGGAAGCAGCACATTATCCGTGCCGCAAAAGGGGCAGGAAGCAAAAACATCTTTCATCATAACGTCATAAGGCCATGCGCGCTCGAACGGAATCATGTGCCCCGATTCCCCTCGGGTGTATCATCATCCGTTTCGGCCGTTTGAGAATCGCTATCGCCGGTAGCTGAAGAACCGTTTCCAGCAGCCGGTTCTTGCGGCAAGCCGGCGCCTTGCGTCGATTGGTCGCTGCCGGCATTTTCCGAACGGGCGAGCTCCGCCATTTTTTGCAACAAAATATGTTTCGGCATATGCATCAGATGCTCCAGCGGCACATTCAGCCGTTTGGACAGCATCAGGGCGGTTTCGGGAGAAATTTGCAGCGGCTTGGACATTTTTTTTGACCTCCTTAAGTTTTTGCGTAAGCAAAAACACTTCGAAAGCATAAGCTTAGTTTTTGCGTAAGCAAAAACACTTCGAAAGCATAAGCTTAGTTTTTGCGTAAGCAAAAACACTTCGAAAGCATAAGCTTAGTTTTTGCGTAAGCAAAAACACTTCGAAAGCTTCCTAACCTTCGTTCCTGTATGATATTGGCAAAACGGGTAACGATTCCGATATAATCTAGTTATACACCGAAGAGCAGAAGCAGTGCAAACTGACACGGGCGCCCGAAGTAATGCGGCACCACCATTGAACATGCGAATGAACTGGGTGCAGATTTTAGATTGGAGGGTGAAAAACGATGCAAACGACGTATCCGATGAAATGGAACCTGGATTCGCTCTACAAAGGCGGATCCGCCTCGGCCGCATTCGAAGCGGAGCTGAAAGGGCTTGAGGCCGACACGGCAAAGCTGGTGCAGTCGCTTCAAAGCGCTGCCGGCCCTGCGGACGAAGCGCCCGGGTCCAAGGGCGGAACGGCGGAACAGCTGAGCGAGTGGACGTCGGCGGCCCAATCGATCCTGCAGCGGCTGCGTCAGGCCGAGTCGTTTGTCGGTTGCCTAATGGCGGAAAATGTGAAAGATGCGGCTGCGGGCGTTCTGAACGGGCGAGTGCAGACGGTGATGGCGTCATTTTTAAGCGCAATGACCCGCTACGACGACCGGATGAGCAATACTCCAGACGAGCAGTGGGAAGCGTGGCTGCAATCCGCCGAGGCGGCTCCCGCTTCGTTTTATTTGCAGGAAAGACGGGAAGCGGCGCGCGACAAAATGGCTCCGGAGCTGGAAGCGCTGGCCGGACAGCTCGCGGTTGACGGATACCACGGATGGGGAGACCATTACAACACGATCGTGTCTCGGGCCAAATTCAACGTCCCGGGAGAAAACGGGGAGACGAAGGTGCTTTCCGCCGGACAAATGAATAACCGTCTTTCGGGCGGGGAGCGCAGCGTCCGCGCCGAAGCTTTCAGCGAGTGGGAGCGGGAATGGTCGGAGCATGCCGATCTGTGCGCCGATACGCTCAACCGGATCGCCGGTTTCCGGCTCAAGCTGTACGAGCAGCGCGGCTGGAGCTCCGTACTGAAGGAACCGCTTGCGATCAACCGGATGAGCGAGGCGACGCTGCAAGCAATGTGGAGCGCGATTGAAGAAGGCAAGCCGCTGCTCGTCAAATATTTGGAACGCAAAGCGGAGCTGCTCGGCCTGGACAAGCTCGATTGGCACGATGTCGAAGCGCCGATCAGTTCTGCTGCGCGCACCGTCGGGTACGACGAGGCGGCCGCTTTTATCCGCGAGCGGTTCCGGGAATTCAGTCCCGATCTGGCGGCGTTCACGGAGACGGCGTTTACGGAAGGCTGGATTGAAGCCGAGGACAGAGCGGGCAAACGTCCCGGCGGATTCTGCACCTCGTTTCCGAAAAGCGGGGAGACGCGCATCTTCATGACGTATTCCGGCACAGCCAGCAACGTGTCGACGCTCGCGCATGAGCTCGGCCACGGGTATCACCAGCATGTGATGAACGATCTGCCGCCTTTTGCCCAGGAATACGCGATGAATGTGGCCGAAACGGCTTCCACGTTTGCGGAAATGATCGTAGCCGATTCGGCGCTGAAGGCTGCTGCGGACGCAGAGGAGAAGCTGGCGCTACTGGAAGACAAGATTCAGAGTGCGGTCTCTTTTTTCATGAATATTCATGCCCGTTTTCTGTTCGAGACAAGGTTTTACGAGCTGCGGCGCCAAGGGACGGTTACGCGGCAGGAGCTGTGCCGGCTGATGGAGGAAGCGCAGCGGGAAGCTTTCTGCAATACGCTTGGTGAAGCTCATCCGCACTTTTGGGCGTCCAAACTCCATTTTTACTTGACCGATGTACCGTTTTACAATTTCCCATACACGTTCGGGTATTTATTCAGCGCCGGACTGTATGCGCGCTCGATCCGGGAGGGCGCTTCCTTTGCCCCCAAATATGTCGAGCTGCTGCGGGATACGGGCCGGATGACGGTGGAGGAGCTGGCATCGAAGCATCTTGGCGTGAAGCTGGAAGAACCCGGCTTTTGGCGGGAAGCTGTCGCCATCACGACGGCAGATATCGGGCAGTTTCTGGAAATGACGCAATAATTTGATCGCCGCACCTCGGAGGGGTGCGGTTTTTTGCATGAAAAATAGATGAGCATTTCTGCTTTATTATTGTATATTGATCCTTCATTATGATATATTACTTCTCGAAAAGACTAAATAATACGTACTATATGTTGATTGATATGCAGTATTTGTAGTATGGAGGTGGCAGGCATCAATCTTTCCCAACGTCAGATGGAATTATTGAATCTGGTCAAGCAGCACGCTCCAATAACCGGCGAGCAATTGGCGGAGATGCTTGGGCTGAGCCGGCCGACGCTGCGCTCGGACTTGTCGCTGCTTGTCATGCTGGGATTGTTGGATGCGAAGCCCAAGGTCGGTTATTTCCCCGGAAATGGTTACGGGTTCGGAAATGCCTCGCTGCAGCAATTCAAACGCATGAAGGTGCGGGAGATGATCGGCATTCCCGTCAACGTCACGGATACGCTGTCCATCCATGATGCGGTTGTGACCTTGTATTTGGAAAATGCCGAAACGCTGCTGGTGGTGAACGAAGCGAACCGATTTCTGGGTATCGTAACGCCGAAGGATCTGCTCAAAGTAACGCTCGGCAATGCCGCTGCCGGTACGATCCCGGTCAGCATGGTCATGACGCGTTATCCGAACATCGTAACTGCCGAAAGCGAAGATTCCGTTACCGACGCCATCCACAAAATGATTTCCCATCAGGTGGACTGCCTGCCTGTGCTGGAGCCGGGCGGGGGCAAGGAGCCGGAATTGACGGGATGGGTGACCAAATCGGGCATCCTTCGCCTGATATCGGATTTGTTCGCGGGAGCGGAATAGGAGGCGGTTGTCGATTTATGAAGCGCAAGAAAGTGATTTATTTGTGCTCCGACGCAAACGGGGATACGGCGGAGACGGTCGCCAAAGCTACGCTGCGCCAGTTTGAACCGGATGGAGTTCAAATGAAGCGGTACGGCAATTTGAGACACGAGGACGAAGTACAAGCTATCGTGCAGGAAGCGGCCGCAACGGGCGGCTTTATCGCCTTTACGCTCGTGCAGCCCGAGCTTCATGAGATGATGGTGGAAGAAGCCCGCAGGCGCGGCGTGCGTGCGGTCGATTTGCTCGGACCGATGATGCAGGCCTATGTCGATACATTCGGAAGCTATCCCAAGCATGAACCCGGCCATTCGATGGACGACAACTATTTTCGACGCATGGAAGCAATCGAGTTTGCGGTCAAATACGACGATGGAAAAGACGTCAGAGGATTGGCGCTTGCCCAGGTCGTCTTAGTCGGCGTCTCGCGCACCTCCAAAACGCCGCTGAGCGTATTTTTGTCGCACAAAGGCATTAAGGTCGCCAATTTGCCGCTCATGCCGGAGGTTAAGCTGCCGGAAGAGCTGCTGACGAACAAGTGCCGGCTTGTAATCGGACTGACCATGAACCCCCACCATCTTCTGCGCGTCCGCACCGAACGGCTGAAGGCGCTTGGACTTCCTTTTGAAGCGAAATATGCTTCGGTGGAGCGCATCCGGCAGGAACTGAACTATGCGGCGGAAGTGATGGATACGCTTGGTTGTCCGGTCATCGACGTAACGGAACGGGCAATTGAAGAAACAGCGGGCATTATTATAGAAAAGCTGAATGAAAATAGCTGATTGTGCGCAAAAGAATACAATGGATGGGGGAGATGCAAAATGGAACGCGAACTCGCTTTGGAATTGGCACGCGTAACGGAGCTGGCAGCGCTTGCAGCTGCGCCGTGGATGGGAAGAGGAGACAAGAACAGCGCCGACGGGGCGGCGACCGAGGCGATGCGCTCCATGTTTGACTCCGTCTCAATCCGGGGGACGGTCGTCATCGGTGAGGGCGAGATGGACGAAGCTCCGATGCTGTATATCGGCGAGCAGGTCGGCAGTATGCAGGGGCCCGAAGTGGACGTTGCTGTAGACCCGCTGGAAGGCACCGAAATTGTCGCAAAAGGACTGAACAACGCCTTGGCGGTGCTCGCTGTTGCCGGCAAGGGGCAGCTGCTGCATGCGCCGGATATGTACATGGAGAAGCTGGCGGTCGGTCCTGCTCTGGCCGGTAAGCTCAGCTTAAATGACCCCGTCCGCACGACGGTGGAAAAAGCTTCGCTGGCGCTGGGCAAGCCGATTCGCGATTTGACCGTCATGGTGCTCGACCGGGAGCGCCATAAAGATATCATCCGCGAGCTCAGGGAAACGGGAGTCCGGATCAAGCTGCTTTCCGACGGCGATGTTGCCGGAGCGATGGCGCCATCTTTTCCGGAAGCCGGCATTGATATGTACGTCGGCTCGGGCGGCGCGCCCGAAGGGGTGTTGGCTGCTGCGGCGCTGAAATGTCTGGGCGGCGAAATTCAAGGACGGCTGATGCCCGAAAACGATGAGCAGACCGAGCGCTGCATCGCGATGGGACTGACCGATCCGCGCAAGCTGCTCTACATTGACGATATGGTCGGGACGGACGACGTCATTTTTTCGGCTACCGGCGTAACGCCCGGCGAATTTCTCGGAGGCGTTCGATATCTGCCTGATCAACGCGCCGAAACCCATTCGATGGTGATGCGGGCCAAAACGCGCACCATCCGTTATATTCGTTCTTCGCACTATCTCCCGAACAAACCGCTGCTTAACAAATAATTAGCAAAAGTGACGTTTCGCAAAAAGCGGTTTTCGGTTAATAATATATATGCTGTCTTTATTTGCCTGTGGCGTATGATCTGCGCTTCAATGCGCGGACGCTGCCCCATGCGCTCACGGCCCTTTGCCGCGAGAAATCGCAAAAGTCGCGGGACCCAGTTCTGTTGCCGCCGCAAGGACCGTGTTCAACATTGATATGTAATGAAAATTGCATATAAATATATAATTTCTGGAGGGAACCAAAAATGAAATTTTTCTTGGACACTGCTAATGTTGAAGAAATCAAACGTATTGCCAAGCTTGGCCTTGTAGACGGAGTAACGACCAACCCGACGCTTGTTGCCAAAGAAGGCCGCGATTTTAAAGAAGTTGTACAAGAAATTTGCAGCATCGTTCCGGGTCCTGTCAGCGCGGAAGTTATCAGCCTGAAAGCCGATGAAATGCTGAAAGAAGCTCTGGAAATTGCCGAGTGGGCACCGAACGTCGTCATCAAGCTGCCGTTGACCGAAGACGGTCTGTATGCAACGCATGCCCTGTCCCAAAAAGGCATCAAAACGAACGTAACGCTCGTATTCAGCGCCGCCCAAGGTTTGATGGCCGCTAAAGCGGGAGCAACTTACATCAGCCCATTCGTAGGTCGCCTTGACGATATCGGCATGGACGGGATCGAGCTGATCCAAGATCTGAGCCAAATCATCCGCAACTACAACTACTCCACGGAAATTATCGTCGCAAGCGTGCGCAATCTGGAGCATGTGAAGCTGGCTGCCGTAGCCGGCGCGCATATCGCTACAATTCCGGGTTCGCTGCTGCCGACGCTCTGGAAACACCCGCTGACCGATATCGGCATCGAGCGTTTCCTGGCAGACTGGGAAAAAATGCCGAAAAAAGTAACGGAAGCTGTGAAATAATCGTTCAAAAATAAAAAAGGAGCGCCGGCGAAATGGTTTCGCCGGCGCTCCTTTTTTACCACATAAGAAAGTATAACGTTTCGCGCTTAACACTTTCTTATTTCTCATCGCGAAACGTATGGCCGCCGCTTTAAGACGACGGAAGCCGTTTCCGACAGGAAGATTTTTCTCATCTGAGCCAAATCAATAAAGCCGCAATGATCAGCCAGAGCGGGAGCGACACAAGAAGCCCCCATAGACAGCCTTTCGGGAAAGAATATTGTTGAGCCGGTTTTATGTCCGCTCACCGCCTTTCATCTGAAACTGGAATCGAAACCGCATAACGGACTGCCCAAGCGGAAAACGTTCTTTTGCTCTTCGCTCCCATCCGCTTGGGTCGATCGGAAGCTATACCGGCGTGCAGAGCTCAGGCAGCGGTTCCGCCTTGCCGCTAATTACGCACCGGGTGACGTCCGGAACGATCCCTTCTAATTACGTCTACATCTTCGTTGCGGTTGGATTCATATGCAGATAGAAGCTCCTCTAATTTGAATTATCGGTAAAGGGAACGTTTATGTTGACGGTTTATGGAATAACATGCTATATTTTTCTCAAATCTTATAACAGTATACACGGAAGCACCGTGAACGAACAGCGAAGCTGGTCGGTTCACGGTGCTTTTTTGTGCTTGGGAGGTGGGGAATTGCGCAAGCTTGATTTGATTCTCGCGGTCAAAGAAGCGGAATATGCGAGGAGGCTGGCCGATTATGTACGGGATCACGCGTTGGGCGAAAGCTGGCGGGTAACGGCGTTTACGAATCCGCAAGCGCTCCGCCAGTATTTTAAGGGAGGCTATCCGGCCGATTTGGTCGCGGCCGGGCCTGAAATGCTTGCCGATATCGGTGATTGCCGGCTGGATGCTCCAGTCGCCCCGCCTCGTTTCCGGCCCGGCTAAAGCGGAAGGGGAAGTGGCGCAGTTTCAGCCGCTGCCCGCTTTGCTGCAATCGCTTCTCGCCGTATACGGCGGCGCGGGCAGGCTGTTGGCGGAAGCGGGAGTCAGCAGGGGGGATGGAGCCGCAGTCATCACCGTATTCGACGCCATTGGAGGGCTGGGCAAAACGACGCTTGCGCTGCATTTGGCACGGCAGGCCGGATTGCGCGGCGAACGGGTTTTTTATTTGAATCTGGAGCTGTGGAATGCGACGAACCTGCTTCTTGACGGAGACTGCGGCACGGCGATGGCGGACGTGCTCTATCTGCTTCATACTCAGCCGGATGCCGCGGTCTCAAAACTCGGAGAACTAAGGAAGCATTGTGTCCGGATGAAAGCCGACTACTTTACGCCCGGCGTCAATCCGGAAGAAAGAATGTCGATGGGACCGGATGAAGCGGTAAAGCTGATCGGGCTGTTGGCCGGCTCGGGGGATTACGATCTGGTCATCGCGGATATGGACAGCCGGCTCAATCCTTTGGCGCTTGCCGTGTTTGGAGTCAGCGACGCCGTCGTATGGCTGGTAACGCCGTCGGGGACGGTTTGCCGCAAGACTGAGCTGGCGCTTGACTATGCCAGACGTAAATGGACAGATAAATTTCATCAAGCCGAGCGCAAAATCCGTTTTGTCAGCAATCGCTGCTCCTCCCGGCATTCTAACGAGCAGCAGGCCGGCAGTCCGCTGCTGAAGAAGATTACAGCCACGCTGCCGGAAGTGGACGAATGGAGCGGCGCGCCGAAGCAGGACATTTGGTCGGCGGCTCCCCACTACCGGGGAGCGGTCGAACAGCTGCTCGAAGCGCTCGGCAGGAAGGAGGGAAGCGGCTATGTACGGGGAGGATACGGTGCATGAGCTTAGGGATTTGATACGCTCCCGCATCAATTTGGGCGGGTCCGTTTCGGATGAAACGCTGATGCGTACGGTCGAACAGACGTTTATGGATTGGAAGGGCGGAGCCGAACTGACTTCTTTGCAGAAAGTCCGGCTCGTCCGCAGATTATTCCACTCTTTTCGCGGATTGGACGTGCTGCAGCCGCTGATGGATGATCCGACGGTTATTAAACAACCATGATTTAATTTTTATCATAAGTAATGGAGAAGACCCCCAGCTCTAGGCGAAGCGTAGATGGAGGAATGAATCAGCTTCGGGTGTGGTCCGACATTTGCTACTCCGAACCCGCGACAAACACGAACATATGTGCTATAATGGAAGTGAATACCAGTGAGAGGCGGTGACTCTTCTTGCACAAAGCATTCCGGTTTCGGATCTATCCCGATCGGGAGCAACAAACGCTCATTAACCAAACACTCGGATGCAGCCGATTCGTCTATAACCGTTTTCTCGCCCTTCGAACCCAAGTGTACGAGAATGAGCGGAAGACATTAACCTTTAGCGCTTGTTCCCGAAAGCTTACGCTGCTGAAGCGCGAATCGGGATTCGAGTGGCTACGGGAAGTGGATGCCACCGCCCTTCAAAGCGCGCTAGAGTCACTCGAAGATGCGTTTAAGCGGTTTTTTACCAAACAGAATCATTATCCGCAGTTCAAGCGAAAGCGTTCGTCCGAACAGAGCTATACGACCAAGAACAATAAGAACGCTATTCGTATTCAAGGAAACAGGATTCAACTGCCCAAGCTCGGTCTTGTGCGTTTTGCAAAAAGCCGTGAGATCGAAGGCCGCATATTATCCGCCACCGTTCGCCGGAACCCGAGCGGCAAATACTTTGTCTCGGTGTTATGCAAAATGCTCTACTGCCCCTATGTTCGGGTGGACAAAACGAAAAGCGTGGGCATCGATCTGGGCCTTAAGCACTTTGCCATCCTTTCTACGGGTGAAACCATTGACAATCCGAATTATTTACGGGGGTATGAGACGAAACTGGCCTTATGGCAACGAAGATTATCCCGCCGGCAAAAGGACGGTAAAAACCGTGCCAAGGCCCGAATGAAGATCGCGCGGCTACATGAGAAAATCGCAAACTGCCGCGAGGATTTCCTGCACAAACTGTCGATCCGGCTGATTCGTGAAAACCAAACGATCTGCCTGGAGAACCTGCAAGTGAAGAACATGATGAAGAATCATAAACTCGCGAAGTCGATTTCGGACGCGGCGTGGTCCAGGTTTGGCGACATGATTACATACAAGGCCGCGTGGCATGGCCGGAACGTCATCACCGTAAACAAGAGCTTCCCGTCAAGCCAGTTATGCTCGGTATGCGGCGAGCGAAACCGGGATGTGAAAGATTTAAAGGTGCGCGAGTGGATGTGTCCCATGTGCGGCACCCAACATAACCGCGACCACAACGCGGCGATCAACATCGAACGGGAAGGACTTCGTTTGTTGGAATGAAGGAAGTTGAACTGCCGGGACGGCAGGGATCGCCTGGTCAACTTCCTTTCGATAGAAGGGATTACCCAGGAATCCCCCCGCCTCTAAGTGAATGCGTAGGTGGTGGGAAGTTCAACGAACGCGAAGGCAGAATGACCTGGCTTCTTGCGACGATGTTTGAAAGCCGTGAGCGGCTTGAAGATTTAAACCAGTCCGTCGTTGCCAACGTGAACCGGGTTGAGAACAAGTCGACTCCGATCGTCGACGCCCGCCTGTTGGACGGGTCGATGGTGCATGTATTGCTTCAGCCAATGGCGCTTAAAGGTCCGGCGATGACGATTGCTTTCGGCTCGTATCTGCAGAAGCAGCCGATTATCTCCGGTATCTGGTTCGAGCCAAATACAATATTTTTATTAGTTGGTTATAGTTATTTGTGGGATTAAAAAAAAGTTAGATTGAATTTTATGATAACTTATTCTAGTGTAAAGGTGGAGGTTCAATGTTAATAACGAATAATCCGAAAAATAAAACTATAATATTTGAGGATGAAAAGATGGGGAGGATGACGTTCATAAGAGTGGGAAGATATTCTATAAGTATAAATATAGGTGATATCATCAATCTTTCTAGAGATATAATTGATCAACTATTAACATTTGACATTAATCTAGAATATGATGATCTTTTTCAAATCGTGGAATATCAAGATGACATAGATGAAGAGTTTATATTCATCAGAAAAATACACATATCGATAAATTAACCAACAAGTAAATACTAAACATTTAATCGAGCAGCGAAAAAAGCTGCTCTTTTCAATAATTTGGAAGTGTATAAAAACCCATTCTATTTGTTCCTCGCAATAATCCTAAGGTCGAAGATAGAAACTTCTTGTTTATTTACAGCTTCGAATTAAATATAATTGTAACAAACCAGTTCTGCAAAAGAGAGGAAAGGGTTCTATGTATATTTCGAGTCTTAAATTAAGGAACTTCCGAAATTTTCAAAAAGCTAATTTTAAATTTAATGAAGGTGTTAACACAATAATTGGTGCTAATGGTACAGGAAAAACAAACGCATTGTACGCCATTCGTTTATTGATAGATGAAAACCTCCCAAGATCATCCGTAAACTTAAGTGAGACAGATTTTAACCGTGGACTTACTAGATGGCAGGGGCATTGGATTATTATCAGTCTACATTTCGGTGGCTTATCAGACGATGATTCTTCTCAAGCACTAATATACCAGGGAACTCATTCTGATTCAGAAAAAGGCTCCTTAACATTGTTCTTTAGACCCAAGTATGAGGTGCGAAAAAGATTATTTGAACTAAGTGATCCGAGTAATCCACAGCGAATGCAAGCAATACAAACTTTCCTGGAAACCATAAAGATCAACCTATACGAGGCTGTTCTATATGGTCGTGGTAATGGGAATATTTGTGACGATTTTATTTATACGAGTATTGTAGGGGATTTTGTAGGTGGGATGTTCCCGGATCCTGATCTTGACGACAGCAGTGTTCTAGGCACTTTGGCAAATCAGTATGTATTCAAGAATGATTTTGCATGCACCTACGCTAAGGCACTGCGTGACGTTATAGGTGATTTGAAGAATACGCGGAAATCGCCTTTACTAAGATTACTACAAAATCTTAATATTAATGAGTCGACTTCTGAAACAGTAAGTAATACAATTAAAGACCTCAATTCTCATATAACCAATCTACAAGAAATAAGAGAGTTAGCAACAGGCGTAACTCAATCGTTACACAAGACCGTCGGGCACACATATGCTCCACGTATCGAGATCAATTCCAATTTATCAGACGATTTTAATCAAACATTGCGAGCTTTAACCATTCGTGCCAGCGAGGTATCAGGTGAAGCATACTTGGGAGATCTGTATGAATTAAGTTTAGGGGGTGCAAACTTACTTTATCTAGCTTTAAAGCTTGAAGAATATAATAGGCTTGATCATGCTAGAAATAAGGCAGCACATTTCCTATTGATTGAGGAACCGGAAGCACATCTACATAATCATATTCAAAAAACATTGTTTCAAAAATATCACAACCACGAAAATACACAAATTATTTTGACCACTCATTCAAGCCATATTTCGTCTTCATGTGCGCTTAATGCAGTTAACATCTTATACATTGACAATATCAGCAGTGAAGTAGCCCAGCCGAGTACTGGTATGTCACCTGGAGAGATAACAAAAATTGAGCGTTATTTAGACGCAACGAGATCTACACTTTTGTTTGCACGTTCAGTCATCTTAGTTGAAGGTGATGCTGAAATGATTATAATCCCTGAATTGGTGAAGAAGGTCTTGGGGATCACGTTAGATGAGATAGGAGTTAGTCTCATTAATGTTGGCAGCACACAATTCACAAATATCGCAAATCTTTTTTCAACTGATAGAATTAAGAGAAGATGTGCAATAATAACTGATAATGATCTATCTATTGTACCTGTAGAAACAGGTGCTTACGACGATGTGGAATACCAAAAGAAATGTATAGACTCACAAACATCTGGTGAGGCACGAAAAGTAAAACTCGATTCTTATTGCAACGATAACGAGTTCGTTACAGCATTTTATGCAGAAAACACATTTGAGGTTGAATTTATTAAACACGGTAACAAATCATATGTAATAGACGTAATCTGCAACGAAATTTATAGCAGAAAGCATGATCAAATCAGTTCTATCGAAAAGATCAATAGTTTAGAACTTAGCGTATTTGGGAAAGAGATTTTACGGTTGGCTGAAAAAGAAGGAAAGGGATGGTTGGCATTAGCAATATCATCTAGACTCGATAAACATGCCTTCATACCGGACTATATCCTTGATGCTCTGTGTTTTGTATCAGGACTCCGTAGTAATCACCTAATATCAATGATCAAACACAATTTAGAAAGTGAATATGAGAACTTTATCCATACTGTAAATCATGCGTTCAATGGAGATCCAACAGATAATGATATTATTGAATCTTTTTGTTCCTTACACCCAGAAACGGTAATAACAACACTAATAAAAAAGCGAGGTGAGAATTCTGATTGAATTTTTAAATAGTGAGCAGAGAGAAATTGTTGAATATGAAAATAATTCTCTTGTTATAGCTTGTCCTGGTAGTGGCAAAACACGAACCCTGGTAGCAAAGTTAATTTATGAGGGTGCAAAGTTAAAGAAAAATGAAAAGATTGCAGCTATTACCTATACCAATCTGGCCGCGGACGAAATAGGACTACGTGTAAATGAAAACTGTTTTGATGATAGTTTTTATTGGGGAGGTACAATCCATTCTCTTTGTACAAATTGGATACTAAAACCTTTCTCTTTATTTATTGATGAGTTACGATTTGGATACAAATTGATTGATGAAGATGATGCAATGGAAATATTAGACGAGATAAAGCAGAAGCATAACTTTCGAGAAAATGTGAACACTCGTCGTGGGGCAGACGGAAACTTCGTGGAAATTACTACAGGGTCTGAAGGAGTGTTAAAGGAGTATGACAATAGACTAAAGGAAGCTAAACTAATTGATTTTGATTTGGTATTATTTTATTCATTCAAAATTCTATTAGAGAGAAAGTCTGTAGCGAGAAACTTATCTCAAATATTTAAATGGATACTAGTCGACGAATACCAAGATACGCAGGAGTTACAATACCTCATAATTGGTGAAATTATAAAGGCAAGAAATAATCATACCAAAATTTTATTTGTCGGGGATCCGAACCAAGGTATTTATAATACGTTAGGTGGGGTCGCAAAAACAAAGCATGAACTCGAAAGTTCTATAGGTGGTTATAACATTGAAGAAAAAAGTCTTAATGGAAATTATAGGACCACACAAGAAATAATAGATAAGTATAGAGATTTTCAATTATTCGGGGAGAATATTATTGCCAGAGGTAGTAATAAAAACAATCCCTCTGAAATATCATTTAGATCGGATATATCGGTCGAGTCTTTACCAGAACACATTCTGAAAGTCATAATGGAGATTCATAACAAGAGAGTGCCTTACAGTGAAATAGCAGTAATTGCACCAAGATGGTTTGATTTAATTAATGTTGCTAGACGGATAAAGCAAATAGAACCAGATGTTCCCTTAAATGCAATGGGGCTTTCACCTTTGTGTAGAGACGATAATAACATTTTTTTTCACCTATCACGTTTATTATTATCATCGCCATCTCCTGATCAAATATTAGTACGGTTGAAATGGGCCCAAATCCTTTTTGATTTACTTGTTGAACGATTACCAAATAGTTTTGAGAGTAGCTTCAATAATAAAAGCATATTGAAGGTTATTAACAGCTTTAAATCGAACAATCAAGTTGGGATAGAATTCTTGAAAGAAGGATTTAACTTCTTCGGAAGTAAGATTGGCGTTGACTTTAGTACTTCTCTAGTATTTAAGGATAGTCTTGAGGAATTTGAGAGAAAATGTTTGAAGAAACAAGCGCGAAATGGTACTGGTGATTCCATTTCAGTTTACAAAAGCGGCTTTGCGAAAGCTGGTGGTGTTTCGTTCATAAGTACTTACAAATGCAAAGGACTAGAATATCATTCAGTTATCGCATTTGGGATGTTGTGGGGTTATCTTCCTCATTGGAATGAAATATTTAGTTCCAATATTGATGAAAATGAAGTCTCAAAAAAGCTGCTCTATGTCATTTCATCAAGAGCCAAAAATAATCTTTATATGATTGCAGAAAGCGGGAGGAGGACTACAAGAGGCACTCCTCTTTTTCCTAATCGACACTTGGTAGAGGTTTTTTCAGAGCGCAGTGTTTGAAATAATAATAAAATGAAAAAAACCATCCAGAAAACGACTTAAAAATGGTCGGATTTATGGATGGTTTTCTTAATTATTCCTTGTTAATAGTTGTAGGTATTTGATTTGGGATTCATGGTGAATTCAATACCATCATTTTCAATACCTTGCTGCATAGCTTTGTAAATCCTCATAAAACTCGGTATTTGTATCAACCCTACTTTTCCCTTAACACTAGCTTTTCTACATACTTCTACAAGGTTATCTTTGTTCATATTAAAAGGAAATTGTCCCGATACATTATATCCTCTAGAAACCAATATTTTCTCTCTCAACTTTAATGTGTTCAGAATTGTTGCTACTAACCATCCATCTAACTGTTTTAACTGTTCTTCATCATTAATGAGTGGATAGAAACTCATGATCCCTTTAAAAGTTAAGCGTTTGTAGTGACCAGTTAAAAATAATCTAAGCATTTGATCATTAAGTTTCCCATAAAGATACCTTCTGATTTGCATTATGGCTGTGACAAATGCTGGATCTTCATTATTGTTAGGGATTGTTACGGCTTTTAGAACAGTTGGTTTTATCGGTTGCAGCAAATTTCGATATAATAAATAACTTATCTGTTGTTTAATTTTTAAGGTAGACGCTTCTTTTATGCTTGTTTTATTTCCAGAGAGTTTGTACCCCAAAAACTCGATATGATTTTTTGTTTTCCCAAACTCGGCTGGCATACCCTCATGGCAAAGTAGACTTATTCCATCAGATTTATTAAAGTTAATTTCTATCCCTGTATCTACTGAGAATTTATATATTATTTCATATGACTTATTTATTTTCTCGTAACTGTTTGACCATATTACTGTATCATCCGCATATCTGGCGAATCTGAGACCCGCATCTTCCAACATTCTGTCTAATCTCCAGCAAGCTAGATTAGCCAAAAATAGAGAAATTGATGTGCCCTGCGGTACACCTTCTTCATTTTGTTGTACGAATTTGCTGATGACATTTCTTTCAAATGAGTTAACCAAAAATCCGTTTTTGTCAAGTTGCTCATACAAATACTCGTGAGATATCGAACCAAAAAAATTTCTAAAATCAAATTCTGCAACGAAAACCCGCGGATGGTTTTTTAGTTCAATTGCAATGTCTTGAATGGCAAAGTGGACATTTCTATCATTTCTATAAGCGTATGACGTGGGGCTAAAACGATGTTTGTTCTTAGCCATTAGTCTCTGGTATATATACGTTGATACTACGGCGTCAGGTATTTGATATACTACAATCTCACGCTTTCCACCATCTTTTTTATCGACAAACATTACATAAGGCGGAAAAGGCTCGTATGTACCATTTTCAAGTTTTTTTGCTAATGATTTTGCAATTTGAGTACTATGCTTTTTCACATAAAAAGGGTTAAACTTCTTATCTTGATTCCAGTACTCAGGGACATTGATTTCTTTTTTAGGCGGGTTCTTTATCCGTCTTTTATTCCTTTGATGTTCAAATTCGACCCCGTTATGATAATTGTGATATCTCTCCGCTAGCTTATTACATTCATGTTCAATCATTTGCGTCAGGACTTTTTCTAACATATAGTTTCCCCCTAAAACAAAATTCCCGCTGACACAGCGGGAATTTCACGGATGCCAACCACTTAAAAATAAGTTCTCACTTAAGAAGGTTTTTGAAAACCAATCTTGCAAAACTAATAATAATTTATTAGCTTGAAGGGGCTACCGTTTGTCTCCTAGAGACATAACTCTATTTTACAGAATATCACTGGAATATCAAGATAGCTTTTTTTCTGATTTCCCAAACAAGTTGTTTGAAATTTGCAATGGCAGTGATACATTAGTCGCCTATGAATTTACAGTTATCTAGCGCTTAATGGGAGCGGAGCAGATGGTCCATTGCGGCTTGGATGGTTCCGTAACGGTAAGTAAAACCTGCGGCCAGCGCTTTTTTCGGTACTGCACGCTGACCTTCCAGCAGCAGTACGGCGAGTTCGCCGAACAACAGCTTCAGCATAAAGGCTGGAACAGGCAGCCAAAACGGCTTTCCGAGCGATGCTGCAATCGCCCGCCCGAAATCTTCGTTTCGGACGGGATCGGGCGAAGTGGCGTTAACCGGTCCGCTTATGCTGCTGTTGTCCAGACTGAACAATAGGAGCCGCACCATATCATCGAGATGAATCCAGGACATCCACTGCTTGCCGCTGCCGACGGGGCCTCCGGCAAATAGTCGGAATGGAAGCAGCATTTGGGGGAGAGCGCCGCCGTTCATTCCGACTACGATTCCGACCCGCAGCAGCACGCTGCGGCGGGCGCGGATGGACATTGCGGCCTGTTCCCACTGCCTTACAACCGAGGAAAGAAAATCCCCGTCTCCGTCCGAGACGGGACTGTCCTCATCGAAAGTTTCCGACAGCGAATTGCCGTACAGCGCTGTCGCCGATGCATTGACAAGTACCTGCGGCGGTTCGGGAAGCGCATCGGCCATACGGGCTAACCGCTGGGCGGCCGTCAGACGCGAATGCAGAATCCGCTGCTTGGCGCCGTCCGTCCAGCGCTGGTTAATCGTTTCGCCTGCCAGATTTACAATGCCGTCAATTCCTTTTAGCAGCAAGGGATCCGATTCCAGCTGCTCCCAGGTGATCCGCCGCACCGCTGCGGCAGCTTCGGACTGCCGTTGTTCCTTTCTGGAAATAACCCACACTTCGTCGCCGCGGTCAGTCAAAGCGCTGACCAGAGCTTTTCCTACAAAACCGGTACCGCCTGCCACAGCAATTTTCATATACGGCTTCACGCTCCTACTATTCGCAACACCAATGCCCGACACATTGAAAATCGACTGATTACAGAGCGAACTCGACGCAATGATAAACTACCCGGCTCATTACAGTTCAAACTCAGCTAATTGCAGATCGTGTTCATTCAGAACTTAATTAACCGCTTATTTACTTGAAGCGTCAACGCCGGTCAGCCATAGCTGCCGGATTGTTTTGCCTTCGCCGGCGTCCACATTTTTCGTAATATAGGTGTAAGTAATAGAAGATCCTTCCGTAATACCGTTCAACTGATCGGCAAGTGTTTCATCGAACTGGAAAACTTCCGTTCCGTTCGCCGTTTCCAGCTCAACGGAGTGACTGTCCGCCAGCCCATGAAACGTCCCTTTTCCGGTCATTTCGGACGATTGCTCCGGTGGATTCGTGCCGGATTTGTCCGGCTCGTCCGTACCTGTCCCCTGATTGCCGCCTGAATCGGACTGATTATCCGAACCCGGCGTATTGCCCGAACCCGGTTCGGACGTATTGCCGCTGCCGGGAGCACTGGAATTGTTTGTGCTTGGAGCAGGATCGGCATTGCCGCTGGAAGCGGAATCGTTGCCGGAACTGCATCCTGAGAGAAGCAACGAAGCGGCAAGCACTGCAGCGGCGACGAAAGCCGGCCACCTCAGGCGGGTTCTGCTTGATTCGTTGCTATTAAATGAAATGATATGTTTGGTCTTCATGAAAACCACCTCCGCTTACTATAACGAAAGTTTACCCGCGAAGGTTTCCGTTCAATCCCGCCCGGCAGGCGAACGGTTAACTCGAATAAGGCGTATTGATGAAGTTGAAAGACGAAACTCGTCCGGTATTTCCCGAGTCTCAGAGAGCATGCTACTTTTTTAAAATATTTTTATACGGCGAGTAGTCGATCCCTTGTTTCTCCAAAAAATGAATGAGGCTGCGATAGTCCCGTTTGGGCGTCGCTTTAATGTACCCTTCGATGCAGTGCTCCCGCGTTACTTCCGAAGCCCCGCTTTCGATGGCGATCTGGCCGATCCGGGCTGCGATGGAATGTTTGGCGATGTCGCGGAACGGTCCCGGTACCGGCGAGACGAGCAAACTTAAGAATCGTCTGGATTCATCCGTCCACAAGCTGCGGCTCTCTTCCACCCAATAGTTTTGCCAATCGAGCTTCGACTTGCCGTCCTTCTTGGGAAGCACTTTCAAAAACTTGCGGAACATGAAAAATCCGCCGATCGCCATGAAGCCTGCAAGCACAATCGCCCAAAACAGGATGAAATACATAAACCAATTGGAGGCCATCGCGTCTTCACCTCTTGATTATTGGTAACCTTATCAATGTAAATTATAGTCCATTCCTAGATTTATTTGAACATTCCCTGTAAAATAGGAGTGATAATCAGGAAGGGGCGATAAGCCATGTTAAAAATCGGCTCTCACGTATCTTTCAGCGATAAAGGGCTGCTTACGGCGGCGAAGGAGGCGGTCTCATACGGCTCCAGCTCATTCATGATCTATACCGGCGCGCCGCAAAATACCCGCCGCAAGCCGGTGGAAACCTTATATATCGAAGAAGGCCGGGAATTGATGGTACAAGCGGGCATCGACGAAATCGTCGTTCACGCGCCTTATATTATCAACCTCGGTTCTTATAAAGAAGATACCTATGAACTGGCGGTCCGATTTTTGCAGGAGGAAATCCGCCGCACGCATGCGATCGGGGTACGAAACATCGTGCTGCATCCCGGCGCCTATACGGAAAAAGACGCGGAGTTCGGCATTAACCGGATTGCCGAAGGGCTTAACGAGGTGCTGGACGGCGTCGGCGAAACGGACGTGAACATCGCGCTGGAAACGATGGCGGGCAAAGGGACGGAAATCGGTCGCACCTTCGAAGAGATTGCCGTCATTATGGACAAGGTGCACAAAAACGAGCGGCTGACCGTCTGCATGGATACGTGTCACATGAACGACGCCGGCTACGATCTGATCGGCGACCTGGACGGGGTGCTCGAGCAGTTCGACCGGATCGTCGGCCTTGATCGCGTCGCGGTCGTCCATATCAACGATACGAAAAATCCGCGCGGCGCCGCCAAAGACCGCCATGCGCCGGTAGGAGCGGGCTGGCTCGGCTTTGAGACGATCAACGCGGTCGTGCATCACGAAGCGCTGGCAGGACGGCCGTTCATTCTGGAAACGCCGTGGATCGGCAAAGACGCTAAAAATCAGCGTCCGATGTATGAAGCGGAGATCGCGCTGCTGCGCGGCGACGCGATGGATCGGTTCGGCGATCAATTTTTTGACGGGATCGAACGTCTGCACCACTTTTTCGGAAAACAGGACATTGACCCGCGCACGTTTGTGCTGTCGGTATGGGATGTGCTTAAAAACGACGCCAAAGCGAAAAAAGCCGACCCGCGCGAGCCGATGGACCGCCTGTACGATTTGGTCATGGAGCATCAGGTTCTTCCCGATCTGACCGAGGAAGAAATCAACCAGCGGATTACCGGCTGGTTTGCAGGAAAGCAGCTGCTCGTTAACGCGTAATTCGCGCAGGACGCACGCGGCTTTATTAAAATTGATGGAAGGAAGAAACTTTTTTATGCAATCCAAACCTCAACATGCACTTCACAATCCGATAATTTCGAACAACAGGGCGCGCATGCTCATCTCCTGTCCGGACCGCCCGGGCATTGTAGCTGCCGTTTCCCATTTTTTGTATGAGCACGGAGCCAATATCGTTCAATCCGACCAGTACACGATGGACCCGGAAGGCGGCATGTTTTTTATACGCTTTGAATTTGACTTGAACGATATGGAAAAAGAACTGCCGGTGCTGCAGGAAGATTTTACGCGCGTAGCCGACCGCTTCGAAATGAAATGGCATACGTTCCGCGCCAGCCGCAAGAAACGCCTTGCCATCTTTGTATCCAAAGAGGACCATTGTCTGCTTGAGCTGCTTTGGCAGTGGCAGGCGGGCGATCTGAATGCGGAAATCGCCATGGTGATCAGCAATCATCCCGACATGCGCGAGCTGGTGGAGTCGTTCGGCATTCCGTACCATCACATTCCGGTTACTCCGGATACGAAGGCGGAAGCGGAGCGCAAGCAGCTGGAAACGGTGGCCGATAAAGCCGACCTGATCGTGCTGGCCCGTTACATGCAAATTATTTCGCCTAAATTCATCGAGCAGTTCCCGAATCGCATCATTAACATCCACCATTCGTTTCTGCCGGCTTTCGTCGGCGGCAAACCGTACGCACAAGCGTATAACCGCGGCGTAAAAATTATCGGCGCCACCGCTCACTACGTAACCGAAGAGCTTGACGGCGGTCCAATCATCGAGCAGGATGTGCAGCGGGTGAGCCACCGCGACAACGTGGATAATTTGAAGCGCATCGGCCGTACGATCGAACGCGTTGTGCTGGCCCGCGCGGTTAAATGGCATACCGAGGACCGGATTCTCGTCCATCAAAATAAGACGGTCGTCTTTAACTAAATCCGAACGTTTCATTAAATATTCATCCAAATTGTTATGCTCCGCGATTGGAATTGCAGCAGATGGAGTGGTACAATATTGGACAGTTCATAAATTAAATAGACGTTCTGAGGGTAATATTTTGATGTCGCTTTGAACCGGGTTCGTTTGCTTAAGGAACCTGAAGCAGCAATTTTGAATCAGGAGGCGTTATTAAAATGTCAGTTACGCAACAAACGATTGACCAGCTTTCCGTCACGACCATCCGTACGCTCAGCATCGATGCGATCGAAAAGGCAAAATCGGGCCACCCGGGCATGCCGATGGGTGCCGCGCCGATGGGCTACCAGCTTTTTGCAAAAGATATGGTTCATAACCCGTCCAATCCGACGTGGATCAACCGTGACCGGTTCGTTCTGTCTGCGGGACACGGCTCCATGCTCCTTTACAGCCTGCTTCATCTGTCGGGCTACGATCTGCCGCTCGAGGAAATCAAGCAGTTCCGTCAATGGGGCTCCAAAACTCCGGGACATCCGGAATTCGGCCATACGGCGGGCGTTGACGCAACGACCGGTCCGCTCGGTCAAGGGATCGGCATGGCAGTCGGTATGGCACTTGCCGAAGCTCACCTTGCTGCGACATATAACAAAGAAGGCTACAACGTTATCGATCACTATACGTACGCGATTTGCGGCGACGGCGACCTGTCGGAGGGCATTTCGAACGAATCGGCTTCCATGGCCGGCCATCTGCAGCTCGGCAAGCTGATTATGCTGTACGATTCCAACGATATTTCGCTTGACGGCGAACTGAATCTGTCCTTCTCGGAAAACGTGCAGAAACGTTTCGAAGCTTACGGCTGGCAAGTGCTGCGCGTCGAGGACGGCAACGACCTGCCCGCGCTGGCAAGCGCCATTCAGCAAGCGAAAGCCGAGAAAAACAAACCGACCCTGATCGAAGTCAAAACGGTCATCGGTTACGGCAGCCCGAACAAAGGCGGCAAAGGCGGCCATGCAGGCCCTCACGGATCTCCGCTTGGCGTTGAAGAAACACTGCTCACGAAACAGTTCTACGAGTGGGTATCCGAAGAGCCGTTCCACGTGCCGGATGAAGTGCGCGTGAACTTTGCCGCTGTGAAGCAAAAAGGCGAGAAAGCGAACGCGGAATGGAACGACATGTTCGCCGCTTACAAACAAGCGAATCCGGAGCTTGCTCAGCAGTTCGAGCTGGCTGTCAAAGGCGAGCTGCCGCAAGGCTGGGATAAAGATCTGCCGGTATACTCCACGGAGGACAAACCGGTATCGACCCGCGTCGCTTCCGGCAACGCGCTGAACGGACTGGCGAAGAACGTTCCGGCTCTGATCGGCGGTTCTGCCGACCTGGAAAGTTCGACGATGACCCACCTGAAAAATATCCCGACCTTCCATGCGACGGATTACAGCGGACGGAACGTCTACTACGGTATCCGCGAATTCGGCATGGCGGCGGCGATGAACGGCATGAGCCTTCATGGCGGCGTGAAGCCGTTCGGCGGCACGTTCTTTGTCTTTACCGACTACCTGCGTCCTGCAGTCCGTTTGGCTGCTCTTATGGGTCTGCCGGTTACGTACGTACTGACGCATGACAGCATCGCGGTTGGCGAAGACGGCCCGACGCACGAACCGATCGAGCAGCTTGCTTCGATCCGCGTCATCCCGAACCTGACCGTTATCCGTCCGGCGGACGGCAATGAAACTTCGGCCGCTTGGGCATATACGACCGAAAACACGAAGAACCCGGTTGCGCTCGTGCTGACCCGTCAAAACCTGCCGATTCTCGAAGGCACGGCCGACAAAGCGCGCGAAGGCATTAAACGCGGCGCGTATGTTGTCGCCGACGCAGCCGACGGCAAAGCGCAGGCGCAAATTATTGCGACCGGCTCCGAAGTTCAGCTGGCAGTTCAGGCTCAAAAAGCGCTTGCAGAAGAAGGAATTGCGGTTCGCGTCATCAGCATGCCGAGCTGGGATCTGTTCGACAAGCAGGATCAGGCGTATAAAGATTCCGTTCTATTGCCGGACGTCAAAGCCCGCCTCGCCGTTGAAATGGCGCATCCGTTCGGATGGGACCGCTTCGTAGGCGATAAAGGCGCAGTACTCGGCATCAACACGTTCGGGGCATCCGCGCCTGGCGACCGCGTCATTAAGGAATACGGCTTCACGGTCGAAAATGTCGTGGCAAAAGTAAAAGCGCTGCTGTAAGCCGTTTTATGGGTGCAGACAACTGCGCCGGCATTTACCGATACAAGATGAGGGCGCGGCTGCCTCGCCCTTTTTTCAAAATAGAAGAACGTATAAAGTTTCACGCTTATACGTTCTTCTATTTCACCGCGAAACGTATGATCGCCCGTTAAGACGGGCGGCAGCCGTTTCAGCTTGTTTATACGCAGAGGGGAATCTTACGATCATGTCTCAATTCGAAAATGTGACGGCCGTCAAAAAGGCCAATATTTATTTTGACGGCAAAGTGACGAGCCGCACGGTGCTCTTTCCCGACGGCACGAAAAAAACGCTCGGCATTATGCTGCCGGGCGAATATGAATTCGGCACCGATGCCAAAGAAATTATGGAAATTCTCGCCGGCGACCTGAAAGTTCTGCTGCCGGGGGAAACGGAGTGGCTGCACATCGTGGGAGAAGGGGAGTTTACCGTTCCCGCGAATTCCAAGTTCAAGCTGCAAATCGACGCCGTTACGGACTACTGCTGCTCTTACATTGCCGAGTAACGACTCCGAAAGCATCCCGAACAGCCCGCCTCATGCAGGCGGGCGCCGGGATGCTTTTTTTATTATATCCGCTTAGGCCGGATTTCCGGAAAGCTCGTGGGCGCGCATCGCAACCTCCAGGCAAATCCGTTTCTCCGGCTGCAAATAATCTTCCCCCAGCAGCTCCTCCAGCTTCTCCAGCCGGTGATAGAGCGTCTGCCGGTGAATAAACAGCTTCTCCGCCGTTTCCTGCTTCGAGCCCATGCTGGACAGCAAATGATCGAGCGTTTTCAGCAAATTGGATTTATTTTCCTTATCGTACTCCAGTACGGCTCCAAGATGGAATTCCACAAACGATGCAAGCGTCCGCTCGTCGCTCATCTCCTTAAAGATCCGGTAAATGCCGAGCTCCTCGTAAAAGTGAACGACCGATTTGTGAGCGAGCGTGCGGGAGATGGACAGCGCGTCGGATGCTTCCTTAAAGCTGTAATAAACTTCCGTCAGCTTCGTCTTTACGCAGCCGAATCCCGTCAATACCCTCGTATTGCTCCACGATTTTTGCTGAATGGAATGCTCCAGCGCCTCGAGCAGTTTTTTCAAAGGCTCCTTAAGCACATCGGGCTGGACCGTCTCGGCATACGACTCGCGGACGCCGAGTACATAAATTTGGTTATTGCGGGCGAGCAGCAGGCTGTACACGCCGTTTTTGGACAGCAGGGAGCGCAGCAGCACGAGAATGTCCTGATTTCTCGCTTCAATTTCCCCGTCCTCGTCGATCATCAGCTTATGCTCGATTTCGAAGGTTCCCGCGATGAATAAATAACGGCCGCCGCTTAAGGGGCGCAGTCCGATCCGGGCGAGCGCGTCTTCTTCCTTCAGGACCCTCTGCTGAAGAATGTCGTTGATGAGCTGAGTATGGTTTTCGGACGTTTTTTGCTCCAGAAACAGCTTTCGCAGCAGAATGTGCGCCACCGCCTTGCAGGCGTGATCGAGCAGCAGAATCGTATATTCCGAAGGCAATTGATCTTTCAGCACAATCCCGACGTAGGAGAGCGTTTGCCCCAAACAGATGACGGGCTGCGATAGAATGACCGATCCGTCATTTAAACTCATGTTCGAGCTTTCCAGCGAATAAGAAGAGTTGCTTTCCAGCTTGGCCCGGTATTGGGCAATCAAATCTTGTCCTTGTTTAGGGGACAGGGGAGGAGCGAACAAATGCTTCTCGATTAACGAAAAATGGAATATTTGCGAGGAAGTATGCTCATGCAGCAGACGTAATATGGATTGAATGTTAGTCGATTCCAGCGTTAACTGCTGCAGCTTGCGCGAGAACGATTCCAGATCTTTTAAAATATTGTATTGCCTGTTGATAAGCAGTGCGTGGATATCCTGGGTAATATCGACAAAACGGACCGGGTTTTCGAATATGATAATGGGGAAGTTGTTGCGGTTCGCCAATTCCGTCATGTCGTCCGGAACGGCGGGGAAGTAAGGTCCCATCTCGATACAGAGCCCCGTCGCTTGCTGATCGATCAATTTTTGCAAATAGGTCAGCCGATCCTCCGCATATTTATGAAAGCCAAGCCCCGTTGTCAGTACGAGGTCGTTTTTGTTCGTAAACGGGTTGGCGGTCGAAAGTTCCAAAATATGAATCCAGCCGACTTTGCGGTTCATGCCGCCTGCTCCGGCAACAAGCTTCGCTTCGAGAAACAAAGGACGCTGCAAAATGTCTTTCACGGAGAGCTGCTGTTCGATTTCCATGGCGTACCTCCAAACATGATTCTGTTTGCTCCGATAATGGACCAGAATAGCACAAAAACGAAATGGATGAAACTGAAAAACAAATAAACGGTACTGCAGAGCGTTTTTTTACAGAGTGTAACGTGAAAGAGGATGAACATCAAGCACAATGTACGATGAAATGTGTGTCAATTCGGGCTACCATTTTGAGTAGGGTTACAGGGAACGACAGAAGATATGACACGGCTATCCAACAGCTTGATAGATTTTATGCCGTGACTCATTCGGGTAAGAAAATGGATGAACTAAAATCGGTTAAAGGCAGGGGTGCTGGATGAGCGAAAAAATGACAGGTACGTCCGAAGCTGGCAGCGGGGTGGAATGGGATAAAGAAACGCTGCTCGAAAAAGACCGGCAATATTTGTGGCATCATATTACGCCGCACAATCCGAATCCGATGATCGGCGTATCGGGCGAAGGAAGCTGGCTTACCGATATCGACGGCAACCGCTATTTCGACGGCATGTCGGGTCTGTGGTGCGTCAACGTCGGCCACGGCCGGGAAGAGATCGCGCAGGCGGCGGCGGAGCAGATGAAGACGCTCGCTTATTTTCCGCCGTATCACAGCCACGTGCCGGGAATCCGGCTGGCGGAGAAGGTGAACGAGTGGCTGGAAGGCGGTTACCGCATCTTTTTCTCCAATTCCGGCTCCGACGCCAATGAGGTCGCATTCAAAATCGCCCGCCAATACCATCACCAGAACGGCGAGCCGACCCGCTTCAAATTCATCTCCCGCCACCGGGCTTATCACGGCAATTCCATGGGAGCTCTGGGCGCCACGGGCCAGGCCAACCGCAAAACGAAGTACGAGCCGCTGGGCACCGGCTTTCAGCATATCGCGCCCCCGTACTGTTACCGCTGCCCGTTCGGGCAGAAGGAAGGCGACTGCCGGATGCAGTGCGCCGAGGCGTACGAGGACGTCATCAACTGGGAAGGAGCGGAGACGGTCGCCGCGGTCATCATGGAGCCGGTTATTACGGGGGGCGGCGTCATTGTCCCGCCGGAAAATTACATGAAGCGCGTCCGCGAAATTTGCGACAAATACGGTGTTCTGATGATCGTCGATGAAGTAATCTGCGGCTTCGGACGCTCCGGGCAGCGGTTCGGGCATCAAAATTTCGGCGTGAGGCCGGATATCGTCACGATGGCCAAAGGCATCACGAGCGCATACTCCCCTCTGTCGGCGACGGCGGTCCGCGAAGATATGTACGAGGTGTTCAAAAAAGGCGGCGATTCGCATTTCCGTCACGTCAACACGTTCGGCGGCAATCCGGCATCGTGTGCCGTTGCGCTGAAAAACATCGAGATTTTGGAGCGGGAGCAGCTTGTGGAGCGCTCGGCAAGCCTGGGCGAAAGTTTGCGCGGCAAGCTTGAAGCGCTCAAGGATCATCCGCTCGTGGGCGACATCCGCACGTTCGGACTGATTGCCGGCATCGAGCTGGTGGAAGACAAACAAAGCAAAGCGCCCGCAGCGCCGGACAAACTGGCGCATGTCATTTCCGAGTGCAAAAAGCGCGGCCTGCTGATCGGCAAAAACGGGGACACCGTTCCCGGGTTCAACAACGTTTTGACGCTGAGTCCTCCATTCGTTACGACGGAAGAAGAGCTCGATTTTATCGTCCTCACGCTTGGGGAGGCGTTAGCCGGACTGCTGGTCCCGGCAGAAGGGGCGTAACCGGTTCAAATAGGTGCCGCATTGCATCAGGAAAGCGAATGTTTATTTATGGAAAGGGGCACCATTATGGGCATGATAACAGGTGTGCAAATTTTGAAAAACTACATCGGCGGCCGCTGGCTGGAAACGCACTCCGGCAAGCATGAGGCGGTCGTCAATCCGGCGACGGAAGAACTGCTGGCCTACGTGCCGCTATCCGACCGGAATGAGCTGAATCAGGCGGTCGCCGCCGCCAAGAAAGCGTTTGGAAGCTGGTCGAAGACGCCGGTGCCGAAGCGGGCGCGCCTGCTGTTCAAATATCAGCAGCTGCTGGTCGAGCATTGGGAAGAGCTGGCGCAAATCATAACGACGGAGAACGGCAAGAGCTACGACGAGGCGTACGGCGAAGTGCAGCGCGGAATCGAATGCGTCGAGTTCGCCGCCGGGGCGCCGACCTTGATGATGGGCAGGCAGCTGCCGGATATTGCATCAAACCTCGAATCGGGCATGTACCGCTATCCGCTCGGCGTCATCGGCGGCATCTCGCCGTTCAACTTTCCGATGATGGTTCCGTGCTGGATGTTCCCGCTCGCGATCGCATGCGGCAATACGTTTGTGCTGAAGCCGTCCGAGCGGACGCCGCTGCTTGCGAACAAGCTCGCCGAGCTGTTTACGGCAGCGGGACTGCCGCCCGGCGTGCTTAATCTGGTGCACGGCTCGCACGAGGTGGTGAACGGGCTGCTGGAGCATCCGGACGTCAAAGCGATTTCGTTCGTCGGTTCCGAGCCGGTTGCGAGACACGTGTACACGACCGCGGCGGCACACGGCAAACGCGTCCAGGCGCTGGCCGGCGCGAAGAACCACTCCATCGTCATGCCGGATGCCGATTTGGATCTGACCGTTCAGCAGATCATCAACGCTGCATACGGCTCCGCCGGCGAGCGGTGCATGGCGGCGTCGGTCGTGGTGGCGGTTGGCGACGTTGCGCAGCCGCTTATCAGCCGGCTCGCGCAGGCTGCCGACGACATTACGATCGGCAACGGAATGGACAAAGGCGTTTTCCTCGGACCGGTCATCCGCGATGCGCACAAGTCGCGAACGGTAAAGTATATCGAGACGGGCGTAAATGAAGGGGCTCACCTGGTGCGTGATGGCCGCAACGATGCTAAATTTTCGGAAGAAGGCTATTACGTCGGTCCGACGCTGTTCGACCACGTGACGACCGGGATGACGATCTGGAAAGACGAGATTTTTGCGCCGGTACTGTCGGTCGTTCGTGCGGCTTCGCTCGACGAAGCGATCGAGGTGGCCAACCGGTCGGAATACGCGAACGGGGCGTGTATTTTTACGCAAAACGGCAGCCATGTGAGAACGTTCCGCGACAATATCGATGCCGGCATGCTCGGCGTTAATCTCGGGGTTCCCGCGCCGATGGCGTTTTTCCCGTTCTCAGGCTCCAAAAAATCGTTTTACGGCGACCTGCATGCGAACGGACCGGACGGCGTCGAGTTTTACACGCGCAAAAAGATGGTCACCGCCCGCTGGTAAGCGAGGCGTCATTTAAGGAAAATCGGGAGGCGTTTTCGTTATGAAAATCGGAGTTCCGAAGGAAATCAAAAACAATGAAAACCGTGTGGGGATGACCCCGGCCGGTGTGACGGCGCTCAAAGCGAACGGGCACGAGGTGCTGATCGAGGCCGGGGCGGGCCTCGGCAGCGGATTTACGGACGAGGCTTACGCGGGGGCGGGCGCGACGATCGTATCGACCGCGAAGGAAGCGTGGTCCGGCGATATGGTCGTGAAAGTGAAGGAGCCGCTGGCGGAGGAGTACGGCTTTTTCCGGGAAAATCTCGTGTTGTTCACTTACTTGCATCTGGCTCCCGAGCCGGAACTGACGAAAGCGCTGGTGGACAGCAAAGTCGTCGGAATCGCCTATGAGACGATTCAGCTCGAGAACGGGTCGCTGCCGCTGCTGGCGCCGATGAGCGAGGTTGCCGGCCGGATGTCGGTGCAGCTGGGCGCGCAATTTTTGCAAAAAACGGAGGGCGGCAAAGGGGTGCTGCTTGGCGGCATTCCGGGCGTCGCTCCTGCCGAGGTTGTCATCGTCGGCGGCGGGATCGTCGGTACGAACGCGGCGAAAATCGCCATCGGCATGGGTGCGAGCGTGACGCTGCTCGATATTAACCCGGATCGACTGCGCCAGCTGGACGATATGTTCCAAGGACGGCTGAAGACGTTAATGTCCAACGCCTACAACCTGCAGGAAGCGGTAGCCAAGTCCGATCTGCTGATCGGCGCCGTTCTCATTCCGGGAGCCCGCGCTCCGCGCCTTGTGACCAAAGAAATGGTGCAGGGGATGAAGCCGGGATCGGTCATCGTCGACGTGGCGATCGATCAGGGCGGTTCTATTGAAACAGTCGACCGCATTACGACCCATTCGAATCCGACCTATGAAAAATACGGTGTCGTTCACTATGCCGTAGCGAACATCCCCGGTGCCGTCGCGCGCACCTCTACCGTCGGGCTCACGAACGTCACGCTGCCTTATGCGCTGCAAATCGCCGATTACGGCTATCAACAGGCCGCTCTCCGCAACAAGGCGCTCGCAAAAGGAATTAACACCGTTAACGGAAAAGTGACCTATAAGCCGGTCGCGGGCGCGCACGGTTATGTCTATACGCCGGTTGAAACGGTACTGGAAAATTCGATTCCCGTTTAACGCTTGCGTATGTTCCGCCGATAGATAACCGCCCTGACGAAAGGGCAGACAATCTGCATCCCTCAATTAAATACAGCCGTTTATTACATTTCCGGAATTTGAACGTTAAGTTCCGGATTTTTGTTTAAATGCCGCCGTTTCGTTACCCGGCGCATGGCGATGCCGAAGCTGATGTCCAAGTCGATGCCGATCGCCGCGCGCCGCTCTCCTTGATTTCCCTGATCTTCTTCTCGAACGCCAGTGATATAAATTAACGTATATGTAACTTAATTTTGTGAACGAAACGGACATTGCTTTTCATTCTATTTGACAAAATGCACAAAAAAATAAGGATCGCATACTACAAATAGTATGTTTACTAGCGGCGGGAGAACTGTATAATTGAATTACATCATGCGAAAGGGAACCGATCTTACCGAAAAATGCAATGATATCGGATTCTTTAGCAGCACTTCGTTAAAAAATGTGACATATAACGTCATTTTAAGTTGGGCTGCGAATATAAATCGTTTATAGCAAATGAATTAATAGGGATTCAGACGCGGCAGAAAAGTTGACATGTTCAAAGAATTTCCAATGAACTTTACTTCCTGGGAGGACCGAGTATGGACAATCAATTTCGTTTAGGAACGCTTGCGCCGGAAAAGCTTCAACAAAATTTTGCCGAGGTGCAGCCGGGGCTGACGCCGAAAGCGGCGATGGAAGAGTCGAACCGGTGTTTATACTGCTATGACGCCCCCTGCATCAAAGCTTGCCCGACGAGCATTAATATCCCTTCTTTTATTAAACGAATCGCAACCGGGAACGTGAAAGGCGCCGCGAAGACGATTATGGAATCCAATCCGGTCGGCGCAAGCTGCGCGCGCGTTTGTCCGACGGAGGAGCTGTGCGAAGGGGCGTGCGTGCTGAACGACGCTTCGGAGCCGATCGCAATCGGCCTGCTGCAGCGCTATGCAACCGACTGGGCGATGGAAAGCGGCAAGCCGCTGTTTGAACCGGGACCGTCCAACGGGAAAAAGGTAGCCGTCATCGGCGCCGGTCCGGCCGGGCTGTCTGCGGCCCGAGAGCTCGCGCGGGACGGCTTTGCGGTGAAGGTATACGACTCCAAGCCGCTTGCGGGCGGTTTGAACACGCACGGCATCGTCTCTTTCCGTCTTCCGCAATCGGTAGCGCTTTGGGAAGCGGAGCAGGTAGCGAATCTCGGCGTCGACATCCAGACGGGAATTACGGTCGGCAAAGACATTTCCGCCGAGCAGCTTATTAGCGACAACGATGCCGTCGTATTGGCGGCCGGCATGGGCAATGTGCCTTCGCTTGGCATTGAAGGCGAAAACCTTTCCGGCGTGTACGACGCGATCCAGTTCGTCGAGAGCACCAAGACGATGGCGAATGCGGCTTCCATTAAGCTGAGTGGAGCGCGGGTAGCTGTTATCGGTGCCGGCAATACCGCCATCGACGCCGCTACCTGCTCGGTGCGGCTCGGTGCGGACAACGTCAAGATCGTTTACAGACGGACGAAGGACGAGATGACGGCTTACGATTTCGAGTACGATTTCGCCAAGCAGGACGGAGTGGAATTCAGCTGGCTGACGGCACCGAAGCGTATTATCGGCGACAGCGAAGGCAAAGTTACGCATCTGGAATGCGTGCGCATGGTATTGTCCGGTAATGGGGGCAAGGATGGAAGACCTGTCCCGGTTCCGGTCGAAGGCTCCGAGTTTCTGATGCCGGTCGACGCGGTCATTTTGGCGATCGGACAGACACGGCACAACGCCTTGATCGAAGCGTTCGGGCTCCGGCATGACCGGGGTGTCGTTATCGTGGATGACGTTACGAAGCAAACGTCGGATCCGAAAGTATATGCGGCGGGCGATATTGTATTTGGCGCCGGAGGCGGGGAAGCGATGGTCGTATCGGCGGCCGAGCAAGGAAAGCAGGCGGCGAAAGCGATTATCGGGAAGTTTGCTCCGCAAAATCACGTCATCATCTGATCGAATACGAAGGAGGAATTATACATGGCCGATTTAAAGATCAATCTTGCCGGAATTGAATCTCCCAATCCGTTTTGGCTGGCGTCGGCGCCGCCTACGAATACGGGCTATCAGGTGCAGCGCGCATTCGAAGCGGGCTGGGGCGGAGCGGTTTGGAAGACGCTTGGGGATCCGATCATCAATACGTCCTCCCGATTTGCAGCCGTCAATTTCAACGGCCAGCGCGTAGCGGGCTTCAACAACATCGAGCTCATTACCGATCGTCCGCTCGAAGTGAACTTGAAGGAAATCTATGAAACGAAAAAGAGATTCCCGAACCATGCGATTATTGCCTCCCTTATGGTCGAGCCGAAACGTGAAAAATGGCACGAAATCGTCAAACGGGTAGAGGCGATCGGCGTCGACGGACTGGAGCTCAACTTCGGCTGTCCGCACGGGATGGCGGAACGCGGAATGGGCGCGGCATCCGGCCAGCAGCCCGACCTGGTGGAAATGCAAACGTACTGGGTTAAAGAAGTGGCGCAAACGCCGGTTATCGTCAAGCTGACCCCAAACATTACCGATATCACCGTAACGGCGCGCCATGCCGTCAAAGGCGGCGGCGACGCGATCAGCCTGATCAATACGATCAACAGCCTTGCCGGCGTCGACATCCATACGTGGAATACGATTCCGCACGTTGGCGGCAAAGGCGCCCATGGCGGTTATTGCGGCCCGGCCGTGAAGCCGATTGCCCTCAGCATGCTGGCCGAATGCGCCCGCGATTCGGAAGTAAACGTTCCGATTTCCGGTATCGGCGGCATCTCGACGTGGCAGGATGTCGTGGAGTTTTTGCTGATGGGCGCAACTGGCATTCAGGTTTGTACGGCCGCGATGCACCACGGCTTCCGGATCGTCGAGGAAATGATTGACGGATTGAACAACTATCTCGACGAGAAAGGGCTTAAATCCGTCACGGAGCTGACCGGCAAAAGCGTCGAGAAATATTCGAACTGGGGGGACCTCGACCTCAACTACAGAGTTGTGGCGCGGATTAATACAGACACGTGCATTAACTGCAACAAGTGTCATATCGCCTGCGAAGACACTTCCCACCAATGTATCGATATGCTTACGAACGAAGACGGCAAAAATTATTTGCAGGTTCGGGAAGACGACTGCGTAGGCTGCAACCTCTGTTCGATCGTATGCCCGGTTGACGGCGCGATCGACATGGTGGAGCTGCCGAGCGATCAGCCGCCGATGACCTGGAATGAAAGACAGAGCGCAATTGCCGCGCTGAACGCGCAATCCACTGAGGTGGAGGTGGGCTAAACCGATGAAAAAACTGATCAAAAACGGCATTGTCGCAACCGCAACGGACATCTACGAAGCTGATATTTTAATCGATGGCGGAATCGTGTCCGCCATCGGAACCGGTCTGAACGCGGAAGGGGCCGAAGTGATCGACGCTTCGGGCTGTTATGTATTCCCGGGAGGAATCGACCCGCATACGCATCTGGATATGCCGTTTGGCGGAACCGTAACGAAGGATGATTTTGAGTCGGGTACGATCGCGGCCGCTTTCGGAGGCACGACAACGGTCATTGACTTCTGCTTAACCTCCAAAGGCGTTCCGCTCCGTTCCGCGATTGAGACCTGGCATGCCAAATCGGAAGGGAAAGCCGTCATCGACTACGGCTTTCACCTGATGATTTCCGAGATCAACGACGAAACGCTGAGCCAGCTGCCCGCCATTATTGCGGACGAAGGCATCACGTCGTTTAAAGTGTTTATGGCGTATAAAAATGTGTTCCAAGCCGATGACGGAACGCTATACCGGACGCTTAAAGTAGCCAAAGAGCACGGAGCGCTTGTCATGGTGCATGCCGAGAACGGCGATGTCATCGATATTCTGATCGCCGAAGCGCTGGCGGCGGGCAATACGGACCCGATCTATCATGCGCTGACCCGTCCTTCCGAGCTGGAAGGCGAAGCGACGGGGAGGGCGATCACGCTCACCGAGCTTGCCGATTCCCAGCTGTACGTCGTGCACGTCACGTGCGCCGAAGCGGCTGAAAAAATCGCCGAAGCGCGAAAGCGTGGGCTGAATGTTTACGGCGAAACGTGTCCGCAGTACTTGACGCTTGATGTAACCGCGCTCGAGAAGCCGGATTTCGAAGGCGCGAAATATGTATGGTCGCCGCCGCTCCGGGAGCAGTGGCATCAGGAGAAGCTGTGGAACGCGCTGCGCAGCGGGCAGCTGCAGACGCTCGGATCGGACCAATGCTCGTTTGACTTTAAGGGGCAGAAGGATCTGGGCATCTCGGACTTCTCGAAAATACCGAACGGCGGACCGACGATTGAAGACCGCTTCAGCATTCTGTATTCCGAAGGCGTGGCCAAAGGGAGGATCTCGATTAACCAATTCGTCGATATCGTCTCGACGTCCAGCGCCAAGCTGTTCGGGCTGTTTCCGAAGAAAGGCACGATCGCCGTCGGCAGCGACGCCGACCTGGTCATCTTCGATCCGACTGCCCAGCGGGTCATGTCGGCTGAAACCCATCATATGAAAGTGGATTACAACGCATTCGAAGGCATGAGCGTCACCGGAGAACCGGTATCGGTCTTGAGCCGCGGCGAGTTTGTCATTCACGACAAGCAGTTCGTCGGCAAGCCGGGCGCGGGACAATACTTGCGGCGTTCGCGTTTCAATCAAGCCGCGCTTGCGCCGGCAAATAAGTTAAGGGGGTTGTCCAATGTCGGCAGCAGATGAGTATTTGAAGGAAAAAGAACAAATCGACGATTTGCTGCAGCGCGGTTTTTCCATCGTCGGCATCCGGGAAGAGCTGGACGGCACGGATGTGAAGTTTAAGCGGAAAGGGACCGACGGCGAGTATGAGGAGCTGCGCCTGCTGACGGCGGATGCGCGAAAATACGTATCGACTTTTATCGTTCATTTTTTTAAGCAGTTGAACGCTTGATAGCGGGACATGAGTGTGAAGGCAGGTAGGCTACATGACAAAAGATGAAATTATCGCTTCGCTTTCAGATATTCCTCAGGCGTCTCGTCTTATACGGGATGTCGTCGTAAAAAACAAGGCGGTATACCTTACGCTGCTTATTAATGCGCAGGATCGCGATTCGTCGTCCGGTCTTAAAGAGACCGTAGACCGGCGAGTTCGCGAGTGCGGGGCGGATGAAGTTCATATCCGCTCCAAAGCGCTCGGCGGTACGGAATGGGAGCGGATGATGTCCGAGGGGGATCAACCGGCTTCCGCTGTGGACGAGCCTGATCGGACGGCTCCGCCTCAAGCGGATGTATGCTACATTGCCGTAACGAGCGGGAAGGGCGGCGTCGGCAAGTCGACGGTCACCTTGAACCTGGCCTATGCGCTTGCCCGGTCCGGGAAAAGGGTCGGCATTATCGATGCCGACATTTACGGATTCAGTATTCCGGATATGCTCGGTCTCAATCAGCGGCCGCAGGTGCGCGGCCAGAAGGTGGTACCGCTGGAGCGGGACGGCATCAAATTGATCTCGATGGGCTTTTTCGTTGAGGACAATTCACCGGTCATTTGGCGGGGGCCGATGCTCGGGAGGATGCTGAAGAGCTTCTTGTTCGATGTGGATTGGGGAAAGCTTGATTATTTGCTGCTCGATCTGCCCCCTGGAACGGGTGATGTGGCACTTGATATCCATCAGTGGCTTCCGCAGGCGAAGGAAATCATCGTCACGACGCCGCACAAGACGGCGGCTCATGTCGCGGCGCGCGCCGGCACGATGGCGATTCAGACGAAGCACGAAATCGTCGGCGTCATCGAGAATATGTCGTACTTGACGGATGAAGCCGGGCAAAAAAGCTACATCTTCGGACGCGGAGGCGGCGAGGCTCTTTCCCGGGATCTTAACACGGAGCTGCTTGCGCAAATTCCGCTTCAGCCTTCGGCTGACGCGGACAAGCCGCAATCGGTGTTTGAATTAAACAGCGGAGCCGGCCGCATATACGCCGAGCTTGCGGGGCTCGTTTGTGCAAAAACGGGTTAAAAGGGAACATCGATGTGACATTCAATATTTGGATCATTTGTTAATAAATAATGATAATACACAACCGCATCCGTCAATGTATGCGGTTTCTCATCTGTTTTTTTGACCGATAATTTTTTATGTCATATTTATTTACATTTTCTGCGTTTAAATTTATAATTAAGCAAAATTATTGAATCAATAAACAAATTACCTGACATCATGAGAGAGGGGGGTGTGAACAAGCGAATCGAGCATTAGTCATTCGTTACTTGTGATTATCAATGCAGCTGGAACAGGCTTTAGGAGAACAATATTCCGTTATGGGGGTCTAATCGATGAATAAAGCGAAAAGATTGAGCGTTGCAGTTCTTGCATTCGTTTTGATGGTTACATTGGCGGCATGCGGCGGCAAATCGGAGTCAACGAGCGGCTCGGAGGGCTCGGGCAACGCCAAAGACAGCGAGGAAACCGTCGAACTTTCGCTTTGGACGGACTGGGCGAAAGATGATCCGTATTCGATGCAATATTTTGAGCGGATGGAGCAGTTCAAAGCCGCTTATCCGAACATTAAGATTAAAATGGAATTCATTCCTTACGGCGAATACAACGTCAAATTGCAAACGCAGGCAGCGGGAGGCCAGCTCCCCGATATGATGCAGCTTATTATCGGCGGAACGTTTCTGGAGCCGATTGCCCGCGCCGGGCTGCTGATGCCGATCGACGACATCGTAGGCGAGTGGAAGGACAAGAAGATTCCGGCAGGACTGCTGAAGGAATTTGCGGTTGACGGCAAGCAATATGCGATTCCGGCTGAGGTTAACTATACGAGCATGATTTTCTATAACAAAAAGCTATTGGCGGAGCTCGGTTACAATGAATTCCCGAAAACCTACTCCGATTTGCTGGCTTTAATTAAAGCCGCTAACGATAAAAAAATTACGCCGATCTCCCTTGGCAACAAAACGACGATGGTTGTACCGGCTTCCTACCTGTCGGTCATTACGAACCGTATTGCCGGCGGCGACTTCAACGAACAGGTAGTTGCCAAAACGAAAAAGCTCACAGATCCTGAATTTGTCTCCTCTCTGAACATTATCAAAGAGCTGGCTGACAAAAAAGCATTCAATCCGGACGCGAACAATATCGACAACAACCAGGCGACGGATCGTTTTGTGGCGGGACAATCGGTGATGTATATTGACGGAAGCTGGGCGATTAAGCCGATTATTGCAAGCAAATCCAGTGACTTCGAGCTTGGCTTTGCCTTCTTCCCTTCCATTGACGGAGGGAAAGGAGACCCGATGTCGCTGCCTGCGGGCACCAACCAAGGGATCGGCCTCAACGCCAAGCTGGATGGCAAGAAGAAGGAAGCGGCCCAGACGTTCGTTAAGTTCATGTACGGCGACGAACTGTTCCAAAGCCTGCTGAAAGGCGGCGCCCTCGTGACGGGGAACGTAGACCTTCCGAGCGATCTCGATCCGGATTTCCAGGAGATGATCAAGCTTACGAAGCAAGTAACGAGCATTTCGAGCTCCTTTGACGGCGTTATGCCTAAAGATGTCGGTACGACGATCGACACCGGGCTGCAAGGTCTGATACTGGGAAGCGTCGCTCCGGAAAAACTGGCGGCTGACGGACAAAAGCTGCTACCTTAACGCTTAGAGTCAATAAGTCATTCTTCATTCAGGCGGAGGGGGCGAATCGAAGGTTGGTTCGCCTCCTTCTACTTTGCTAAAGGAGAAACTCTATGCATATCCTGTATCGCCGGAAATGGCTAATAGCTGCCGGGCTGTTCCCGGCCTTATTCTTTTACGTTGTGTTTGCCCTCTATCCCATTGTCAATTCGTTCTATTATTCTTTCTTTAAATGGGACGGCTTCACTCAGATGCATTGGCTGGGCCTTGGCAACTATGCGGAATTGATTCGCGACAGCGTGTTCTGGAACTCGCTGAGAAACAACGTCTATATCGTTGTCACTTCCATTTTGCTGCAAATCCCGGCGGGACTGTTTTTTGCGATTATTCTAAACGGCCGGATTTTGAAAGGAAGGGCGCTTTTCAAAACGGTTTTTTTCATGCCGGTTGTTCTTTCCACGGTCGTCATCTCTTTATTCTGGAGCATGATGTACAATTACCAGGTCGGTCTGATCAACAGTTTTTTCCGCATCGTCGGGATGGATTCGTGGGTGCAAAACTGGCTGGGCGAACCGCGGTTTTCGATCTTTATGATCTGCATCATGATCATTTGGCAGTACAGCGGATTTTACATGATCATTTTTTTGGCGGCGTTGCAAAATATTTCGAGTGAAGTGCTGGAAGCGGCCGATATTGACGGTGCGTCCGGACTCCGCAAAGTGTGGAGCGTCACGCTGCCGATGCTTTCCGATACGATTTTTACATCAATAGCGTTATGTATAAGCGGCAGCCTGCGAACGTTCGACATTATTTATGTCATGACCAAAGGCGGTCCGAACCATGCGACGGAAGTGATGGCAACCTATATGTTTCAGAGCACGTTCTCTGCAGGCAGATACGGGTATGGAAGCACGATCTCAACCGCGATTTTTATCGTAAGCTTTTTGTTAATTGTCATTAGCCGGATGGCAATCCGGAAGCTTCAGAGGTGATGAACATGGTGACGACAAAGAGGATACCCGCAACCCACAGACTGATGCAGCTGTTGTTTTTACTGCTGCTGCTCCTCAATATTTATCCCATTGTATGGATTATCCTTAATTCGTTTCGAACCGATAAAGAGTTGAATGTGCACCCGTTCCGTCTGCCGGAGCAGCTGTTATGGAGCAACTACTCGAAGGCGTGGGAGACGGCTAATCTTGGACTTTATTTTTTCAATAGTCTGGTCATCAGCGTGGCCGCTGTACTCGTAACGCTTGTTATAGGGGCGTTGGCCGCTTTTTTTCTAAGCCGATTTGAATTTAAAGCAAAATCGTTTGTGTTTGGGTTGTTTGTGCTCGGGATGCTCATTCCGATTCATGCGACGCTTGTGCCGTTGTTTATTGAAATGAAGCAGCTGCATCTGCTTAATACGCGGTTTACGCTGCTGTTCCCTTATGTGGCCTTCAATTTGCCGCTTGTCATTTATCTGCTGGTCAGCTTTATGAATCCGTTCCCGAAAGACCTTGAAGAAGCGGCCATCATGGACGGCAGCGGCGTGATGACGATATTCGGCAAAGTTATTTTTCCGATGCTTCGTCCGGCGCTTGTGACGGCGTTTATTCTTACGTTTCTGAATAACTGGAATGAGCTTTCGTTCGCCCTCGTCCTCATTAATGAAGATGAATTAAAAACGCTGCCGCTCGGACTGGCCAATCTCTCGGGACAGCACGCCAACAACTATACGTTGCAGATGGCGGCCGTCACCATTGTCCTTATTCCGACGATTTTATTTTATGTGCTGCTGCAAAAGCATTTAACGGAAGGGATGACGTCGGGAGCCGTCAAAGGTTAAACCGAAACGGAGCGTTACGGCGGAATGGCAGGACGCAAAGTTGAAGGCTGCTGGCATTGACGGTGAGCAGACAGCGAATTTTGGAATAAAGGAAGGCCGCTCATGATTAAGGGTACGAAACGAAAAATCATAATAGACTGCGATCCGGGACATGACGACGCCATTGCGATTTTGTTGGCAGCCGGCGCCCGCGAGAGCATCGAATTGGCAGCCATTACAACGGTGGCGGGCAATGCGGAAATCGGGAAGACGACGCGAAACGCGCTGCAAGTGTGCGAGATGGCCGGAATCCTTGACGTTGCCGTCGCTCAAGGAGCCGGTCAGCCGCTGGTGCGCATGCGGGAAACGGCGCCGAGCATCCACGGCGATACCGGTATGGACGGTCCCAAGCTGCCGGAACCCCGGCTGAAGCCGGCAGAAGAACATGCCGTCGATCTGATCATTCGCAAGCTGCTGGAGTCGGATGGCGACATTACGCTCGTGCCTACGGGACCACTGACCAATATAGCGATGGCGATGAGACGGGAACCGGCCATTTTGCCTAAGATTAAGGAAATCGTACTGATGGGAGGCGGCACGTTCGGCAACTGGACACCGGCGGCCGAGTTTAATATTTATGCCGATGCCGAAGCAGCCAAGGTCGTCTTCGAGAGCGGCGTTCCGCTGACGATGATGGGACTCGATGTCACGCACCAGGCGCTGGTGACGCCGGCAATAAGCGCCGGCTTCGCAGCGATCGGAACACCGGCCGCAGCATTTGTTGGGGAGCTGATCGTATATTTCCGCGAGGCTTACCGCGATGTGTTCGGTTTTACCGATCCGCCGGTTCATGACGTATGCTGCGTCGCTTATTGTATCGATCCGACGATATTTGAATGCCGGAAGCTGCATGTGGATATCGAAACGAAGGGAGAATTCAGTTACGGAATGACGGTCATTGACCAAACGGGGGTGACCGGCAAGGAAGCGAACGTCAATGTGGCGTTTGAACTGGATTTCGGGAAGTTTTGGGACCTGATCCTCGGGGCTGTCGCCAAATTATAGCTTCAGGTAACGTATCATAACAGAGAGTCCATTAATGGAAACCGGACGTTGCGCGCCTGCAGGCTGCAACGTCCGGTTTTTTTATGATAAAGAAAAACATGCGTTCGTACATCTTTTTTCTTGTCTAATTATCCACGTCGTAAAATTCCTACCAAAATACATTTTTTTCGGTCCAAGCACATGTTCAGGCAATAAAAGCCTTGAATACCTGCGCGATCGCAGGAATTTCCTCTCAACATGCGATTTCGGTCGGTAATACCTGCACATTCGCAGGCTTAGAAAGACTCGTCTGCGCGGACTGCCTCGGGGTATGCCTCTTTGGAGCTTACCCAACAATGCGGTCGCTCATCTTCGAATGACTCCGACAGAAGTTTTTCTTTCGATGAATCGGATATTCAACACGGCATAATTGTGCACGAAATGTCGGATGGGTACATTCAACTCCTGCTATTCTATTGATAAAGGAGGTTGTTTCATTGGATTTGCTGCAAAAGATGAACGGAGCGATTAAGTATATTGAAGATAACCTTACGAACGATATTGACTTCAAAGCAGCGGCTAGGCTCGCATTTTGCTCCGAATACCATTTTAAGAGGATGTTTTCCTTCCTTGCCGGCATTTCGCTATCGGAATATATCCGTCGCAGACGCCTAACTCTTGCAGCATTTGAGCTTCAAGACAGCAGCGTAAAGGTCATTGACATTGCGATAAAATACGGGTACAACTCACCGGATTCTTTTGCAAGGGCTTTTCAAAATCTGCATGGTATAACGCCGTCAGAAGCAAGAAATAATGGTCAATCACTTAAAGCGTACCCTCGAATGACCTTCCAGTTATCGATTAAAGGAGGAAGTGAAATGAACTATCGTTTTGAAGAAAAAGGGGCTTTTCGCATTATTGGCATTAAGAAAAGAGTTCCGATCATTTTCAACGGTGTTAATCCGGAGATTGCCTCGATGTGGGAAAGTTTAGACGGTGAAACGATCAATAAACTTAAAAAGCTTTCTAATGTCGAGCCTTTGGGACTGCTTAGTGCATCCACGAACTTTTCAGAAGGCAGAATGGAGGAAAAAGGGGAGCTTGATCACTTTATTGGCGTGGCAACAACAATGGAGTGTCCGGATAATCTGGTACAACTTGAAGTTCCTGCCTCAATATGGGCTGTATTCGAAGCAATCGGACCTTTTCCCGATACGCTGCAAGATGTATGGGGACGCATTTATTCCGAATGGTTTCCTTCCTCGAACTATGAGCAAATAGAAGGTCCGGAAATCCTGTGGAATGAGAATAAAGATGTAACCTCGCCAACGTTTAGAAGCGAAATATGGATACCGGTTGCGAAAAAGTAATCGAATGCGTGATATTTATCTTATCTTTCATCGCGAAACCTTTGATCGCCTATAAAGATGGCGATCAAAGGTTTCTGTCTGTTTACTTGTAAACCGGCTCGCCGCTGTTCAGCTTCGTACCGGCCCACTGCTCGTATACTTTGGCAACCGCGCAAAGATCCAGTTCGCCGTGACCGTCCGCCTCAGCGGCCTGAAACAGCGTTTTGGCCGCTTCGAGCATCGGCGTCGGCACCTTCAGACCGTCCGAGAGGACCGAAGCGAGACGCAGATCTTTCAGCATGAGCGACAATCCGAACTGCACGCTGTAATCGGCGCCGAGCAGCTTCGGTGTCTTCAGCTCGGATGTTTTGCTTCCGGCCACTCCGCCGTTGACGATTTGCGTGAACTTGTTCAAATCGAGCCCGCCGCTCGCCGCGATAATCAGCCCTTCCGCCAGAGCGACATTGCTGATGCCGACAATCGCGTTGTGGGACAGTTTGGCGACAGCTCCGCTTCCGCTCGGGCCCATATGGATGATTTTCGTGCCCATCGCGCTGATGACCGGCTCCGCCCGCTTCAATACGTCGGCTTCGCCGCCGATCATGAAGAGCAAGGTGCCGTTTACCGCTCCCGGCTTGCTTCCGGTTACGGGCGCATCCAGAAACGAAGCGCCCAGCTTGCCGGCCTTAACCGCCAGCTCGCGCGCAAGCGAGGGCGAGATCGTGCTGCTGTCCATCAAGATCATCCCCGGGCGTACGACGCTGAACACGCCGTCTTCGCCTTCATAGATTTCACGGACAACATCGTCGTTGCTCAGCATCGTAATAACCGTATCGGCTTCCGCAGCCGCCTCGGCAGGGGTGGAAGCTACTTTTGCTCCAAATGCAGCCAACTCCTCCGCTTTGCTGCGCGTGCGGTTGTAGACGGTAACGGAAAATCCTTTTTTCAGCAGATTCTCCGTCATGGGGGCGCCCATCGCGCCAAGTCCGATAAATGCGATTGAACTCATATTCTCCACCGGCCTTTCTGACGAATTTTAACCCTGTCAATTCCATTTTATCACAAGGTTGGGCGTGCGGACTATTGGACAGTATTCGCTAACGCACCGCCGCAAGATGTCGAAATAACGTGAAGCTTCCATGAAGGTCCCGTTTGATTGCTTGTTTTCAATTCCCAAATCCAGTATGCTAAATTAAGGCCAATAGGCGATAAGTCCGGACAAGCACCGGTGAACATGCGGTTAAAACCTAAGGAGGGAACGATTTTCATGAGCAAGACCATTCAATTCGACTACAGCAAAGCGCTGACTTTTGTCGGTCAGAATGAAATCGACAATTTCGCGGAACCGATCCGCCTCGCCCACGAGCAGCTGCACAACGGTACGGGTGCGGGCTCCGATTACCTCGGTTGGATCGACCTCCCGACGGCATACGACAAAGAAGAATTCGCCCGCATCCAAAGCGCGGCAAAGAAAATTCAATCCGATTCGGACGCGCTCGTCGTTATCGGCATCGGCGGTTCGTATTTGGGCGCCCGCGCCGCAATCGAAATGCTCTCGCATTCGTTCTATAACATTCTTCCGGATGGACAACGCAAAACGCCGCAAATCTTTTTTGCCGGCAACAACATCAGCTCCACTTATGTAACGCATCTGCTGCAAGTGCTGGAAGGCCGCAACTGGTCGATCAACGTCATCTCCAAATCCGGCACGACGACCGAGCCTGCGCTCGCATTCCGCATTTTCCGCGAAGAACTGGAGAAAAAATACGGCAAAGAAGAAGCGCGTAAACGGATTTATGCCACAACCGACAAAGCAAGAGGCGCGCTCAAAAAACTGGCGACCGAAGAAGGCTACGAGTCTTTCATCATTCCGGACGACGTAGGCGGACGCTACTCCGTACTGACGGCTGTAGGCCTGCTGCCGATCGCCGCTGCCGGCATCGACATCGAATCGATCATGAAAGGCGCGGCTGACGCGTCCAAAGAATACAACAATCCTAACGTAGCGGAGAACGAAGCGTATCAATACGCGGCTGCCCGCAACGCCCTGTACCGCAAAGGCAAAGTAACGGAAATTCTCGTCAACTATGAGCCGTCCCTGCACTTCGTGTCGGAGTGGTGGAAGCAGCTGTACGGCGAGAGCGAAGGGAAAGACCATAAAGGCATCTACCCGGCATCGGTCGATTTCTCCACGGACCTGCACTCCATGGGCCAATTTATCCAGGAAGGCAACCGCAACCTGTTCGAAACCGTCATTCAAGTCGGCGAAGCGCCGGAGCAAATTACGATCGGCAGCGACCCGGACGATCTGGACGGCCTGAACTTTCTGAGCGGCAAAACGATGGATTTTGTCAACAAAAAAGCGTTCGAAGGAACGCTGCTTGCCCATACGGACGGCCAAGTTCCGAACTTGATCGTGAACATCGCCGACATGACCCCGTACACGTTCGGCTACCTTGTTTATTTCTTCGAAATCGCGTGCGGCGTCAGCGGATATCTGTCCGGCGTCAATCCGTTCGACCAGCCGGGTGTTGAAGCGTACAAAAAGAACATGTTCGCTTTGCTGGGCAAACCGGGCTTCGAAGAAGAAAAAGCCGCTCTCGAAGCGCGCTTGTAAAATAAATATGGCATTTAAGGGGGACAAGTTTTATGTTGTCCCGCTATAAAACGCTGACCCGTCAGGACAGCAAAGAAATCGTCATCCGCAAATCGCGTTTCATCGGGCACGCGAAGCCGGTCGAATCGGAGGAAGAGGCGATCGCCTTCATCGAGGAGATCAAGAAGCTTCACTGGAACGCAACGCACAACTGTTCCGCGTATGTGGTCGGCGAGCGCGACGAATGCCAGCGGCAGTCGGACGACGGGGAGCCAAGCGGCACGGCCGGCAAGCCGATCCTGGAAGTCATCAAGCACCAGCAGCTGAAAAATGTCGCAATCGTCGTGACCCGTTACTTCGGCGGCATTTTGCTCGGCGCCGGCGGACTGATCCGGGCTTATACGGACGGAGCGGTAGCCGCTATCGAGGCCGGGCAGCCCGTCATGAAGGTGCTGTACCGCGAAGTGAAGGTTGAGGTTGACTATACGTGGTACGGCAAGCTGGAAAACGAGCTGCATGCCCGCGGCTATAAGGTGCAGGGGGCCGATTTTACCGACAAGGTAACGGTTGCCTGCCTGCCGCTTGATGAAGAGGCGGACCGCTTTATCGCCTGGATGACCGATTTCACCCAAGGACAGTCCGTTGTGACGATGGGCGAGCCGCTTTATATCGACGAACCGGTGGAGTAAAGGCAATGTCTACTGGCGGTGATTTAATGCCCGCTGCACGGGCGGATCATTCTTCCGATCGCTGTTGTCCCCAGATTTCTTTGATTTAAACCGCGACTGCGGTCGAAATCCGGGGACAAAGCGTATGCTTCCGAAGTGGCTTTCTTGCAGAAAGCCTTTAGGCGAACGCTGGCGCTTCTCCAGAACGATTCCGCCCTTTCCGCTCCCTAAAGCACGAAGTTCGACTTTGCCCTGTGAGGGGCAAGCAATAATAATCCCGGCCGTATTCAGCGGCCGGGATTTTTTTTGGGATGGATGTGGGATCATATATTAGGGAACCTCATCATTCTTATCAGTTTTCTAAATATAAGCATTGACGGGACGGGTCTCGTTCTGCTACATTATTAATACCTAGTAAATTAATAGGAATTGACAATAAAATGAACTAATGATGCTATCAGACCGCTTCAAGAGCTCGAGCTTAGGAGGGTAATCGGGAAAGTGAACACCATGATGCGCAGCCGCTGGTGGAGCTTCGGATTTCGAAGCACCGTCATGCTCTATTTTGTACTCTTAATTGTTCTGCCCATTGCGGGCATTTATATCCAGTCATTTTCCGATGGATGGGGGCCGTTCTGGGAAAGCATTGCCGATCCGCTTGCCTGGAAAGCAGTGCTGCTTACGATACGGCTCGCTGTAATATCCACGCTTATAAACGTACTGCTGGGCACGATGATCGGCTGGGTGCTGATCCGCTACCGCTTTCCGGGCAGACGGCTGCTCAACAGCTTCGTCGATTTGCCCTTTGCGCTGCCGACCGCAGTCGGCGGGCTGATGATTTTGCTGCTGCTCGGCCCGCGCAGCTGGGTCGGGGCGGCGGCGGCCAAGCTCGGCTATGACATCGTTTATCATTCGCCCGCGATCGTCATTGCGATGGTATTCGTCACCTTTCCGTTCGTGATCCGGGCCGTGCAGCCGCTGCTGGAGGAGATGGAGCCGTCGGAAGAGGAGGCGGCCTATACGATGGGCGCTTCCAAACAGCTGACCTTCTTCAAAGTGATTCTGCCGACGATGCTGCCGGGAATCGTAAGCGGCGCGATGCTTGCCTTTTCCAGGGCGCTTGCGGAATTCGGCGCTGTCGTGCTCGTTGCCGGCAACATTCCCGGCAAAACATTGATCGCATCCGTCTATATATTCGGCGAAATCGAAAGCGACGATCCGCAAGGGGCTGCGGCGGTTTCAGTGCTGCTGCTGACGCTTTCGTTTCTGATCCTTTGGGGCATCAACATCGTCCAGACAAGGAGGCAGAGCTGATGAGACGGCTGTGGATCACGCTTACCTATCTCGTATTTATCGTACTCATTATTATCCCGCTCATAAAGATTTTTACCGGCTCGTTCGATCAAGGCTGGAGCGGCTTCGTATCCGCGCTTGCCCGTCCGGAAGCGGGACATGCGCTGATGATGACCGGCATACTCGTCGTTACGGTTACGGCAATTAACACGTTGTTCGGCGTCATGCTTGCGCTTTATCTCGTTCGCGCTTCGTGGCTCGGTCCGCGCCTTAAAGGGCTTTTGAACAGCATCGTCGATTTGCCTTATGCGGTATCGCCGGTTATCGGCGGTCTCATGATCGTGCTGCTGCTCGGACCGGAAAGTGCGGCAGGCGCGCTGCTCGAAGATGCCGGCGTCAAAATCGTCTACGCTTTGCCGGGGATGATCATTGCGACGCTGTTCGTTACGTTTCCGCTGATGGTGCGCGAGATTATGCCGGTATTGCAGGAAATCGGCGCGCAGCAGGAAGAGGCGGCTTCGACGCTCGGCGCATATTCATGGTACACCTTCTGGAAGGTGACGTGGCCGTCGATCCGCTGGGGCGTCATTTACGGCATCGTGCTCACCGTGGCGCGGACGCTCGGCGAATTCGGCGCGGTGCTCGTCGTATCGGGCAACATCATCAACCTGACGCAAACCGCCACGACGCTTGTTTACCAGGATGTTGAAAATTTTAATGTCACAGCCGCGAATGTGGTAGCGCTTGTCCTTGCCGCCTTCTCGGTCGGACTGCTTCTTATAATGGAATGGGCCAAAAAGCGAAAGGAAGTGCATTGACATGCATATCGAGGTTAAGGGATTAAACAAACAATTCGGCGATTTTCATGCGGTCAGAGACGTTAGCTTCGAAATCGAGAAGGGTCATCTGATCGGCCTGCTCGGACCGAGCGGCGGCGGCAAGACGTCGATTCTGCGCATGCTGGCCGGTCTGGAATCCCCAACCTCCGGCGATATTATTTTTCACGGCAAGCGGGTGAACGACCTGCCTCCGCAGGAGCGGGGCATCGGCTTCGTTTTTCAAAACTACGCTCTGTTCAAGCATATGACAGTGTTTGACAATATCGCTTTCGGTCTGAAGGTGAAAAAGCAGAAGAAAGAGCAAATTCGCGAACGTGTCATGTCGCTTGTGGAACTTACGGGTCTTAAAGGCTTCGAGCACCGCTATCCGCAGCAGCTGTCCGGCGGCCAGCGCCAGCGTGTCGCGTTTGCCCGGGCGCTTGCGCCCGAACCGCAGCTGCTGCTGCTCGACGAGCCGTTCGCGGCGATCGACGCCAAAATCCGCACCGAGCTGCGCACTTGGCTTAAGGAAATGATCGAGCGCGTCGGCATCACCTCGATCTTCGTTACGCACGACCAGGACGAAGCGATCGAAGTGGCGGACGAAATTATGATCATCAACAAGGGGCGTCTGGAGCAAAAAGGGACCCCGTGGGATATTTATAAAAAGCCGGAAACGCAATTCGTGGCCAGCTTCATCGGCGAATCCACTTTTGTGGAAGATATTGCGCAAATCAAGGGCTTCAGCGATGCTGCCGTTTGGCCGGGTACGAAGGGGCTTATTCGCCCCGAGTATATCGAGATCGGCAAGCCGGGAGAAATTACGCTGGCATCGGCCGCCATTCGCGGTACGGTGAAGCATCTGCATTTCCGCGGAAGCGAGTGGATGGTGGAAATCGAGATCGGAGGAACCAAGCTCATCACTTACCGGTCTTTGGAAAAAGAAGTGCTGCAACCCGGTGAGGCCGTTGACGTGCTTGTGCACCGCGCGTACCTTTTCAATAACGACGACAGCTGGATTATGGAAAACAAGCTGAAGGAAGATCCGATGCCGGTCATTATTTAAATCGCAGAAAGCGTTGTGTGAAACATTATGATCGATAAAGCTCATCTAATGAGGCCTTCCCTGCGTTGGGGGGCCCTTATCCTATTAGCTCTATCCGTGCTCGTCTCCGGCTGCGCAGGAAGCGGCGGGCAAACGGCGGACGGCGAAAGCAAGACGGCAGCCCCTGCAAAAGGCGACGTCACGCTCGTCATCGGCGCATATTCGACTCTGCGCGATGTGATGCAAACGATTTTGCCTGAATTTCAGACGTACTGGAAACAGAAAACGGGTCAGACCGTGACGTTTCAGGAGTCGTACGAAGCTTCCGGAACGCAGGCGCGCGCCATTGTCGGCGGCTTCGAAGCCGATGTGGCGCTGCTGTCGCTGGACGGCGACCTGCAGAAGATCAAGGATGCGGGACTGATTACGCATGATTGGTCCAAGGAGCCGGACGGCGGGATGATTACCCGTTCGATCGCCGTCATCGGCGTCCGCAAGGGCAATCCGCTTCATATTGCCGGCTGGGAAGATCTGATGGGGAGCAGGGTCAAAGTGCTTTATCCGAACCCGCAGACGTCCGGCGGCGCCCAGTGGGACATCAACGCGATGTACGGAGCGGGCCTCAAGAAGTCCGAGGCGGAAACGGGCAAAAAAGACCCGGCGTACGGCAAAGCGTACCTGGAGCGGATCCATGCCAATATCGAGTCGCTGGACAAAAGCGGCCGGGCTTCGATGGCAGCTTTTGAATACGGCGTCGGGGATGCCATCGTCACGTATGAGAATGAGTTGATCGCCCGCATCCAAAAAGGAGTGCCCTACGATATCGTCATTCCGCGCGATACGATGCTGATTGAGAATCCCGGCACCGTCGTCGACCGCAACGCGGACAAGCACGGAACCCGCGAGGTAGCGGAAGCGTTCATGGACTTTCTGCGCGGCAAGGAAGCGCAGACCGCATTAGCGGAGAACGGCTTCCGCCCGGTAAATGCGGAGGTGGAGGCCGCTTACAAGGACCGGTTCACCGTACCGCAAGGACTGTTCGATATTGAATATTTGGGCGGATGGGATGAAGTGAAGAAGACGCTTTATTCGAAGCGCGGAATTTGGTATCAGGTACTGGCGGGGATATAGACGAAAAAGCCTTCGGTCGGTTGGGATGGGGCTGCGATCGCGCGCATCCCCAGGTTCGTAGGTGAAAAACGGCCGCTGCGCGGCTGACTCGTGCTTCCGATCGCTCTTGTAGCCGGATCGTATTGAATATAACCCTAGCAGGGTTACGATCCGTCTACAAAGGCGAACGCTTCGCTTCTCCAGTCACGAGTCAGCCGCTCCGCTTGCTTTTCACTCTATGAACCCGGGACAAGCGTCGGCTGCGTATCTCGCTTCCATGCTAATCACTCGCCCGCTTTTCCGGCTAAAAACATCTCCGCCAGTCTTTTGTGGGGAGTAAAGAAAAAACCGTTTCTTCAAATGAATGGAATTCCATTCATTTTGGAAGAAACGGTTTTTTCAGCTGGTTTACAAAGCAGAAAAAAATTTACTTCGCAGCATTCAAAATAAACGTATCGATAACGTGCTTGACCCCTTCATCGTTGTTGGACTTCGTGACGAAGCCGGCGATTTCTTTGAGCGCGGGAAGGGCGTTGTCCATGGCCACGCCAAGCCCCGCTTCCATCAGCATTTCACGGTCGTTCCAGGAATCGCCGATCGCGATCGTTTCCTCCATGGTGCAGCCGATATGCTCGGCCATAAAACGCAGAGCATGGCCTTTCGTTCCTTCTTTATGCAAAAACTCCAAGTAATGCGCTTTTGACTTCGTAATGTGAACACGGTCTCCAATGATCGGCTGCAGCTGGAGGGCGATTTCGTCCAGCACGTCGGGATCATCGATGATCAGCATTTTGGTAGAAGGCTTCGTAAGGAGAGTGTCGTAATCGGGTTCGACGACATAAGGGATTTTTGACAGCTGGGAATAAAGACGCGCCTTTTCATTTTCTTCTTTGACATAGAGCACATCGTCGATATACAGCTGGAGGTGCAGCCCTTTCTCCTCGCAGAAATCGTACAGCTGTTTGGCCGCGTCTTCCGGAACACTGCGTTCATAGAGCACTTTTCCGTCCAGCAGCGTCTTGACCATCGACCCTTGGTACGTAATGATCGGCACGTTTAACCGGATTTGATCGGCAATTTTTCGGGCGGAAGCAAACATTCTGCCCGTTGCCAGCGTTACGGTGACGCCTTGCGCGATCGCCTGCTCCAGCGCCTGGAGAGTGGCGTCCGTCACTTGCAGATCGTCGGTCAGCAGTGTATCGTCCACATCAATGGCTATTAATTTGTACATTTTTCTCTCCTGCTCCTCTCATCACTCGGTAAGCTAGGTTGATTGTAGCCCAAATTTCAGGTTCGTTCAAGAAGCATCGGCCTTTCTCTGTGGTAACACTGATTGGGGATCCTAATCGGGCTTTCACTCCGGGCCGGCGTTGCGGTGCTGATGGCGGCTTGCTGAACCCCCCTGAAGATACGGCGGTTTGAACCGAATGCCGGAATAGGATAAAGTAAAAGATACAGTTATTTGGAACGGAGCGATGAAGATGCAATGGGTCAAAAACAGGGACGGAAGAAGGCGTTATTCGACTTTCGGCATTTTGGCGGCGTTTATATTTTTGCTGGTCGGGTTTATGATCGGACGGTTGTCGATGACGCTGCAGTATCCGATTCTTTCGGAGAAAGCGTTCGGCAATTTGAGCAAATCGTATCAGGAAATCAAGAACGATTATTTATTCGGGGTAAAGCCCGGTCAGCTTATAAACGGTGCCGTGAAAGGGATGGTCGCCTCATTGGAAGACCCGTATTCCGTCTATTTGCCCGGCGAACAAGGCGAAGATTATATGAAGAGCTACCAGCCTGAGTTTGTCGGAATCGGAGTCGAGGTAAGGATTGAGGACGGAAACTATATCATTGACTCCGTCATTAAAGGAACGCCGGCCGAGAAGAACGGTCTGATGGCGGGCGATCTGCTGGCGAAGGTGGACGGTACGGCTGTCAGCGGCAAATCGATGGCCGAGCTAGTCGGCCTGCTGCGCGGAAAAGAAGGGACGAAGGTTAAGGTGACGCTGTTGCGTCCGGGAACGGGCAAGCAGATCGTGACGGAATTGACCCGTGCGCAAATTCCGGTTACGACCGTATCCTCGGAGATGAAAAATGACGGAATCGGAAAAATAACGATTTCCCGCTTTGCGCAGTCAACGGCCGATGAATTCAACAAAGCGTTTGATTCGCTTCAGAAGAAAGGGATGAAATCGCTGCTGCTGGACATGCGCTCCAACCCGGGCGGTCTGCTCGTACCGACGATCGAAATCGCCAACCGGCTCGTGCCGAAGGGCAAGCTCGTTCTGGAGGTAGACCATAAAGACAAGAAGAAAGTCCAAACCTACCGTTCCAAGCAGCAAAAACCGATTCAGCTGCCAATCGTCGTACTGGTTGACGGCCAGACGGCAAGCGCAGCCGAAGTGCTGACCGCCGCGCTGAAGGAATCGGCGGGGGCGACGGTTGTCGGGACGACGACGTTCGGGAAAGGGATTGTGCAAACGTTCGGCCAATTCCGCGATCGCTCCGTTTTGAAGCTGACGGAAGCGCAGTGGAAAACGCCGAACGGCGAATGGATCCATAAGAGGGGTGTCGATCCGGACGAAAAAGTTGAGCCTCCCTCTTACGCATCGCTGCCGGCAATTCCGACCGGAATTCATCTGAAAAGGAACGATTACGGAGATAACGTCAAAACACTGCAGTCCATGCTGGTAGCGCTCGGCTACAAGACCGGGGATTCGCCCGGAATTTTCAATGAATCAACCGTAACGGCATTGCAGCATTTTCAGCAAGCCGAAGGATTGACCGTAGACGGCGAGCTTACCGACAAAACGGCTTACCGTTTAATGGAGCGTCTGCGCTCCAAGCTGGCGGAGGAGGACCCGCAGCAGGCCGCCGGACTCAAGCTGCTGCGGAACCGGTAGAGTTGGGCTGCATCCGCGCGATCCGCCATCCGGCCGCATGCAGGTTTTGGAAGATTTCTCGGAATACTGCCGGCCTATCCGTTCTGATCGGTCAATATGAGCGGTCCGTCTGCGGTTATGGCGATGGTGTGCTCATATTGGGCCGAGCGCTTGCCGTCCGCCGTGCGGCAGGTCCATCCGTCGCGATCGATTTGCATATAAAAGGTGCCTTCGTTAATCATCGGCTCGATTGTAAACACCATCCCTTCTTTTAAACGGAAGCCTTTGCCCGGCTTGCCGACATGGGAGATGTTCGGTTCCTCGTGCAGCTCCGTGCCGATGCCGTGTCCAAGCAAATCGCGCACGACGGAAAATCCGCTGCTCTCGGCATGCTGCTGCAAAGCGTGCATGACATCGCCGATCCGGTTGCCTGCGACCGCTTTTTCGATTCCGATGTCGAGACATTCGCGGGTGACGTTCATCAGCTTGCGCGACGATTCGGAGATTTCGCCGACCGCATAGGTCCATGCCGAATCGCCCAAATAACCGCCCGCCTCGACTACAATATCGATTGTCACGATATCCCCTTCTTGAAGCGGGGTGGCGTTTGGAAAGCCGTGCGCAATAACATCGTTGACGGAAGCGCAAGTGGCGAAAGGATAACCATTGTAGCCGACCGTATAGGGAATCGCGCCCTGCTTGCGAATCATATCCTCTACGAATGCGTCAATTTCAAGAGTCGTAATCCCCGGTTTGATCATGCCTGCGATCTCGCGGTGGCAGCCGGCAACGATGCTTCCGGCGAGACGCATCCGTTCGATCTGCTCAGGTGTTTTTAAGCGAATCATTCGTTGTGTCCTCCATCTCAATATTTAAAATGACTTTGCACAATCAGCATTCTTCAAATCATCTTAAAAATTACGTTACTCCAACCTTCCGTTGAAATCAACATTGATATATGTAAGCAAAAAACATGAAAACCCGGGCTGCTGGAGACATTTCGGCGTGAACGACCGAATTCTCCAATAACCCGGGTATGGGTAACTCCAAATACCGATTACATGCGGGGAACGGGGAACGAGCCTGGTGTCGAGGCCGCAGCTTCATCCGGCATCCTCATTATACTTTATGAGGAGACTTGCGGTGTTTTCCGCTTTCGTCCTCCGGCTGTGCAGCATCCAGTTTGTCCGACGTATCGCGGTAAAGAAAGCTTTTGTGCGTTCTGTCTTTTTTTCTCGCCCAAAGAATCAGCAGCACGAGCAGGACAACCGTCAGCAGAATGGCCGGATACATAAAACCGCCGATAAACAGAAAAAAACGCCGAAGTATATCCATTATGTCATCACCTCTTATCCGGTTCTTACCCTGAAACAGCCGGTGTTAACGCTTTAAGCCGCCATTTTTGTCGAACAACATCATTAATTTATCCAAAAAAGCAAAAAAAACTCGGACTTTATTGGCGAAAAATGAACATTTTGTTTCCAGAAAACGGATAGGGGTGCTATGATAACGGAAAGGTTGTTCGCGAAAGGACACGACGACGATGCTGATCTTATTGAAGGGGATTCTGATCGGATTATCGATTGCCGCGCCTGTCGGACCCATTGGTGTTTTGTGCATCAAAAGGACGTTAAACCAGGGGAGACTATTCGGATTCGTTTCCGGGTTAGGCGCCGCTTCGGCAGACGCTCTTTACGGCTTGATTGCCGCTGTCGGTTTTAATGTCATTACGGAACTATTGATCGGACAGCAGATGTGGATTCGACTGTTCGGCGGACTTTTTCTCTGTTATTTGGGCTATCAAGCGATGAAGACGAATACGAAGACGAATGACAGCGGTGACGTAAAAAGGATGGATCGTTTAACGGCGGCCTATGTGACGACGTTCTTTTTGACGATGACCAATCCGTTGACCATTTTATCTTTTCTCGGCGTTTTTGCCGGGATCGGAACGAGCGGAACGATGACATTAAGTTCATTTCAGATGGTAATCGGGATATTTATCGGCTCCATGATATGGTGGTTATTTTTAAGCATTGTTACCGGAACCGTCAGACAAATGCTAAACGCAAACGCGATGCGATGGATAAACCGGTTATCGGGAATCGTTTTGATCGTGTTTGGGGTCGTTTCTTTAGTTAAAATGATCGGGGACTTGGCTGTAATTCAATGACTACATGTAAGTAAACTTTACAAGAGATTGAGTTGTTTTATATAATAAAAAGAAAAATATAATCATAAAGGATCATTTTAGAACAAAAAGAATCACGAAAAGACGCAAAACTGTTTCTTTTCGCGGAAGGAGCTTTTGCCGTTGCTGCAGCCAGACGAACTGAAATCGACGTTGAAAGATTACATGGGCACAATCCGCCTTTCCGGCTACGAATCGCGTATGGCTTACAAGTTCAAAGAGGATTTGTCCCGGTACGCGGACCGGGTGAAGATCGATAAAATAGGCAATGTCATCGGCACCATCGAAGGGACCGATCCGGAGGCTCCGAATGTGATGGTGTTTGCGCATATGGATGTGATCGGGTTCGTTATTAGCCGGATCGAGCCGGACGGGTTTCTGCGCATCGAGCGGGTCGGGGGCATCTCCGAGAAGATCGTGCAAGGAATCGCCGTTATGGTCGGCAGCGAGAACGGACAATATTTTCCGGGCATGATCGGGGCGAAAGCGTATCACATTCAATCGCCGGAGGACAAAGCGAAAGTCGACCCGTTCTCCTCGCTATTTGTCGATATCGGCGCCAAGAGCGAGAAGCAGGTGAACGAGCTGGGCATTTACGTCGGCTGTCCGGTTACGTTTGCCCCTCATTATGTCGAGATGCTGGACAGCCGCGTGGCAGGGGCCTATATCGACGATGCCGCCGGATTGACCAATCTCGTTCAGATCGCGTCAATCATCTCGGATCAACGGCCGCGTTGTACGGTTCATCTCGTCGGAACGGTGATGGAGGAGTTTAACGCAAGAGGGGCGATGATGGCGGCAAGATCGGTGAAGACGGATATGGCGATCTGTTTGCTCGGGCCGGGCGCCGGCGATACGCCGGATCAGCGGGGCGTGAACAATGTCGTCCTGGGCGGAGGTCCTGCGGTGACGATGTTCAATTTTCATGGGAAAGGAACGTTGAACGGCAACATTGCGCACCAGGGCATGTACCAATTGCTCAAAAAGACGGCGCAGGAGCTGGACATTCCGCTGCAGCGAAGCGCGGCGCGCGGGGCGCTGACGGATACGGCTTATTTGCAGCTGGAAAATGACGGAATCCCTTGTCTCGATATGGGCATGCCGGACCGTTACAGCCATTCCCCGATGGAAACGTGCGATTTGCGGGATTTGGAGCAGGTCGGGCTGCTGGTTGCCGGATTTCTTGCCTCCGTCGACCGGAATTTTAATTTGAACCGGTATTAAACCGGGCGGATAACGCGACAGAAAGGGAGGATGGGATTGGAACGGGACGTGCTGATGGGAATCGACGGCGGCACCGGAAGCGTAAGGGTCGGCTTCTACGATCTGCAGGGCAATCCGCTTGGCTTCTCCGCCACCGAATACGAAACGAAGCATTTGCATCCCGGCTGGGCGGAGCAGTCGCCGGACGATTGGTGGGCGGCGCTGAAGGAGAGTGTAAGGAAGGGCCTTGCGGCGACGGGAATCGCCAAGGAGAGAATCGCCGCGATCAGCTCGGCGACGACCAGCTGCAGCGTCGTGCTGTGCATAGAAGACGGCACCCCGGTGCGGGACAGTCTGATCTGGATGGACGTGCGGGCCGCGCAGGAAGTGATCGATATTGCCGAGCTGACCGGCTCGAGGCTGTCGGCCGAATGGATGCCGGGCAAGCTGTTGTGGCTGAAGAGAAACGAGCGGGAGCATTACGACAAAGCGGAAATATTTTGCGAATACCAGGATTGGCTGACCTATCGGCTGACGGGAATGTGGTCGATCAACATCAACAATTCCTGCAACTGGGGATACAATGCTCGGGAGGGCGGCTTCGCGGAAGATTTTTACCGGCGGCTGGAGATGGAGGAAGCGGTCGCGAAATTCCCGAAGCAGCGCGTGTTCGCGGTCGGAGATGCGATCGGGACGATTACGAAGGAAGCGGCCGACGAGCTTGGTCTCGGATATGACACACTGGTGGCGCAGGGCGGAATCGATGCTTCGATCGGCGTTCTCGGCATGGGGGTGTACGAACCGGGGAAAATCGCGCTTATTACCGGCTCCTCCAACCTCGCGATGGCGCTGACGGAGGAAGCGATGTTTAACGAAGGCGGCATCAACACCGGACCGGACAATTTGATCAAAGGCTACTATACGGCATACCGGGGACAGGTTTCTTCCGGTTCAATTTTGAGCTGGTTCAAACGGGAGCTATGCAAAGATTTGGAAGGCGGCGAGGAAAGCGCCTACGATATTCTGAACCGCGAAGCGAAAGAGCTGCCGATCGGTTCGGACGGTTTGGTCGTGCTCGATTATTGGCAGGGCAACCGGCACCCTTATCTCGATTCGAAAGTGAGGGGCATGTTTTACGGGCTGTCGCTCCATCATACGAGAGCGCATATGTACCGCGCGCTGATGGAAGGCATCGCGTTCGGCACGGAAAATCTGCTCGCCCAATTCCGCGAGAACGGATTCCCGGTTCATGAGATCAATATCGCCGGCGGTACGACCCAGTCCGATTTGTTCCTGCAAATTCATGCCGACGTCAGCAATGTCGTCGTCAACGTCCCTTCGGAGCCGCAAGCTCCGTGTCTGGGCGCCGCGATCAGCGCGGCCGCTGCGGCCGGGATCTACCCGAGTCTGGAAGAAGCGGTCAGGGCGATGGTGAGGTTCGATAAAGTGATCAAACCCGATTACGGCAATCATCTGAAGTACCGGCAAATTTTCGGCCAGTACCGCAAAATTTATCCGAATTTCAAAGATTGGATGCACGAAACGACAGATGTCTATTTGAACGCCTGATCGATATACTTGATTGAAGCGCTTGATCGAAACGGTAAGAGCTCGGAAGCAGAGAATGGAGGCTCGGCCCCAGGCCGGGCCCTTTCTTGGCTCCGGTTATTTAGACTTTGTGAAAGCATGTTTTGTTCGCGCTTACAATCGTTCATAATAGGGTAAAGCAGGAATTGGCGCTGCTGCAAGGAATTAAAATGTCTAAGCTAAGTTATTCGAATGCAGAGGTTGTGGTAACGTGTTCCAGATCGAACGCCAGGAGAAAATACTGCAATACATTAACAAAAAAAAGAAGGCAAACATAAATGAATTAAGCACGGCCTTTGACGTGTCGAAGGTTACGATCCGGCGGGATCTCGACGAGCTTGCGGAGAAAGGGCTTGTCGTGAAAATCCACGGCGGGGTCATGTCGATTATGAACAAATTTTCGTACGAGATCCCTTCGGCGAGCAAATTGGAAGCGAATATGGAAGCGAAACGAAAAATCGGCGCCATGGCTGCCGGCATGATCGAGGACGGCGATATCGTCATTTTCGATTCCGGCTCCACGACGCTGGAAGTGTCCAAAAACATCAAGCAGCAGAAACTGACCGTGCTGACCAACGATATCAAAATATCGATGGAAATGGCGCATAAGCGCAACGTCAAGCTGATGGTATCCGGCGGGATTCTGAACGAATCCGTGTACACGCTCGCAGGCGATCAAACCGTCGATTTTTTCAAAAAGGTTCACGTCAACAAGACGTTTCTGGGCTGCGACGCGATCGATTTGAACTTCGGCATTTCGAACCGGACGATGCAGGAAGTCGAAACAAAGAAAGCGATGATCGAAGCGGCCGAAGAAGTGATCATGGTCACGGACAGCAGCAAGCTGAACAAAAAAGTATTTTGTCACCTATGCGATATTTCCGAAATCGACAAGCTGATTATTAATGAGATCGACGATACGTATAAGAGAGAGCTGGAGAAAAAAGGGGTGGAAGTGCTCGTAGCCGAATAAGGCGCCTGCAATGAATCGGTATGTAAAGAGGTCTTGCGGTATGCAGACAACCATGAGCTCGCGGATGCGCAGCTTGAGGCAGTCTGGATGCCGCAAGGCTTTTTTCTGTTTCCCAATCGGAATTGATCAAATAATAAATAAAAAGAAAATAAAAAATCATAAATGATCTTGACGGTTTTGCGCAAGCGCCGCTATAATCATGTTAAATTACATGATAGATTGCGTTATATAATCTATCATAAACAATCAAGAAAATAAGTGCCGGCACTTTCACGATGCCGGAATATGAAAACATCAGATGTTGGAGGCAGCAGCCATGCAGTGGATTAAAGAAACGTTTGGGTCGTACAAACCGATTATCGCGATGTGCCATCTTCGCGCGTTGCCCGGCGATCCGTATTTTGACCTAGGCGGAGGGATGGACAAGGTTGTCGAGTTGGCGAGGCAGGACCTTCACGGGCTGCAGGACGGCGGAGTGGATGCGGTGATGTTCTCCAACGAATTCAGTTTGCCTTACTTGACGAAGGTGAGACCCGAAACGGTCGCATCGATGGCCAGAGTCATCGGCGAGCTGAGGAGCGAAATCAAAATTCCGTTCGGCGTCAATGTGCTTTGGGATCCGATCGCTTCCATCGATTTGGCCGTCGCGACGGGAGCGAAGTTTATCCGTGAAATTATGACCGGCGTGTACGCCAGCGATTTCGGGCTGTGGAACACAAACGTCGGCGAGACGGTCCGGCACAAAATGGAACTTGGCGCCAAGGATTTGAAGATGCTGTTCAACATCGTGCCGGAGGCTTCGAAATATTTGGCGGACCGGGATATTGTCGACATCGCCAAATCGACCGTGTTCAACAACCGGCCGGATGCACTGTGCGTCTCGGGACTCACGGCCGGGGCCGAGACGGACAGCGGCGTTCTGACCCGAGTGAAGCAGGCCGTTCCCGAAACGGCGGTGTTCTGCAATACCGGCTGCAGGCTGGAGACGATCGAGCGGCAGCTTTCGATTGCCGACGGAGCGGTTGTCGGCACGACCTTTAAGGTCGACGGCAAATTCGACAATCTGGTCGATCCTGTCCGTGTGAAAGCTTTTATGGAGAAAGTGAAATCCTTCAGGGGGCAGCACCAAAAATTTAAATAGAAGGAATGTGATGAGTGAAATGAAAAAGGTACTCGTTCTGCTTGCAGCTCTTGTGCTTGTTCTGTCCGCATGTTCGAAACCCGGCAATAACGCAAACCAGGCAGCCGGCACGGCTTCCGAAACGGCAAGCGGTTCGGCAAGCAGCTCATCCGGCGCCGGAGCAGACGGCAAAAAGCTGAAGGTTGTGCTGCTTATTGCCGGCAACCTGGGCGACAAGTCCTTCCACGACTCGGCTAACCGCGGCCTCGATCTCGTTCGCAGCGAACTCGGAGCGGAGACGAAAGTGATCGAGATGGGGACGGACCAGACGAAATGGCAGCCGATCTATGAAGATATCGCAAACCAGGATTGGGACCTCATCATTTCCGGCAACTCGACGGCATCGGAAATTTACCATGCCGTAGCGGCAGAGCATCCGGACAAAAAATTCCTCGACTTCGACACCGATTTCGACGATATTCCGGACAACATGTACGCCATGAGCTACAAAGTGAACGACGCTTCTTTCCTCGCCGGCGCCGTAGCGGCACTAGCCACCTCATCCAGCCTGCCGGGCATGAATCCGGACAAAAAAATCGGCTTCCTCGGAGGCTTGGACGTACCCGGCATCAACGCCTTCCTTGTCGGTTACATCGAAGGAGCCAAGTACATCGACCCCGACATTAAAGTGGTGACTTCCTATGCGGGCGATTTCAGCAACCCGGCGAAGGGCAAAGAGCTTTCGCTCGTGCAATACAAATCCGGCGCGGACGTTATTTTCGGCGCTGCGGGCGGAACGGGGCTCGGCATCTTCGACGCGGCGAAAGAGCAGAAGAAGTACGCGGTCGGCGTCGATTCCGACCAGGCGCTGCTGTTCAAGGATACGGACAGCGACAAGGCGAACCTGATTCTTACCTCTTCCATGAAAAATATCGACCAGTCGATTCTAAAAGCGGTCAAGAGCTTCCAGGATGGAACGCTCACGTATGGCAAACGTGAAGTTCTCGGCTTTGCCGAAGGCGGTACGGGCATCGCGGAGAATGACATTTACAACAAGCTGATGACGCCGGAAATGAAAGGAAAAATCGACGAAATTAAGCAAAAGCTGCTGAACAAAGAAATTACCGTCGACGATGCGAACAGCATGGAAACTTCCGCGATCGAGCAAATCCGCAATTCCGTTAAACCGTAACGTCCGCAAGATTTGACGAAAAGAGGAGATTCTTCGGAATTTCCTTTTTTCCGTCAAATCTTTCCGTTTGGTACCGGCATAAGGGGGGGATGGCTTCACAATGGCAGACGCTTTGCTTGAAATGCGGAATATTACGAAGGTGTACCCGAATGGAGTCGTTGCGAACCAGAATGTTCATTTTTCGTTGTACGACGGGGAAATTCATGCCGTTGCCGGGGAGAACGGCGCCGGCAAATCGACCTTGATGAAGATGATGTTCGGCATGGAAGAGCCGAGCGAGGGCGACATTTATCTCAGAGGCAATAAAGTCAAGCTGCACACCCCGCAGGATGCGATCGCGCTCGGCATCGGCATGGTGCATCAGCATTTCATGCTTGTCAACTCGTTTACCGTTGCGGAGAACATGGTGCTGGGGATGGAGCCGAAGAAAGGGATTGCGATCGATTATCGCGAAGCCGTCAGGCTGACCAAGGAGTATTCCGCCAAGTACAACCTGCAGGTCGATCCTGCGGAGAAGGTGGAAAATCTGTCGGTCGGGATGAAGCAAAAGGTTGAAATTTTGAAGGCGCTCGTAAGAGGCGCCCGCATTCTTATTCTCGACGAGCCGACGGCCGTGCTCACTCCCCAGGAAACCGAGGAGCTGTTCGGACAGCTGAAGCTGCTGAAGGAAAGCGGCCATACGGTTGTATTTATTTCCCACAAGCTGAAAGAAGTGAAGGCGATTTGCGATCGCATCACGATTATGCGCAGCGGCAGAACGGAAGGCATATTCGACATCAGTGAAGTGTCCGAGCAGGAGATTTCCAGGTTGATGGTCGGACGCGACGTCGTGCTGAAATACGAGAAGACCAGCCGGCAGCCGGGAGAAAAAGTGCTGCAGATCGACGACTTCACCTGCAGCACCAAACAGGGCAAGCCGATCTTAAGCCGCATCCGGCTGTCGATCCGCAAAGGAGAAATCGTCGGCATTGCCGGCGTCGAAGGCAACGGACAATCACAGCTGGTGGAAGCCGTTACGGGCCGGCTTGAGGGCGACAGCGGCACCGTTGAGGTGAACGGGACTGCGGTCGGCAAGCTCGATATTGAAGCGATCCGCGGCCTTGGCGTCTCGTACATTCCCGAAGACCGGATGAGGCAGGGAACGGCACGCGAGGCGAGCATACTCGACAATCTGATTTCGACCCGGTACAAGCATAAAGAATGGAGCCGATTCGGCTGGCTGAAACGGACGAAGATGATGAGGCTGACGGAATCGCAAATTGCCGATTTCCAAATTAAAACGTCGGGTCCAACCCAGGAAATCGGCATGCTGTCCGGCGGCAACATGCAGAAAGTCGTCGTCGCCAGGGAAAGCTCGACCGACCCGCAGCTGCTCATCGCCGAGCAGCCGACGCGGGGCGTCGATGTCGGGGCGGCGCAGCTCATTCACCGCAAGCTGCTGGAGCTGAGGAGCAGCGGATGTGCGATTTTGCTCATTTCCGCCGATTTGAATGAAATTTTGGAGCTGAGCGACAGCTTGCTCGTGATGTATGAAGGCGAGATCGTTGCCCATTTCGACAAACCGTCCGAAATAACGGAACAGGAGCTGGGACTTTATATGCTCGGCATCAAGAGACAGGACGAGGTCAGGGGGGCCGTCAATGATTAAGTCCAAACATTTCGAATTCGTACGGACTGCCGCAGTCGTATTGATTGCGCTGCTTCTTACGTTTATTATGATTTCCTTTGTGAGCAGCAAGCCACTGGAAACCATTTTTATTTTTTTATATGAACCTCTGTCTTCCATGTCGCATGCGGGAAACATCGTCGAGATGGCCATTCCGCTCATGTTTACGGGCCTTGCTCTGTCGCTGCTGTTTAAGATGAACATGTTCAACCTGGGCGCGGAAGGCATCTTTTACTTCTCGGGATTGACGGCGGCCGCCGTTGCCATTCATTTCAGTCTGGGCGGCTTCCTTCATCCGGTCGCCGCGATCGTGCTGGGAGGAATCGTCGGGGCTTTAATATCGGCGGTTACCGGTTTTCTGAAAGCAAAATGGAATGCGAACGAGCTGGTTACGTCGCTCATGTTCAACAGCATTCTTTACGGCGTCGGCCAATATTTGCTCAATTACAAGCTTCGGGATGCGGCCGCGTTTCAGACCGCTTCATTCAAGTTCGATCCGACCGCGCTGCTGAGCAGGATCGTCCCCGGAACCCGGATTCATACCGGCCTTATTATCGCGCTCGGCTGCATCGTCGCGGGTCATTACTTTATGTACAAAACCCGGTGGGGTTATGAACTGCGCATGACCGGAGCGAACCGGGAGTTCGCCGAATACTCGGGAATCAAAACCGCCAAAGTGATCATCTTTGTGCATCTGCTTGCGGGCCTCGCTGCCGGTATTGGAGGATCGGTTGAAGTGCTCGGGATGTACAACCGGTTTCAATGGAATGCGCTGCCGGGTTACGGCCTGGACGGAGCGCTCGTCGCCATGCTGGCGAAGAACAATCCGCTCGGCGTCATCGGATCGGCGCTTTTTCTTGCGTACATACGGGTCGGAGCGGACATGATGTCCCGGTACTCCGACGTTCCCGCCGAAATGATCTCGATCGTGCAGGCAGTCATTCTGCTGCTCGTCTCAGCCGATCAGTTCCTCAAGTTCTGGAAAAACAGAATGCTGCTCAAGGAGGCGCAAAAGCATGCATGATTTTCTCGCGGTCATCCTGACGACCGACTTTGCTTTTTCCGTTCTCCGGGTTACGACGCCGATTCTGCTTGCGGCTTTGGGGGCGCTCATTTCCAGCCGGGCGGGCATTGTGAATATCGGATTGGAAGGCATCATGCTCACATCCGCGCTGACGGGAGTGCTCTTAAGCGCTTATACGGGAAGCGCGTGGCTCGGGCTGCTGTGCGCAGCGGTCTCGGGCGTGCTGCTGGCGGGCATTCTCGCTTTTTTCACGCTCCAGTTCAAGACGCACCTCATCCTGGGCGGGATTGCGATTAACGCGTTTGCATCGGGGGAACGGTATTCGTGCTGTTCATGCTGACCGGGGACAAAGGAACTTCCTCCTCGCTGGCAAGCAAGGTGCTCCCATCCATTCATATTCCGCTCGTTGAAAAAATTCCCGTCATCGGACCGATCGTGTCGGGACATCATGTGCTCACTTACGTCTCGATTCTGCTGGCCGCAGCTGTCTATTATATGCTGAGCCGCACGCCGCTCGGCCTGCAAATAAGGGCCGTCGGCGAAAACCGGCACGCGGCCGAATCGGTCGGCATTAAAGTGAAGAAGATTCAATATATCGCGCTGCTGCTCAGCGGCCTGTTCGCAAGTCTTGGCGGTGCTTATATGTCGATGGGTTACCTTTCGCTGTTCACCCGGAACATGACGGCCGGCAGGGGTTGGATCGCGCTTGCCGCGGAATCGATGGGCAGAAGCACGACGGTCGGAACGACGATCACCTCGTTCCTGTTCGGCTTCGCCGAAGCGCTCTCCAATGCGCTGCAGCTGCTGAAAATACCGGCGGAGCTTATTTCCACCGTTCCTTACGTGGCAACGGTTCTCGGCTTGGTCATTTACTCTTATAATGTATCTCGTAAGGCAGGCAAGCTGTCCAAGAAGGAAAAGCGGGTAATGTAAAGGCGGGCAAGTGAGCTCGCACGGTATGAAAGCATGGGCGTCATTCCGGCGCCGACATTCAATCCACTTAAAGGAGCTGATGGCATGATCCGCCAATGGAGCAACTGTACGACAAAGGAAATTGCTGCGATTGACAAAGAGCGCTCGCTCGTCATCGTCCCGATTGGCGCCACCGAACAGCACGGGGCGCATCTTCCGGTCGGAACGGATTCCATCATTTTGGGAAGCCTGCTCGGCGAATTGGAGCAGCGGGTAACGTTTCCAAGTCATGAAGTGCTGCTTACGCCCCTTATTCCTGTCGGCAAAAGCAACGAACATCTCGATTTCCCGGGCACGCTGACCTTCTCGACGACGACGATGTACAATATGGTGGACGACTTGTGCGGATCGATCCGCGCGCACGGATTCGGCAAAGTGCTGCTCATGAACAGCCACGGCGGCAACACCGATCTGCTGAATGTGCTCAGCCGCGATCTGCGGATCAAGCACGATATGGAAGTGTATGTGTTCGACTGGTGGTTCACCTCGTTCTGGAGCGACATTCTCGCTAAAGTGCAGCAATCGGGCGAGTATGGGGTGTTCCACGCGTGCGAGCTGGAAACGTCATTGATGCTTGTTTTCCGCCCGGACCTGGTCGATATGGCGAAAGCGGCCGACGAATTTCCGTCGCCGCAGCTCACCGACAACCGCCACGTTTCAATTAAAGGACCGATCGTGCCGGGGTGGAAAACGCAGGACGTTTCCAAACACGGCGTCATCGGAGCGCCGACACTCGCAAGTGCTGCGAAAGGCCGCGAATTTATCGATTATGCGGTAGTCAAGCTTCATGAAATGATTACGGAAGTGATCGGGACCAACTATAAGGCAAGTTTATCGGACGAGGCATAAAACGTATCATTTTCCGAACGTAGTTGTTGAAGGCCGGCAGTTCATCTGCCGCCCGGCTGTATTGAACTTATGTTTCCAAACCGCTTGTCCGGAGATGACCTGCAACGTGCTGCTGTCCAGTGAAAATAAATTTTTTGACTAGAATTCTTGATTTAATGCGGTTATTAAACGTAAATCGGTAACCCTCTAAAAATGAGTATTAGACAGACACTAAAAAAAGAAACAGCGGCGGACTAGGACTCGAAAATAAGGCCTTAGACTGCCGCTGCTTTGTGCTATCGTTATCCGTTAGCTTAACGGCATCCACGATTTGACGCCTACTTCAATAAAAAAAGGGAACAGGCATCCGTGGCATTCTGCTCCCTGGTTATCTTTATTCCCCATTACTTGACATAAAAGGAGTAATAGAACATCACTTCGCTGCGACGGCATCAATCTCAACGAGCAAAACTGGTGAAGCGAGCGCTTTGACAAATAAGTAACGCCGTCGCTGGTGGTGGGGCGTTTACTTGATGTTTTTGTTGACCACTATCATTATTTTATTGCCTGCAAACATTAAGCAGCTTTCCGTTTGTATGCGCGCACCGCAAATAAATATGCGACGATCAGTATCCCTAAGCACCACGCAAGAGCGACCCAGATATCATTGCCTACCGGTTGACTTGACAATAATGCACGGATGGTTTCTACGATAGAGGTCACCGGCTGGTTTTCGGCAAAGGCGCGTACGACTGACGGCATCGTTTCGGTCGGCACAAAGGCCGAACTGATAAACGGCAGAAAGATAAGCGGATAGGAAAACACGCTAGCACCTTCCACCGATTTCGCGGACAGTCCTGCAATCGCCGCGACCCAAGTCAAAGCCAGCGTAAACAGCACGAGTATGCCGGCTACGGCAAGCCAAGACAGTCCCCCCGCCGACGAGCGAAAGCCCATAATGAGTGCTACGAGAATGATGACGACAACCGATATGGCGTTGGATACCAACGAGGTCAGCACGTGCCCCCACAGCACGGCGGAACGCGAAATCGGCATGGAGTGGAACCGCTCAATTATCCCCCGTTGCTTATCCAAAAACAGGCGGTAAGCCGTATAGGATATACCACTTGCAATCGCAATCAGCAGGATACCGGGCAACAGGTAGTTCACATAGTTATCCATACCGCTTTGGATTGCGCCGCCAAACACATAGACGAACAGTAGCATCATTGCAATCGGAGTGATGCAAACCGTGAAGATGGTGTCCATGCTTCGCAAAATATGGCGCATGGAACGTCCAAGCATCACGCTCATGTCGCTGAAAAAATGCTCATTCATTGTTACTCTCCCTCCTTTTTACCAATGATTGCGAGGAATATCTCCTCCAATGAAGGTTGTTTTTCCACGTACTCCGTCTTTGTGGGCGGGAACAGCTTTTTCAGTTCCTCAAGCGTGCCATTGGCAATAATCCTCCCCTTATGCAAAATGGCAATTCTATCGGCAAGTTGTTCAGCCTCATCCAAATACTGAGTGGTCAGGAATACCGTTGTGCCATCGTCGGCAAGCTCCTTGACAATCTTCCAAGCCTCAATGCGTGCCTCGGGGTCAAGACCTGTGGTCGGCTCGTCGAGGAAAATGAGCTGCGGTTTTCCGATCAGGCTCATGGCAATGTCGAGCCTGCGGCGCATACCGCCCGAATAGGTGGACACCCTGCGGTCGGCGGCGTCGTTCAAGCCGAAGCGATTCAGTAAATCATCCGCGACATGGCGCGGATGTTTAAGGTGTCGCAGTTTGGCGATCATGATAAGATTTTCCCGCCCGGTCAATATCTCGTCCACGGCGGCAAATTGCCCGGTCAGACTGATCGCATGCCGCACATTCTCGGGTTTTGAAGCGACGTCAAATCCGTTTACGGTGGCGGTGCCTCCGTCCTGTTTGAGCAGCGTGGTGAGGATTCTGACAAACGTCGTCTTGCCCGCGCCGTTGGAGCCGAGCAGGGCGAAAATCTCACCTCGCTTCACTTCAAAATCGATGCCCTTTAGGACTTCTGTGTCCTTGAAAGACTTTCGCAGACCTTTCACTTCAATTACTTTTTCCATCCCGATATCCCCTTTTACTTTGTTTTATCCGTAACCTTTTTCATGGCCTTGTTAACTTCTTGGTCAACAGATTCTTGATAGATGTCAGCGTAAGTTTTTGAATCTTTGATTAGATCGTCGCAGAAAGCCGCTACGTCACTGCCTGTCACTTCGAGCACGCCTTTCCCCAAGGCCGCGCCCTCTTCAAAAAGATCGATAATCCCCGAGAGCAAACCCGTCCCGTCGGTTAGCTCAACAGGGCCGACCTTAAAGAGATATTTTTGAATCTCTTTATAAACAATCTGATAATCCTGCGGGAGCGCTTTGACACGCGCCACGTGCGCTCGCCACTCTTTTTTGCCTTCGATGATATCTCGTATTCTCATTTTATCCTCCTATTTACCTAATTTTTTAGCGATATTATTGTTGAGTTGCTCGCGCCACTTGTCGCGAAAAGACTTTGCCCCTGCTTCGCCGGCCAGCGCTGAACAGAAGCCTTTGATATCGTCACCCAAAACCTCTTGGACACTCTGACCGTCCGCCGCCGTTTCTTCGAGCAGGCCAAGCACACCGTCAAGAATTGGCATGAGGTTGCGACCGGTGAAATCTGAGTGCGGCCAAAGATTGGCATTAATTTTTTCCCATGCCGCTTGATAATCAGCCGGCAGCTTTTTGGCTCGCGATTCAAAAGTTTTCAATTCTTTAGTCATGTCGCTGCCGGTGATTTTTTCCCAAAAATTCATTGTTTTTTCTCCTTTAAATCGTTAATTTTTGATGAGACGAACTCCCATTTTTCCCAGAACCTCCGCAGCTCCTCACGCCCCGCGTCGTTGATCGTGAAAAACTTTCGCGGCGGTCCCATGTCGGAGGGCTTCTTGGTGATCTCCACCAACTTGTTTTTTTCAAGTCTGATCAGGATGGTGTATACGGTACCCTCCACAACATCTGTGAAGCCGAGAGCGTTCAGCCGCCGCGTGATTTCGTAGCCGTAGGTTTCTTTGCGGCTTATAATGTCAAGGACGCAGCCCTCAAGCACGCCTTTGAGCATTTCCGTTAGGTTTTCCAGCACAATCACTCCTAGCTATTCTGTATGACTGGTATGGAGTATTACTTACTACAGCTATAAAGTATCACGCAGTAGATGGTTTTGTCAATAGTGTTTGCTCTGACACGGATTTTACATTTTCACTATCCTGCCCGTTAGCCATCCATGCCCCTCTCGGGGCACCACAGAGTAATGAAAATTTTGGTGCGGCGTTCTATACTATTCTTACGGCTGGTGAGGAAGGTCGTTAAGCTATGGTGTCGCGAACCCATCCGTTAGTCTGACTACGACGATCACGGTGCACCACGGTATGTCGCTCCTTTTGGGAAGCACGCGGGGTAGAGTAATCCTTTCTGGTTGTTGCACCAGTCCTCAATTTCAATTGCCGTAGAAAGGTGAATGTTATGGATGTCCTCATCGAGCGCGCTTGCGGTTTGGATGTTCACAAGAAGTCCATTACCGCTTGCGTCATGACTCCCGAAGGAAAGGAGATTAAGACCTTTCGTACGCATACGGTGTTCCTGCTGGATTTAATCGACTGGATCAAGCAGCATCGCTGTACGCACGTGGACATGGAGAGTACCGGTGTTTACTGGAAACCAATCGTCAACCTGCTTGAAGCCGAGGAGATTCAATTCCTCGTCGTAAACGCACAGCACATTAAAGCTGTTCCCGGCAGGAAGACGGATGTAAAAGATGCCGAGTGGATCTGTAACCTTCTGCGTCATGGACTGCTCAAACCCAGCTACATTCCGGACCGTAACCAACGCGAACTCCGCGAATTAGTCCGTTACCGTCGCAGCCTGATTCAGGAACGCTCTCGTGAACATAACCGGGTTCAGAAGGTCCTTGAAGGCGCCAACATTAAGCTCGCTGCTGTTGTCTCCGACATTATGGGCGTGAGCAGCCGCGATATGATGGGGGCCATGATCGAGGGAGAAGAAGATCCCGAAAAGCTGGCAGCTTTCGCGCGACGAACACTGAAGAAAAAGAAGGAAGAGTTGGAATTGGCCTTACGCGGCAACATGAGTGCCCACCAACGGATCATGCTGAAAACGATGCTCACACACGTCGATTTTCTGAATGAGCAGATTCTCGAACTGGATACGGAGGTAGCCAAACGGCTCGACCCTTTTCAGCAAGACATTGAACGTCTAGATACCATTCCAGGGATCGGCCGACGAACCGCAGAACAAATCCTTGCCGAAGTTGGGACTGATGTCGGTTCGCGCTTCCCATCCGCCCCTAATCTCTGTTCATGGGCGGGCCTAGTTCCAGGGCAGAATGAAAGTGCCGGAAAACGAAAATCCTCAAAAACTCGCAAAGGCAACAAATATCTCCGAGCGGCACTGATTGAAGTCGCCCATTCCGTATGCAGATCCGACAACTACCTAGGAGCACAGTACAGACGCATTGCCGCCCGAAAAGGCAGACACCGAGCAGCCGTAGCCGTCGCGCACTCCATCATGACCATTGTTTATTACGTTCTTACACGAAAAGAAGATTACAAAGATTTAGGAAGTCATTATTTTGAACAGCGACAACAAGAAGCGATCGTGAGACAAGCCGTACGAAAGCTTGAGAATCTTGGTTTTCAGGTAGCCCTCTTTAATTCGGAGGCCTCTTAGCGTTTCAATGTCTCAAAATTGCGAAGAAGCACAGTTTTTAAAAACCATAAAAGCTGGGCTTAGTTTCGTGCTGCCATTTTTGGGTCTGAGCTAATAGTAATTTTCGGGGTAGCTTGATACCTCTTTAATAAAATAAGAAGTTCCGAATTTTTTTATGTAAATGGAACATCGGGAATTGTGAGACTCATATTGTCTAAAATTTACAGCTTGGATTTGTTCCTATTAGTTTTCCATGGATTGGGACTTGGTACTGCGAATTCGAATACTTTTTCACCACATTTTTAATGCTCTATTGTTTCAAGTTGATTGGTGCCCAACATGAATCAACAATCCCAGGCCCTTACACCAAAGCAAGTAAAGCGTGAAACGAATGATGCCAAAAAACGCAAAATCAAGGCATTGGAGAATGAAAACAAAGTGCTGCGAGAGCAAATGAAAAAGGCTTATGCTCAGGTTTACGATAAATTTTAACTCACTCATTAAGCTATAACGGGCAGCAGAGTAGTTGATTGCACAGCAGAACTGTAAGCCGAAAAAGATGCATAAAACAGTATTTTAAAGATGAATATTGCAGAAAATATTTACAAAACAGCATATTAACGAATATAATCGAGTTATTGTAGGAGTGAAAGTGAATATTAAGGAGGAATAATGCGTGCAAAAGGAAGACGCGGGGATGTTTGCTGAAGAGCGTCGGGAAAAAATCCTAGCATTATTGAATGAAGAAAAACGCGTAATGGTCAAAGACTTGGCGGAAAAGTTCAAGGTTTCCATCGATTCAATCAGGCGTGACCTCTCCATTATGGAGGATCAGGGATTGCTCAAGAAAACCCACGGCGGTGCGATTCCATCCACGAAGGTTCGACAAGCCCCACCCCCACCAGAAATACGATACGGTGAAGGAACTCCGCAAGGTAATGCGATTGCTAAACTAGCTGTATCGTATATTCGGGAAAGCGATACTGTATTTATTGGCAGCGGATCTTTATCTTATGTGCTATTGAAGCATCTGCCTGAACAACTGCCAATTACAATCGTTACAAACAGCATGCGGGTAGCCGATGCTTTAAGGGAACGACAGTGGATTGAAACCTTCCTAATTGGTGGTCGGGTAAAGCCGTCAGGAAATATTACCGACGTACTAGCGACAGAATTCATCCGCCTGTTTAAGTTTGATGTCAGCTTCGTCACTGGGGGCGGCATCTCGGAGGAAGGGATTTTTGTGGCCACTCCTGAAGTAGGGGCATTCGGTCGGGCCGTATCTGCTGCATCTCGCCGCCGCATCGGAATTGCCACGCACCATTCCCTTGGCAACGAAGGATTTGCGAAAGCTGGCCGGATTGAAGATTTAGATCTGTTAATTACAGATGAGGATGCAGACCCAGAGGCAATCGACCGAATTCAAGCACTTGGCGTAAAGGTGATCGTGGCTCAGCTAGAGGGAAAATGACTGAAAAACACAAAGTAATTATTTTTTAGACTTTAGAAAGGATGTGGCGATTTTGTTTTATAGAAGGAAGTTTTACATCGTAAAAAATGAGTTTGTTGATATTTTTAATGCACATTTTAATGAAACTAATTTGCCTAACCAAATTAAACATGGAGCTCGATTAGTTGGAAGATGGATGATACCGAGTAATAAATCGACGACTGAAATATTCGCTATTTGGGAGTACGACAGTTATGAGAAGTACAAGGAAATAGAAACGATGGTTAGGGGAGACAGTGAACACATCGATCGAATAAATAAATGGTATGAAAAAAATGGCGGTAGAGATTATGTGTATAAGGAGTACATTCTTGAGGTTAAAAATGAGCAGATATTTTCTACTTTGATAATGAATGAATTCAGTAATCATGAAGTGCAATTTTGGCTCAAGAACTAAAATTTATATACTTTCGGCTACGAACGATAGTTAAACATAAAAGGTTCCACATATTATTCATGAATAGTATGTGGAACCCGGTAGCGTCAAGAAGTTTGTGTAAGGCGGTAGGATATACCATCTGGGAAAGTGGACAGCATTTCTGTTTGAATGTTCTGACGATGTTGCGGATGGGGGTTCCTCCCATCCGGGTCGGAAATTATTGGTTAATCGGCACACGACGGATAGCGTGCATCGAACATCTCGTTTAGTGCCTTTTTGACCTCCTGAACACCGAATCCCGGTATGACACGTTCCGCATACATCTCGTTGTACTCGATACTTTGGAGGTACACGACCTTCTCGGCAGCATCCATGTTCGTCAAACTGTTCATTGGCTTGAGTCGCTTGCGAAATTCCTTATTCATGCGCTCAATTGCATTAGAAGTGTGGATCGCTTTCTTAATCATGGCTGGATACTTGTAGAACGTAAGCAGGGTCGACAGCTGGCTTTCCCAAGACTTCATTTCTTTCGGATAGAGCTTGCCCCACTTCGCTTTGACCGTATCGAAGGCGGCAAGCGCCGTGTCATGGTCGACCGCGTTGTAGATTGTTTTTAGGTCGTTGATGACGTCTGTCTTATGCTCCACCCGGATCTTAGGGAAGGTGGCGCGCACTTTGTGAACGATACAGTGCTGTACATCGGCTTTCGGGTATGTTTCTCGAAATGCCTCGTCCAGACCCGGCAGTCCGTCGAATACACCGAGCAGCACTTCCTTAGCCCCGCGGCTGGCGCATAAACTGAGTTCAGCTAAGAGTTTGAACTCATATCCCGCGCAGCGGATCAATAATCGCTTCTTAATGAACGAAAGGGTGAATCGCTTGATGAGCGCCTATATCGTCGGACAATCTACGCTTGAAGATTTGGACGAGCTGGCCAGTCTGTTTAATTTATCATTTTATACGAAAATGCGGGTTTCCTCGTTTTGGCGCAAAAAAACCACTACCCCAAAATTTCTTTTCAGAATTTTTTAAAAGTTAGGCGGATTGGTTATCCTGTATTTGGATGAAATATCCCATGGACTCGATCTTTCTCTTCCAATAGTCGAGTCCTTTTTCTTTTTGGGGTAAGTAATCCCATCCTAATTCTTCGTATGGTTTTTTGTCCTTTAAGACGAAATAGCAAATCTTTAATATGAGGTGTGCTGTCGCCATCGCTGCCTTCTTAGGTCCTCGTCGCTTCACGACACGTGCGTGAAAGGCGGCAAGTCGGGTATTTTTGCTCATAGAAGCTGCCCAGGCTACTTGGCATAAGACGGCTTTCAAGTTCTTGTTCCCTTTATTCTTCTTGGAACTCCTCTTTTTACCTGCGCTTTCGTTATTCCCCGGACATACGGACGCCCAGGAAGCGATGTGCTTCTCCGTTTGGAACTCCGACATATTGGTACCAATCTCCGATAGGATGCTCGCCGCTGCATCTTCTTGAATACCGGGAATGGTTTTCAGGAGTTCTACTTCCTCGCGATAGGGCTGGAGCAGGCGATCGATTTCGACTTGAACCGTCTCGATATGCTCCTTTAATTGCTCGATGTGTTCTAAGTGCCTCCTGATCATGAATCGATGGTGGGCTCGCACACGACCATTCAAGGCTTCAATTAAACTAGGAACTTTCTTCCTCACGGAATGATGAACCATCCCCATCACGCTTTGGCTATCCAGTACCTCGCCGTTTACGAGTGCTTCCAACAGCGTTATGCCAGATACGCCAAAGATATCGGAGATAAACGTGGTGAGCTTGATATTCGCATCTTGCAGGATTTTGTGTATCCGGTTTTTCTCGGATGTCATGTGTCCTGGAAGTTTTCGCCGATACCGGGTCAAATCCCTCAGGTCACGAATATCCACGGGCGGTACAAAACTCGGCTCAACGAGACCGCATCGCAATAAGCTTGCGATCCACGCGGCGTCTTTCACGTCCGTTTTTCTTCCTGGAAGGTTTCGGATCTTCCTGGGGTTGCCCAAAAGCAGTGTAAAGTGACCTTCCAGGATGTTCCATATCGCTTTCCAATACACCCCGGTACTTTCCATGGCAACGTGCGTGCATGCGGATTCGGTTAACCAATCCAGTAGATTCAGCAACTCTTTGGTCGTTGTGCCAAAGGTGCGGATTTCTTTGCTGGGCTTCCTGTCTAGAGGACCCGACAATACGCAAGCGACAACGGTTTCTTGGTGTACGTCCAACCCCGCACACCGTTCTAAGATTGCATCCATAAAACGATCCCTCATTACTTGATTGTACAGGTCATGCAGTGGAGCAAAAGGTAAATTTATACACGTGTTTGGTGTTCACAATCGGCGGTTCTCGTCACTGCAATTGATCGGTTTCTAACCCGGGCTAGAGCACCAAAATTTTATCGACCTCTGACCTGTCATCTACAGCATGGGTTTCTTGTTTTGTCTTGAAACATACTTCCATTTTCATTCTTGGTGGTGACTGTTAAGTCATGTTGTTTCTAACGGAGAAGACCCCCAACTTTAAGCGAAGCGTAGGTGGCGGGATGAATCCGCTTCGGGTGTACCCGACATTTGCTGCCCCGAACCCGCGACAAACACGAACATATGTGCTATAATGGAAGTGACTACCAGTGAAAGGTGGTGACTCTTCTTGCACAAAGCATTCCGGTTTCGGATCTATCCCGATCGAGAACAACAAACGCTCATTCACCAAACTCTCGGATGCTGCCGGTTCATCTATAACCGTTTTCTCGCCCTTCGTACCCAAGTGTATGAGAACGAGCGGAAAACATTAACCTACAAAGCTTGTTCCCGAAAGCTTACGCTGCTTAAGCGCGAATCGGGATTCGACTGGCTGCGGAAAGTGGATGCCACCGCCCTGCAAAGCGCTATAAAGTCACTCGATGATGCGTTTAAGCGCTTTTTCACCAAACAAAACGATTATCCGCAGTTCAAGCGAAAGCGTGCGTCCGGGCAGAGTTATACGACTAAGAACAACAACGACGCCATTCGCGTGGAAGGAAACCGGATTCAGCTGCCTAAGCTCGGACTCGTGCGATTTGCAAAAAGCCGCGAGATCGAAGGGCGCATCTTATCCGCCACCGTTCGCCGGAACCCGAGCGGTAAATACTTTGTCTCGGTGTTATGCGAAATGCTGTACTGCCCCTATGTGCGGGTGGACAAGACGAAAAGCGTAGGCATCGATCTGGGCCTTAAGCACTTCGCCATCCTTTCTACGGGTGAAACGATTTACAATCCGAAATATTTACGTAAGTATGAGACGAAATTGGCCTTTTGGCAACGAAGATTATCCCGCCGGCAAAAGGACGGTCAAAACCGTGCCAAGGCCCGAATGAAAATCGCCCGGCTGCATGAGAAAGTCGCAAACTGCCGTGAGGATTATCTGCACAAACTGTCGACCCGGCTGATTCGTGAAAACCAAACCATCTGCCTGGAAGACCTACAAGTGGAAAACATGCTCAAGAATCATAAGCTGGCGCGGTCCATCGCGGACGCGTCATGGTCCAGGTTCGGCGAAATGATCGCCTACAAAGCAGCGTGGCATGGGAGAAACGTCATCACGGTAAACAAGAGCTTCCCGTCAAGCCAGATCTGCTCGGCATGCGGCCAGCGAAACCCGGATGTGAAAGATTTAAAGGTACGCGAATGGACGTGTCCGATGTGCGGCGCGCAGCATGACCGTGACCATAATGCGGCGATCAACATCGAACGGGAAGGACTTCATTTGTTGGAATGAATTAAGTTGAACTGCCGGGACAGCAGGGATCGCCTGGTCAATTTCCTTTCGATAGAAGGGATTACCCAGGAATCCCCCGCCTCTTAGCGAATGCGTAGGCGGTGGGAGGTTCAAACCGCATTTTTTACGGACAGCGTTCGGCATTGGACCAAGCACGGCAATTTCTGTTTGAACGGATGGTACATCGGGAATCGATTATATTCAACGTTCGGGACCTGAATATGAAGCGTATGGTCGGCTTTACACAGCTGTATCCCGTCTTCTCGTCGATCTCCATGAAAAGATCGCTGATCTTGAATGATCTCTATGTGCTGGAAGAACACCGCAAGACGGGGGTCGGCCAGCTTCTGCTCGATGAAGCCCGCAAATATGCACAGCTAAAAGGGCTGGAGCTGTCTACCGCAGCCGATAACGAGCGGGCTCAGCGTCTTTATGAGCGCAGCGGCTATGTTAAAGACGAGCAGTTCATTCATTATTTTTTGAACGTGAACGATGATCGGACAAGCGGCGATTGAGCGGATCGATAACGAGTGGGGAGGGGCGGGACACCGAGTTGTTCGGCGCTTACCGCCCAGGCCAACCGCGTACCGGTCAGCCGATTTGCTTGCGTTAACCAAAGTTTATTCCTGGAAAATGCTACAATGAGGCGGCAAGACCGCCGTCAATATTGACCGATGTGCCGGTCACGTAAGAAGCGGCGTCGGAAACGAGAAACGCGATGACCCGCGCGGCCTCGTCGGCATCGCCGATCCGCCCGAGCGGAATGCGGTGCCCGGGGTCGCGGGCAAACGTTTCCCAACTGCTGTCCGGCGCCGATTGCTTCCACTTCGCTTCAATTTGATGACTGCGGATGAGGCCGATGCCTACCGTATTCACGCGAATGCCGTCCGCGGCCAGGTCGCGGCTCATCGCTTTCGTTAAGGCCATTCCGGCGGCGCGGCTGACGGAGGTCGGAAGCGAAGAGGCGCCCGGCGTCTTGGCGCCCGATGCCGTTACGTTGACGATGGCTCCGCCTCTCTGGCGCAAATACGGAAGAGCGGCCCGGGAAAAGCGGATCGCGCCGAACAATTTCAAATCGAGATCCTGCTGCCATTTGTCCAGCTCCACGCTTTGGAACGGGGCTGCTGCCGAAGTTCCCGCGTTGTTGACGAGAATGTCCAGCCGACCGAACGTTTCGACAGTTTGGCGAACGGCGCGTTCCACATCCTCGGCAGAAGTAACGTCTCCAATAACAACAAGCGCTTCTTTGCCGGTCTGCTCTTTGATTTGCACAGCCGCACAGCCCAGCTCATCTTCTCCGCGCGCAAAAATGACGACGTTTGCTCCCTCTTCAGCAAGCACAATGGCCGTATGTAAGCCGATTCCTTTGCTTCCGCCCGTAATGAGCGCCGTTTTGCCCTGCAATCCTAAATTCATCACAAATCCCTCCATCTTAACGGATATTAATCAATGAGTTCCAAATCATGGTTAACTACCACTATAGCACCGTCGATCTTTCATCGGCAAGCGGGGCGGAGTACTGGCTAACGAGCGTCGAGTAGCCATACCGCCGATATGCTCTCGATCAGCAGCTCACAGAAAAAAGTTAATATTTTACTCAAAACAGCTGGAAAAGTCAATCGAAATTCAACCGTTTGAATTTATCGGCAGTTTTTCGGAAAGGCGCCTGTTTTCGACTTTATTTTCAATCGGGATCGGCTATTCTTATGTTATTAGGAGGTGGGATTAGTTGATCTTTATTGAAATTGAAACGGTTGTAAAGGAAATGGGGATCGCGGCCGACCGGTTTATGGAATGGAAGTCGGGAAATCTGGACATGAGCAGGAAAACGTACGAATCCAACCTTTTAGGTCTGACCGCTGATCAATTTTCACTTGATGAGGAACATCGCAGCTAGCGTAAATGACTTATCAATTGGAGATGCAGATTATGACCGAGCTGGAAATGATCAGGTTTAACATCGAACTGTATCGAGCGCTGCTCAATGACCTTGCCGGCAGTTCCCCTGAAACATTGACGTCAGGTAAAGTATTGCATTTGAGCCAGGAATTGGACGAATTGATTATTAAGTACTATCAGGTACGGGAGAAAGTGAATGAAGCCGAGAGATCAGCCTGACTCGATATCGTCCGGAAGGCTGAGGGAGGTTTTTGAAAAAAACGTCAACCGTAGGTTCGGCAGCCGGGACTCATCGTTTGGTGCGTTTCTTGGAAGTTCTATATATAAAGGTAAAGACAACTTGATTTCGGTCGTCTGCGGATCGAAAGCATCCTATAAATGAACAAGCAAAAACCCTTGCGGCGCAAGGGTTTTTTTGTATGATCTGTAGTGGGCTCGAACCACTGACCCCCACCCTGTCAAGATGGTGCTCTCCCAGCTGAGCTAACAGATCGCGTATCACAGAATCATATAATAATATGAATTCAGGAAGAAGTCAAGCGAATACGGCAGCAAAATCTATGAAAAGTTGATATGGCAGACTCCTTTTTATATTTACCCCAAAGGTCGCGTTTTGAATAACCAATAACAGGATAATATCCAACATTTACAAATAATCCATAAATGCAAAACATTTCGATAACAAAATGCTGTTAGGATTGCAAATGTAAATATTGGTACAAGCGTTTCCTCAACATCAAGCGGTCTTACGCAGTTATTAAGGGGGGATCGGGCCTATTCATCAAGGCCGGGTGGGCCGTCGGCAACAGGCTTCAAAATCTTCTACATATAGATCATGACGAGGAAAGGTGTCGTATGCCAATGTCGATGAAAAAAACGCTGGCCGCTTCTTTGGCGGCTGCAATAATCAGCACGGCTGCTGTTAGCGGCGCGTATGCTGCTGCTCCTGTAAATGTACTTCAAGTGAAGCCGGCTTCTTATGTCGTAAACGGCAGCGACGTTACGATCCGTTCGATTGTAGCGGACGGCGTTACGCTTGTCTCGGTTCGGGATTTGGCGGCTGCTTTGCTGGCCAATCTTGAATTGACGCAGGACGGTACGGTAAAGGCGGCCGCAAACGGCCATTCGATCGCTTTGAAAGCATCGTCGAACCGCGCGTTCGTAGACGGTTCCGTGAAAATGCTGAGCCACGCGGTCGTGAACGTAAAACACGCGAACTACATCGAACCCGCTAGTTTCGTAGAAGCGCTGGGCGGCACGTATACGAAAGACGCATCGGGCGCCGTATCGGTCGATACCGTCCAGCTTCTCGAGGGCATAGACCAAGCGAAGTGGATTGGGGCGGGTCAGCTGCTCGTCTCCAGCCTGACCGATCAGGGGCGTGCGGACAATGTTGTCAACGCAGTTTCCGGCGAACATGCGGAGCTGTTCGCGGCGGCCGATGCTTCCGACCTGGCAGTGGCACCCGGCGGCACGAAAGCCGCTTACACCGATTCGAACGGCAACGTTTATGTTCTCGTTCTCGGGACGAATAAAATGAAGAAAATCAGCGAAGACACATCCGTAAAAAATGAGCTGCAATGGTCCGCCGACGGCTCGACGCTTTATTTCCTGCAAGGCGACAGAGGATCGGTTATTGCGAAAATGAACCCGGTTGACGGAAAGATTGCAGCGGTTCTCGACGACAAGGTCGATTACAAAGCGAATTTGACCGTATCCGAGGGCGGCAAAAAGTTCGTCTACACGGTCAGCAAAAGCGGCAAAGTAACGGCCGACAGCAGCAAGGACGTTTCGCTTGACGATGTGGCAATCGATATGACAGGTACGGAGCCGCAGCTGTACGCGTTCGATTCTTCGGCAGCGGGTGCCAAACCGGTGCAGCTCACCTCCGGCGCGGAAGACAAGCTGTATGTCGGCGCGGCGGCTGACGCTTCGCAAGCGTTCTACATCAAGCCGGGTGACGAGAACACCAACTCCGTTCTCATCTCCGTTCAGGCAAACGCGCAGGAAAGCACGCTTTTCTCGGAACAGGATGTGCTTCAAGCTGTATACAGCAGCGGCAAGCTGTACGTGCTCGCATCCGGAGCGACGGATACGAACGATATTTACGAAATCGACCCGGCTAACGGCAGCAAACAAAAGCTCTTCACCGTGTCCGACAGCGTAACAGATCTTGTTGTTTCCGCAAATTCGCAGCTTGCGCTCGTTCAGGACGGAAAGCTTTACGTCGATCATAACGGCAAATGGAAAGCCGTAACCCGCTAATTCAACTATTCGAGAGGAGTTATATACAAATGAAATGGTTTAAAGGCGCTGCACTTGCAACGATGGCTCTTACCCTGGTATTCGGTTCTTTCTCCGCTTCCAATACCGCAGAGGCGGCAAGCAAAAAGCTGAGCGGCAAAATCGTCATCAACGGTTCCTCCGCGCTGCTGCCGCTGACGCTGCAGGCAGCCAACGAATTCAAGAAGCTCAATCCGAAAGTAAAAATTTCCGCTTCCGCTGCAGGCTCCATCACGGGTCCGCAATCGGTGCGCAAAGGCATTGCCGATATCGGCGCCGTTGACTGGGATGCGACGCAGGACGTGCCGGGCTTCAAAAAGTTTGACGGCCAGGTGGCGCATAAAGTGGCGGTTACACCGTTTGCTGCGATCGTGAACAAAAACGTGAAAGTGGACGACCTGACAACGAAGCAGCTGCAGGACATTTTCTCGGGTAAAGTGACGAACTGGAAAGACGTAGGCGGCGACAATGCCGATATCGTGGTCGTCAACCGCGCCTTCGGATCGGGCACGCGCGTCAATTTTCAAATGAAAGCACTGATGGGTACGGACTTCATGACCAAAGGCAACAACTACAAAGAAGTGAAGTCGAGCGGCGACATGAAGACAGCGGTAGAAACGACGCCGAACGCGATCGGTTACATCGACCTCCCTTACGTCACGAGCAAAATGACGGCGCTGAAAATCAACGGCATTGCCGCTACGACTGAGAATGTGGTCAACGGTAAATATAAAGTATGGGGCTACGGCTACTACATGACGAAAGGTCCCGCAACCGGGGCGGTCAAAGCGTTCATCGAGTATGTGCAAAGTAAGGAGTTCCAGAACGGTTCCCTGAAAAAGCTTAAATTCATCCCGCTGTCGGCGATGAAATAACGGAAGAAGAGCGGCCAGCTTGGAGCGCACCTGCGTCAGGCTGGCTTGTCTTTATCACGCAGGTTCATTCAACGTGGAGAGAGCTTCGAACAGAAGCTTTTCTTATTGGAGGAAACGAACGGTATGCTTGAAACTTCGTCAACGGGTGCAACGGCCGCACAAGGCGAAATGACTCATTCCCTGAAATCCGGCACCGGCAGGGGATTTGACCGCAGAGCGAGGCTGAGATGGGCGAACAAAACGTTCAAAATGTTTTGTATCGCGTGCGCCGTCTTTGTTTGTTTGGTGCTGTTTCTGATCTTGTTCTTTATGTTCCGCACCGGCGTGCTGACGTTTCTGGACGTCTCCCCGCTCGAATTTTTCTTTTCGGCGGACTGGACGCCGGAAGAAGACCGCTTTGGCGCGCTTGTCTTTATTTTCGGGACGTTCGCGTTAACAGCGCTGACGCTGCTCATTGCGGTGCCGGTCTCGATATTCATCGCCATCTTTTTGGCTGAGCTGACGCCGAAATGGCTCAAAAATATGCTTCGCCCGGTCATCGACCTGCTGGTCGGAATTCCGTCCGTCGTATACGGATATTTAGGCTTCACTTTGCTCATTCCGGCCATTCGATCGGTGACCGGAACGAGTATGGGCGACGGTCTGCTGGCGGCAGCGCTCGTGCTGGCGATTATGGTGCTGCCGACGATCAGCAGGCTGAGCGACGATGCGATTACCGCTGTCCCGCACAAATATATTCAGGCTTCCTACGCGCTTGGAGCGACCCGGTTTCAAACAATATTCAAAGTTACGCTGCCGGCGGCGAGAAGCGGCATTATGTATGCCGTCATTCTCGGAATGGCGCGCGCCATCGGAGAAACGATGGCCGTCGTCATGGTGATCGGCAATACGCCACAGCTGGCCAGCAGCCTGCTGACGCCGACATCGGTGCTCACAAGCAACATCGTCATGCAAATCCCGAACGTGGAGTTCGATTCCACCTGGAACAATGCGCTTTATTTGATGGGCTTCATTTTGCTTCTCATCTCGCTTCTGATGATCGTCGCGATTCGGTTTTTGGAGCGGAAAGGGGCGAGGGGAGCATGATCAACACCAAGGCGGCAAGCTCGCCGTTTCGCAAGAGCAGAGGCGTGAACCGCATCCTCGACCGCAGCTTTACCGTGCTGGCGTGGATCGTTGGCGTCTGCTCTATCTTATTTATTTTCGCGCTGCTGTTTCTTATTTTGGAAAAAGGGATTCCGAAGCTGTCGTGGGGCTTTCTGTACGGACTTCCAAGTGAAATCGAGGAGGGCGGCGGCATCGGTCCCGCTTTGTTCAACTCTTTCTATGTATTGATCCTTTCGCTCATCATTTCGATTCCGCTTGGCCTTGCAGCCGGCATCTATTTGGCCGAATTCGCTCCCGACCGCAAGTGGGTCCGGTTTATCCGCACTTGCGTCGAAGGGCTCGCTTCCGTTCCGTCGATTATCTTCGGCCTGTTCGGTATTGCCTTGTTCGTCGAAGCGATGGGGATCGGGCTCACCATTATCGGCGGCGCGGTCAGTCTCGCTTTCTTGAATCTGCCCGTCCTGACGCGGGTGACGGAGGAAGCGCTGCAGGCGGTGCCCAAGGAGTATAAAAACGCATCGTTATCGCTTGGGGCGACGCATCTGCAAACCATTATGCGCACGCTCATCCCTGCCGCGCTCAGCGGCATCGTTACCGGCATTTGCCTTGTAGCGGGGCGGGCGTTCGGCGAGAGCGCCGTTATCATTCTGACGGCCGGCGTCTCCACATCCGGCGAGATGTGGGATTTCAGCTTATTTTCCCCGGGTGCGACGCTTGCCGTTCACCTCTGGTATGTGCAGTCGGAGGCGATCGTGCCGGATGCGGCCGATATCGCCGACAAAGCGGCAGCCGTGCTCGTTATTGTCGTGCTTCTCATCAACCTTTTATTCCGCGTGCCGCTTTGGTTTCACGGGCGCAAAGCCGGCAGATAAACGAATAGAACGCACTGCATAGGGCGCACTGCCGAAAGTCCGAGATGAATACTCGAAGGAGTTTTCAATGATGAACGCACTCATTCATATCCGTAAGCTGAATCTGTATTATAACGATTACCAGGCATTAAAGAACGTATCGCTGGACATTCCGGCGAACGAAATAACCGCTTTCATCGGACCTTCCGGCTGCGGAAAGTCCACGCTGCTGCGGACGCTCAACCGGATGAACGATCAAATACCGGGCGTGCAGATCGAGGGTGTCATCGAAATTGCCGGCACCGATATTTATGAGGGCGGGATCGATGTGGAGTCGCTGCGGACGAGAGTCGGGATGGTGTTTCAGCAGCCGAATCCGCTGCCGAAATCGATCTACGACAATATCGCGTACGGCCCCCGTATTCACGGCATCAAAAACAAGCGGCAGCTGGATGAAATTGTGGAAACGAGCCTGAAAGCGGCCGCGGTATGGGATGAAGTGAAGGATCACCTGAAGCGACCGGCCGCCAGCCTGTCCGGCGGGCAGCAGCAGCGGCTCTGTATTGCCCGGGCGCTGTCGGTCAATCCGGATATTTTGCTGATGGACGAAGCGACGTCCGCGCTGGATCCGCTCTCGACGCTCAAGATCGAGGAGCTCGTTCAGGAGCTGAAGGACAGGTATACGATCGTCATGGTGACGCACAATATGCACCAAGCGGCGCGGGTATCGAAGAAAACGGCATTTTTCCTAAGCGGGGAAGTTGTGGAGTATGACGATACGGAGCGGTTGTTCTGCAACGCGGTGGATCAACGGACGGAAGATTATATTAGCGGACGTTTCGGCTGAATGGCCGGCATCGTTTCGAATCGCAAAAGAGAGCTGACGACAGTGTTGTCAGGTCTCTCTTTTTTTTCTAGAATTAGTAGAATAAGCATCGGTATTAATGGGCAGAAAGGTGCAATCGATATGAAAGAAGGGGGAATTATACCATTGAAAAGGGTCATCATTGATACCGATACGGCAGGAGACGATACAATCGCCATCTTGACCGCTTTGCATTATTTTCAAGTCGAAGGAATTACGATTACAGGCGGAAATGTGCAGTTCGACCAGCAGGTGGAAAATGCTTTATATACCGTTCAGGTGGCGGGTCACGGCGGTCGAGTGCCGGTATTCAAAGGCTATGAAGCACCGGTAATGGCGGTTGGGCATAAACAGCACCGCACCGTAGAGGATGTGCACGGCGACGACGGCATGGGCGGGGCCCGATTCCCGAAGGCAGAGCAGCGTCCCGAAACGAAGCATGCCGTCGATTTCATTATTGAAACGGTGCATGCGCATCCGGGTGAAATCAGCCTGCTCGCGATCGCTCCGCTCACGAATATCGCGATGGCGATCCGGAAGGACCCGACGATCATTCCCGAAATCGCACACCTGTACATCATGGGCGGAACCAACAATGCGCTTGGCAACATTACCCCTGCGGCCGAGTATAATTTCTACGTCGATCCGGAGGCGGCCAAAATCGTCCTTCATTCCGGCATTCCGATGACGATGGTCGGCTGGGAAATGTGCACGCAGTATTCGGTCATGGACGATGGCGACCATGAGGAAATCGCTGCTCTGCACACGGCGGGATCGCGTTTTTTTACCGCTGTCAACCGGGTGGTGATGCAGTTCAACAAAACGGTCCATAAATTGAAAGGAACGACGCATCCGGACACGCTGCTGATGGCCGTTGCTGCAGACGAATCGATCATGACGAAATCGGGACTGTATTATGTTGATGTCGAGACTGCCGGCGAGCTTACGCGAGGCTACAGTGTCGTCGATTTGAACGGCCGTCTTGATCGGGAAGCGAACGTGCGCGTATGCGAAGCTGTGGACCGGGACTCCTTCAAACGAATGCTGCTCGATGTGCTGGCGGCGATTTAATCGATGATGCGTCAAATGCGTCAAAAATGCGCCAAAGCCGGGCCATGCCCATTACGATGCAGATTCGAATTTCCAAGTACTGAGTTGGGGAAAATGGGGATCTTAGATGATCACCGTCAGGTAAATAAAGGAAGAAGACGGCGGCCGGCTGCACCGGTTAAAGCTTCAGTTGGACCAGGAAACGTCGTTTATGCTTTTTGAGCCCGATGAACGGCAGGAAACCGGGGAACAGCAGCGAGCTGCCATTCAAAAGCTGCTCGAATCGGACAACTCCATGATCCTCATTGCGGAAACGGAACAGGAATGATCGGATATGTAATGGCCGTCGGCGGGAGCGCCCGCAGAATCCGTCACAGCGCTTATCTTGTGGCCGGCATCCGCCAGGCTTACACCGGGCAAGGCATCGGCCGTCGTTTGTTCGAGGCTCTGGAACGTTGGCGGCCCGATACGGTTACCCGGTTCGAGCTAACGGTTATGGTTCATAACAAACGGGCAATCGCCCTGTATCGAAAAATGGGTTTTGTTATTGAAGGGATCAAGAAAAATGCCATGATCGTGGACGGCGTATACACCGATGAATATTTGTTGGTGAGGACGTTTGAGTAAGGGAGGAACCGGCTACCGGCATAGCTTCCAACAGCCTGGTAATATCCGAAATGATTTGACGGCGCTCTTCGGCCGGCGTTGCGGCATCGTTTAGTCGGACAGCTTTGGCCAGTACCGGCACGGGAATGACATTCTCCTTGCCGACTGCGATTGCAGCCGTTTCCATCGTCCGGCAGTAAGGGCTCGCCCCTACGGGATATTCGATCGGGATGTTATTTTTTCTCAAAAAATCGCCGACCGCTCGGGCTTGTCTTCGTCCATCATCGCTGAGATTTCGCTGAGTAGTGCAGTCCATAAACGAAATGTCCGGCCGATCCTGACCGATGGTAGCTTCTCCATGACGGATATAAAGCGTGTATCCCCCTTTCTGAATCAGGTGCTGAACTGGGAGAGTCTCGTCTGCAGGGAAGGTATTGGCTTCCGCGGACAATGAGACAAAGAACGTAAGGACGACCGCCGTGAAGCAGAACAAAGAGCCGAATTTCGTTTTCATAGCAATTTAATCCTCTCGCCGCATTTTGGGTTGTAATGCCACCCTGTCAGTACATCCCCAAATCGATTCTTTCTATTACATTTACATCTGAGGCGTATTATAAGCGTAACTTGATCGGGCACTTGGGCATATACATATTTATCGACACGTAATGGAATGGGGGATTTGTTATGTATGCCTATTATTATCCGGCATGGTGGATTCGGGCTGGCTTTCAGCCCGTTTGGGCCTCGAATTTGCCGACAGCTTTGCTGCGCATCAAAGAGGCCGTACAAGGCGAACGCAGCGATGAGTTGTTTTATGATGAGCTGATTCGGCTGGCGCCGTCAAAAGAGCAGGCTGATATCATCGCTTCGATCCGTGACGATGAGCGAAGCCATAACCGCATGTTTAGGCAAATGTACAAAGCGATTACCGGGCAAGAAGTGTCAGGTGGCGACAGCGAACCTTATGAGGTCGTGGAATCTTACGACAGTGGGATCCAAAAGGCGCTCATGGGCGAACTGTCCGCCGTAGAGAAATACCGCAGCATCTGGTTCGGCCTTCCCGCCGGCGTCTACCGCGATACCGTGTACGGTATCATTCTTGACGAGCTGAAGCATGCGAGCAAATACAATTATTTGTTCACACTGAACCGGACGCAGCATTAGCAATCCTGAAGTGAACCTCCGCAGATGACCGACTGCCGGTCCAGGCTTAAAAACAGCTTGCCCGGCAGCTCCTTCTATGATATATCTTACCTAATTATTCAATTGAGTTCCATCAACTGGAAGGCGGGAGGCGGCGGTCATGTCCTATTTAACCGGGGAGCGAATCGTGCTGCGGGATTACAGAATGGAGGATTTGCCTTATATCCGGAAGTGGGCGAACGACGCGGAAATTACCGGCATGCTCAGCGATATTTTTCTGTATCCGCAGACGACCCACGATACCGAATCCTATTTGAAAATGATGGTGGAGGGCGATCCGGACAACAAAGGGTATATTATCGCTTTCAAAGATTCCCTCGAATATATCGGCCAGATCGATCTGCACAAGCTGGACTGGAAAAACCGTTTCGCCAGTATGGGAATCGTTATCGGACGCAAAGATTTGCTCGGACAAGGATACGGCCGCGAGGCCATCGGTCTGCTGACCGGGTTCGTATTCGATTCGCTGAACTTGAACCGGCTCGAGCTGGATGTATACGAGTTCAATGAGCGGGCATACCGCTGTTATGTCGGCTGCGGCTTCAAGGAAGAAGGCCGGATGCGCCAGAGGCTCTTCCGGTCGGGGAAATATTGGGATGTCATCAAGATGAGCATACTGGCCGAGGAATACAGAAGCAGCAGGTAACGAAAACGAAAAACTCTCTTTGCAGGCCCAACGCCGGGCGTTCCAAAGAGAGTTTTTTTGCATCAAGCCATCATTAACGCGGAAGATCGCGGCTGCTGATGCTGTAATACGGATCGATCCATAGTTGAACGTAGTCAAACTGATTTTGCGTTATAAGCGTATCGAACTCGGATTTTTGCGCTTTCCAATGCTCCAGGCGGGCGGATTTCCGCTTCCACTGCCAATTCATGCGACTGAATAATCGTTTTCTCATGATCTATGTTACCCCCATATTCTTGTTCCTGAACAGGAAAGCAAAGAGGAGGGGGGAGAAAAGCTCCATAAGCTGCTCGTATGCGGGTTAAATCTAGCCCGGCGAAAAACGGGCCTTCGCGCTCTGCGAATCGTATCGGTCCAATAACGGACGGCGATAGCCGTTTCTGCTTGTCACACGTGCAAAAAAGCTTGGGGATATTTCAATTCTCCTGTTGCTCCGTCTAAACTTCCTTGAATCAGTTCGTTAATCATAAACACGTCGTCGGGAACGTCATATTGCGTCAGTTCCAGGCCGTGCCGTCGTGCAGGTTCGAACCCAAACCTTGGATAGTAGCCGGGATGGCCGATTAAGGCAACCAATCCATAGCCAAGCTCTCTCGTCCGGCGCAGTCCTTCCTGCATAAGCGCGCTACCAATGCCTTTCTTTTGCAGGGCGGGCTGAACGGCAAGCGGTGCAAGAACGATCACTTCAACCGTGGAACCGTGACCGAATATTGCAGCTTTGCTTAGTAAGATATGGCCGGCAATGGAGCCGTCCATATCGGCCACGATTGACAGCTCCGTCACAAACTGATCCGACTGCCTGATGCGCTCCACCAGTTTGGACTCGTCTTCCCGTTTGCCAAACGCTTCATAATGAAGGCTGTAAACCTGTTCGTAGTCTGCCGTCCGTTCTGTTCGTATCATAAAAGGAAGCACCTCCTTTAGCTCTCTAACTGCACTCGAACTCGATCAATTCAAGCTTCGCATGCTGCATTTTCCATTATTAGGTTAGTTCGATAGGTAAAGTGTAGCCGGAATGAAGCCGCTCCTTCAATGCCGAAATCGGTTTAAACCAAAGTCGACCAAATCGGGGCTGAGAGTTGCTTTAGAGCGCGCTCTAAACGGTAGCATATAAACCGGAGATACGAATTCCGAATTTCGAAGGAGGATGCAAGATGGATCAAGAACGTTATGAACGCGGCTGGAAAAGACTGATGGAGGTCGACGGGGAAGGCGGATCGCGCGTCGTCGAATCGCTCGGGGATATCGCTCCCGATTGGGGGAGGTACGTCATCGAATTTGCGTTCGGCGATATTTATATGCGGGAAGCGCTTGATTTGAAACAGCGGGAGCTCATCACAATCGCCTCTCTTACGACTCAAGGTGGATGCGAGCCGCAGCTTCACGTTCATCTGAACGCGGCGCTGAATGTAGGCTTGTCCCCGGATGAGATCGTCGAAGCGATCATGCAGTGCATCCCGTATACCGGTTTTCCGCGCGTGCTGAATGCCGTAATGGCGGCGAAAAAGGTGTTCCAGGAGCGCGGCGACGTGCCGGGCTTTGCCGCCTCGAAATAACGGGCGCTAACGCGATGACAGCCTTTTCATTGCTTCTCCTGCAGGCACCCGATACAATAATGATATGTGAATAATTTGTTATGCGGGCTCTTGATAGGCAGGCAAGGACGGAAGCAATGAGGAGGCGTCGGTTATGTCAGCGCACTATGAAGCAAGGATGCGTCATGTTCTCGAAATGACGGATGCTGCCGGAATCGATTTTGCGATGATTACGTCCCCGGGCAGCATTTTTTATTTGACCGGATTTTACAGCGATCCGCACGAGCGGTTTATGGCGTTGATCGCCAAACCGGGCGAATCGGGCTATACGCTGTTTGTGCCGTCGCTTGACGAAGAAGCGGCGCGCAAAGGCGCGTGCGTTAACAAGCTCGTTCCCGTTCCCGATACGGCCGATCCGTGGGAGCTGCTGGGCAAGGAAACGGGGCACGAGGCGTCGGTGATCGGAGTCGAGAAAAATCATCTGCGGTTCGCCGATTACGAACGGCTGGCGGCGCTGTTTCCGAAGGCGGACTATCGCGATGCGCATCCGATCGTCATGCAGCTGCGGCTGCGCAAGACGCCGGAGGAGATTGCCCGCGTCCGGGTTGCGATCACGCTGGCGGAGCGCGTGCTGGAGGAAGCGGTGGCCAAAGCGGCCGTCGGCGTCACGGAGCTGGAGCTGAACGCGGAGATCGAATACCGGCTGCGGGTGCTTGGCGGCGACAAGCCCGCCTTCGAAACGAGCGTGCTCGGCGGAACGCGTTCGGCGCTGCCGCACGGCCGGTCCGGGGAATACCGGCTGCAGGAGGACGATTTTTTGCTGATCGACATGGGCGTCTACAAGGACGGCTATTGCTCGGACATTACGCGTACGTTTCTGATCGGGGAAGGATCGGGGGCGCAGGCGAAGGTGTACGAGGCCGTCCTGAAAGCGAACCGGAACGCCGTTGCCGCCGCGGTAGCCGGCAGACCGCTTGCCGACGTCGACCGCGCCGCGCGCGAGACGATTGCGGAGTACGGCTTCGCCCATTATTTCAATCACCGCGTCGGTCACGGCATGGGCATCGACATCCACGAGCAGCCGTCCGTTCACGGCGGCAATGAATCGCTGATCGAGCCGGGCATGCTGTTCACCATCGAGCCGGGCGTGTACGTGCCGGAGATCGGCGGCGTCCGGATCGAGGACGACATCTACATCGGCGAGGGCGGCCGGGCGCAGGTGCTGACAAGCTTCCCGCGCGAGCTGCGACGGCTGTAATCCGGAATTCATCCGCTATTTTTCGCTTAACCAAACAACGGGAGGGATTTCTATCGCGAACTTATTCGGCGGTCTGTTCGGGAATTATTCGGAAGTGACGGCTGAGGAACTGAAGCAGCAATACGGGGGCTATCTCATGCCTGATGAGAAGATCCAAATGGGCTTTAAACTTGTGCGCGATACGTTTATCTTGACGGAAGAGCGGTTGATATTAATTGACCACCAAGGGGTCACCGGCAAAAAAACGAGAGTTGCTTCCATTCATCTCGATTCGATCTACGAGGTTACGATGGAAACCGGAGGAACGGGATTCGACGACAGCGAACTGACGATTCACTACATCACGTCGCCCTATTACAAAGCAAACAATGTTCAGGTCGCTGCCTACAAGTTCGAGTTCGGCAAAAAATTCAATCTTCAGCCGCTCTATTCCGCCCTGATCTCGCTCGCGCATCATAACCGCAAACGGATAAACGGATAGCGGCAACCATCTTAAATTGGGTAAAGGGGTGGAAATATGGAAGAAATTACGCTCGGAGCCGTTGATGCCTTCACCGCTTTTCCGGCCGAGGTTCAGCTTGGAAACCGTCTGTACTTTTTATTGAAAAAAGAGGAGGAGTACCGGCTTGTATCGAGCATTTGCCCGCATGCCGGATATACGGTTGAAGTGGAGGACGGCGAGCTTGTTTGTCCTCTTCACGGCTGGTCGTTCGACACGCAAACCGGGGCCTGCCTCAACGTGCCGTCCAAAGAATTGGCCCCGTACGACGTCGTCGTCCGGGAAGGCCGGCTGGTCGCGCTCATGCCCGCCTGACGTCGGCGGGAGCTGGCAACTCAGGATCGATCGTTTTATGCAATGCGGCAGTCCGGAGCTTCGTTCGCGTTCCGGACCGCCGCTTTTTGCATGCCCGCCGGTTCAGAGGTGTAGCGAATCGACCTTGCAGCCGCTCTTTTTTCACCCCATTAATAGGACATATGTCCTTTTGGCGCCGCGACGATTCATACTACAATAAAGTGGGCGAGACCGCGCCGAAAGCATGCGCATTTCCATAAGCGAGGTTACGATGAAAAAAATTAACGATCCGGCAGCGATCGCTCGTTATGTTAACGAACATCGGCTGAGCGGTATTTTTGACGAGCAAACGATTGCGGCCATGGAGCTGTTTGCTTATGACAAAGGGGAGCCGATCTGCTCGGCGGGCGACTCTCTGTCCCAGCTCTATTTGCTCGTCAGCGGCAAAATGAAGATTTACACCGTGCTGCCGAACGGGAAATCGGTGCTGCTGCGCTTCAATAATCCGCTGGCCGTCGTGGGAGATATTGAATTTTTGACGGAATATCCCGTTAGAAGCAACGTGGAATCGGTACTTGAAAGCTTTGTCCTTACCCTCAAATACGAAACGCTTCGCGAATCGGCTTATGACGACCCCGTATTTCTGCGGTTTATGATGAAGCATCTGTCTCATAAGCTGTATACCGTTTCCAATGCGTCCAGCTTAAATCTTCTATATCCCGTTGAGACGAGATTCGCAAGTTATTTGCTTTCCGTCACGGCGGATGCCGGGAACAAATCGGCAACCGAGGAACTGAAAACGGCGAAGCTGACGGAAGTCGCCGAGCTGCTCGGCACGAGCTACAGGCATCTGAACCGGGTGGTAACGGGCCTCGCGTCGGCCGGAATTTTAGAGCGGCAGCGGGGGAGGATCGTCATTAAAGAGAGGGACCGGCTTGAACAACTGGCTAGCGGCAACTTGTACAGCTAGCGCTTAGGGAGATGAAGGGATGCTTGGGGTGCTGTACTCCGTGATGGCCGGAGTTTTCATCTGTTTACAAAGTGTGTTTAATACGCGGGTAAGCGAAAAAGCCGGCTTTTGGCTGACCAATACATTCGTGCACGGGTCCGGTTTTTTGCTGTCGCTGATCATTTTCTGGCTGATCCGCGACGGCAGCGCGCACAAGCTGCAGACGGTCAACAAAATGTATTTGCTGGGCGGCGTCTGCGGCGTGATTATCGTATTTTCGATCATGAAGGCGATTACGTCGCTCGGTCCGGCATACTCGGTCGCCATTGTGCTCATTTCGCAACTGGTCATCATGCTGCTGTTTGAGAGCTTCGGCCTGTTCGGTACGGAAAAAATTCCGCTGTCCGCAAACAGGCTGATCGGGATCGGCGTCATGGCCGTCGGAGTGATCGTTTACAAGCTCAAATAGTTATGATGGAAAAATAGCCCGGCGGAACCGTATCGTTCCGCCGGGCTTTTTGTTCGACAGCTATCCTATTTATCGACCAGCTTGAAATCATCGTAATGGAATGCCGGGGCTACGACGCAGGTGACGAATACCGGTTCATCGCCAAGAGGCGTAGCCGTCTGCCATACGTTTGCGGGAACGAGCGCCTGCGGAACTTGTCCGTTTGCAACGTCCATGCCGAGAATGAACGATTCTCCTTCTTCCGGCTGCTCGCCGCTTCCGCCCAGCGTCAGCTTCAGCGGACCGCCGGAATGGTAGAGCCACAGCTCGTCGGACAAGACGACGTGCCATGCGGACGTCTCTCCCGGATGAAGCAGGAAGTACGTCGCGCTGGCCGCCGCCCTTGCGCCTGAATAACGGGTTCCGAGTACATCGTGGGGAATCGTGTAAGATGCTTTCCACGTTTCCTTATACCAGCCGCCTTCCACATGCGGCTCCATGGCCAAAGCTTTGACAAGCGGGGATTGTTTTTGTTCCATCGCAGTTTCTCTCCTATTTGCTCTCATTTTGCGAGATTATCGTTTCACCTGATTTTACTATAAAACGGGGTTGCGAAAAAGCGCACCGGGAAAGATCATGCAGCGAATCGCATACAGGCAAAAAAAGCCCGGCCATAAACGACCGGGACCCGGACTATACGCGTACCATGTTTTTGCCGTAATAGATCTCGTCCATTTCGATCTTCAACCGCTCGGTTATTTTCACTTGTTCGGCGGCGCCCAGCTTTTCTTTCGTATACCCGAACAAATAGTTGTCGAGATCGAACTGCTTGAGCTTGCATTTCGTATGAAAAATATTTTCCTGATACACATTGACATCGATCATATCGAAGAGCGATTTGATCTGATCCGGGATGTAGTTTTGGATCGAGCTGATCTCGTGGTCGATAAATAACTTGTGGCCGTTAATATCTCTCGTGAAGCCGCGGACCCGGTAATCAATGGTCATAATATCGGTATCGAACGAGTGGATCAAATAGTTCAGCGCTTTAAGCGGCGAAATTTCCCCGCAGGTGGACACATCGATGTCCGCCCGGAACGTGCTGATGCCTTCGTCGGGGTGGTACTCGGGGTACGTATGGACCGTAATGTGGCTTTTGTCCAGCTGGATCACGGCCGAGCTTGGAAGCGGGCCGGGGGATTCATCATACGACTCCGTGGGCACCTCGACGACCGGGCCTTCGGACACGAGCACCGTAACGCTTGCGCCTTCCGGGACATAATCCTGCTTGGCGATGTTCAGAACATGCGCGCCGATTATTTCGGCTACGGTCTGCAAAATGCTCGTTAACCGGTCCGCATTGTACTGATCGTCGATATACTGCAAATACGCTTCGCGTTCTTCTTTCGTTTTCGTGTAACAAATGTCGTACATATTGAAGCTGAGCGATTTGGTCAAGTTATTGAACCCGTGCAAAGTGATCCGCTGTTCAGGTGAAAGTTTCATTCGTCATTTCCCCTTATGGTTAGAAGTTCAAGAGCTAATATCCCCTAATTTTTCCACTTCCATTCCAAAAAAATGACAACCGCATATTTCAACTATTTATGTACCCGTAACCAGCGATGAAAAAACAAATGATTATCCCATAAGCACTTATTAGCATGATACGGCGAGCGTTCCATCCTCATAAAGAGAGACAAAGGAATCGACGATATCCGGGTCAAACTGCTTATTTTTATGTTCCTGCAAATATTGAACGGCAGTCTTAACGTCCCATTTCTCTTTATACGGCCTTTTGGTAGTCAACGCATCAAACACATCGACAACGCTCACAATGCGCGCCTCCAGCGGAATGCGCGGTCCCTGCAGCCGGTGCGGATATCCCAAGCCGTCCCATCGCTCGTGATGATACAGAATGATGTTTTTCGCAGTGGACAGTTCATTTTCAAACAGCTCATCATCCAATTCGGCGTAAATTTTGTCGACGATGTCGACCCCGATCAGTGTGTGCATCTCAATGATGGTGCGTTCATAATCCGCTAGCGGTCCCGGCTTATACAAAATTCCTTCCGGAATGGACGATTTTCCGATATCGTGTAAAATGCTGGAATGAGTGATGAGAGACAGATTTTGCGGCGGCAAACGCAGGTCAAGCCTTTCGTTATGGCGGACTACGAGCATTTCCGTCATTTGCTGCACTCTCAGCAGGTGCGATTCGATTCCGGGATCGCGAATTTCACACGAAATGGCAAGTACTTTCAATAACGATTCCTGAATGCGTCCGACCCGGTATTCGTCCAAATAATATCCGCGGTCTAACTGCTCCAGCTCCCGGAATACGCCGATGAAGTACGTCGCTCCCTCCACCGTAAAAGGAGTAATCGTAATGGAAGAGTGCCACAATTGTTTCGTCTGCCTCCGGTTTGTAAATACCCCCGACCAGGGAGATCCGGACCGCAGCGCTTTTTTCATATGGATGTAGGTTTCTTCGGGAGTATAGGTGGAGCGCAGTACGCTTGCTTTTTTCCCGATGATTTGATGCGAGGAGTACCCTGTAATTTTTTCGTAAGTTTCGTTTACCGCCAGTATGTAATGCTCCTCGTCCGTAATGATGACCGCATCCGCCAAATGCAGGAAAGGTTGCAACGGGCTGATCATGGATTTATTCTCCTTCCCGGGTGACTTGTACGCGCTTGTTTCTTACGCCTAAGTATAATTCGTATAATCGGCCGAAACAACAAGCTTTGGGCGATTTTCAAACTTTATCCTGCCGCCCCTTGCTTTAGAGTGCGCTCTAAAGTGTACTCTTCTGCTTGGAAGCAAATTTCAAACCAATTTCAGGAGGGGACACAAATGGGACTCATTCATGGTTTATTGGCCGCAGCGCTGCTCGTTTCGACAGGCTGTTCTGCAGGGCACATTCAACGGGCGGAACCGCAAGCCGGTCAACAGCAGGACAATGGAGGTCTAAAGTTGGGATAACAAAAGACGGGAGAACAAAAGAAGGGAAAGCTTGTGGCCCTCTATTCCGGATTTAGCTCACCGGTCGGCATGGTGTACGACAACGAAGGGAATTTATACGTTGCGAATTGGAGCGGCGGCAATGTGACGAAAATCACTCCGAAAGGTGAAAAAAGCACCTATGTCGACGGAATGGGCTCCCCTGCAGGTTTGGCTTTGGACAGTCAAAATAATTTGTATGTTGCCGATTATTCCCAGGACGTGATCTATAAAGTGAATAACGGGCAGAAATCGTTGTTTGCCAGAGGGCTTCACACCCCTACCGGATTAACGATGACGAAAGAGGGGGAGCTGCTTGTTGCGAACCGCAGCAGCGACGAAATCGTAAAGGTGTCTTCGAAAGGAGAGATAACGACAGTCGCAAATGGGCTTCAAACCCCGGTCGGTGTCGTACAGGATTCCAAAGGCAACCTGTATGTCTCCAATTACTCCGGCGGGATCTCCTTTATTTCCGCAGATGGAAAAGCGAAGACGGTTTCCGAGACTTTCTCAACGCCCGGAGTCGGTATTGCGGTCAATAGCAAAGATGAAGTGTTTGTTGTCGATTATGGAGACGGTTCCGTCAAACAAATCGGCAATGACGGACAAGCGGTGAATATTATCGAGAACGTAAGCAGTCCTGTCGGATTGATGTTCGATAAAGAAGGGGCGCTGTACGTTGCCGCATGGGGAGGCGGAACAATCTACCGGTTTGCATGACAGCTGACGTTCCCCCACAGCAATCTTAATCTTCGTTGATGAAACGGTCGAAGGAAACTATTTCTCTATGAATTTATTTTCATAGACAAGCAAGTAGACGAATGATACGATCATCAGGAGACAAAAAATAGGAGATGCTTGGGGGATACATAATTTTGACGATTGATAAACGCAAACCGTTTTATTTGCTGTTCGGTACTTTTTTTGTAGCCTGGGCCGTATTATTCACGCTGCCCGGCATGATTCAGCCGGCGGCGGCTGCAGCTTCGCCGGCAATCGGCAAACAGACGGTTCAACGTGAAATCAGCGTTGCGGTCGACGGAATGAACGTGACGCTCCGGCGAGCGCCTGTTATCCGCAAAGGCTCGATTTTGGTGCCGATGAAAGATATTTTTGCCGCTCTTAATGCGGAATTGATCTACGCAGCGAAGACAAAGACAATTACCGCGACGGACGGTTACAGCACCGTTACGCTTCAAATCGGATCGTCGAAGGCCGTTGTGGACGGCGAATCCGTCAAGCTGGACGTTCCGGCGGAGGCGCCGTCAGGCGTGACGATGGTGCCGGTCCGGTTTGTGGCGGAGGCGCTGGAGGCAAGCGTCAAATGGGACGCCGCTGCGCGGGTCGTTCGCATCACCTCGGCGGACGCCATTGCCACTGCGGAAGCGGCCGCCGCCTTGAAGGAGCGGGAAAGCGCCAAGCTGTCAACGCGGGAGATCGTCCAGCAAAACGACGACAGCGTCGTCATGATTATGACGGATAACTCGCAAGGCAGCGGCGTTGTGATCGGAGACAGCTATGTGCTGACGAACCTTCACGTCATGCAGGATGCAACGTCGGGAACGGTCATAACCGATAACGGGACGAAACTGGATATTCAAGGGGTTGCCGTCTATGACGACAATTCCGACCTTGTCCTAATCAAGACGAAACAGCCGATGAGCGAGCCGTCCGTCACGCTGGGCACGTCCTACGAGGTAGAGAAGGGGGATCCGGTGGTAACGATCGGGAGCCCGCTCGGCATGCAAAACACCGTTTCGGAAGGCTTGATCAGCAATATCGGAACCGAGGAAGGCGTGGAGTATTTTCAAATAAGCGCCCCGATCGATCATGGCAGCTCCGGCGGCGGGTTGTTTAACGAGTACGGGGAACTGATCGGCATTACTTCCTCGGGAGTAGACGACACGAGCGCCGATTTGAACTATGCGGTATCGGTGGCGAATATCATGTCTTTGCTTGGCGAAGAGTTCGATGAAAGCAAGGTTGCTTTTCTGGCGCCTTCCTTGCCCGCAAGTTTGAAGGGCGCCTCGAACGAGGATATCGTCAAGCTGATGAAAGAGCAGTTCGGCGCGCTGCAGACGTCGTACGGTAGCTTGACGTTCAGCGATTGGACGGTGACGCGCGACGCGAAAGGGTGGCTCGTTTTCAACGCCAACCTGAACGCGGATTTTTACGATTACTATGAGACGACCGTGAAAGAAGATTTCTGGATGTGGGCGTATAACACCGCTTCTGAGCTGTCCGGGATGCTTCCGGACGAAACGATCCAGCTCGCGATTTATTACGACAAGACGGTCGGCTTCGAGCCCCGCGGTTATGCGGAAGGAGAAGCGACCGCAACGCCGGACGGCAAATGGCGGATTCGTTACGCCGCGGCCGACGTGCAGGTGAAGGACGATATTTTGATAAGGATGCATAACTAGAACATCATCCCATCACGAATCGGCATGAACTTATCGCTCTTATATTGAAAGAGGCTGGAGGAGCCGGATATTGGCTGCGGCAAGGCCTCTTCTTTTTTGCGTTTATTTTCGCTACAATAGAAGACAACTTTGAACAAACAAATGAGGGCTCTATCATGAATGTCGTGCTTGCCACGCTGAATGCCAAATATATTCACACCTCGCTGGCGCTGCGCTGCCTGAAAGCGTACAGCGGGGACGATTTCCATATCGATATCGCAGAGTATACGATCAAGGACCCGGTCATGAACATCGTGTCGGACCTGTTCAGCCGCAACCCCGATGTCGTCGGCTTTTCCTGCTACATTTGGAATATCGAAGAAACGATAACCGTCGTCAACATGCTGCGCAAAATCAAGCCGTCCTTGAAAATCGTGCTCGGCGGTCCCGAAGTCAGCTACGACACCGAATATTGGATGGAACGGCTGCCGGACGTCGATTTCATCGTTGTGGGCGAGGGCGAGGAAACGTTCCACCATCTGCTGCAGGAGCTGGAAGGCGAGGGCAAGTTCCACTTTGTGTTCGGCCTCGCTTACCGCAAACCGGCCGCGGACGGCAGCGGAACCGAGATCCGCATCAATCCGCCGCGGCCGAAGCTGAATTTGGCAAAGCTTCCGTCGCCGTACCGTTTCCCCGAAGACGTGGCGAGTCTGGGGAGCCGGGTCGTCTATTTCGAGACGAGCCGCGGCTGTCCGTTCAGCTGCCAATTTTGTCTATCCAGCATCGAGGTTGGCGTCCGCTACTTCGACATTGAACGGACGAAGGCGGATATCCTTTATTTGATCGATTCCGGAGCGAAGCTGATCAAATTCGTCGACCGGACGTTTAATATTAAACGGGACTATGCGCTGGAAATGTTTAAGTTTTTGATCGAAAATCATCGCGGCTGCGTTTTCCAGTTCGAAATTACGGCGGACATTATGCGTCCCGAAGTGCTCGATTATTTGGCGGAGCATGCGCCGCCGGGCATCTTCCGCTTTGAAATCGGCGTCCAATCGACGAACGATCCGACAAACGAGGCGGTGCAGCGGCGGCAAAATTTTGCCAAGCTGACGCGCACGGTCACCAAGGTGCGGGAATCCGGCAAGATCGATCAGCATCTGGACCTGATTGCCGGCCTGCCCCACGAGGATTACAATACGTTCCGCAAGACGTTCAACGACGTGTTTGCGCTGCGTCCGGAGGAGCTGCAGCTCGGCTTTCTGAAAATGCTGCGCGGAACCGGACTCAGGCTGGATGCCGAGAAGTACGGGTACATTTATATGGATCATGCGCCTTACGAAATGCTCAGCAACGACTTGCTGTCGTTCTCGGACATCGTCCGCATTAAGCGGGTCGAGGATGTGCTCGAAAAATATTGGAATGCGCACCGGATGGACCGGACGCTGCTTTATTTGGTGGAGCGCGTCTTCCCGTCTCCGTTCGATTTTTTCCAGCAGTTCGGCGATTTCTGGGAAAGCCGCGGCTGGCAAAAAATCGGCCATCAGCTGGAGGACCTGTTCTCGCGTTTGTGGGCGTTCCTTTCATCGGGAACCGCAGTATTCGGCAAAGCGGAATTGCAGGCCCCTGATACAGCTGAAACTGCCGACACGTTATCGCTGCCGACTGCAGGAAGAACGGGCGACTTGGTATCGCAGCCGGCTGCAGGCAGAATGGGAGACACGGGATCGCTTCCGACTGCAGGCGAAACGTACGATACGTTAAGGGTGCCCGCTGCAACCGCCGATCGTACGCTGGACACCGACGTTGCGCTCGGGTTGATGAAATACGACTATTTCATGAATCACAACTACAAACCGCGCAAAGTATGGTGGGAGTTTGCGATGGACAAGGCGGAATGGAGCGGCTGGATGCGCCGCATTGCGGATAACCCCGCGGAAGTATCGGAAGCATTCGCCGCCCTGGGGTATGGGGAAAGAGAGCTGACGAAGCACGCCGTCATCGAAAAGCTTCCGTTTGACCTTGGCGCTTACCTCGAGCGGGGCGAGATCGACAAAACGGCAGGCACGCTGCTTATTATGGTGTATGGCGACGATGCAGCCGGCGGCCGCAGCGTCCGTCCGTTCACATTGCTGCTTGCTCCCGAGCCAAGCGGCGCGGCGACTCTCCGCTAGTTTTTTAAAGGTATGCATAAAGTACAATTCCAGAACCCTAGGACTATGACCCTTATCATCCCGACAACGCCTGGAACGGTTACGGCGGACGTTAAGATACATGAGGCGGTCGTGCGGGCAATTGATGAAGAATCGCGACAGGTTCATCCGGAAGCGGGTTTAAACAGAGCAGAAAGAAGCGAGGAAATGAGTGATGTTTGATCCTACCGTATTCGAAAACTTAAAAGTAGCGTTTGAAAATCAGCTTTACGATTTGGACAATTTGGCAGCGCGAATCCGCATCACCAATCGGATCGATCGCCTGGAAATGTCCGTCCTGTCGAGGGAGTTCGCGCTTCAATTTACTTTGGCCGAGCAAACTGAGGTAACGGCGGAAATTCGGCTAGAGGCCACCCTGAACGATTTGGCGGCGGAGATTCTGGAAATGTCGGGCGAAACGCCGGGCTGCGCGCTGCTCTTGCGCTTTTACCTGCAAATCGGGAACGATGTCTGTGCGCAATGCCGGCAAATTGAAGACATAGTGCGCCGTATTTGGCAGCCTGACCTGCCGCCAGTTCAAACGTTAAGCTTTGTGTACGATCAAGATCCGGCCGTTTACACGGACACGATCGAGCTCAAGTTCAACCGTAAAATCAACGAGGACCAAATGGGAGACATCACCAATTTAATTGACCATGTGCTCCAAACCCTTGCCGAATTAAATTCCTTCACGCTCAACCGATAGGCCCATTCGTTTGTTTACGAGCTATTTTCAGTGAACCAATGATGAAAGGTTGCCCAGATGAATTTGTTTTTTTCCCAATTTGGTGAAAAAGGTCGCGGAGCGGCCGAATCGTTCTGGAGAAGCGTTAGCGTTCGCCTTTGTCCCCGGATTCTTTCCTCTAAGAAATCCTATTTTAGAATCCGGGGACAACAGCAATCGGAAGAATGATTTCGGCCCGCGCAGCGACCGCTTTCGCGATTACCCCCGTCCGGCTTGAAATTCGGGGTATTTTGTCATGCCTCCGTCCACGAACAGCGTAATGCCGGTCACGTAGGACGCTTCCGACGAAGCGAGCCATACGGCGCATGCCGCCACTTCCTCCGGTTTGCCGATATATCCCATCGGAACGAGATCGGTGACGCCTTTTTTCAGCACCGGATCCGCAAATTTTTCAGCATTGATCGGCGTATCGATCGCGCCGGGACCGATAGAGTTGACCCGGATCCCTTTCGGGGCATATTCGAGCGCCAACGTTTGGGTCAGCATTTTGATGCCGCCCTTGCTTGATGCGTAATGAACGAAATGAGGCCACGGAATCACTTCATGGACGCTGGACATGTTAATAACGGACCCTTTCTTTCCCGTCTCGAGCATATGTTTAATCGCTTCCCGGGAACCGAGAAATGCACCGGTCAGGTTGGTGGAGATGACCCGGTTCCAGTCCTCCAGCGACAATTCATGGGAAGGCACTTCATTTTCGATGCCCGCGTTGTTGATCATCACGTCGACGGAACCAAAGTGCTTGACGCCTCCCTCAATGAGAGCTTTGACGTCTTCTTCTTTTGTCACGTCCCCCTGAATGGCCACCGCTCTTCCGCCGGCTTCGCGTATTTCGTCTACAATTCGCTGGGGCTCCTGTTTTTCATCGAAATAGTTTAGGACGACATTGGCCTTCTCGCGCCCGAAACGGACGGCGATTGCTTTGCCGATGCCGGTAGCGGCGCCGGTAATAACGACCGTTTTGTTCTCCAGATCACTGTACATAGGTGGTGTCCTCCCGCAAATCTGTAGTCGTTTAAAGTCCATATGCTATACGGTTGCCTATTGTGTTCTTAACGATTCACACGCGTTTTGAACCATACTGTTTCAGCGCAAGTCAAAGAGCGGGCTACTTCGCAGCTTCAGGCGGCTTTGCGCCACTATCCCATCAACTCAGAAAGGTACACGGGCAACACGGCGGCTTTAAGCGGCTTTTAGGGCACTATCCCATTCGCTCAGAAAGAGGTACGACGGGCTACTTCGCAGCTTTAAGACTGCTTTACGGCACTATCCCATCAACTCAGAAAGGTATACGGACAACACGGCGGCTTTAAGCGGCTTCTATGCAGGGCTGTGAGAAAAGTATTCGACGGATTCTCGCCTGAGCCAAAGGGATAGTGTCCAAAAGGACCCAAACCCGGCACCATACGTTGACGCCTGGGCCGATCCGATTGGAGAATGAAATGCGGCAAGTCTGTTCATAATCGGGAAAACATCACGAGAAAAGACCAACCTCACACAGTTCGGGGACGAATAACGAACGCAAGCGCGCGGACCGTAGTCTGCGCGCTTGCGGATGGAAGGGATGATTGCAGGAGCAGGACTGCCCGCGCTTTTAGCAACTGCCGTAACCGTCTTAAGCCACCAGGCTGCGGATGACGGTCATGCTGCCGTCCAGCTCGTACTGCCCGAGCGTCGCTGGCAGCAGAAAGCATTCTCCCGCTTTGACGGTTTGCGAGCTTCCGCTCCATTTCAGCTCACCCGATCCTTCGGCGATCACGAGAATGACAAAGCTTGCGGGATTCGTCTCCAGCTGCCAGCGCTCACGGACGACGCCTTTATCGACGACGAAGTAGGGCGACTCTGCGATCGTCAGCCACTGTCCCGGAGAGGCAGCCGATGTTTTCATCCGCGTAGCTCCTGCGCCTTCATAGGCGATAACGTTTAGCGAATCCTCGATATGCAGCTCGCGCAGCTTGCCGTCCAAACCGGGACGGTTATAATCGTACAGCCGGTAAGTCGTATCGGAGTTTTGCTGAATTTCCGCCACAACGACGCCTGCGCAGAGGGCGTGAACCGTTCCGGCCGGAATGTAGAACGCATCGCCGGCTTCAACGGGAACCTCCTGCAGGCCGTCCATAATGCGGCCTTCGTTGATCGCTTGCTCCAATGCTGCGCGGTCGACCCCTTCTTTCAGGCCGTATATAATTTTGGCGCCCGGCTTGGCGTCGAGTATGTACCACATTTCCGTTTTCCCCAGCTCACCGGCGGGCAGCGCTTCATAGTCGTCGCTGGGATGTACTTGAATCGAGAGATCGTCGTTGCAGTCGAGCAGCTTGATCAGCAGCGGGAAACGGCCATTTTTCTCGGAAAATCCTTTCGCCCCGAACCATTCCTTGCCGTACTGCTCGCGAATTTCATCAAGCCCCAGGCCCGCAAGCGGACCGCTTATGACCTTCGTTGTGCCGTTGGGGTGATCGCCGATCATCCAGCCTTCGCCGATGGACCCTTCCGGAAGCTCGAGCCCGAACTGCTCCAGCGCGCGGCCTCCCCAGATTCGTTCTTTCATTTCCGGTTTGAATTGCAGCGGATAAGGTTGTACTTGGCTCATCATCTCGCATCATCCTCCTGGGGGTGATAGTGTCAAGCGGGCGCCTGACCGGGTTGGAACATTTCCAGGTGCTCGCCGTCCGGGCCGAAAAAGAAGAAGTAACGCGCTCCGTTCGGCAGCGTCGTAATTTCCTGCTCCAGCAGCGGCACGTTCAAACGCTTCATGCGGTCAAATTCCGCTTCGATATCGTCGACCGTGAAGGCGGCGTGATGCACCTTGCCTTCGGCGGGCAGCGAAGCGTTGTAGCCGGAGATCAGTTCGATGTCCGTTTCATTCGAGCCGGGAAATGAGAGGAATGCCATCTGAATGACGCCGCCCGTGTGCGTCAGCGTGGAACGGTGCTCCAGGCCGATAACCCGGCAATAAAATTCGATGGATGCTTCCAGGTCTTTCGCCATAATGCCGATATGTTCGATTTTGCGTGCGGGCATAACGATTCCTCCTTCCTCCTGAAGTGATTTATAGTAACGAGGCGAATGAATCGCCGCGCTGCTAGAGAGATATGGATGTCCGTTTCTCGATGGCTACGAGGTAAGGAGCCGCGGGTTTTTGGATCATCCGGTAAAGCGCTGCTTGCCCGAGCGCGGACGGAAGCGCCGCCGCCCATCCTTCCACGGCGTCGGCTTCTTCCCTGCCTCCGGGATGGCCGGGATAGAGCACGCAGGTGAGGATGCCGCCCGGGGCAAGCAGGCGCATGGAAGCGTCCAATGCCGCGAGCGTCGTTTCAGGCAGCGTAACGAGCGTCGTATCGGCGCCCGGCAAGTACCCGAGATTGAACATGATCGCGGCAATCGTTCCGTGCAGCTCCCGGGGAATCGAACGCTCCATCTCCGAATGGCTGCTTTGCAGCAGGTGCACTTCCGGAAGCAGGTTTTGTTCCCGCAGCGGAGCAAGACGCGCCTCGGTTCTGAGCAGCGCTTCGGCCTGGATATCGAAACCGTACAGCACCCCTTTGGGGCCGACGGTTTCCGCCAGGAAGCGCGCATCCACGCCGCCACCGACCGTAGCGTCGATGACGGCGCTGCCGGGCTGGACGCGCTCGGCAATCCAGCGGTGAGCGGTGCTGAGCACCGACAGGAAGCCCATTAACTGCGCCCCGGCAGCGCTTCGGCAGCTTCGGCGTCCGCCTTGCTGCCCGGCCGAGTGCCGCCGGCTGCTGCAGCACTCAACTGCTCTGAACCGCCCGCTCCGGCTGCCGCCGTCCGTTCCAAGCCGGGTTCGGGACTTCCGGAGACGGCCGCATCGCTGCATGGATGATTTGGCTGGCATGCCTTTGCTGCGCTGGTCTCCGGCCGCCACAGCTTGCCCTGCCACGTTCCCCGCCGCTCAAGCTCGTCATCGAAGGCGTTCAGCACTTCCCACTTGCGCAGTGACCAGGTGGGGCCGATCAGCAGGTCGCGCGGCGCGTCGCCGGTCAAACGATGGACGATCATCTCGGGCGGCAAAAATTCAAGCGTGTCGACGACAAGCTTCACATATTCGTCCATCTCCAGAAACCGGAGCAGGCCGGCCTCGTACTGCTTGACCATCGGCGTCTTGCGCATCAGATGCAGCAGATGAATTTTGATCCCCTGCACGTCCATGGCTGCGACGGCGCGCCCGGTCTCCAGCATCATCTCATGCGTTTCCTGCGGCAGGCCGTATATGATATGCGCGCATACCCGGATACCCCGCTCGCGCAAACGGCGCACGGCGTCCAGATAGCAGGCCGTGTCGTGGGCGCGGTTGATCAGCTCTGACGTGGATTCATGCACCGTCTGCAGCCCCATTTCGACCCACAGGTAGGTGCGCTCGTTAAGCTCCGCCAAATAGTCCACGACATCGTCCGGAAGGCAGTCCGGGCGCGTGGCGATGGATAGGCCGACGACGCCGGGCTGCTGCAAAATCACTTCGTAATATTCCCGCAGTTCCTCGACCGGAGCGTACGTATTCGTGTATGCCTGAAAGTAGCCGATATATTTGGCTTCCGGCCACTTCTGATGCTGGCGGTCGCGGATGCTGTTGAACTGCGTCACGAGATCGTCACGACGTCTGCCCGCGAAGTCGCCGGAACCGCGCGCGCTGCAAAAGGTGCAGCCGCCTTTGGCGATCGTTCCGTCGCGGTTCGGGCATGTAAAGCCCGCATCAAGCATAACTTTAAATACCTTGCCGCCGAACTGGCGGCGCATTTCAGAATTCCATGTATGAAACCGTTTGTCTCCCCACATAAGTGGCTGCGGAGCCAACGGGCCGTTCATTGTTCGTTCCATTTGCGATTCCTTCTTTGCTTCATTAATAGGCCTGAAAAACGTTCAGCCGGCCGTTCCTATTTTACCACAACCGCAAGGGTAAGTTTAGGGACCAAAAGAACCTTGTGTCCGGGAAAGGCGAATCACGTCTTTTTTTCGCACAATTTATCTGGAAATATTAAGGTGAAAAAAGTGAATTTGGGCTTGATATACCTTACATCATGTGTTAAATTAAAAGTGCGAAATATCAAGGAAACAGCCGATAAATACGTCGCACGTTTCCTTGTAACCGTGAATCGCAGAGCAGTTACCGGTTGGCAGAAATGTAAAATTTTTAATGAGGTGATGTGCATGAACGCTTCAATTAAAATTCCGCATGGGGACGACAAAGTCACGGTTGAATTGACGGTAAAAGAATTGATGGCGCTTACAGGGGTTCGCTTCCACGGAAACCATCGTCTGGAAGTAATCGCGCGCAAGAAGCTGAATAACATACTGGAGGAAACGTTCGAGATTGAGCCGGCCGTTCCTTATCAGTTGTTGAGCTGAAAGTCGTTAGGCCTATCGAACGCTCCGGTGTGAAAACCGGGGCTTTTTTTTGATTGGATAAACATTCCGCAGCATTTGCAACGGTTGCCCTTTACAATCCGTCCGTTCTTAGGCACAATAAGGACTAGCTTACAGCCCGGGCCGGCAAATCAACTTGTGCAGGCGGGCGATTGTGGAGGACGTTATCGATATGCGTTTAAGAGGAAGAAAAGGAATACGCGAAAATTTGGAAGCTCAGCCTGAGCTGGTCGTCCTGGATGCGGCGCCGCTGAAAGGGCGTTGGCGCGAATTTTTCGGCAACGACCGGCCGATTCATGTCGAGCTCGGCATGGGCAAAGGACGCTTCATCAGCGGAATGAGCGTGCGCAATCCGGATATTAATTTCATCGGCGTTGATATGTACGACGAGCTGATCCGCCGGGCGAGCGAGAAGGCGCGGGCCGCATGGGCCGACATCAATGGGGGAGAGCCCCGGAATTTGGCGCTGCTGCGGGCGAACATCGAAGGCATCGAGGACATGTTTGCGCCCGGCGAGGTGGAGCGCATTTATTTGAACTTCAGCGATCCTTGGCCGAAGAGCAAGCATCACCGCCGCAGATTGACCCATCCCCGTTTTCTGGAAAAATATCGGACCATTCTGAACGAGTGGGGCGAAATTCACCAGAAGACCGATTCGCGGCTGCTGTTTGAATTTTCGCTGAACAGCTACGCCGACTGCGAGCTGCAGATGCGCAGCATCTCACTCGACCTTCATAAAGACGGGATGCGCGAAGATTTGGTCATGACCGAGTATGAACATAAATTTGTCGAACGCGGCGGCAATATTCACCGCTGCGAGGTTATCGTCGGCGAAAAGGCGCTCGCCGCCTACCGCGCCGAGAAGCAGGAGCGCAAGCGGCGCGAAGCTTCGGCTGAGCAAGCGGAAGGAGCGGCGCGTATTGCGGCGGCCGGCAAGCGTTCCGGATCGGAAGATTCCGGTTCGCAGGACGCGAGTCCCGGAGGCGAAGGCTGAAGTGTTGTGGTGAAAAATGAGAAAAACCGGTTGATCGGCGGCAAAAGCGCCCGATTCACCGGTTTTTTTGTCTTTTGAATCGATGACTGCGACAACGTCCCATTCCGATTCGGTTTTTATTGCGGCTTTTGTTCACCTTGCCCGCCCTCTACGAAGAAGGCAGGGGCATGAACGTGCAGGCCGCCAGCGCCGTCAGCGATCCGAGCACCGCTCCTGCAGCCACGTCGGATGGATAGTGCAGTCCGAGAAACATTCGGGACCATGCGACGGACAACCCGATCACCAGACAAGCCGGCACGACGACCGGAAGGGCGGCGGGCGCTTCGCGGATGGTCGTCAGCAAAATCGGCAGCAGCCATGCAAAGACGGCGGTTGTATGACCGGAAGGAAAGGATGAGTCCACCAGCGGGCTTTTGTACGTGCGGACGCCCTGCAGCGCCTGATAAGGGCGCAGTCTTTTAATCGTGCGTTTGACAAAAGCGACGGGCAGATGGCTTACGATGACGGCGACGAGGCATTGCACGCCTGTCGTACGCCAGGGCGCTGGCGCGGCCAGCGCCGTCAGCGCGGCAGTGGACAGCGTAAATGTCGCTCCCCCCATATGCGTTATGGTGGACAGCCATCTGCAGACCCACCGGTTTATCGTTTTGTTAAGCGGTTTACTGTTGGCCCAGAGAAGTATTCTTCTTTCTTTCATTCGTAGCCAGCCAATGATGCGTCCCACTTCAATTCCCTCCCTGGCAGCTGATCTTCTGTTTTTACATCCTATCACACTTGCGTTAACGGATGATCAAAAAAGCAAATTTTGTCGGCAACAAAATTATTTTCGGGCGCGTTTTACGACACGGACAGGATGGTTAAGATGTAGTGGAAGTCAATTTACATGTTTCAGCAACTTTTTTTCCTCCGGTTTCGTACGTAAGGACGAAAGCATTAAAAACGTTGCAAAAGCGTGAAATGGGGGGTTAATCGCTGTAATAACGGGTATCATACCCGATAAACCGGCTTACATGCGGTTTTCCAAAGTGACAAGGCGAATAGACAACCGATAGAGCTTTTGACAAAGAAGCCTGAACCGTGGAAAATCAGTATGGTCGCCAATATAGAGAATTTACAGAGAGAATATTAAAATTGGGGTCTCAAGGGGGCAGTATCCAATGTTAGTCAATACAGTTATGATTGCACTGCAGGTTTTTTTGGCGTTGGTCGGTTTCTATCAGTTCGGTTTGGCGCTCTTCGGTCTTGTCAGAAATAAAACGCGCGTTACTTATGCTCCGCAAAAATCGTTTGCCGTTCTCGTCGCAGCCCACAACGAGGAAAAGGTGGTCGGGGCGCTCATCGATAATCTGAAACGGATGGATTATCCGAAGGAGCTCTATGACATCTTTGTCATTTGCGACAATTGTACGGACGGAACGGCGGAGATCGCCCGCAGTCTCGGGGTTCACGCCTGCGAACGTCACAACAACCAGCTCAGAGGCAAGGGTTATGCCATTGAGTGGATGCTGAAGGAGCTGTGGGGGATGCCCCGGCAGTATGACGCGATCGTCATGTTCGATGCGGACAATCTGGTCAACACCGATTTTCTGCGTCACATGAATAACGATCTGTGCGACGGCCATCAGGTGATCCAAGGTTATCTCGATACGAAGAATCCGCACGATTCCTGGGTTACCGCTTCGTACGGCATCACCTACTGGTACTGCAACCGGCTGTGGCAGCTCTCCCGCAAAAACTTGAACATGGCCAATTACCTCGGCGGTACCGGCATGTGCTTTAATTCGGAGCTGCTGAAGGAAATGGGCTGGGGCGCGACAAGCCTGGTCGAGGATTTGGAGTTTTCCATGCGCTGCGTGCAGCGCGGCATTTATCCCGTGCTGAATTATGATGCAAAGGTGTACGACGAGAAACCGGTCAGCTTCCGGGCGTCGGCCCGCCAGCGTCTGCGCTGGATGCAGGGACACTTTACGGTCGCAAGACAGTACTTTTTCCCGCTGCTCTGGAGCGGAATTAAGGAACGCAGCTTTGTGAAGTTCGATGCGGCCATTTATTCCATTTCGGTATACAGCACGCTGATCGGCTTTCTGGCCACGGCGGCAATCTGGATCGACAATATCATTCCCGCGGACAACGTGTTCGTATCCATTTACGGCTACATGCCGCTTTGGGTATCGGCTGTCGTCATCTTCGCCTCACTCGTTATGTTCCCGCTGGCGATGATGCTGGAAGGGGTTAAGTCGCCCAAGCTGTATGCGCAGCTTATCATGATGATCGTATTCCAGCTGTCCTGGCTTCCGATTACGTTTTATGCGTTCTTCACGCAGAACAATAAGCAGTGGAGCCATACGCAGCATACGCGCGTCATTCGTTTGGAAGAAGTGCAAAGCAAGCAAGTTTAAGTTGACAGCCGATTTTCTGGTATGATATAGTCTTAGAAGTGTTGTTTTGAATATTTTCGCACACAAGCAGAAGCACCCGCTTCTCACCTGTTTCCGACTCCAGTCGGCTGGTAAGCGATACGCCTAAACGGATTAGTCCGGATGATGCCGGCAATCTCGTTTTCAGTAACGTCAACCGTATGCGGGTCCACTTGGGCTCGCATTATTTTTTTTGAATTGGAACGAATATTCGGAGGTGGAACATTATTAGCAGAGAACATCAAATCAATGACGAAATCCGGGCAAGGGAAGTGCGCCTGGTCGGTGCGGAAGGCGAGCAGATTGGGATTAAGCCGCTGCGGGAAGCGTTGCAGATGGCGACCGATCTGAACATGGATCTGGTCAACGTGGCTCCTCAGGCGAAACCGCCCGTTTGCCGGATCATGGATTACGGCAAGTTCCGTTACGAGCAGCAGAAGAAGGAAAAGGAAGCGCGCAAAAATCAGAAGATCGTCGATTTGAAGGAAGTTTGGTTCCGCGCCAACATTGAGGAGCACGACTATCAGACGAAGCTCCGCAATGTGGTGAAGTTTCTCGGCGAAGGCGACAAGGTGAAGGCTTCCGTCCGTTTCCGCGGCCGGGAAATCACCCATGCGTCGATCGGACAGCGCATTTTGGACCGGCTTTCCAAAGATGTGGCCGATCTGTGCAACGTCGAGCGTGTGCCAAAGCTGGAAGGCCGCAGCATGATCATGATTTTGGCGCCAAAAAACAATTAATTACCTAGGAGGACATTCAGACATGCCTAAGATGAAAACGCACAGCAGTCTTAAAGACCGCTTCAAGATTACAGGTACCGGCAAAGTAAAACGCTACAAAGCTTACCGCAACCACCTGCTTTCCGGCAAATCGAACCGTCAAAAACGCGTTCTGGCTACCCAGCCGAACATGGCTGCCGGCGACGTTCGCCGTCTGGCTCAAGGTCTTGCACAACTGAAAAAATAGTTTTATCCATTACGTTTAAGAAAATTCAACCCACAGGAGGTTTCCACACATGGCAAGAGTGAAAGGCGGATTTGTCCGCGCTCGTCGTCGTAAACGGATTTTGAAACTCGCGAAAGGTTACTTCGGTTCCAAACACCGTTTATTTAAAACCGCTAAGGAGCAGGTATACAAATCGCTGCTGTACGCATACCGCGACCGTCGTCAACGGAAGCGCGATTTCCGCAAATTGTGGATCGTTCGCATCAACGCGGCTGCCCGTCAAAACGGCCTGTCCTACAGCAAGTTCATGTTCGGCTTGAAACAAGCCGGCGTTGAAGTGAACCGCAAAGTTCTCGCCGATCTGGCGGTTAACGACATCAACTCGTTCAACTCGCTGGCCGACGTTGCCAAACAAAAAATTAACGCTTAATTAATGGCGTTTATGCAAGAAGCCCTTCCGCAGCGGAAGGGCTTCTTTATTGCGTTCATCTCTCGCGCCCGGAGCTTCCTGAATTGCCGCAACCCTTTGCAATTGGGGCTATTATTGCATAAAATTTGGTTATTTTATCCGTTGTCGGGGTAATGACATGTATCTCAATTTGCTGCCGAGCGGCAAGGAGGCGGACAGTATGTTCGTTCACGGCAAACGGATTGGAAAATCGTTATATGTGAAAACCCGATCAGGAAACTGGCTGGAGCTGCGGATGCTGACTCACGATGACAGACGGTTTTAACGGCTGAATGATCCTCCCCAAAATCTGAGACGGGGAGGGACATACATACAAGCGAATCCTCTTTTCCGGCATACAATGGTGCATATTCGGAAGGAGGAAAGTTTGATGCGTCATGTTTCCAAGGAGCAGGTCCAAAAACTAATCGGACGGAATGTATACGTACAGCGCAAAGACGGCTCCGTTGTCGCGGGCAAGCTGGAGCGGCTGCAAGGGGACCGGTTATATATGCGGGTGTCCGCGCAAAGCGGCGGCAAAAAAGTTCATACTCGCGCTTTTATTTTGCCGCTCGTTTTATTTGATCTGCTTGCGATCGGCACGCTGCCTTACGCAGGTTTTGGAGGGGGATATGGCTGTCCGGGGCCCTACCCGGGTCCATGCGGACCGGGACCTTATGGCAAGCCGGGACCATACGGGCCCGGACCTTACGGACCGGGTCCCGCCGGCGGATATTCCAACTATGGCGGATACCCGGGTTACGGTCCCAAAGGTTTCTACTGAACCGTGCGCCCCTGTCGCTGCCTTCTAAAAAGGCTTGATCATTTCGGTACATTTTAAGCCGGCATGATAGCCTGCTGCCGTATAACCGCACCGTTTATAGAAACGGTGCGCTTTTTCATTTCCTTCATCCACAAACAGCCGGGACAAGACGCATCCGCTCCGCCTTCCATCGTTTTCAGCGGCTGCAAGCAGACTTCTGCCGATCGAGAAGCCCCGGTAATCCGGATGAACGGCAAGCAGATCGATATGGATGATGCCGGAGACGATTTCGTAATGAATGAACCCGATGGGGGCGGCCGTTTTGGACTTCGCGGCGACAATGGTACTGCCGTTTCGGAGCCTTTTTTTCAACGTGCGGAGCGTCTGGGCGTCTCTGGGATGGACCGTTTGGGAGAGCGGAATCAGCTCTTTGCGGATCAAGGAGATGATGGCGCCGTCATCCGTTCGCGGAGCCCTGAGGCGGATCAGGATTCGGTTCAAGCTCATCGTTCCTTACCGGTTTATAATTCCGTATATGACGGTTGCATCCAATGTATGCTGAATCCGCTCAGATTGTTTATGAGAAAAACTCCTATCGGAGTCACTCGAAGATGAGCGACCGCGTTTAGGGGAGGTTTTTATCGCCAATCGGAAAGAAGTACACTTTGCTTTAATACTTTGAACTTAAGCTTTCCGATGTGGTCAAAAAGCTTACATATCTTTTCAGAACGAGAAGCAAGCTAACTCTTGACGAACGGTATGTACGAAGCATATAATAAGTGATAAGCTAATACGACATCGGCAATGATGAGGACGAAGTGTTAAGGGCTCTTTTGCTCAGAGAGCGGACGGATCTGCTGCAACCGTCGCCAAAATCCCTTTCCAACGAGCTCACCTCGGAGCTGTTTCCCTGAAAAGCGTAGTTCGGTTATTAGGGGAAATCGCAAGGCACGCGTTAATGTGCCAAAGGTAGGAACGTTTTGCGTGCACGCCGTTCTTACCTGTTGAGGTTATGCATTGCGAGATGCGTAACAAAATTGGGTGGTACCACGAAAGTTATACCTTTCGTCCCGGGTTGCTTCTAGCGACTGGGGGCGGAAGGTTTTTTTGTTGTCTTTGTTGTCTTTGTTGTTTTGAAAGGAGGAAATGGAATGGCTACACAAGAAACGGCCGTAAGGTCGAAACAAGAAATTATGGATAGATTGAAAAAACCCGAAGTCATTACCGGTTCGGAGATGCTGCTGCGCAGCTTGGTTCTGGAAGGCGTCGAATGCGTATTCGGCTATCCCGGCGGCGCCGTGCTTTACATTTACGATGCGATGCACGGATTCTCGGATTTCCACCATCTGCTGACCCGTCATGAGCAAGGGGCGATCCATGCGGCGGACGGCTATGCAAGAGCGAGCGGCAAGGTTGGGGTTTGTATCGCAACGTCCGGTCCGGGAGCGACGAACCTGGTGACGGGCATCGCGACCGCTTATATGGATTCGGTACCGCTTGTCGTTATAACGGGCAACGTCGCCACGAGCGCGATCGGGACCGACGCATTCCAGGAAGCGGACATTTGCGGCATTACGATGCCGATCACGAAGCACAGCTATTTGGTCCGGAACGTTGAAGATTTGCCGCGCATCATTCACGAAGCGTTCCATATTGCCAATACCGGCCGTAAAGGCCCCGTATTGATCGATATCCCGAAAGACGTTTCGGCAGCTAAAGCGCTCTTCCAGCCGGTTAACGAGGTGAGCATCCGCGGGTATAATCCGACGGTTACGCCGCGCAAGCCGCAGCTTGACAAGCTGGTCAGAGCGATTGATGAAGCGGAGAAGCCGCTTGTTCTCGCCGGCGGCGGAGTCGTTTATTCCGGCGGACACGAGGAGCTGCTGGAGTTTATTACGAAGACGGAGATTCCGGTGACGACGACGCTGCTCGGTTTGGGCGCGTTTCCGAGCGGCAACGAGCTGTGGCTCGGCATGCCGGGCATGCACGGAACGTACGCATCCAACATCGCCATTCAGAACTGCGACCTTCTGATCAATATCGGCGCCCGTTTCGACGACCGCGTGACGATGAAGCTGGAAGGCTTCGCGCCGCACGCGAAAATCGTCCATATCGATATCGATCCGGCGGAAATCGGCAAGAACGTGCCGACGGACATTCCGATCGTAGGCGACATTAAGACGACGCTCGCCCTGATCAACAAAGAAGTGGCGCGCACCGTCAAGGCGGACGAATGGCGCAAGCAAACGCAGCAGTGGAAAGAGCAGTTCCCGCTGCGCTACACCGACTCCGATGTCGAGCTGAAGCCGCAATGGGTCATCAGCATGATCCACGAGGCGACCGGCGGCGACGCAATCGTGACGACGGACGTCGGACAGCATCAGATGTGGGCGGCGCAGTATTACCGGTTCAACAAGCCGCGCTCCTGGGTCACCTCCGGCGGCTTAGGGACGATGGGCTTCGGATTCCCGTCGGCAATCGGCGCCCAAATGGCCAACCCCGACAGGCTTGTCGTGTCCATCAACGGCGACGGCGGCATGCAGATGTGCGCGCAGGAGCTGGCGATTTGCGCCATCAACAACATTCCGGTCAAGGTGGCCATTATTAACAACCAGGTTCTCGGAATGGTTCGCCAATGGCAGGAAATCATTTACGACAACCGCTACAGCCATATCGACCTGGCGGGAAGCCCCGACTTCGTCAAGCTTGCGGAAGCTTACGGGGTGAAAGGGTTCCGCGCCACGAACAAGGAAGAGGCGAAGGCGGCTTGGGAAGAAGCGATGCGCCATCCCGGACCGGCCGTTGTCGAGTTCGTCGTTCGCAAAGGCGAGAACGTGTACCCGATGGTAACGCAGGGGAACACGATTGATGTAATGATCATGGGGGATGCGGAATGATTAAGCACACAATTGCCGTTCTTGTAAACGATCAGCCCGGCGTCCTGCAGCGCGTGTCCGGCTTGTTCGGCCGCCGCGGCTTCAATATTGAAAGCATTACGGTCGGCGCCAGCGAGGAAGCCGGACTTTCGCGGATGGTCATCGTGACGACCGGCGACGAGAAGCTGCTCGAGCAAGTATCGAAGCAGCTCTACAAGCTGATCGACGTCATTAAAGTGGTGGATGTCAGCTCGAGCCCGATGGTGGCGCGCGAGCTCGGTCTTATCAAAGTGAGCGCGGACCCTTCGGTCCGCCCGGAAATTCTTGGCGTCGTGGATACGTTCCGCGCAGCTGTCGTCGATATCGGACCGGCCAACATGATTGTACAAGTTGTCGGCGATTCCGATAAAATCGACGCGATGATCGAGCTTCTGAAGCCTTACGGCATCCGGGAGCTGACACGGACGGGGCTGACTGCGATGAACCGCAGCAGCTTGCGCGCGTAACGTAGAACAAGACGATATACCCGCCTTGCGGGCGGGTTAAACTTCCGAAGATCAGCAGTTCGAAGTCATCATGGTTAACGATGGAGTTATTCCCGCTTTGAGCGGGAGTTTAGGCTTGCAACGACCGGAAGCCGGTTGCCCGCTTTCATAAGTTGCGTTCCTAAACACCCGCTCAAAAGGGTTAATTTAAAGGAGGCATTTTTCCAAATGGCAGTTAAATTGTATTATGAAAACGATGCAGACCTCAGCGTTCTGCAAGGCAAAACAGTAGCAGTTATCGGTTACGGCAGCCAAGGCCACGCACAAGCGCAAAACCTGCGCGACAGCGGCGTGAAAGTAATTATCGGTCTTCGCGAAGGCAAATCCGCAGATAAAGCCCGCAACGACGGCTTCGAAGTACTGAACGTGGCGGACGCTACCCGCGCTGCCGACGTTGTGCAAATTCTGATGCCGGACGAAACGCAGGCTCGCGTATATAACGAAGAAATCGCACCGAACCTGAAAAAAGGCGCAGCGCTGATGTTCTCCCACGGCTTCAACGTACACTTCGGCCAAATCGTGCCGAGCAAAGATAACGACGTTCTTCTTGTCGCTCCGAAATCCCCGGGCCACATGGTTCGCCGCACATATGTTGAAGGCTTCGGCGTTCCGGGTCTGATCGCAGTTGAGCAGGATGCAACCGGCAACGCAACGGCAATCGGTCTTGCGTATGCCAAAGGTATCGGCTGTACGCGTGCCGGCGTATTCGAAACGTCGTTCCGCGAAGAAACCGAAACCGACCTGTTCGGCGAACAAGCTGTACTGTGCGGCGGTACGACTGCACTCGTTAAAGCCGGTTTTGAAACGCTCGTTGAAGCGGGCTACGCTCCTGAAATGGCATACTTCGAATGTCTGCATGAGCTGAAGCTGATCGTTGACATGATGTATGAAGGCGGAATGGCTTCGATGCGCGACTCCATCTCCAATACGGCTGAATACGGTGACTACGTAACTGGCCCGCGCGTTGTAACGGACGAAACGAAAAAAGCGATGAAAGCGGTACTGGACGACATCCAATCGGGCCGTTTCGCACGCGACTTCATCCTCGAGAACAAATCCAACTTTGCAATGATGACGGCTACACGCCGCCGCGAAGCTGAGCACGGAATCGAGCAAGTCGGTTCCAAGCTGCGCGAACTGATGCACTGGATCAAGAAGTAAGAGACTTTTGCCCGGCAGGCGGACAACCTTTGCACTTGCGGCATCGTGACCGCCTGCGCATATCAATAAACGATAAGTACCGATATCCCGAGAACGACACGGCCACCTGCGCCTTTTTCCCGATTTGGGAAGGGCACCGGTGGCGTCCGTGCTTTCGGGATCATTCTGTTCCTGGAGGTGCTAGCGCTTGCGTAAAATTTATATTTTTGACACCACGCTCCGTGACGGGGAGCAGTCCCCGGGCGTCAACCTGAACACCAAAGAAAAAGTGGAAATCGCATTGCAGCTGGAAAAGCTGGGCGTCGACCGGATTGAAGCCGGGTTCCCCGCAGCTTCGCCGGGCGACCTCGCTGCCGTCAATGCCGTCGCCAAAGCGGTCAAACATGCGACAGTGGTCGGCTTGTCCCGCTCCGTCGAGAAAGATATCGATGCCGCCTATGAAGCGCTTAAAGATGCGGCCGATCCGTGCATACACCTGTTTCTCGCAACGTCTCCTATCCACCGCAAGCATAAGCTGAAGATGGAGAAAGAGGAAGTGCTGGCGAGAGCGGAAAAGGCGATTCGTTATGCGAAGCAGTTTTTCAACAAAATCGAATTTTCGCCTGAGGATGCCGGACGGACGGAGCTTGACTTCCTGTGCGAAGTGACGGAAATGGCGATTAAGGCCGGGGCTACGGTCGTGAATATTCCGGATACGGTCGGTTACATGACGCCTTCGGAATACGGCAATATTTTCAAGACGCTGAAAGAAAACGTGCCGGGTATCGAGACGATCCAGCTTAGCGCCCACTGCCATGACGACCTCGGCATGGCGACGGCAAACGCGCTGGCGGCGATTTTGAACGGGGCGGATCAGATCGAAGGCACGATTAACGGCATCGGCGAACGAGCCGGCAATACCGCGCTTGAAGAAGTGGCGCTCGCGCTCGAGACGCGCGCCGAATTTTACGGAGCGAAGACGGGCTTTAACTTGAAAGAAATTGCCAGGACGAGCCGACTTGTCAGCAAGCTTACGGGCATGGTCGTGCCGGGCAATAAAGCGATTGTAGGAGCGAACGCTTTCGCGCATGAGTCTGGCATTCATCAGGACGGCATGCTGAAGGAAAAGTCGACGTATGAAATCATCTCTCCCGAAACGATCGGTCTGAAGGAATCGACGCTTGTGCTCGGCAAGCATTCCGGCCGCCATGCGTTCCGCGAGAAGCTGATTGACCTCGGCTACGAGCTGGACGAAGAATCGGTGAATGCGGCTTTCGCGAAGTTCAAAAACTTGGCCGACCGCAAAAAGAACGTCAGCGACGAGGACATCCGCGCGATGCTCGAAGAGAAGCTGATCGAGACTCCGGAAGTATTTACGCTTGAAACGATCGAGGTTCATTACGGCAACCAGTCTACCCCGAGCGCTACGGTCACGATCCGCATCGCGGAAAAGGGCACGGTTGAAGGCGTGGCGGAAGGAAACGGTTCCGTCGATGCGATCTATAACGCGATCGACAAAGTGACGGACGAGACGGTTGAGCTGGAGGACTACTCCATTAAATCGGTTACCCATGGCAAAGACGCGCTCGGCGAGGTCCATGTCGTATTGAAACAAAACGACGTGTCCGCCCAAGGACGCGGCCTGAGCACGGACATTCTCGAAGCGAGCGCGCGCGCGTATGTGGATGCGCTCAACAGCCTGATCGAGAAGCGCAAGTCCCCTAGACGGCGGGATAAAATGAGTCTGATATAAAAAGACGAGTGTTAAAGCCGCTTCGCTCATTTAACCCCGTCTTTTACGGGGGTAAGGGGAAGAGCAGCCGGCGGCCGGATATTTCCCGGCCGCCGGCTGCAGCATGGGCCGTTATAGGCAAATCTTATTGAAATGATAGATTTTATATCTTTGTTTTTGGCGCCGGGTTATGGTACAACTGATATTGATTGAGAACCGTGATCATTTAACTTTATTTAACGGACTAAGGAGTGTTAGTGGACATGTCGGAAGTGAAAAAAATTGCCGTCATCGCCGGTGACGGCATCGGGCCCGAGGTTGTGGGCGAAGCGTTAAAAGTACTCAAGAAAACCGAGGAACTGTTCGGTTATCAATTTGAAACGGAGCACGGCCTGTTCGGCGGGATCGCCATCGACGAGAAAGGGACGCCGCTGCCGCAGGAAACGCTCGATATTTGTAAAAGCGCTGACGCCGTACTGCTCGGCGCTGTAGGCGGTCCGAAATGGGACAACAACCCGAAAGAGCTGCGCCCGGAAACAGGTCTGCTCGGAATCCGCAAAGCGCTTGGACTGTTCTCCAATATCCGCCCTGCGACGGTATTTGACTGCCTGAAGGAAGCTTCCACGCTGAAACCGGAGGTGCTGGAAGGAACCGATTTGATCGTTGTGCGCGAGCTGACCGGCGGCATCTACTTCGGCGAGAAATTCCGCCGCGAAGGAGCTAACGGTCAAGAGGCGGTCGATACTTGTGTGTACAATGTGCAGGAAGTGGAGCGCATCGTTCGCCAAGCATTCGAAATCGCGATGACCCGCAGCAAACGTCTTGCATCGGTGGACAAAGCGAACGTTCTGGAAACGTCCCGCCTGTGGCGTGAAGTTGTAAACCGGATTGCTCCCGAGTATCCGGAAGTGGAGCTTGAGCATGTTCTGGTCGACAACTGCGCGATGCAGCTGCTCCGCCGTCCGTCCAGCTTTGACGTTATCGTGACGGAAAATATGTTCGGCGACATTTTGAGCGACGAGGCGGCGATGCTGACCGGCTCCATCGGCATGCTCTCATCCGCTTCGCTGGGCGAGGGCAGCTTCGGCCTGTACGAGCCGGTTCACGGATCCGCTCCGGATATTGCCGGTCAAGGCATTTCCAATCCGATTGCAACGATTTTGTCCGTTGCGCTTATGTTCCGTTTGACATTCGGCTATGCCGAAGCGGCAGATTCGATCGAAAAAGCGGTCAAAGAAGTTCTTGACGCCGGACACCGCACGAGCGATATCGCCGTAGACAAGTCCAAAGCGGTCAGCACGACGCAAATGGGAGATCTGATCATCGCGGCAATGAAAAAGTAATCCACGATGGGGAGCGGCAAAGTGCCGCTCCTTTTGCATTTTATTATAATAATTATAAATAGATAATAATTTTAATCTTGACTTTATTCTAGTCTAGTGTTACCATTTATTTCGAAGGGTCACACCCGAACAATATAAAATAACGCTTATGCGTCAAGGAGGTTTTTTCATTATGGCAGAACGTTTGGTAGGCCGTACGGCACCGGATTTCACCATGGAAACAGTCGACGGGGAAGGCAAAAACTTTGGTAAAGTTTCCCTTTCCGATTACCGTGGCAAATGGCTCGTACTGTTCTTCTATCCGCTGGACTTCACATTTGTATGCCCGACGGAAATTACCGGTTTGAGCGCCGCTGCCGGAGAGTTCGCGAAACTCAACACCGAAGTTCTTGGCGTCAGCACAGATAGCATCCACAGCCACAAAGCTTGGATCAACACTCCGCAAGACAGCAACGGTCTTGGCAAGCTGAACTTTCCGCTGGCCGCTGACCTTACGAAGAAAGTCGCTAAAGACTACGGCATTCTGATCGAAGAGGAAGGCATCGCGCTGCGCGGCCTGTTCATCATCGATCCGGAAGGCGAACTGAAATACCAAGTCGTTAACCATAACGACGTAGGCCGCAGCGTTGATGAAACGCTCCGCGTGCTGCAAGCACTGCAATCCGGCGGTCTGTGCCCGATGAACTGGAAACCGGGCGACAAAAACCTCGTTTTGGCCTAATACCGGCAAAACGCCATATGACGGGTATTGAAGCCCGTGTTCGGAAAAAGAGCCTTCGGGCTCTTTTTTTATGCCGTTTTTTGGCGTCGTACAGTCCGGTTTTGTCCATTAACCTAACAGAAATTGGTCAATTGCAGGAGCAGGAATTACCGGGACTAAAGGCGAATAAAGTAGGGGTAGGTTTGACGGTTCCGGACCATGGGTAATTTTTGGTAATGGTAACCAGGTTTTATTTAAATCTTTGCATATAAGGGAGGGAGATTTCCATGAGCTTTTGCTGCGGAGCAAGTATGATCGGCACAAAGGGAACGTTGAAACATTACCGGACTCATATCCATAATGTACCTATTTTGTTTTGCCCGGTTTGCCATCGTATAGACATTCATTATATGATAGAGAGCGAGTATGAAATTTTGGCCGAGTATGCGCACGGGGACGGTGCATCGGAAGTCGACTTCCAGGAATATGTGGAGCAGGAAGGCAAGTCAATGTATGAGAATTGCGTCAATCATGAGAATGAAGATCCCATGGATGTCGTCTCAAGCCAGATTGATATGGCCCTTGACCTGCTCAGTTTCGCCAAACAGCTTCAAGATCCCGAATGGGAAGCCGAGCTGAAGAAGCGTCTGGGTGTTCTCAATTCGCGGCGCAATAAGCTGAAGCAGCGCCGGACTTCCGAAGGCTACTGTTAATCACTACAACCACGCCTCCCCCAGTGGAGGCTTTTTTTATTTTCGTCATAATATTCGATTCTACCCCCCAAAGACGCAACAAAATAACGAATGCTCTGATTGTGAGGTGGAAGGTTGCTGCTTATTGTACTCAGAAAGTGGTTTGGCAAGAAGGAAGCCGAATTCGGGCATACAAGCAAGGGCAAGACACCAAGATCACCCGAAGAAATCATTGCCCGCATCAGGGAGGGCGAGAGCGCGCTGCGCGAAGAACTGATCGGCAATTACAGGCCTTATATTGCAAAAGTGACAAGCCGCTTCTGTAAACGATATATTGATCCTGAAACAGACGATGAGTTCAGCATTGCCATTATTGCGTTTAATGAGGCAATCGATCAGTTTTCCCACGAGGCGGGAAAGTCCTTTCTAGGTTTTGCGGAAACGGTTATCCGGCGGCGTCTGATCGACCATGTGCGCAAAGAGCAGCGGCAGGCGAATACGGTGCCCTACAGCTCTTTCGATACCGAGGACGAGGATCAACAGCTGTATAACCGGATCGAGACGGTTCAAGCTGTGGCTCAGTATGAAATCGACCGTGATGCCGAAAACCGCGGTTTGGACATTGCCGAATATTCGCTTAAGCTCCGGGAATTTGGAATCGCATTTACCGAATTGGCGGAAACGTCCCCAAAACATGCGGACTCAAGGCGGATGCTGATCGGAATTGCGATGAATTTGACAGCAGATCTGAAGCTGGTCGGAATGCTGATGCAGAAGAAACGGCTTCCGGTTAAGGAACTTGCGGAAATGTCCGGAGTTTCCCGCAAAACGGTGGAAAGAAACCGTAAATATATTATTGCAATCGCGTTGATTATCGAAGGGGATTACCCGTTTTTGAAACGATACATTCAGTTGGACGAGCAGCATGAGCAAGGTGTGGAAGGAGTGGGATCATGAACCGGGGAGTAGTCGTGGAAATCAATAAACGAAAAGTCATTGTGCTGACGCCAGACGGACAGTTCAAGCAAGTTCCCAGTAAAGGCGGGGAACGAATCGGCGAAGAGATCAGTCTGTCGTCAGCCATGCCTACTACACGTACGATCCGGTTCAAAATTGTTGCCGCAGCCGCAGCTTTGCTTTTGTTCATTGTTCCGCTGCTCGGCAAGCAAACGATTATGGCCCATCCTGTTGTGGCTTATTTGACGGTTGACGTCAACCCGAGCTTTGAAATTGGAATCGACAAGCATGATGCGGTGCGGAAGCTGCTCCCGCTCAATGATGAGGCCAAGGTGATTTTGAACGGAGTTCCCTACCGGGGAAAACCGGTAAATACCGTATTGGAAGCGATCACCGTCAAACTGAACCAAGCCCATTATCTGGACGGTCCGGACCGTGATGTGCTCATTACAAGCATCGTGCTGGATACTTCCAAAATGACCGATTCCGACGTAGCCGAGCTGCAGAGCGCAGCCAAGGAAGCGGTTAAGAAAGCGATGGGACCGGACATGACGGACAGCATTGAGATCACAACTCTAGCCGCTACGGAAAAAGTACGGGAAGCCGGTGAACGCAACGGTGTCTCTGCCGGCAAGATGACGGTTTATTTGCTGGCCAAAAACAAGGGCTACAGCATCGATTTGCAGGATATGAAGCAAAAGTCCATTCCGGAGCTGACGGAGCAGTGGGGCGGGCTCAAGAACATTTTGAGCGGGCAGGAAGAAACAGGAAGAGACAAGCTTAACCAGTGGCTGGACTCCGAGCTATCCAAGCAGAAGGAAGCCGCATCGTCTTCTGTCCAGTCTTCAGGAACGGATAAGGATAAGGATGAGGATAAGGATAAGGATAAGGTTAAGGATAAGGCGCCGGCACTCCCGGCTGCACCGAAACCGGACGGCGATTCGGTTCGTCAAGACGGTTCCGTCGATCGGTCGGCTTCAAAGCCGTCATCGAACCGCAACGATAACGCCCAACGGCAGTCCGAGCAAAGAGGGAATGACAAGGATCGGGACGATCGCGACAAGAGCTCGAAGCAGACATCCGGAGAGAAGGACGATCGCGAAAGCCGGCCGGACGATTCTTCAGCTAAGAAGGACGATCACGAAAGTCGGCTGGACGAGTCATCAGCTAAGAAGGACGATCGCGAAAGCCGCTCGGACGGTTCTTCGGCTAAGAAGGACGATCGCGAAAGTCGGCTGGACGAGTCATCAGCTAAGAAGGACGATCATGAAAGCCGGCCGGACGAGTCATCAGCTAAGAAGGATGATCGTGAAAGCCGGCCGGACGAGTCATCAGCTAAGAAGGATGATCGTGAAAGCCGGCCGGACGATTCTTCGGCTAAGAGTGATGATCGCGGAAGCCGGCCGGACGAGTCTTCGGCTAAGAGTGATGATCGCGGAAGCCGGCCGGACGAGTCTTCGGCTAAGAGTGATGATCGCGGAAGCCGGCCGGACGAGTCTTCGGATAAGAAGGACGACCGTGAAAGCCGGTCGGACGGGTCTTCGGACATACAGGTTGGGATCGGCATCGAGGTGAAGCTGACCGAAGACCTATTGGGCCGGGTTGAAGGCACATCTAATTAATCCCGTTCGAATTGCGATCGAAAGGATCCACAGCATTCAAAATGAGTCATTAACGAGTAAAGATCACCCCCGTCAAGTGCGAATTTGCTTATTTTTCCAGATGCAATCTTCATTATCTTCATCCTCCCGGCTGAGCGATATATGCGCCAATCGCCTACCCGTATTCGACATTATTTCCGATTGACACTCCTACCCTGCAAACCTATGATAAAAGTACACATAAGCACTATCACGCATCCTGACAGACTACTGGAACGGAGGCGAGGCGCGCGTATGGAGATGGAGCTGTTTAATATTAGCCGGCTTTCGGACGCGATTTATGCCCGGCAGAGAGGCCGGGAAATGGCGAAAGAGATCGGTTTCGGCATTGTGGATCAGACGCGGATCGCATTCACAATATCGGAACTTACGAACTCGACAGCCACCATGCATGAAATGAGTCATCTGATGATTGGGCGGCTGGAAAGTGAAAAAGGAGAAGCCGGAATCGAACTAACGCTGGTGGGCGAAGACAACTGCTTTCTCGATCTGGAGCTGAAGTGGATTGCCGTATGGTCTGAAGAATGGGATATAACGGTTAATCGGAAGCGAGGGACGTGCTTTTCGCTGCGAAAGTGGATTCCCTTACCTTACGGTATGGAAACAACATCCATGAAAATGCAGCATTTTGCATTGGGGGAGGAATGACCGCTATGCAAGCCATTCGTAAGCGCTACTTCCCGGCGCTTGCCGAATATATTCGAAGCGGGAGCGAGGCATCCTTGTATCAGGCTACCGAGCTTGGGAAAATGCTAAGCCATGTTCAGCCGGAAGAAGTTATTGCCGTTCACGAGGAATGCATGCAGACGCTTGTGCTCAACATGGATTCGGAAGAAGCGCTTAAACTGTATAACCGCTCCTTTTTATTTTTGATTGAATTAATGGTCGCCTACAGGTTCCGCTCTAGCCCCGAAATTACAACCGATCAGAAGTATAACGAAATGCGGGAACTGCTCACGCGTACTCACCGTTCGTTTGAAATTGTCAAGAACAAATACGAAAATGTACTTCAGCATTTGGATAGCGGAATCGCGCTGTTTGACAGTGACGGCATGTTATCCTTTATTAATTTGCAGATGGCCAAGTTTCTCGATATACCGAGAAAAATGCTCGTCGGATGCACCCTCCGCGAAATTTTGCTTCACCGCAACCTGAGAAGATCGACCCGAAAGCTGTTTCTGCGGCTGTATAGAGAAATGATTTTGAGGCGAAGGCGGTACTACGAGTTTCAGGACAGCAACGGAAGGCACTATCTGATTACGGTTACGTACGGAGATCAGCTTGAAGGAGATTATTTGATCAGCGTCAAGGATGTTTCCGAATACAAGCTAATCGAGCAAACGGCTTACCAGAACGATAAGCTGGCCATGCTCGGGAAAATTTCCGCTTCCATCGCGCATGAAATACGCAATCCTCTAACCTCGATCCGCGGGTTCATTCAATTGCTTCGCCCCGATTTTCTGGAGTTGGGAAAGGAAGAATACGCCCGCATCATTTTGACGGAAATCGATCGGGCCAACGATATTATTTATGAATTTCTGAACTCGTCCAAACCGACCGCTCCGATGAAGCAATCCGTATCGATTATGGCTCTGCTCAAGGAGGTCATCCTGCTCAGCGAAAGCGAAGCGAATTTGCACGGATGCCAAATTCAGCTGGAAACGTACGATAACGATATGCTTGTCGCCATTGACGTGAAACAGGTGAAGCAGGTCGTCCTTAATATTTTCAAAAATGCAATGGATGCCATTGAAGAAATCCATGGAGAGCGCAGAGGACGGATTGATGTCGTCGTCCGCAAAGAAACCGGTTTTGCCGAAATAACGGTGCGGGACAACGGTAAAGGGATGGACAGAGGAACGATGAGCCGATTGTTCGATCCTTTTTTTACGACCAAGCAGGAGGGCACCGGTCTCGGGTTATCGGTAAGCTACCGTATCATTCGCAATCACGGCGGTTCGATCCGGGTAAACAGCCGCGCCGGAGAAGGAACAGCTTTTAATATTTATTTGCCAATTGCAGAGTAAAGGATTAGAATCGGGTAATGAGCCGCCCGGTTCTAATTTTTTCTATTTCCAATATAGATATCGTGGGACAGTTGCTCATCCTATCCATCGATTTGAAAGCGGGGAATAATTGTGAGCATTACATTTACATATGAAGAGCTTGACACTGCCGGCATCGGTTCCGATGCTGTAATCCGGCCGATCAGCCCCGAGGAGCTGAATGCGCCGGAGGCCGGTCCGTGGCTGCACCCGCAGCTTGACGAAGCGCTGAAGGCGCTGCACGCGCGGGGACTGTTCAAGGCGAAAGCGGAACAGACGGAAGCGATCCCGACGCTGGGCTTGTATCCCGCTTTGCACGCCGTATATATCGGGCTGAGCGGCAAGGCGGTGACAGCGGATGATTTGCGGCTGCTGGGAGCTGCAGCGGCACGGGCGATCAAACGGTTGAAAGCGGAAAAGGTGCGCTTCCTGCTTCCGACCTCTCTGTATGCGGGAGCCCTGGGCTGCACCACGGGACAGGCTGCGCAAGCGCTCACCGAAGGGCTGCTGCTCGGCTTGAATGAGCGCTCCAAACGGAGCGGCAAAGAAGCCGGTGAGGGCGAAACCGGGCGCACGGTGACGTTTGTCTTTCAGGAGAAACCGGCCGATACCATTTCAGCGCTATGGGCGGAAGGTGTGAGCAGGGGAGAAATATTCGCCAGCGGCGTGCTGCTCGCCCGCGAGCTGACGAATTTGCCGGGCAACGAGCTGACGCCGGAGAAACTGGCGGGGCATGCCGAGTCGCTTGCTGCGGAATACGGTTTGGAAAGCGAAGTGCTGGACGAATGGGATGCGGCGGAGCAGGGAATAGGCGCACTGCTCGCAGTGGGCCAAGGCAGCGCGAATCCGCCGCGAATGGTCGTGCTTCATTACAAAGGAGCTGCGGACAATGATCAGGTGTGGGGGCTGATCGGCAAAGGCATTACGTTCGATACCGGCGGCATTTCGCTGAAGACGGCGGCCGGCATGGAAGAAATGATTTCCGATATGGGCGGCGCGGCGGCCGTGCTGGGAGCGATGAAAATTATCGGCCAGCTGAAGCCGGAGGTCAATGTGGTCGCCGTCATTCCGACTGCCGAGAATATGCCTTCGGACCGGTCGATGAAGCCCGGGGACGTCATTACGGCGATGGACGGCACGACGATCGAAGTGGTTAACACCGATGCCGAAGGCAGGCTTGTGCTGGCGGACGGACTAACGACGGCGATTCGCCGCGGCGCAACGCGGCTGGTGGACGTGGCGACATTGACCGGCGCGTGCGTCGTGGCGCTCGGCGATGTGACGACCGGCGCGGTAACGAACGACGAGGTGCTGCTGCAAAGCGTGCAGGCGGCCGGACGCAGAGCGGGTGAACGAATTTGGCCGCTTCCTTCGTACCCCGAATACCGGAAGCTGCTCGACAGCGATGCCGCCGATCTGAAGAATAGCGGAGGGCGGCAAGGCGGCGCGATTACCGGCGGCTTATTTATCGGAGCGTTCGCGCAGGAGAAGCCGTGGGTGCATCTGGATATTGCCGGAACGGCTTTCCTGAAGAAAAGCCGGGGCTGGGAACCGAAAGGCGCCACCGGCGTCATGGCCAGAACGTTAGCCGAACTGCTGACGGCGGGCGAATAAGGAAGAATAACGGGCGAATAAGGAAGGAAGAAGTCGAAGACGGTCAAATTTTACTTTGCGTTCTTTGATTTTTTCAAGTATTATTTAATGTATTAGAAAAGAACTCATGTTCAAATGTCAAAGGAGCAACAATAATATGTCTGCAAAAGCATGCCATTGCAAGATCGTAGACTGCACGATCCGCGACGGCGGACTCGTCAACAACTGGGATTTCAGCGTCGAATTCGTGCAGCATCTGTACAACAGCTTAAACGAAGCCGGCGTCGAGTATATGGAAATTGGTTACAAAAATTCTCCGAAGCTGCTGAAAGGAGCCGACTCCGCTGGCCCTTGGCGTTTCCTGAATGATGATTTTCTCCGCACGGTCATCCCGAACAAAGGCAAAACGAAGCTTTCCGCACTTGTCGATATCGGCCGCGTGGACGAGAACGACATTCTTCCGCGTTCCGAAAGCTTGCTCGATCTCATCCGCGTTGCCTGCTACATTCAGGACGTGGACAAGGCCCTGGAGCTTGTCAGCCTGTTCCATGAACGCGGCTACGAGACGACGCTGAACATTATGGCGCTCTCCAATGTGATGGAGAATCAGCTGATCGAAGCGTTCGAGCTTATCCGCGAAAGCGTCGTGGATTACGTTTATATCGTCGATTCGTACGGAAGCTTGAAGCCGACCGACATGAGCTACCTGATCGACAAATTCAAGGAGCACCTGCCGAACAAGCGTCTTGGCGTCCATACGCACAACAACATGCAGCTCGCCTTTGCGAACACGCTTGTTGCGGTCGATAAAGGCGTTGAGCTGCTCGATTCTTCCGTATACGGCATGGGCCGCGCAGCGGGCAACTGCAATACCGAGCTGCTGGTCGCGCATCTGCCGAACGCGAAGTACAATATTCGTCCCGTACTGGACATGATCGAGAAGCACATGATCCCGCTTCGCGAAAAAGAAGAGTGGGGCTACATTATTCCTTACATGATTACCGGAATGCTGGACGAGCATCCGCGCTCCGCCATGGCTCTGCGCGATACTCCGGACAAGGATAAAAGCGTCGATTTCTACGATAAGCTGACGACGCCTGAAGTCGTTCATTCCAAATAAATTAGGACCGAATGCCCGGGCGTTTACGACGTCCGGGTTATTTGCGTTCGACAATGGTGCCTTTCATTATTTGTTCGGTTTGTTCTTTGCAGCCCGTTTGCTTAAAAAATGGATCCACCAGCCCATGCCAATAACGCCGCCAACCACCATCACATAAAAAAATATCGTGTACAGACGGTCTTCCAGAGCGCTTATCATCATGTCAATCGCCTCCCAACACTATTCTTATACCCTATTTGTCCAATTTTAAGCATGGACTTGGGAATTGGCATCACTTCGACGGCATACGCATGCAGCTTTCGCAGCCGCAAAAAAAAAGCCTGCAAACCGTGTCAAAACGGCTTGCAGGCTTTTGTTCCTCTAATCCCAAGCAGCCCAATCATCAATGAAGGTGTGGCTTCGGACAGCGATAATAGTTAGTTCAGATTCATGAAATTCCTTTCAGTTCGCCGTCCCCGCGGATGGCAGCTGCCGGAAGAACCGTATTGGGATGAAAAAAACCGGTTCCGCTTACAACTCGTCCTCCGGCCGTCGTTGCGGTCAGCTCCACTTTAATGTCTTCGCTGCTGCTAAAGTAAGACAGAAGATCCTTCTCGGAAATCCCGTTCACATCGATGTACCACAGTCTTGATCCCATCTCGGTAAGGAGGACCAGCTCCGCTGTCGCAAAATGAAGGCTGCGCCGCCAATCGGCATGGCCAATTTCCAATGATAGCAGGACGAATGTGTCCACGGGCCGCTTCCCCTTTCCGTTATGCGCTTGGTGCGCCGCTAATCTCAGGTGTTTGAACCGCCGCTTTCCCGCTCCGCGGAAATTCGGCATAGTTAACGTTATTGTACAAGGCCGCCGCAGCGCTTTCAACCCTGTCGTCCGCCAGCGTTATACGGCGCGGCTGCGAATGAAGTACGCGTCCTCGAGTGTCGGCGGCTGCCGCTTAAACAACGGCCCGGGTTGCTCGCCGGCAATAATGCGTACGCTGAGAGTCGCGCCTTCGGGCCGAACCTGCAGCACGCTTGCCGGAGGCAGCGATTCATAATCGGCTGCGGTTACCGCTCCCTCCCAGATCGACAGGGGCAGCGAGCGGCACCATTCCTCGGTAGTGCCGTGAAAGCCGGGGCGCCCATTACGCAGCCATAATATGCGGCCCGCCCATGCATCCCACTCGTTAAGCTCATGGGTAGATACGATTACGACCCTATCGCGCGCATAAGCCGACAAGTAGCGGATAAACCGCAGTCTCTCCAGCGAGTCCATGGCGTTGAGCGGTTCGTCCAAAAAAATATAGGAGGGCGAACCGATCCATGCCTGCGCCAGCGCGATCCGTTGGCGGACGCCATGCGCGAGCGACTTGATTTTGCGCTTGCGGAACTCGTTTAAATGAAACGTTTCGAGCAGCCGTTCGTGTTCGATCCGGCTCGTTTCCCCTTTCAGCTCCGCCAAATAGCGCAGAATCTTCTCGCATGTCATATCTTCGTACAACTCCAGACCGGTCGGGACGAAACCGATGGAGGCGCGGATAGCCGGCAGATGACGGTCTGTCGTCATGTCGCCGTACCGGATCATTCCCTCGGAAGGAAAAGCGGCTGTTGCGAGCAGCTGCAGCAGGGAGGTTTTGCCGGAGCCGTTGGAGCCCGCAAGCAGCGTAATTCCGCTGCGGAATATCAGGTTCGGCATTGCCAGCGTAAATCCATACCCTTGGCGGTGCCAGCGCACCTGCTTAAGCTCAAGCATACGGTCAGAGCCTCCTTTCAAACGATTGCCTTCATGAGCAGACTGCGCCGGTACGCCAGAACCGCCAGCGTAATGCCGAAGACAAGCGAGCCGACGTAAATGGCGGTGCGGAGATCCAGCAGCCATTCCAGTCCGGGCTGCGGACTGCGCATCATATAGTCGAGCACGTTCCAACCCATCCAGAACAGCGCGCCGACGGCAAAAGCGCTCTTAATTCCGATGCGCATCATGACAAACGCCGCAACGCCGCTGATCAGCGAGATCAGGGAGAGCCATTGGAGCATGAAAGGCAGCAGCGGAAACCGGTCGAGCCGCGTCAGCAGATAGAGCGAGACGAAGGCGCCGAATAAAATATTCAAGCCTGAAGTGATCATGATCCGGCACATAAGCAGCAGAGCGGGAGGGTAAGGCGTAATGCTTTCGATCATGCGCATTTCCTTATTCCAGGAACGGAAGCTGTACAGCAGCCCCGCCAAAAAAATCATCGGCATAAACATCGCGAGGGTGCTGCCGATGTTCAGCACGTTCAAATACGAATATTCTTCCCCTTTAGGCAAAATAAACAGGAGCATGACGAACAACCCCGTGCTGGCCAGCCAATAGGACCGGGAGTAGGAACTGAGCTGGTTCGCTACCAGTTTGGACAGCGAAGGGCGCCTGGCGGGATAATCGTTGCTTATGTCGGTCATACCGGCGGTATCCGAGCTTAAAGAGGGCTTCAATTCGTCAAAAGCGGGCTGAAGCGCGCGCAGCAGGCGCACCGTATCTTCCGAAGCAACCGGACGGACAACGAGCCGGGATAACGAATCGTGCATCTCTTGTTCAAGCTGTTTCAGTTCATTGTCGTTTGGCACGCTCATTCTGCTCTCCTCCTTGCGTTGTGCCTAGGTCCGCCGTCTCCGCGCTGATGCGGCTTTTTAACGTGCGCAGGCCTTTATATAAATGAGTTTTGACCGATCCGAGCGGCAGCTGCAAAATATCCGCGATATCCTGCAGCTTCAAGTCCTGGTAGAAGCGGAGCATCACCACTTCTTTCTGAACCAGGGGCAGCCCGTCCAGCGATTCCATAATCTCTTTGCGGGTTTCCTGACGTTCCGCCAGCTCGACTACGGAAGGGCGCTCGTCGCGCCGCTCCGGCGGTTCGCCGAACCGGTTTTTGTCGGTCTGGTAAGCGGCGCTTTTCCAGTAGTCCCGGCATTGATTCGCGGCAACCCGGTACAACCACGCCTGCACGTTGCCCGGTATCCGGCCCATCTGCAGCTGCCGGATCAGCTTCAAAAAGGTTTCCTGCACCATGTCTTCGGCGCGGCCCGTATCTTTCAGCTGCCGTTGCAAATACCCGGAAAGCGGTGCGTGATAACGGTGAATGAGCGCTTCGAAGCACGCCTGATCGCCGCGCGCCATCCCCTGCAGCAGCTCTTCGTCCGTCATGGCTCTCCCTCCTTCTTCCATGTTGTTATAATGCTGGGCCCGTCAATCAGTTCGGATCGGATCCGATCCGGGGCATTCCGTCCTCAGGCATATAGCGGTGCCACTCGCGCAGCCACTCTTCGGGAGTAATGACCGGAAAATCGTATGCGGGCGTTTCTCTCATTCCTGCGGCATTGATAGGGACCGGGAGCCTCAGCCCCTGCGTGCGGAAGCGATTCAGCACCTTCCACACCTTCGGGCCGTCCCCGCGCATGACTGCGGCGTCGATCATCTGCCGGATCGCCTCCCGGTAAGAATCGGCGTTGTCGTTAAGAGAAGGATCGGATAAAACGGGCACATTGTCAATGGCACTGCTCTGCAAATATTCGTTATACATGAAACCGAATGCCCATCGTATTTCCGATACGAGCGAAGGATCGGGCGCATGTTGCGCAGGAGCGGGAGCGTTGATCGCTTTGCCGGCATCGCCGAACAGCAGCATATTCGTCACCGTGTCGAGCAAATAGAAATCCAAATTGCCGTGCTGGCTTTCCGGAACGATAAACGTGTCTCCAATCGTATACTGCTGCCGGTTAATGCCGGGCGATTCGACCAAATTCATCGGAAAATAAATGATTTGTCTCAGCGAACTTAATCGCTCTCCGGTCATCCCTTCAAAATACTGCCGTCTTTCATGCAGCCTTTCCAAGAAACGCCGGCTTTCCTCCCGGTTGCCCGGAGTCGTCACGATCGACACCGGTTCGCCGGGAACGGTTACCCGCTCAAACGCTCCGCCATAAAGCGATACTCCGCTGACCCCCGCTGCCGAAAAATGCCGTTTGACCGGCTTGTCGTCCGCAGCCGACGGCAGCGTCGCGAACATTTTGCTTTGAAAGCCGGTCAGCGTCACATCAAAATCGGCTGACGTGAACCGGTTCATATCTTGCCGCTCACTAACAATCGAAGCTTCTCCGCCCGGCTTATACAGCAGACTGTCCCCGCCCGGAAGCGGGTACCAGCCGATATTGGCGGGCAAATAGGCGCCGCCTTGGCGGATGAAAGTGAGATAGCTTTCATTGTTGTATCCCCGTGTCCATTCGTCAATGGGGCCATGATACGTAACGATAACGGTTTGCTTATCCGAACCGGCATCCAGCTGTTGAAGCGGTATGGAAAGCTTGTCCCCGTCGCGCTGCCACTGGGCCTCCATTCCGTTTACTTGCAAGGAATCGACCGTGAGGGTTGGATAGAGCAGAAAGGTGGCATATCCGTCAACATGCGCCCTTACGTGCGTCCGTCCGGGATCTGCCGGCAGCAGCTGGCCGCTCTCGGTCGGCACGGTGAGCACTGCGCGCGCCTGCAAGGAATTGTCCGGCAGCCTTGCTGCCTCGATTCGAATCGAGTAGAGCCGGAACGAATAAGAATGGTTCGGCTCCAACTCCTCTTCGCCCGGACTGACCGCGGCGAGCTCTAACTGGTGATTCGTCCTGCTCTGAACCAGATTCGCGTACGGAATGAAAGCGGCCCCCGACAGCGCCAATGCGGCGAGCGCGATTACAGATGTCCTCCCCCTGTGCAGCGAAGGCCGGTATTTGCCCAGCAGCGCCCAGGAGGCGCAGAGCAGGAACAGCCCGAACGCGGCGTTGAACAGCGCGATGTCCGCTTGATCCGGCAGCGTTAACACCGGAGACCAGATTTCATTTTCGAGCAGCTGTGAATCGATCAGCGGATGCAGATAGAAAGCCTTCAGCTCTGTCAGCCTGAACGTCCGCACGACATACAGCTGCAGGAAGATCGATCCGAACATCCACCCGCAAAACGCGACCGGAAGCGCAAAACGCAGCGGCAGCAGCACCCCGAGAAACATGCCGAGCGCGAGCGAAATCCCGTACGATTGTTCGTAAATGAGCGAGAACCGGACGGCTTCGTGCAACAGCGAAGACAAGGGCAAATGCATGCGCAGGGCAGAGACCGCATAGCCGAGATGAACCGCCAGCGTAAACAGGCTCATGTACAGAAAGCCCGCCGTCCATTTGGCGGCGATCCATCCCGCGCCGCTGACCGGCAGCCTCAGCATCCATTCATAGGAAGGATGCAGCAAATCCCGCCGCAGCATTAGAACCCCAAGCAGCACCGGGACGACGGTGGAAATGACCAAGATGTTGGAGTGCTCGGAAAAAGCGTACAGGTTAACGTCCTGGGAAGCGGTGGCGGTCGGGCTTTGCGTATGAATGAGCATCCAAACGCCCGCTGCCGCGGGCAGCAGCAGCGGCCAGCGCAGCTTCAGCAGCAGCAGCAATTCCATGGATGTCTGGTGCAGAAACCTCACGATCATAACATCCGGCCTCCGGAGCTGATCAAAGCAAGATAACCTTCCTCGACCGTCGGGAAGGCGGGCTCGGCAAACGGCGTCGGCCGCTTGTCGGCGAGCGCGCGGCAAACGATGCCATCCGGCGTGCTGCGCGCCGACAGCAGGCCGCGCAGCGGCATGCGCCGCCATTCGCTTTCCGACGCCTCCCATGTCCATGTCCGATCCTGCGCGAAGCGGGTCAGGCCCGCTAGCTCCCCGTGGTAAAGCAGCCGTCCGCCCGCCAGCACCAATACATTTTTGCAGCTGGCTTGAATGTCGCCGAGCACATGGGTAGACAGCAGCACGATGCGCGTCGCTGCGGCATCGGCAAGCAAGCTGCGCAGCCTAAGCCGCTCTTCCGGATCGAGCCCCGCCGTAGGCTCATCGACGATGAGCAGCTCCGATCCGCTAAGAAGAGCTTGGGCGATGCACAGGCGCTTGATCATCCCGAATGAATAAGCGCGGGAGGGCCAGTCGGCTTCTTCCGCCAGATTAACTTCCTCCAGAATGCGCTGAACCGTCTCGGCGCGCGCCGTTTTTCCTTTCACGCCGTGCAGCGCGGCCGCGTGCGTCAGCCACTGGCGCGCCGTCAGCTGCGGGTGCACGCGCACAATTTGCGGCAGGTACCCGATCGCGCGGCTCGTGCGGCGAAAGTCGCGCACCGAACTGCCGTTCAAGTATGCGTCCCCGCTCGTGGCGGGCAAAAGTCCGGCGAGCAGCCGCATCAGCGTCGACTTGCCGGCGCCGTTAGGACCAAGCAGCCCGTGCAGTCCGCGCTTCAATTCCAAATCGAGCGGCTGGAGCGCCCAGCCGTTATCATATTGTTTTCCTAGATGTTGGACCTTAAGCATAAGTTCATGTCCTCCTGCACAAGTGAACGATTCCGGATTGCAAAAAGTTTTGGACTTAGAGGGTGTCCGTCTCTATTATAACAAGCGGAAGCGGCCATCGCCGTCCCGTTTATGAGAGAGAGCCGCGTGCGGAACCGGAGTGCGCGAAAAATTGCGGTTTTTCAGTTGCGGACAACCCGGAATTCGTTACAATATAATCAGTAAGTACTGTTCTGCTGCTCAATTAGAACTACTTAGATATGGACAGGCTCAGGGAGGATTGTCACCTTGCGGGTATTTGTTTACGGTTCGCTGCTGCCCGGGCAGTATAACCACGGCATTGCGGAGCCGTATATCCGGTCGATTGTTCCCGGATCGGTACCGGGACGTCTGGTAGAAGTGACCGGGCAACAATATCCGGCCCTCGTGCGCGATGAGGCATCCGCCCGGCGGCAGGCTGTCGTACGCGGATGCTGGCTTGAAGTCGGCTTCGAAGGTCTTGCGGCGATGGATGCGCTGGAGGATTACTGCGGAATTGAAGAAAGCAACGACTACATTCGGGTGTGGACGAACGATGCTTTTCAGGCAGGGCTATCCGGCTGGGTTTATTTGTGGGAGAGCGACCGCGACTGTCCGCCCGTCCTTACGGACTATTGGCCCGAACATCGAAACCAAAACAAACGAGGGTGAGGAAAGTTAAGTATGATTTCGGAATTTCTGCTGTTTACGCTTTTTTCAACACTTGAAGGCATCGCGTTAATTTCAGTGGTGCTCTGTATTTACCGGTTCCGCTTATCCGAATGCTTCTGGCAGATCATGTTCACCGTATTAATTATGGATCTGCAGAGCTTTTTGCTGCGGGAGGAGCTGTCTTTATCCAACTTTGTTCCGATCGTCAACGTATTTTTGATTTCACTGTTATTGACCGTCATCCTGCGCGTTCCGATTCAATGGTCGTTTTTCGTGTCCGTGGTCGGGTATATCGGTTATGTGCTGCTTCAGGTGGCCATCGTCGGGCTTTCATTCGGCTGGCTGTCGATCAGTGAAGTACAGCACAACCACATCAGAGGATACATTCTGCAAGCCGTCACCGCGCTCATCGCCTACCTGCTGTCCAGGTTTCTCTATTCAAGAGGCCTCGGATTTTCGTTTGATTTCGACGACAAGCGGCTGAAGTGGGAACAGGCGATTATTTACGTCAGCATCCCGGTTGTCTTGATCGCATTCGGACTGATGCTGTATGAGAAGGAAGTGTTTCTTGATTTTCTCGTATTGACGGCTGCGATGGCTTTCTTTTTATATTACTCGATACGAAAGGAGAAGAGCGATCAATGATAAATGTGATGGCTGAAAAACTGGCGGTCAACATTAAAGCGATTGTCCCGAATCATCCGGCGTCCGTCGACGTGCTTCGGTTCTCGCTTGCGATCCTGCTGAACGGCATCTTTATCATTACTTTTTCATTGCTGATTTCATTATTTTTCGACAAAACAACAGAAGTTGCAACAATATTAATTGCATTTGCATTTTTAAGACAAATATCGGGCGGCGTACATTTAAAGTCAGGAATCGCATGTGTCGCCGTTTCGACAATTGGTATAACAATTATTTCCTTTTCATCATTTCTGAACGATAAGACGGTATTTATTATCAATATTATGAATATATTGCTAGCGTTAATCTTCTCCCCCTCGCGAATTGAAAAGCAAACGAGAATTAAAAAGAAATACTTCCCAATTTTAAAAATATCATCTACACTGGTAGTAGCAGCAAACTTCGTTTTTGGTTCTCCCATTTTGGCCGTAACTTTTTTAGTTCAATGCCTTACTCTTGTAAGATTTCCTTTGAGAGAAAGGAGGGATGTCAAGTGAAAAAAGCCGTGTACAAATTCGCTACGCTTCTGGCATTAATCGCTACCGTAGTTGTATCGACTGCGAGTGTCTGGTATGTGTACCAGGGCGATACGCCGGAAGAGCTGCTGAAGTAAGGATGTGATCGGATTATGGATCAGTCCTATCTGTCCGTTTCGGTTGACATTAAGGGGACAAGCTTGACGTTAATCCCCTACGAAACGATACTCTACCTGGAGTATTTGCGTGCAAGCGGATGCGTGCTTGTACATACCGGCATAAAGGACGGATATCTTCCCGGAACGTTGAAGTTTTGGGGCAATGCCATTTCGGGAAGCGGCTTTATTACGTTAATCGAAGCCGACCGCAACATTTTTATTAACCCGGAAAAGGTAGAGCTGCTGGACAACAAGCTGAACAAGGCGTATTTCGAATTGAATCCGTCCCGGCATTCCAAAAATTGCACCATGTCTGTGGAACGCTTTAAGCAGGTCGTGAAGGCGATGGACAGCATGGGCAAAACTTATAAGCTCATTTAAACGCTTGGCCGCTGCGGCCAAGTTTTTTCTTTTTCCTTTCGATCTGCTTTTCTATTACGCCCCTTCAATCAAATGTCACAATAGTTCACATTTATTTTTAATCCGTCATGTCTATTTTTGTAGTTTCCGATAGTTCCCCCGCTAGAATGAGAGCATAGTTACCGGACATTGTTAAAATTTGGTGGGGTGATTGAATATGAAAAAATTTGGTTTGGCTTTGCAAATATTGGTCGGGCTTATTCTCGGCATCGGTGTCGGGGTTCTGTTTTACGGAAATGCTGCGGTGGCAACTTATTTGACGCCGATTGGCGATCTGTTTATCCGCATGATCAAAATGATCGTCGTTCCGATCGTCGTTTCTTCGCTTATTGTCGGCATCGCGGGCACGGGCGACATGAAACGGCTCGGGAAGCTCGGTGGCAAAACGCTGCTTTATTTTGAAATCGTGACGCTGATCGCCATCGTCGTCGGGCTGCTTGCCGCCAATGTGATGCAGCCGGGCAAAGGTGTCGATATGAGCCATTTGGCGAAGACCGATGTCCATAAATATGTGGATACGGCCGAAGAAGTGTCGAATCACGGTTTTGCCGATACGATTGTGAACATTGTGCCGACAAATGTCGTTAGCGCTTTTGCAAACGGGGATATGCTGGCGGTTATCTTTTTCTCCGTCATGTTCGGTTTAGGCATCGCCGCTGTCGGCGAAAAAGGAAAGCCGGTGCTGCAGTTTTTTCACGGAGTTGCGGACGCCATGTTCTGGGTTACGAACCAGATCATGAAATTTGCGCCGTTTGGCGTATTTGCGCTGATCGGGGTAACGGTATCGAAATTCGGGGCCGCTTCTCTCATTCCTCTCGGCAAGCTTGTCGTCGCCGTTTACTTGGCGATGCTGCTCTTTGTCTTTATTGTTCTCGGCGTAATTGCGAAATGGTCCGGGACGAGCATTTTTGCCATCATGAAAGTGTTGAAAGATGAACTTATTCTTGCTTTTTCGACCGCGAGCTCGGAAGCCGTGCTGCCAAAAGTGATGGAAAAAATGGAGAAATTCGGCTGTCCGAAGGCGATTACTTCCTTCGTCATCCCGACCGGCTATTCCTTTAATCTGGACGGATCCACGCTTTATCAGGCGCTTGCGGCGCTGTTCATTGCGCAAATGTACGGCATCGACTTGTCGCTGGCGGAACAGGTGACGCTGCTGCTCGTGCTGATGGTGACCTCCAAAGGGATCGCGGGAGTACCGGGCGTCTCCTTCGTCGTGCTGCTGGCGACGCTTGGCTCGGTCGGCATTCCGCCGGAAGGACTTGCTTTCATCGCCGGAATCGACCGCATTATGGATATGGGGCGGACCGTAGTCAACGTGCTCGGCAACAGCCTCGCGAGCGTTGTCATTTCCAAATCGGAAGGTCAATTTGATACCGGCAAATCCAAACAATATGTGGAATCGGTGAACAAAGCCGCTTAACCGCAAATACATTTAAAAGGTCGAGGAGAATCGAGATGAGCCGACTTGTCGTGGAGCAAAGCGTTCATGAAAAGGAAGACGTATTCGCCAGAACGCAGCACATCATTCGCACCGCATTGCACAAAATGGGTTACGATGAAGCGTTTTATGAATTGTTGAAGGAGCCCCTCCGTCTGCTGACCGTCCGCATTCCCGTCAAAATGGACAACGGCTCGGTGCAGGTGTTTACCGGCTACCGGGCGCAGCATAACGATGCAGCCGGACCGACGAAGGGCGGCGTGCGGTTCCATCCCGACGTGACGGAAGAGGAAGTTAAAGCCCTTTCGATGTGGATGAGCATGAAATGCGGCATTACCGATCTGCCGTACGGCGGCGGAAAAGGCGGAATCAAGTGCGATCCGCGGTCGATGTCTGCGGGCGAGCTGGAACGGTTAAGCCGCGGTTATGTGCGCGCCATCAGCCAATTGGTCGGGCCGACGAAAGACATTCCGGCGCCGGACGTTTATACGAATTCGCAGGTGATGGCATGGATGATGGATGAGTACAGCCGCATTCGCGAATTCGACTCCCCCGGATTTATCACCGGCAAGCCGCTTGTGCTGGGCGGTTCGCAGGGAAGGGAATCATCGACGGCTCTCGGCGTGACGATCGTGATGAATGAAGCGGCCAAAGTAGTCGGAATCCCGATCGAAGGCTCCCGGATCATCATTCAAGGATTCGGCAATGCGGGCAGCTTTCTGGCGAAGTTCCTTTATGACGCCGGTGCGAAAGTGGTCGGTATCTCCGACGCCTGCGGCGCTCTGTACGACGAGAACGGGCTTGATATCGATTCGTTATTGGATAGACGGGACTCGTTCGGCATCGTGACGAACTTGTTCGAAGACCGGCTGACGAATGAAGAGCTGTTAATTCAGCCGTGTGATATGTTAGTGCCCGCTGCGATCGAAAACCAGATTACCGAAGCAAACGCCGCCCAAATCAAGGCGAAAATCGTGATCGAAGCCGCCAACGGGCCGACGACAATGAAAGCGACGGAAATGCTGACGGAAAGAGGCGTATTAATCGTGCCCGATGTGCTGGCAAGCGCAGGTGGCGTCGTCGTTTCTTATTTCGAATGGGTGCAGAACAACCAGGGCTACTATTGGACGGAAGAAGAAGTAAAGGTTAAGCTGGAAAAGATTTTGGTTTCGGCCTTCCATAATATTTACCAAACGTCGCTGGGTAAAAACGTCGATATGAGATTGGCCGCTTACATCGTCGGTTTAAAGAAATCGGCGGAGGCGATGAAATGGAGAGGCTGGGTCTAGAAGTTCGGTGTAAGATAAGCGGAACCGGATTGCCTCATGAATTAACGTTAATCTCGGATATGCGCAGATGATGAAAAGCCTCCCTGTTCCGGTGCTTGTGTTGAACGCAAGCGCGGAACAGGGAGGCTGTTTCGTTTCAAAGTTATTCTCGTTATCGGTCATCGCCGCTTCTGTTCTCGTAAGCGATGAGGGTGACGGGTGAACCGTGCTGCCGGGACAGCTGCTGTTCCAGCTTGCGGATCTCCTCGACGGCGTCCTCCATCCCGTCAAGCTCCGCGAATTTGTAGGCATCGTTAGTAGACTTCATCTGTCCGCCTCCTTTCTTATTGTTAGCGTGGACGAATGGCCGGCAAAGTATGTATCGTTCACCAATTCGAAGATGGTTTTTGCCCCCGTCATTTAGTAAACTTGAAGCGGACGACCTGAAAGGACGTGAAGCTTCATTGACGATGGATAACGATTACGGACCTATTAACCGCAGTCAGGCTTTATTCCGCCCGTTGGGCGTTTTTTTGCTTATTGTGCTCATTGCCGTTTGCGGCATGTGGACTCGTCCGGGGACTGCGCTGGCGCACGCTGCCTTGACCGGCTCGGCGCCGGAGCCGGGCGCCATGCTTGCAAAGGGGCCGGAGGAAGTGACGCTTCACTTCAGCGAAGGCATCGAAGCGTCCGTCGGCTCGCTGCAGGTGCTGGGCAGCGGCTTGAACAAGGTAACCGGGAACGAAGCGCAAGCGGGCGATAACGGCCGCTCGCTTACGTTAAAACTGCCGAAGCTGGACGATGACGTCTACACCGTCTCCTACCGGATCATTTCAGAGGACGGCCATCCCATATCGGGCTCCTATGTATTTGTCGTCGGCAATCCGCCGGCAGCCAAAGATGCGTCGGCCTTTGATCCGCACAAGGAGCTTGGCCATTCCGGACACGGCGGCGATGGAACGGAGCTCAGCGCCGGCCGCATGCAGCTCTATGTGATCCGCTGTCTTTATTATGCGGCGCTGCTGTTTGCGGCAGGCGTCATGCTGTGGAGCGCGCTCATCAGAGGCCCGCTGCACGAAGCCTTGAATGCGCATATAAGAAAATGGGCCGTTATCGCCCTGCGGGCGCTGCTGCTTGTTTCGTTGCTGTATGTGTTTGTTCATGCCAAAGAGCTGATGGAGGGGCAAAAAGGATGGCTGAAGCTGTTTGTCTCCACGTCGGTAGGCTTGTCCTGGGATGCGCTGCTGCTGCTTTCGCTGCTCGGATTTTTGCTGCTGCGGGCGGGAGGAGCCGTCCGGATGCTGTGGGCGCTGCTGCTGCTGGCGCAGGAAGCGTGGAGCGGCCATGCCGCCGCTTTGACGCCCAAATGGGCGACGCTGGCGCTGGATTATGTCCATCTTGCCGGCGGGGCATTGTGGGCAGGAGGACTGTCGCTGCTGCTGGCGCTTTGGTTTACGGACCGCAAGGAAGCGGGACGCTTCGCGGCCCGCTTTTCCGCTGCCGCCTGGATCAGCATCGCTATTCTTACGCTAAGCGGGATCGGCATGACGCTGCTCTATATGCCGGGGCTTGAATATTTGCTGTACACGACTTGGGGAAGTCTGCTGCTCGCGAAGGCGGCGCTCGTCGTGCTTGTGATCATAACCGGCGCGCTGCTGCGGCTGCGGATGAAGCGGAAAGGCTTCCCGTCCGGACTTCTGCTGCAAGCCGACGGGCTGCTGATGGGGTTAATCCTGATCATCGTCGGCCTCTTTACCTACTTAAGTCCGCTGCCGGCCAATGAGCCTGTCGCATATCACGAAATGGGCGAGCAGATGCACTTGTCGATGCGCATTTCGCCAAACGTTCCCGGCGATAACGAATTTATCGTGAAAGTTTGGCTGCCGCAGCAGATGGGGGAGCCGAAGTCGGTCAAGCTGCTGCTCCGTTCGGACGATAATCCGGAGCTGGGGGCGATAACCGTTCCGCTTCGGCCGTATACCGACGATGAAATCAGTTCCTTCGACGGGTTTGTGAAGACCGCCTACAGGGCGGACGGCCCGTATGTGCCGTTTGCCGGCCATTGGACGGCTCAGGTACGGGTACTTGACGGCAACGACGACGAACGGGTGAAGGACGTGCCGTTCCGCAACTATTAGTTAGGGGGCCGCTTTTTTATGACGGATATCACGATCAAAAGGCTCATATTATGGACGCCGACCGCGGCCGTCGGTTTATGGGAGTATGTCCGGCATACGCTGCTGCTGCCTTATCTGTCCATGACGCTCGGCAACTTGCTGACGCCGCTCATCGTTTTTTTCGTTTCCGTAACGCTGCTGCGGAAGCTGTTCTCCATGTTTGAAGAGACGCAGAAGCAGCTGCGGCGGGAGCAGGCGGTGAAAGCCGCTTTGGAGGAACGGGAACAACTGGCGCGGGAGCTGCATGACGGCATTTCGCAGTCGTTGTTTTTGCTGTCGGTGAAGCTGGACCGTTTAGAGCGGATGGGCGACGCGGAACGCATCCGGAACCAGACGGCGCAAATGCGCCAAACGGTACGTCATATTTACGATGACGTGCGTCAATCCATTGCCGGCCTGCGGGCCGTACCCGCTCCGGCGGATGTTTCGTGGATGCAGTCGCTGCGCGCGCTTGCCGATGAGCTGGAAGAGGGCGGAATACAGGCCGAGATCGACTGGCGGCTGCCGGAGAGTTCGCTCTCGCCCAAGGAAAAGGTTGATCTGCTCGCCATTATGCGGGAGGCGGTCATGAACGTGCGCAAGCACAGCGGAGCGGAGCGGGCCGTAATCGGATGCGAACCTGCGGAAGGCGGTGGATTTAGCTGCCGTGTTGCCGACGACGGCGCCGGCATGCCAGACGGCTCCGGACAACGCAGCGGCTGCTTCGGCATCCGCATGATGACCGACCGCGCCCGCAGCATGGGGTGGACGCTGACGGCTAGCCGCTTGACCGTTGCTCCTGGCGGCACGGAAGTTAAAATATGCAGGCTTGCCAGAGAGGACGGGCAAACCCTACGGAAGGAGGCGGAGTCCAAATGAACGAAGAAGATTCCCGGGCTCAAGGCGGCAAAGGTGAAGACATCACGTCGAAAAAGCCTTCTGCCGTGCATGTGCTGATCGTCGACGACCATCCGCACGGCCGTGAAGGGATGCGCGAGCTGATAGCGGACGACCCGTCCTTTCAAATTACGGGTGAGGCGGCGAGCGGCGAGGAAGCGATCCGCATGGCGCTGGAGCTTGCCCCCGATGTCATCCTGATGGATATTCATATGCCGGGTATGGGCGGCTTGAAGGCGACGGAGCTCGTTAAAGCGGAGATGCCTTCGGTCCGTATCGTCATGGTTACGGTGTCCGACGATATCACGCATCTGTTCGAGGCGATTAAACGGGGAGCGCAAGGTTATTTGCTCAAAAACTTGTCGCCGTCGGCGTGGATCGACTATTTGCGCGCGGTTGCTCTGGATGAGGCGCCGATGACGCAGGACATTGCGGCGGCGATTCTCAGTGAATTTAAGGCGGGAAGCCGCAGCAATACTGGAGGGGAAGGCGGCGGATATGTCGGGAGTATCAACCCTGGCAAAGAGAGGCGACCTGCGGAAACTGCGGAAGGAAAAGGCGCGGAAACGCAGGTAAGGGGAAATGTGCTGACCGAGCGCGAGAAAGAAATTTTGGAGCGTGTCGCGCTTGGCGAATCAAACCGTGAAATCGCGCAGATGCTGAACATTTCCGAACATACGGTGAAAAACCATCTGAAAAATATTTTGCAAAAGCTTCATCTCGACAACCGTGTCCAGCTGACCCGTTACGCGTATGAGCAGGGATATATGGGGCTATAGCCTCGTCACAAACTTGTCATGAGGCCGTAGCCCTTTCGAGTCATACCGGATTTCAAAATCAAGCTCTATACTTGATAAAAAAGAATCCATCATGAAAGGGACGGTCAACTTAAATGACGCTTTCCAAAAAAAATTCGATTGTCGCGCTGCTGCTGGCGCTTTCGCTCGTTTGCTTTGCGGGCATTGCCAGCGCGCATGTGACGGTGCAGCCGAAACAAACGACGCAGGGCGCATATGAAGTATTCTCGGTTCGTGTGCCGAGCGAGAAGGACGGGGTACAGACAACGAAAGTGAAAGTAAGGGTGCCTGATGGCGTGAACGTATCGCGGACAGAGCCGAAACCGGAGTGGACGGCCGAGCTCGAAAAAGGAGCGGACGGCAAAATCGTGTCGGTCACGTGGACGGTTGCCGCAGGCAAAGGACTGGCGAGTACGGAGTTTACCGAATTCAGGCTGACGGGCAAAGTAGCGGACAATGTGACCGAGCTTGGCTGGAAAGCTTACCAGACATACAGCGACAATAGTACTGTAGATTGGGTCGGAGCGAAGGATTCCGATTACCCGGCATCGGTAACGGCCGTGACGGCAGGAACGGGAGCGGGAGACGGACACGGCGGCACAGCCGGTAGCGGCGCGCAGTCCGGAACCGCGGCTGCGGATGAAAGCGCGCAGACCGGAACAGCTGCAGCAGGCGGGAATGCGGCTGCAGAATCCGGCTCTGCTGCTGCCGGCGCTGGCGAAGCTTCGGGGAGCAAAGTGCCGCTCTATCTGTCCATCGCTGCGCTTATCCTCGGTGCTGCGGCTCTCATTACGGCAATTTCCGGCCGGCGCAAACGGTAGCAGGCTTTAATTTTTTCATATTCGGCAACCCCGCAAGGGCCGCAGCTGCGCTTATCGATGATGCGTCAGCTGCGGCCCTTGCTGCTGCTTTGCGGACGGATAACAAGAACATTAGCCCGATTAACATCCGGGTGATACTCACTATGGAGAATAGTGGAAAACAGTAATTTATGATAAAGTAATTCATATGTTCAGATAAAGCGATAAAATAAAGAGAATTCCAGTATGTTTAGATTTGTGGGGCGAAATCAATGGAGAATGGTAGAAATAAAATTGCCATCATTGGAGGAACTGGCAAGGTAGGGCGCTATATCGTAAAGCAAGCGTTGGCAGAAGGATACTCTGTTCGCATGCTCGCCCGGAATCCGGATCGTGTAACGATATCAGATGAACGATTGGAGGTTGTAAAAGGAGATGCTCAAGATTCGAAGGCTGTTTCCGCAGCACTTCAGGATTGCGATGTGGTCATTAATGCCTTCGGCCAACCTAACAGAGAAAAATTTCCGATTTACAGCGAGCTGACTCGGCTCATCATATCGTTAATGAAAGAGGCAGGAATTCGGCGGTATATTGGAATTACAGGAGCTTCGCTGAACGCACCCGGAGACCGCAAATCGACCGGAAACCGGATCGGAGCTGCAATCTTTCGTCTGCTCTATCCGGCTATGATGGAAGACAAACGCAAAGAGCTAAACATACTTCAGAATAGCCATGTCGATTGGACGTTGTTAAGACTCCCTTTCGTGATCGAAGGACCGGCAATAAACGAAGTAAAAGTGAACGAGCTGGATATGCCGGGGATGAAGATGCGGAGCGCCGATATTTCGGCATTTATTGTAAAACAAATTGCAGATTCTCGGTTCATCCGCAAATATCCGTTTATTTCTAATTGATCGATCTGTTCAAGGCTGCCAAAATCGTGGCGCTAATGCTTGATGACATTTTGAATTCAAAAAAGGATGAGGATCAATGAACATTGTTGTGCTTGACGGATTTACATTGAATCCCGGAGATTTAAGCTGGAAAGACCTTGAAACGCTTGGCAAAGTGAGCATCTTTGACCGTACTCGTGAAGAACAGATCATAGAGCGCGCTCAAGAAGCGCAAATCGTGCTTACGAACAAAACCCCATTGACGGCGAAAACGTTGTCCAAGCTTCCAGCGCTGAAATATATTGGCGTTCTGGCTACCGGCTATAACATTGTGGATTTCAAGGCGGCCAAAGAATTGGGCATTACCGTAACCAATGTGCCTGGATACTCAACCGGGTCGGTGGCGCAGTTGGTATTCGCTTTGCTGCTTGAGCTCTGCAATCAAGTTCAGCTTCACAGCGATTCAGTAAGACAAGGGGAATGGACGCAGTGCATTGATTTCTGTTATACGAAGTCTCCGCTAATTGAATTGCAAGGAAAGACGCTGGGGATCATCGGGTTCGGTCAAACCGGCAAACAGGTTGCCGCGATCGCGAGAGCATTCGGGATGAACGTTATAGCCGCCACAAGGTCGAACAAAGTTTCGCCCGGGTATGAGTATATCAAATTGACCGGTATGTCTGAACTGTTTGAGCAAAGCGATGCAATCAGCTTGCACTGCCCGCAGACCGCGGAAACGCAAGGGCTCATAAACAGCGGTAACTTGGAGCGGATGAAACGTTCCGCTTTCCTGATCAATACCGCCAGAGGCGGTCTTGTCGTCGAGCAGGACCTTGCAGACGCCTTAAATAACGGCCATATTGCCGGAGCGGGTGTCGATGTGCTCTCAACGGAGCCTCCACAATCGGATAACCCTTTATTGACCGCGAGCAATTGTATCATTACGCCTCATATCGCTTGGGCAACCAAAGAAGCGCGGGCAAGATTACTGAATATCGCGATTCAAAATATCGCGGGGTATTTGGAAAATAAACCGGTGAACGTTATCCAATAGCGGAGCGTCAGTCTTAGTCCGTAAAGAGCAATGTAAAAAGAGGATTGCTCAACAAAGTATGCAGTTGCTGCAGAGTTTCCTCTGCGGCGGCTGCATTTTTTGGGTTCAACACATCGTCTTTACAAGCGAACGTATATTCTATATGATCGATATAGGGTTATTTTCCAAGTTAATGCCAAGTCATGGTGAGAGGAGATTCAAATGACTCATTTTGTAATAGAGGGAGTGTATTGAAGAACGAGCCATGAGCTTTCAAATTACCGAACGTATCATTCAATCGTTATGCGGCCAGAGCTCCTATCGGAAGGGCGAGGCATATCGTCGTGCCGGTAAAGTAGCGTTAACACTTGGCGAGACAGGAGCCGAGCGGTCGGTTTACGAAGCGGCCGTGAAGGACAACGGCAGCTACCGGGTCACGGTCGAGATTCGTCCGGACGGGAATATCGCGGCGGAATGCGCATGTTCCGTCCACTTCTCGTTCGATAAATATTGCAAGCACGTCGCCGCCGCGCTGCAGCAGATTATGGTCGTGCAACGATTCGAGGAGACGCCTGACGAACTATTGGCATTGAAAGCGCCGAACGGCAACGCTTCCGTAAATACGGAAGAAATGCGGCTGGCGGGCCGTGTGCTGAACTTGTTCAGGTACCAACCGCGTCCCTTCAGCGGCACTCGAGCCCTGTTTGAATCCCGAATGCAGCTGGAGGCGGAATTCCTTGTTATGCCATACTTGCTCGGCCCCCGCAGGAATTTGCTCGGGATCGAACTTAAGGTAGGACCCGGCAGGCGGTATGTCGTGCCAGACATCCGGGAGTTTCTCAGCCGGTTCGAACGCGGGGAAGAGCATGCCTTCTCCCGGCATTTTACGTACGATCCGGCTCGGCATTGCTTTGCCGGCGCCGCCGATGCGATTCTCGCTCGGCTCATCGAGGTTCGCCGCAACGAGAAGCTGCAGCGCGAAGCAGCGGGCGCTCTATATACGGGAGAAATCGGCGATACACGGACGCTGCCGATTCCTCCTTATGCCTGGGAAGCGATCGCTCCCAAGCTTGTCGAGGCACCGCTCGTCAAGCTGCAGTTCGGCGAGCGGATCCATGAAGGAGTTCGTTTTACGGACGAACCGCTTCCGCTGCAGTTTGAATTCGATCAGTCTGAGGACGAAGGCTTCCAGCTCGCCGTCCGCGGTCTGAAGGACATCCTCATTCTGGAAGCGTACGGAATGGCGCTGTCGGAAGGCCGCCTCGTCAAGCTGAAACCGGTTGAATGCAAACGGCTTGCAGAACTGCAGAAGATTATGAAAAGTAACGAGGCCGAACGGATCCGGATTCCGGCGCGACAGATGGAGCCTTTCATGGAACGGGTCGTCCCCGGCCTGATGAAGCTGGGCGACGTTCGTATCACGCGGCCCGTCTCGGACCGGATCGTGCAGTCTCCGCTGATGGCCCGCATCTATCTGGACCGCGTCCGCGAACGGCTTTTGGTCGGATTGGAGTTCCAGTACGGCGATATCGTCATCAATCCGCTTGAGGACGAAGGCTCGCGACGAGGGGAAAGCCGCATTCTCATCCGCGAAGGGGAAAAGGAATCGCGCATTCTGGAGCTGATGGAGGCGGTCGCCTTCGCCAGAACTGAGAGCGGCTACTTTATGCAGGACGAGGAAAGCGAGTACGAATTTCTGCATCATATCGTGCCGCAGCTGGAGAAGATGGCCAAGATCTATGCCACGTCCGCCGTCAAAGAGAGGCTGTACACCGGCAATCCTCCGCCGAACATCTCGGTAGACCTCGATGAGCGCACCAATTGGCTGGAATTTCGTTTCCAGATGGACGGCATTCCCGAATCGGAAATTCGCGACGTCATAAAGTCGCTGGCCGAGAAACGAAAATATCACCGGCTGCAGGACGGTGCGCTGCTTCCGCTGGAAACGGCGGAATTCCAGGAAATGATCCGCTTCCTGAACGAGGTCGGCCTGCCCAAGGGCGAAGTTGGTTCGCAATTCCGTCTTCCTGTCGCGCGCGGGCTGCATCTGCTGGATGCCCGCGATCGCGACAGAGGGGGCGTCGTCCGGCTGGGCAAGATGGTCCGGCGTCTGCTGGAAAATCTGCGCAACCCGGATCATCTCGATTTTCCCGTACCGAAGACGCTCACGCCCGTGCTGCGAGATTACCAGCAATTTGGCTACCAGTGGCTGAAGACGCTGGCCCATTACCGGTTCGGCGGCATTCTGGCCGACGATATGGGGCTAGGTAAGACGGTGCAGAGCATCGCCTTCCTCGTCTCCGTGCTGCCGGAGATCAGAGCCCGCAAACAGCCGGCCCTGATCGTTTCGCCCGCCTCGCTCATGTACAATTGGCGCAACGAGCTGCGCAAATTCGCGCCGGACATCCGGGCGGTCATCGCCGACGGCGTCAAATCCGAGCGGAACGCGATTCTGAAGGAAGCGGAGAACGCCGACGCCGTGATCGTCTCCTACCCGTTGCTGCGCCGGGATATCGTGCGTTACGCCGAGTTTTCGTTTCATACGCTGATTTTGGACGAGGCGCAGGCGTTCAAAAACGATGCCACCCAGACCGCACAGGCGGTGAAGGCGCTTCGTGCCGAGTTCCGGTTCGCTCTTACCGGAACGCCGATTGAGAATTCACTGGAGGAGTTATGGTCAATCTTCGATGCGGTATTTCCCGGATTATATCCGAACCGGAAGGCGTTCGGGGAGCTGTCACGAGAGACGATCGCGAGGCGAGCCCGCCCGTTTCTGCTGCGAAGGCTGAAGAGCGACGTACTGCAGGAGCTTCCGGAGAAGATTGAGTCACTTCAGGCGTCCGAGCTGCTGCCGGAGCAGAAGAAGCTGTATGCGGCTTATCTCGCCAAGCTTCGGCAGGAAACGTTAAAGCATCTGGACGAGAAAGACTTCCAAAAGAACCGGATTCGGATACTGGCCGGACTGACGCGGCTGCGCCAGCTTTGTTGTCACCCCGCCTTGTTCATCGAAGACTATGCGGGCAGCTCGGCCAAACTCGAACAGCTGCTGGAGACAATAGAAGATTGCCGCAGAGCTGGCAGGCGATTGCTCATATTCTCGCAGTTTAAGGAGATGCTTGGACTAATCGGTCGGGAACTTGGATATCGGGGCATGCCGTTCTTTTACCTGGACGGTGGCACGCCAGCTTCCGAGCGGGTCGAGCTTTGCGCTCGTTTCAACGAGGGAGAGCATGATCTGTTCCTAATCTCGTTGAAGGCCGGCGGTACCGGGTTGAACTTGACGGGCGCGGACACCGTTGTGCTGTATGACCTCTGGTGGAATCCCGCTGTGGAGCAGCAGGCCGAAGACCGAGCACATCGCATCGGACAGAAGAAGGTCGTGCAGGTAATCCGCCTTATCGCCCAAGGCACCGTAGAGGAGAAGATGTACGAGCTGCAGCAGAAGAAAAAGTCCTTGATTGCGGAAGTGATCCAGCCCGGCGAGGAGGCACTGTCTGCCCTCACCGAGCAGGATATCCGCGAGCTGCTGGCCATTGAATGAACGAATAGCCTCCGGCTCCGGAACATGAGCGCCTTATGCGACATATTCTCGCCCAAGAGATCCACCACGTCGGCCAATTGTCTATATGGTCGCGAGAAATTGGAAAGCAGCCGATTACGGCTAACTTGATTCGCAGGGGTTTGTTCGCTGAATAGACTACAGCACCAGGCTGCCGCTGGATTGATCGAGCGGCAGCCTTTACCTAACTGTGAGAATAGCGTGGCGGGAGAAATTTGCTATTATGTGGTTTGTTTGATTTGTTCGACACAATCTTTGATCGCATCAATGACGACCCTTGGCTCAGAAAATTGAGGAAAATGTCCACTTTTTTCAGCAGGAATATGTTTGCTTTGTCTGGACAATGATAGTAGTTCCAACTGATGCTCTAGTCGTTTTTTACGAACTTCCTCCGGCATCATACGATTTTTTTTCCCACCAGTAATTACATATATAGGTATGTCGGGAAAACGATCGATTGCATGGATTTGTTCCACCGTTTTTTCAACAAAATGAACTTCATTGAATTTTTTATGGGGAGACAAGAAATCAAAGATCGAGAACAACTTGTTAATTGTTTTTACTACTTTACCTTGATATTGATCAAGGCGAATATCTTTCGGATGGCTGGATTCTAAAAAGACAATGCCAGCCACTTCGTTTGGGTAACGCCGGGCATATAAATTTGCATATAATCCTCCTAATGAATGTCCAACCAGCAAGAATGGAGGTTCAAATCCTACGATTTTTAATGCCTCCCGTAACGTTTCGACAATCGTTAGTCCATCTTTGGGTTCTTGCGGCTTATCACTACCCGAAACACCAAAACGATTATAGGAAAATACGGATGATGATTCCGAAATTTCGGGCAGTATATTCATCCAACCTTCAATAGGTCCAGAACCTCCGTTAATGAATATGATATTCGGTTTACCGTTCCCGCTAATATTATATTGCAACTTCCCTTTTGATGTATTCAATTTAGATATCTCTATTGCCAATTCACGACACCTCACATTGAAATGGTTGCATTCTCATTAGTGATACGTTATAAACGGATACGGGTTCTATTATTTAGGAATTATTCGAGGGGCAATATAATTATCTCACCACTAAGGGGATTCACTTGTCTTATAATGAAAACTGTGTATTTTGTAATCAAGACATAGAGAAACAACAAAAGCAAATATAAATAATGAACATTGTATCTTCTTCCAAATGCCTCTTGACGAGTTACATCAACTTCAAGGATACAATCTGGTTTGGAATACGAATAAGGCGGCTGGACAACATTTATTCCATTCTCACCTGCATGTTATACCACATTTTGAGGATGAGCCTTTAACAGCTGGAAAAGACCTAAGAAGTTTTATCAATGGAGTGAAGGAAAACAAACGGAATGTTTAAACTTCCCGAGGAAGAGCGCTCTGAATTGGGGAAGGTTTTAGTGCGAAGTTGGACAGTCGGTGAGATTATAACTGCAGTTGGGACAGTGGGGTTATGTGTTAGGACATTTGAAGAAATACCAAGCACCACAGATCCTAGGTTTCCAGAGTTTTACACTCTAATTGCGGATAAAATGGATATGGAATTATCTCCACTACATCCAGATTGAGGTGAAAAATGATTACACAATATGGTCTTGAAAAAGAACAAATGTTCGATGTATAGTATAAGAACAAACTACGAAAAGTCTTGATCGTTGTGCAAATTATTGATCACGGGATGAGGGATCGAAAATGAACGCTGATACGGCTTTGCTGGTTATTGATGTTCAGGTAGGCATGTTCCCGGAAACGGACCCGGTATATGCAGGTGAGGTACTCCTGGAGCGGATTAGAGGTCTCATCGCGAAGGCGCGAGCCTGTGCGGTTCCGATCATTTATGTTCAACACAATGAAGACGTGGGAGAACCTCTCGAATCAAACAGCCCTGCATGGAATATCCACCCTATGATCGCGCCTCATGTCGAGGATACCATCATTCAAAAGTACACCCCGGACTCGTTCCATGAAACGAATCTTCAACACGAATTGGCCGGCAAAGGGATAAAAAAACTTGTTCTGACGGGCATCCAGACTGATTTATGTGTAAACGCAACTTGCCGTCGTGCATGTACTTTAGGGTACGAAGTTATTGTTGCAAAAGACGCACACAGTACGTGGAGCCAAGGAAATCTTAGCGCAGTGGAAATCATTAACCAATACAACGACCTGTTTGGTACGTTTGCGAAGACCGAAGAGTCGGCAAACATCGAGTTTTGTACGCGGTCTTAGCGAACAAAAATGCCGCTTTTGCTCAAGTCCAGCTTATACCCCTTCACGAGCGTCTCTCCGCTATGAAAATCGGTATTGGTTGCGCGTTCGAAGCCGAGCCGCTCATACAGCGTGACGGCAGACCGCATCATATCCGACGTATGCAGATGCAGCCAGGTGGCGCCTTGGCCGGCGGTTCGCCGGGCTGCGTCGGCGATTAGCGCCGTCGCGATTCCGTGTCCCCGGAAGCGGGGCGGTACGGCCAGGTAGCGGATGAACGGAGCCTGAATGTCCAGCTCATCCAGCCCGTATGCCTCGTGGGAGGTTCGGAAAAGCTGGACGCTGCCCGCAATTTCGCCATCCAGCACGGCGACGATTTTGGCAAGAGGCGCTTCGCTATGTACAGATGCCCGGATTGCTTCCTGATAGAGCATCCATCTGTCGGCAGGCAGCTCCGATTCATATTGCCCGTAGGCCTCCAGCAAAATGGCGGCAACCGTTTCGCCTTCCTGGGGCAGTGCATCCCGAACGACCAGACCCGCATCCATTCCCATCGAACTCACACCTTTCCAAATCGTTCCTGCATTTGATCATAGTCTATTTTAAACTACAAGTAAACAAATAGGATATACATTTTATCTATCGGCCGATAGAAAGTTTCAGGGGTCAAAAGGCTTAACATCAGTCAGGCTGGTTGACACCATTAAAGAGGCTGGAATAAAATACAACTACTTAAATACATAGTTTGTGTATAGGAATAATTAAATTTATAGGAGGGCAGCCGGGTGAACATCGAAAATATCGAAGCTTTTGTTTATGTCAACCATTACGGAAGCTTTAACAAGGCTGCGGAAATACTGTTTTTGTCTCAGCCTTCCGTTACGGCTCGCATTCAGACTTTGGAGCGCGAACTGGACTGCAGGCTGTTCGACAGACTCGGAAAGCAGATCCATTTAACCGAAAAAGGGAAGCAGTTTCTCCCCTATGCACAGCAGATCATGCATACGTTCCAGAAAGGCAAGCTGCATATTCAGAACCGGACCAGCGTACCGCACGAGCTCCGGATTGGAGCGACGGTATCGGTATCCAACTATCTCATTCCCGAAATTTTGCCGGCGTTCAGGCGGGAATACCCGCAAATCAATATCAAGCTCATTACCGGTACGACCGACTGCCTGGTGGAAAAGCTCCACAACAGCGAAATCGATATCGGCTTCGTGCGCAAAGTCGTCCATCCGACGATTCAATCGTATAAATTTTATGAAGACCCGATCCGGCTTTATGTTTACGAAGACCATCCGTTCAATGATAGTGAAGACGTGACGATCGAGGAGGTGTCTCGCCAGCCGCTGGTATTTTTCGAATGCGGTTCATTGGACTGGATGCGGGTTCACCGCGCCTTCGAAAATCTCGACCATCCGCCCGACATCCAGTATCAGGTCGACAACTCCGAGACGGCCAAGAAGCTTGTGCTGCGGCGGGCGGGCATCTGTTTTTTGCCGGAGCTGGTCGTTCGGCATGAAGTCCGGGAAGGGCGGCTGCATCCGATCGAGATCTCCGAAGTATCGGGCGTCAGCCTGCAAACCAACCTGATCGCGATGCAGGGCGAAAATCCGCTGTTTATCGATTCCTTGCTCAAAATCGGCAAAACGCTTGCTAATTAACGGCCTCCCCCCAGTGCTTGGCGGCTCCTTTTCGAAACGATCGGATTTTTATATTCATCAATAGAAAATGTCTATAAACGGAACCGTTGACGAACGTGAAAGGCAATGGTAAATTGTTGTCATCTAATTCCGATAAAACATATATGAATTATAAATTTTACTTTAGTTTAAACGCAGGGAGGGTATGAGGATGGGGATTCAATTCAGTATTTTGGATCAAACGCCGGTTTACGATGGCGAAACGGCCGAGGAAGCGTTCAGCCATACGGTCGCGCTTGTTCAAAAGGCGGAGCAGCTAGGGTATCACCGCTTCTGGGTGTCGGAGCACCACGATTCGCAGCAGGTGGCCGGGTCTTCGCCGGAAGTGCTCATCTCTTATTTGCTTGCCAAAACAAGCCGGATCCGGATCGGCTCCGGAGGCGTCATGCTGCAGCATTACAGCCCTTATAAAGTGGCGGAAAATTTCAATGTGCTCGCCTCGCTCGCACCGGGCAGAGTCGAACTGGGCATCGGACGCGCGCCGGGCGGGCTGCCGGGTTCCACACAGGCGCTGCAGCGGGGCGTTGGCGATCCGGCATCGCTGTCCGACAAAATCGCGGAGCTGAGGCAGTTCATTACGAACAATCTCGCGGACGACCATCCGCTTGCGGGCTTGAAGGCAAATCCGAATCCGCTGCGTCCCGCCGATATTTACGTGCTCGGAACAAGCTCAGGCAGCGCCGAAATCGCCGCCGGGCAGGGACTTCCTTATGTATTCTCGCAATTCATTAACAGCGATGAAACCGCCGCTTTGCAGGCGTTCGACGTGTACCGCAGCAAATTCAACGGCGCAAATGGCGCCGTTCCGCGCCCGATCCTGGCACTGTCCGTCATCGTGGCGGACACCGATGAGGAAGCGGCCCAGCTGGCCGGCGACCATAAGCTGGTTAAAATCCATCTGGCGAGCGGAAAAACGCTCACCGTCGGCTCGCTGGAGCATGCCGAGGAATTCGGCCGGCAGTCGAGCGAAGCATACACGCTCGAGGTAAAGGAGCCGGAAATTACGAAAGGCTCCAAAGAAACGGTAAGGAAGAAGCTGCTGCAGCTGCAGGCCAAATTCGGCGTGTCGGAATTTATCGTTACGACGTCGGTCAAATCGTTTGAAAAGCGGATTCGGTCGTTCGAGCTGCTGAAGGAGGCTTTTGCGGGCGTGCCGGCGGACGTCTAGGAGCGGGTGAAAAAGAGGGGCAATGCGCAATCGACGCTTGCCGATTGAGCCTGCAACGGGCAAAATGAGGAAAAACGGTTCCCGCCGAGAAGGCTGCTGCAATGCCGGGCAGCATGATAGCGGAACAAGGAGGAAACGATGCATGGCGCATTACACTGAAATTAACGAGACCGAAGGAAGCTTGTTGGAGCAAAAGCTTGTTGCCATCCGCCGTCATCTGCATCAATATCCGGAGCTGTCCAACGAGGAAATCAAGACGACCGCCTCGATCCGGACATGGCTGGAGGAAGCGGATATCCGGATATTGGATTATCCGCTGCGCACCGGGCTGATCGCGGAAATACGCGGCGCCGGCGAAGGGCCCGTCGTCGCCCTGAGGGCGGACATTGATGCGCTGCCGGTCGAAGAAGAGACGGGGCTTCCGTTCGCTTCCAAAGTTCCCGGAAATATGCACGCATGCGGGCATGATTTTCATACCGCAGCCATTATCGGAGCGGCGTATCTGCTCAAGCGGCGGCAGGCGGAATGGAACGGAACCGTCCGGCTTCTGTTTCAGCCGGCCGAGGAGAAAGCGAAAGGCGCGCAGGAGCTGATCCGCATCGGTGCGCTCGACGGGGTTAGCGCCGTGCTTGGGATGCACAACAAGCCAGAGCTTCCGGTCGGAACGATCGGCATCAAGGAAGGGCCGCTGATGGCGGCCGCGGACGGATTTGTCGTGGAGGTTGACGGCATCGGTTCGCATGCGGCGGTGCCGGAGGCGGGCCTGGATCCGATTGTGACGGCGGCGCATATCGTGACGGCGCTGCAGGCTGTTGTCAGCCGCAGCGTCGGTCCGCTGCAAAGCGCGGTGATCAGCGTGACGAAGCTGCACAGCGGCACAGCCTGGAACGTCATTCCCGACAAGGCGATCCTGGAAGGGACGGTGCGCACCTTTGATGAATCCGTCCGGACAACGGTGCTGGAGCGGTTCAAGCAGGTCGTCGACGGCGTTGCGGCCGCTTACGGCACAACCGCTTCGCTCCGCTGGATTCAAGGCCCCCCGCCGGTCATCAACGACGCCGGTTTGGCGGAGGTGGGGGCGGAGACGGCGCGCAGCCTGGGTTACGAGGCCGTCGTGCCGGTGCCGTCGCCTGCCGGTGAGGACTTCGCCTTTTACCAGCGGGAAGTTCCGGGATTGTTCGTTTTTGTCGGCACGGAAAGCAGCCGCGAGTGGCACCATGCGGCGTTTGACGTCGATGAACGCGCGCTGCCGGTAGCGGCGAATTTCTTTGCCGCTCTCGCCGAGCAAGTGCTTGCAAAGCTTTCGCGCGAGCGTGGCGAGTAAGGAAAGGGAGACAAGGGATGCGAAGCGTTTGTGCTTCAAATATATGAAAGCAAGATCGCTGATTAAAGCAGCGACAGCGGTCTCGTCTTGGCAAAACAGGAGCATCCGCTTACGAAGCGTTTTTGCTTCGCAAAAACTGGAGTAGAAGCTTACGAAGCGTTTTTGCTTCGCAAAAACTGGAGTAGAAGCTTACGAAGTGTTTTTGCTTCGCAAAAACTGGAGGTGATCTTATTCGTACCTACGATGTCATTATCGTCGGAGCGGGATCGATGGGCATGAGCGCGGGATATTATTTGGCGAAGCGCGGCTTAAAGACGCTGTTGCTCGACGCGTTCGATCCACCGCATACCGAAGGCAGCCACCACGGGGAGCCCCGCCTGATCCGGCACGCTTATTCCGGAGGCCCGGCTTACATTTCGCTGGCGCTCCGTGCGCACCGGCTGTGGGATGAGCTGGAGGGGGAGTCCGGTGAGCAACTGCTCGAGGCGCGGGGAGTTCTTAATATGGCCGACCCGGAGCAATATTCGTACCGGACTCGGGCAAAGGAAGCCGCTGGTTTCGGAATACCGGTTGAAATGCTGGATGCTGTCGAAGTCCGTAAACGCTGGCCAGGCATTAATCTTCCGGATCATTATGAAGCGATGTACGAACCGACAGCCGGCTATTTATACAGCGAGAAATGCGTCGCCGCTTACCGGCGGCTCGCATTGGCGGCGGGCGCGGAGCTGCTGCCGTACACGCCCGTGGAGCGGATTGCTGTTGAGGCTGGCGGCAGCGCAAGCGTTCATACCCGAAGCGGAGTATTTCATGCGGATCGGGTTATCGTAAGCGCCGGAGCCTGGTTCTGGGCGCTGGAGCCGTTTGTGAAGCTGCCGATCCGCGCGGTGCGCAAGGCGGTCGGCTGGTTTGAAGCGAAGGAGGAGCTGTTCGCTGAGCAGCGGTTCCCCGGTTTTACGTTCGGCGGTCCTGGAGGCGGCTATTACGGGTTTCCGAGCATCGGCGGCGCCGGCGTCAAAATCGGCCGCCACGACGGCGGCAACGAATGGCGGCCGGGCGAGCCGCTGGAGCCGTTCGGCAGCTATTCGTCCGACGAAGGCGATTTGCGCAGTACGCTGGAAGCGTATATGCCGCAGGCGGCAGGCAAACTGCTGCGCGGAGCGGTATGCAAGTATGAATTGACGCCGGACGAGAGTTTCATTATCGACCGGCATCCGGAGCATCCAGGGGTGCTGCTGGCGGGAGGTTTTTCGGGACACGGTTTCAAATTTGCAAGCGCGGTCGGCGAAATATTGGCCGATCTGGCCGAGAAAGGGAAGACCGGGCACGATATTTCCCTTTTTGCCCTTGCCCGCTTTGACAAAGAAACGGTTGCATAGGGAGAAACGCTTGTCCGATAGGCTTTAGCTGCAGATCGGGCAGCGCTGGCTTGCGCGTGAACGAACGATCATTTTGAGAATGGAGGAAAAAGGATGAGTGAAAACGTCATTATCGATTTGCAGAGCTATCTGGCAACACATGGCGAACTGAAGCGGGCCATCGAGGGGCTGAATGAGGATCAGCTCAAATGGAAGGCGTCTCCTGAAGTGTGGAGCGTGACGGAGGTGCTGTCGCATCTGGCGGATCATAACTTTGTCGTGACGTTCCGTATTCGCGAAATCCTCTCGGGCACAACCAGCCGCCTGCCGGCGTTCAGCCAGGACGATTGGGTCCGCAGCACCCGCGCAAACGAAAGCGATGCGAACGATATTCTCGATCTGTACGAAGCGCTGCTCGCCTATAACGAGCTGCTGTTCCGGCGCCTGCGCGCGGAAGATTGGCACAAAACGGCGGTCAATGCCAAAGGGGACACCGTTTCGCTGGCCGACGCTGTCCGCGGGTTTATCGCGCATGTGCACGTTCATCTGAAGCAGATCGGACGGATCAAGCTGGCGTATGAACTGGTTTGAATACAGCCCGGATGTTTTGAGCACCAGGCCGTTAGATACCGTCCATACCAATCTAATGAGGGGGAACATGTGATGACGAAGCGCAGACAGTTAAAATTGGGCGCTCTGCTGCATGGGGTCGGTGGAAATCCGGCGATGTGGAGACACTCCGATACGCAGCCGGATGCCAGCGTAAACTTCGAGCTTTACAAGAAATGGGTGCATAAAGCCGAAGCCGGCAAATTCGACCTCATCTTCATTGCGGACGGACTGTACATTAACGAAAAATCGATCCCCCACTTTTTGAACCGTTTTGAGCCGGTTACGATTCTCAGCGCACTTGCCGCCGCGAGCACGCACATCGGGCTTGTCGGCACGTTGTCCACCTCCTACAGCGAGCCGTTTACGGTTGCCCGCCAGTTCGCTTCGCTCGATAAAATCAGCGGAGGCCGCGCCGGATGGAACATCGTCACTTCGCCGCTTGAAGGATCGGCGCTCAATTATGGCGGGAAAGAGCATCCGGAGCACGACCTGCGCTACCGGATCGCGACCGAATATTTGCAGGTGACGCGGGGGCTCTGGGATTCCTGGGAAGACGACGCGTTCGTCCGCAACAAGGAAACGGGCGTATTTTTCGATCCGGATAAACTGCATACGCTCAATCATAAAGGCGAGTTTTTCTCCGTCAAAGGTCCGCTCAACATCGCCCGTTCCAAACAGGGGCATCCCGTTATTTTTCAGGCAGGCTCGTCGGATGTCGGCCGGGATTACGCATCGAAGGAAGCGGACGCCGTCTTTACAGGACATGATCGTTTGGAGGACGCGGTTGAATTTTACCGGGATGTGAAACAAAGGGCGGCGGGATTCGGCCGGTCGGCGGAAGAGGTGCTTATTTTTCCGGGGATCGGACCGATCGTTGGCTCGACGCAGGAGGAGGCGGAGCGTAAGTACGAGGAGGTTGCGGGTCTCGTGACCATTGAAACGGCGCTGAATTACCTCGGCCGGTTTTTCGAGCATCACGACTTCTCGCAGTATCCGCTTGATGAGCCGTTCCCGGACATCGGAGACCTGGGCCAAAACAGCTTCCGCAGCACGACCGATAAAATCAAAAAGGACGCCAGGGAACAAAATCTGACGCTGCGTCAGGTGGCGCTTCGATCCGTTACGCCCCGCGGGAATTTTATCGGCACTCCGGAGCAAGTGGCGGACAAAATTCAGCAATGGTTCGAGGCGGGAGCCGCGGACGGCTTCATGCTTTCGGCAGCGGTACCGAATGGACTGGAGGATTTCGTCGACCACGTTGTGCCGATCCTGCAGCAGCGCGGCCTGTTTCGCACCGAATATGGAAGCGACACGCTGCGCGGGAATCTCGGCTTGAAAGTGCCGGCTAACCGTTATGCGCGGGTAGGGGAAAAAGTTTAAATCATTTTTTTAGGAAAAAAGGAGAGTGTGTGGTCAATGAGTGAAAAACATGCTGTTGCGGAAAATAAAGCGTTAGAGTTGGCGGAAGAGGTGCGAGCTCACCGCAGTGCCGATCACCCGGTATCGCCTCAGTTTATTAGCCGCTGGTCGGCCCGTTCGTATTCGGATCAGCCGGTTTCCGACGATACGCTGCACACCGTTTTGGAAGCGGCGCGTTGGGCGCCGTCGTCGAGCAACCTGCAGCCGTGGCGATTTATCGTGGCAAAAACGGATGAGCAGCTTGAGTTGTTCCGCTCGTTTATTTTGCCGGGCAACCGGATATGGGCTGATAAAGCACCCGTCTTTATTCTGCTCGCTTCGAGCAAGCTGAACGATAAAGGCGAGCCGAACGGCGCGCACGCCTTCGACACGGGAGCGGCCTGGGGCACGCTCGCGCTGCAGGCGCATCTGCTCGGTTTGTCCACGCGCGCGATCGGCGGCTTTGACCGCGCAAAAGCGCGCGAGGTGCTCGATGTTCCCGACGAACTGGAACTGCTCGCCGTCGTCGCGCTAGGTTACCGGGGAGGACTGGAATCGCTGGACGAACGGTTCCATGATCGCGAGAAACCAAGCCCTCGGCGCAACCTGAGCGAAAGCATTATTGAAGCGAAGGCTCGGGCTTAAGAGGAGTCGGGTGTAGGCTCGGGGCAGCGTGGATGCATTTTTTTTCAACATATTGTTAATTAACATCTTCTTGCGCTCCGCTCGGTTCTATTTTATACTTGCAACTATAGTACAGGAAATGATCAGTGCCGTCTCGGCAACGGGACGTTGAACTAAATAGTAACAAACGGGAAGCACCCGCTTGCAATGATTCATTGCGAGGGGTGTTTTTTGTTTTTTTCGTGAAATGGAACAATGATGGGGAATTTCTGCGCAGGGAGGTGTGAGTTCGATAGGGCGGTTTTGAAGAGCAATTCGTGGGAGAGTGATCATCTAAAAAGCGGGCGTAAGCTTGCCGATAGTTTAGGAATATCGAAAAGAAAACACATCCAACAAGGAGTGATAAATATGATGAAACGCTTATTTTTTACAATAATCCTTTTTTCATTATTGTTTGGACAGTTTTCCTCTGTTTCAGCCGAATCTGCTGCAGGATTTAAAGATGTAAACGCCACAGACTGGTATTATTCCTCCATACAAAAACTTCTGGGCATGGGACTTGTGAATGGATTTTCTGATGGAACCTTTAAGCCTAGCAAGGAGATCAGTCGTGCTGAGTTTTTAAAGCTTATCAGTTCGTTGCTTCAGCTCCCAATCGATGAAGTGCAGCCGGGTCAGAAGTGGTATACCCCATATCTGAATGCTGTTGTTAACGCCGGTGTTCATCGCATAAGTGACTTTAACGGGAACTGGGATCAGCCGATCACTCGGCAAGAAATGGCGCGTATTGCGGTTCGGGCTGTCGACGAGTCCTTACGAGCTGCTTCAGCAAAGACATCAGATACGCAGCTCATGTATGAAGCGACGAAACGCGGGATTATTTCTGGTCTCGCCGGCGGTGAGCTGGGCCTTAAAGAAAAATCCACCCGAGCCCAAGCAACGGTCATTATGGACCGGATCTTAACTGTATTGAACGGCGGTAAGTTGAACGTGGATAAACGAGCTGCTTCATATGCAGAAGTCGCTTACCGGGGAACGAATATTGAAACTATGTGGGGAGGAAAGATGAATGCTCTCCCCCTTACTCATAACCTATCGTATACGGTTAAAGGAACGTTTGAGCAAATTTTGATTATCGATTTAAGTGATGCAAATAGTCCGTACCGGGATTGGGTTCCTGGTTTGTTAAAAGTAGATAGAAAAAGTTGGAAAGAAGACTATTTGGTTGCCTTTAAAGTTGTAATGGAAAATACCAAAATCATACCCAAAACGAGGGTCTCATTTAAAACAATGGTCGGTAGTCCATATCTCATGGACGCGATTATTTATCCAGCCGAATTGAAGTCACCTATTAACCAAATCAATTTTTTGCAAATGGATAAAATGAACAAAGTCACAACCTGGTATCTCGCAACGATTAGCAAAGAAGACATGAAAATATATCAAAGAGATAATGATCGTTTCTGGTATCTTGATTGGAACAGCCAAATGGATCATATTATGTTTGCACCAGATGGACGTATTTTTGGAGAAAATAAAAAATGAAAAAAATAGTCTCCTGCTTATTGATTCTCTCATTTTTCACTTCCTTCTTTAATGTTTTATCAATGAAGAAGGTTGAAGGTGCAGCTTCCACAATGACACAATCAATCAAATCGTCCAATAATCCTGGGTACCAAAAATATTATCCAAACTCGGTCATAAATAATTTAACAATTAATGTCCCTCAATATCAAAATTATGAAGTAAAATCTTGGAACTTGATTAAAAACGGGACAACTAAAGGCCAGTTAGGCAGTTATGATAACAATTCCAAGCAAATTATAGTCCCTCAAATTAATGGTGATCCCGTTACAGTAACATCTTCAGGAAAATCAACGATGTATTACGCCATATGGCGTGATTCCAGCGGTAAAACTTGGAGGTCAGGTACTAGCGAAACCGGTTCTTTTATATATACGGCTAGTCCTCCTACTTTATCAGGAGGGGTTTCCCAGTATCCAGGGTCGTTTCCGGCTACTGATGATAGCGGTAAAGTCATTCCTCCTCAACTTCGTTTTTCAGATGGAAGTGCTGCTTCTTGGTCGGATCGACTTCCTCCACCGGATGCTTTCCAAACCCCTTCAAAAGAAACGATATCGAGTTCAAAAGTTGCTCCAAATTCGATAAATATTACAGAAGCAACACCAATTGATGCAGGGATGGTCATTGATTACAAAGGCAAAGGTCAGGATGGTTACGGATACCTCAAAGTCCACAAACCCTTGTCATCTTCGTACAATGTTGAAAACATTGATTATGAAGCCGATAATTCTCTCGGCGGAAACGTCCAAGGTCGAAGTTACTTCCTGAATTCAAACACAGTTTGGACCGGAACCACTTACATCCTAGAATATGAAGTCGAAGTTTCTTATGAGCGTGTCGGCGAAATAACCAAACCCGATCTTATTGCCGATGACATTACCTCAACGGATTCGATCGAAGTCGGAAAAGCAGCTACCTTTACGGCTACTTATCGTAATGTCGGAACAAATATCGGAAATCCGTTTAACGTGAAGATTATGGATGAAACGGGCACAGTGATTAAGCTTAATACAATACCTTCGGCAGCCAGTGGCGCCTCCTCTTCCCTATCCTTCAGCTACACGTTTACGACAGCGGCAGCCAAGACATTTAAGTTGTCGGTAGACAGTTCAGGAGCCATCAATGAAGAAAACGAGGGTAATAACGAGGTAACACGAACGTTCACGCCCGGAGCAGTGCCAGCGGCTTCCGACTTCACCGGAGATTTCGACATCGTCCCAAGCACCATCGAATACGGCCAGAGCTTTACACTCCACCCCAAGGACTTTAACCTAAATGGCTGTACATACCAGTACCACATTTACAAATTCGAGCGCGGCGGCGTGGAAAACCAGACTCAAGCGTATAGCAGCATCAGCGATACGAGCTTTTCGCGCTCGGATTATCCGACCGTTGTCGGCGTCGGATCGCATAACGTGTATTTGAAAATTGCTACGAGCTGCGGTACAACTGACTGGATCGGTCCAAAGCAGCTAGAGGTAAACGGACCCTCAAATAACCATCCGCCGCAATTTCAAATCGCATTCGTGAAACGAAGCGAGCCGACGAAGCCGGTTCACCAGATTATCGAAGGTGAAGTGCTTGATCTTGTCGTCGTTAACGATCCGGCCGTTCCGACTCCGTTTGACCCGGATGGCGATACGATGAGTTTTGACGGATTCTTATTCGACAAAAGCGATCCGTGGATGCAGTCGCTTCCCGGTAAATATCCGCAGAGCGGCTGGGGCATGTACGGCATCGTGATGGAAAAAGGCTTTCATAACATCAGCGGCCAAATCCGGGACCAGTGGGGAGCAACGGCGCAAGCAGTTACCTACATCAACGTCATCTCGAAAAGCCCGGTTCCCGTCATTAAATGCCCGGCAAGCGTTATTGCCAATCATATCGTACCGGACAGCGCGTTTGACAGCAGCGGCAGCTACAGTCCGGTCAGCGGCCGTACGATTGACCACAGCCGGGATGAATGGACAAACAAGCAGCTGACCTACGCCAACGACACCGATCAGGACCTTACGGTCCAAATTTTCCTCGACGTTTACGATAACCAGGGACGTAAATCGGATTCCCCGGCCAGCTGCAATCTGGTGGTCAAGCCGGATCAGCCTCCGCTTGCGAAGCTGAATGTTCCGAGCGTCGGTATCCGGAATGAACCAAACGTCATTTTGAATCAATCGTACTCTCCGGACGGCGATACAATCGTGAATGCGGAGTACAAATACAAGTACGATGCGGCAAACAACGGCTTTTACGATGATGCATGGCAGGACATCAAAGGGTCGTTGAAGAGTGTGACGTTTTCAGCAAATAAGGTGGGCAAGTATCTCTTTTATGTGAAAGTGACGGAAGACTACGGTAAATCCGGCGATACTGCGAATCAAGCGGATTCAACGCTTACGTTCAACATCGTCAACAACGCGCCGGAAGTTTCGTTTGAAGTCGAAGGGAAAAATCCGCAGCCGGATTTGGAAGCCAGCACAACGATCCGGCCGGACACGATGCTGAACTGGCCGCTTTACGTGCCGAACAGCAGCGAGCAGGTTTTCAGCAAAAACAACCTGTGGCGGATTGAAGGCGGCAGCCTGGTGAGCGGCGATGCCCGGAACTTCGGCAATCAGGCGAACTATATGAATAACTATCCTGTTTTCGGCGGGGGTAAGGCTTGGAACTTTGCTTATCAGCAGCCGAACGGTTTCGGTACCAACAATTTATCGCCGTGGCGTTCTTTAAGCAGCGTGCAGCTGAATGATTACATCATTAACGATAACGGCGATCCGGTCAAAATTATCCCTTCCAGTCACCGGCTCGCTTATGGTAATAACGTATACACGGATGATGCGGACCAGTTTAAAATGCGCTCCAATCAAAAGCTGCTGTACTTTGACGATTCTGCGGCAACAGGTATGGTTTATGAGGATACGGTCATTTACGCGCTGGATCCAAAGAAACTGTCCCCGCTTGATGGAATCTCTGGCGGATGGACGATGAAATACAAGTACCGGAACGGCGATCCGTATGCGTTCCGAATCAATTTGAAGAATAAAAACAACTACTTCAACAACTGGGAAGTCGCGGGAAAATATTTATATGTGTCCAGTTTAAACAGCAGCGGCTACCGATTGGCCGTCTATGACGCTTTTTCAGGCCAACTGCTCAATCAGACGACCAAACCGTTTGATCTTGGATTCTCGGGTACCGACCCCGTATCGAGCGGGTATGAATACTGGCAAATCGTCTATGCAAAAGGGAGCAGCGTCGTGCTGAGGACGGTAAAATCGAATGCCAAGCCTGGGGAGGTATACGCCCAGTTTGCCGAGCTGTCGCCTGATTTATCGCTGCGAAAATTGGCCGATTGGAGGGTGCCGCAACCGAGAGCCGATTTCGGTGCTCGGCCATATGCCGCGGCAAAACCGCTCTTTACCGACCCGTATGGGAATGTTTACACCTACGAAGGATTCACCATTCGAAATGGCGAAAACACGCAATATTTGGACCTCAGCATTAACAAGTACGACGCGAACCTAAATCCGATTTGGAAACGGTATCTGACGGCTCCGAATGATTTTACAACGGTTAGCCCTGGGGGAGCGCCCGGCTTAAACGGAATTTACAGTTACGATAATTTTTCGCCGCTGGAAATCAATACGTTTGCTGGCGAAATTTCGGTACAGGTCTATGAAATGGGGTACGACGGATTTATTTCTTACCCGAGCATTTATACCCTTAATATGTGGGACGGTACCATTAAGGCTTATCATAATGCGCGCGGCGGATCGGGAACGGGGATGTTTGATTTTGCTTCCCATTATACGAACTGGAACGGCTCTCTTTCTCCCGGAAAAGGCAGTGTGACGGTGGATGGCAGCCGGACGGAGTTCAATATGCGCTATCCCGGCAATTACGGCAATACGGCACCCTGCAATGACGGGATCGCGGTTTATGGGCCAAACGGGGCAACCAGCAATACGATAAAAGCGTGCTACGTCCGATATGGGCAATATTACGGAGACGGTGTGTATGTTTATTTGACCGGCGGTTCAAGTTCAAGTGACGATGCTAATTTGCTGCTGAATGTCGCGGTCGGCACGCCAAACGGTTCTTCCCTGGTCCGGCAATCGTTCACGAGCGGCCAGTTCCTTTCGGACGTATCGCTTTCCGATGCGGAGATGAAATACAGCTTCCGGATGGAGGACATCGACTACGACAACGAATGGAACGGTTTTTCCTTCCGGATGCAGGATACGAGCAACCGGTACGCCGTTGAGACGGACGGGCACAGCTTTAATCTGGTGAAGTACGTGGATGGAAATAAAACGGTGCTGAAAAGCGGCAGCTATGCGTTTCAATCCAATGCAAGCTATGCGGTTAAAGTGAAGGCGGCCGGCAGTCAGATCGATGTGTTCCTTAATAACATTCCGATTCTGACCGCGAACGATGGCAGTTACAGTCAGGGACGCTTCGGTTATTTTTCCAACAAGGCGTTTGTCCGCTTCAGTGCTTTCACGTACAAGCCCGTTAAGCAAGGAACGGTTGAGTGGTCGGACAGCTACGCCATTTGGGACGAAGGCACGGCCCGAGCCGAGGTTGCGTACAACAACATTCAGTTTCTCGATCCCGAGGGCGATCCGAAAGCCGGATCGTACAAGTGGAGCGTGGAACATACGCCGCGGTTCCTGAACAATCAGGGGATGTCCGGATTAAACGGCATAACGTTTGATTCCGAGCAGCTGATTTTCGATAAGGTAGGCGACTACGTTGTTACGCTGCAGGCGAAGGACGATCCCAATCCGTCTTACCTGTATCCGGACAATACGTTCAATGAATACCGCAAATATTCCAACGCATTCTCAAAACGGGTAACGGTGCACCGCCGGCCGATTGCTCTGTTTACGGTGACGCCGGCAGGGGACGGAAAAGTGATTTGGACCGACAGCAGTTTCGATCCGGACCGGTATGAAAGTACAACCAGCTATTCGACCGAAAATACGGGGATCGATTACCGGACGACACGCGGCGTGCTTGAAAAAAAATTCTACTATATTACTCCGTCAGGCAACACGGTATACGAGAAGCTGGTAACACCGCAGGAAAAAGGAATGTATGAAATTGGTATGGCTGTCAAAGATGAATATGGAGCATGGTCAACTTACGCGGTGCAATCGCTCGATGTTTCCACGATTCCGACGCCGAACTCGCCGCCGGTACCGGGCTTTACTACGAGCTCTGTGAACACGTTTCGGGGCTTGGGGATTACGATCGATTCGACCGCCCGCGATAATGAAGATGGGGGCCGCGATAATTTGCCGCATCAATATTTTATCCGGAACGTAACGACAAACGGGGCCGAGTCGTTCGCGAGCACGTCACGGACGAGTTGGATGAAAACGTTCAGCAGCCTTGGCACGTTCAACATCCGTCAGATCGTACATGATTCGGCGGGCGCCGAGGCGCAATTCAGCCGCCAGGTGAACATATACAATCAGGTTCCGGGGACGCAGGTTACCGTTCCGGCCAGCGCCGACGCAAATAACCCGACGAAGCTGACGGAGATTAGGCCGCAGTTTCAATGGAACTACTTCGACGCCGACGGCGATCCGCAGACGCGTTACCAGCTGAAAATTTACCAATACGGAGGGACGGTTGTTCTGGATACGGACATCAAACCGGGCAATGCGCTGAGCATGCGGCCGTCGGTCGATTTGCCGGAGCATGTGAACATGTATGTGCAGATCCGGGTCTTTGACGGTTATGATTGGAGCGGGTGGAGCAGCCCGAAATTTTTCTATATCGAAACGAACCGTCCACCGAACGCGGCGTTTGACTGGAGTCCGAAGCCGGTATGGGAAGGCGATGACTTGACGCTTATCGATCAATCGACGGACCCGGATGGAGATCTGGTGACCGGGCAATGGACGGTAACCGACCCAATGGGTATGATGACGGTATATGACACACCACCGGTTATCGCCCGGGCTCTTCAGGGCACGTACAGAATTCGTTTGACCGTATCGGACGGCAAGGCTCAGAGCGAAGCGGAGCGTGCGGTTCAGGTGCAGCCGCTGACGCTGGGCGCGTCCGTCGAGCATACGGCGGAGTGGCTGAAAATTCATGAGCAGGCGGGACATGAGACAGCGGGCGATCCGAAAGATTTTTATGCCGGAGAAGTGATGATCGTCCATGGGTATACGTCGGCCGCTCCGGTAAGCCGTGTCACCGTTAAACTGAGCGCCGCCGGACTTTCGGGCGATCAGCTCGATACGGAAGCCGTTTTGGCGTTCACCGGCGAGGCCAATCATTATGCGGGCCGGCTGTACGACTCCCGCTGGAGCTCGCTGACAGACGGTCTGGACAAAGGCCTTTACACGCTCCGGTTCGAGGTGTTGTACCGGAACGGAACGGTTAAGACGGCCAATGTTCCGTTCCGGATTATCGGCAGCGTCTATAAGGCGGGAGGTGTTCACCGCCGGCAATAGCGGAAATGCGGCGCATGAGGCTTACGGGCAAATATCGGGCAGAAACTCAATCATATCCATGAGCAACCCTCAAGCAGATCGAGTGAAGATCTCAAGCAAAGTATCATACAATCAATTGCAGATCTTCGAGCAGGTCAATTGCCCTTGCAATCGCTGCCGCACTGACAGTATAATAGGTGATATATGTATAGTGAATGCTTTGATGGAGACAAGTAAGCGTTGCTTGACGCACAGGGAGAAGACGCCATAGATTGCGAGCGTCTTTGCGGGAAGAGCTGCGCCGAATTTCACTCCGGAGCAGGTCTTTTGAACGGCGGAGCGGGCGCGGTAACAGGCAGCCGCAACGGTTCAGTAGGAAGACACGGCTTTGCGGTCCGTTATCCGTTCAAAGGGGTTTGCCGCGAGCAAGATTAGCGGTGGCCCGAATTAGGGTGGTACCACGGTCCTTTCGTCCCTTATGGGAGGAAGGGCCTTTTTGTATTGTGAAGCAACGTATTTATTGGAGGCGAATAAACGATGAAAGAACGGTTGGAGGCGCTCAGAACGGAAGCGCTCAGCGAGCTGCAGGGGGTAAGCAGTCCCCAGGAGCTGAACGATTTGCGGGTCAAATATTTGGGCAAAAAAGGCGCGCTCACGGAAATTTTGCGCGGCATGGGTTCGCTTAGCGCGGAAGAGCGCCCGATCATCGGCCAAGTCGGCAACGAGGTGCGCGGCGCCATCGAAGCGGTAATCGAAGAGAAGCAGACTTCGTTCCAGAAGGCGGAAACCGAAGCGCGCCTGCGCGCGGAGACGCTCGATGTGACGCTTCCGGGCACGCCGCTGCCGCAGGGCGCGCTGCACCCGCTGACGAAAGTGGCGCAGGAAATCGAAGATATTTTTGTCGGCCTCGGCTACACGATTGCCGAAGGACCCGAGGTGGAAACGGACTTCTATAACTTTGAAGCGCTCAATCTGCCGAAAAACCATCCGGCGCGGGATATGCAGGATTCGTTCTATGTGACGGACGAAATTTTGATGCGTACGCATACGTCTCCGGTGCAGGTCCGCGCGATGCACGCGATGAACGGCAAAACGCCGCTCAAAGTCATCTGCCCCGGCAAAGTATACCGCCGCGACGACGACGACGCGACGCATTCGTTCCAGTTCAACCAGGTGGAAGGGCTCGTTGTCGGCCCCAATATCCAGATGAGCGACCTGAAAGGAACGCTGCTGCAGTTCGTGCAGCTGATGTTCGGTAAGCAGACGGAAATCCGTCTGCGTCCGAGTTTCTTCCCGTTCACGGAACCGAGCGCGGAAGTGGACGTGACGTGCGTGCAGTGCGGCGGCCACGGCTGCCGGATGTGCAAAGGAAGCGGCTGGCTGGAAATTCTCGGCTGCGGCATGGTTCATCCGCGGGTGCTGGAAGCGGGAGGCTACAATCCGGACGAGGTGAGCGGCTTCGCATTCGGGATGGGTATCGAACGGATCGCGCTGCTGAAGTACGGCATCGATGACATCCGCCATTTTTATACGAACGATCTGCGCTTCCTCGGCCAGTTCGCGAGAATGTAACGGAAAGGCTGCGTGAGAGAAAATGAATGTTTCCTATAAATGGCTTAGCGAATATATCGACTTGGAAGGAATCGGACCGGAGCAACTGGCCGAAAAAATGACCGCCGGCGGCATCGAAATCGACGGCGTCGAATCCCGCAACAAAGGGGTCAGCGGCGTAGTCGTCGGATACGTCGTCGCGAAGGAAAAGCATCCCGACGCCGACAAGCTGAACGTCTGCAAGGTGGATGTCGGCAGCGGCGAGCTGCTGCAAATCGTGTGCGGGGCGCGCAACGTGGACGCGGGACAAAAAGTGCCTGTGGCGACAGTGGGCGCGAAGCTGCCGGGAGGACTTGCCATCAAGCGCGCGAAGCTGCGCGGCGTGGAGTCCCAGGGCATGATTTGCTCGGCGAAGGAGCTGGGCATCAACGACAAGCTGCTGCCGAAGGAGCAGCAGGAAGGCATTCTCGTGCTGCCGGAGGCTACGGAGCTCGGACAGCCGATCGGCGATGTGCTCGGCATTGACGATTACGTGCTGGAGCTGGATTTGACGCCGAACCGTTCCGACTGCCTGAGCATGCTTGGAGTTGCTTACGAAGTAGGTGCGCTGACGGGCCGTCCGGTGCAGCTTCCGCAAAACGATGTGTTCCGCGCCGCCGAACGGACCGAGGATCATATCCGCGTGACGGTGGAAGCCGGCGAGCTTTGTTCTCATTATTCGGCCCGCTCCATCCGCAACGTGACGATCGCTCCATCGCCGCTGTGGCTGCAAAACCGTTTGATCGCGGCCGGAATCCGCCCGATTAACAATGTGGTGGACGTGACCAACTACGTCATGCTGGAATACGGGCAGCCGCTGCACGCGTTCGACGGCGATAAAATCGCCGGCGGGCACATTACGGTGCGTACGGCGAAGCCGGGCGAGACGCTGGAAACGCTGGACGGCCAGCAGCGCACGCTGGAGCCGCACATGCTCGTTATTGCCGACGCCGAGAAAGCGGTGGCGCTCGCCGGCGTAATGGGCGGCGCCAATTCCGAAGTGACGGCGGAAACGACGAACATCGTGCTGGAATCGGCCAAGTTCGACGGCGGTACGGTGCGCAAGACGAGCCGTCAGCTTGGGCTCCGCTCCGAATCGAGCGCCCGCTTCGAGAAGGAAGTGGACCCGGGCCGCGTCATTGCCGCGCTCGACCGCGCCGCCGCGCTGATTGCGAAGCTGGCGCAAGGTCTCGTAACCGAGGGCATCGCCGAAGTTGTCGTGCAGGAAGCAGAGCCGGCCGTTATCTCGATTTCGATTGACAAAACGAACCGCTACCTGGGCACGCAGCTGTCCAAGCTGGAAATCCAGACGATTTTCGGACGTCTCGGCTTTGAGTCGGAGCTGTCGCCGGAAGGCGAATTCGCCGTTACCGTGCCGACGCGCCGCGGCGATATTACGCGCGATGTCGATCTGATCGAAGAGGTGGCGCGGCTGTTCGGCTACGACAATATCCCGACGACGCCGATCGAAGGCAGCACGACGCCGGGGGCGCTGACGAAGCCGCAGGCGATCCGCCGCGAGCTCCGCAAGCGTCTGACCGACGCGGGCTTAAGCGAAGTCGTGAACTACTCGTTCACTTCCCCGCAGCGTACGGAAATGTTCCCGGATTTGGGCGGCGGAGCGAAGCCGGTGCGGCTGTCGATGCCGATGAGCGAGGAGCGCAGCGTGCTGCGCCGCAGCCTCATTCCGCAGCTGCTGGAGACGGCGGCTTACAACCGGAACCGCAAAACGGCCGACGTGTCGGTATTTGAAATCGGCAGCGTGTTTCATACCGACGAGGACGTGCTGACGCAGCTGCCGCGGGAAAAACACCGGTTCGCCGCGCTGCTGACGGGCAGCCGGGAGGCGTCGCAGTGGAACCGCAAAGCCGAGAAGGTTGATTTTTACACCGCCAAGGGGGTGCTCGAATCGGTGTTCCACCTGCTCGGGCTGAGCGGGAAAATCGTCTATGCCGCGGCGCAGCCCGATCAGTTCCATCCCGGACGGACCGCATCGGTTGCGCTGCAGACGCAGCTGGGCCTGGAAACGATCGGATATGTCGGCCAGCTTCATCCTTCGGTTCAGCTGGATAACGATCTGGACGACACCTTTGTGCTGGAGATCGACCTGGATGCCGTATATGAAGAAGCGGACTTCTCCATCGAGTACAAAGCGCTTCCGCGCTATCCGGCGATTGAACGCGACATCGCGGTCGTGGTGGACAGCGGCGTGGAAGCCGGCGCGTTGTGCGCGGCGGTGCGCGAAGCTGCAGGCGAGCTGCTGGAGTCGGTGAACGTGTTCGACGTTTACACCGGCGAGCGGCTCGGCGCAGGGAAAAAGAGCGTCGCGCTGTCGCTCGTATACCGGCATCCGGAGCGTACGCTGACCGACGAAGAGGCATCTGAGCTGCATGCCAAATCGGTGACGAAGCTGGAACAATCTTTTGCCGCTGAATTGAGGAAATAGGCAGGAAACGATAAAAGCCGCATCGAATTAGTTTCGAAAGGACTGCGATGCGGCTTTTTTGCGTTTCTTTTTTTTAAATCCAAGAAACGATAAGTTTCACGCTTATACTTTCTTAGATTTCACCGCGAAACGTATGGCCGCCCAATAAGACGGCGTTAGCCGTTTCTGCTTGTCCGCAATGATCCGTTCATGATGATCAACTTTTTACGCAAGTCAAACGTTCTGTTATTCGGGGGCCGCATCCAACGATTGGAGAATTTTAATCCGGAAAAGTTGCGAAGCGCATACGATTTTGCGTACGATGGGAAATAAGCTTCATGTAAAGGCTTTGCAAACGTATGGGCAAGCAAGCGGAAGGCTCTTGCAACAAATTGGCTTACCACTCGTCCGGAAGCAGCGGGCGACGACAACATAAGAAAGCGAAACGACTTACTTGGGAGGAAACCGCCTTGAAGGATGCTGAACGCTTGAGGGTGACGGTTGATATATACGGAAATCAGTACCGGCTCATGGGACATTCCAGCGCCGACTACATAAAGCAGGTAGCTGCGCATGTGGATGACAATATGCATAAGCTTGCCAAAGGATACCCGCGGCTCGATATGCCGAGGATTGCGGTGCTCGCAGCGGTGCATATGGCTGAAGATGTGTTCAGGCTGCGGGAGGACAGCGCGCGGCTTGGAGAAGAGCAGCGTTTGCGCAAGATGCTTGCGGCAGAGCTCGAACGCGCCAAAGAAGAGGAGGGACGGTTTGCTCTCGAGCTGCAGGAACGGGAGCGGCACTGGCAGCAGCGGCTTTCCGGTCTGCAGACGGAACGGAAAGAAGCGGAGCAGCGAATCCGCGCCGAAGCGGAGGAGCGGCTGACGGCCGTCCAGGGAGCGGTAAAGGAAGAAATCGGCCGGATGGAAAAGGAAGCCGCAGCCGCCAGAGAGCGGATCGAGCAGGAGTTTCTGGCCGAGAAGGATGAGCTGCTTCTAAAACATCAAAAGCAGATCGCCGAGCTCGAAGCCGTCCATAAAGCGCAGCAGGAGGAAGCAAGCCGGCTCCTTGAAAGTGAACGGATCGAATGGGAGGGGCTGTACGAAGCCGACCGGATCGACCGGGAGGAAAAGCATCAATCGGCGCTTGCAGCGATTGAGCGACGCTATGCGGGAGAACGTGAAGAGCTCGAGGCGCGTCTGGCGGATCGGAATGAAGAGCTGGAGCGGCTGCAGGCGTCGCAGGAGAGCGAGCTCGCCGGGCGTCTTGATGCGCAGCGCGAAGAGCTGGAGGGGCAGTTCGCGGAGCAAACCGCGCAGCTGGAGCAGGCGCGCACGGAGGAGCTGGAGCGGCAGGCGGCGCGGTTTCTGGAGGAGCGGGCCGAGTTGGAGAGCCGGCTCGGCCAGCGTGCTGCCGAGCTTGAGCGGTTGTATGAAGCGGAGCGTGAAGAACGCGAGCGGGAGAGGCTTGAGCTGGAGCGGCTATATGAGGCGGAATGTCTGGAACGCGAGCAGGAGCGCGAGGAAAGTCATACACGGCACCGTGCAGAGCTTGCCGCCCGCGAAGCGCTGTACGCGGAGCAGCTGCGGGAGCTGGAAGCGAAGCTGCTCGGGGAACGCAAGGAGAAGGAGCAAGCGCTGTCCGAGCAGCGGAGCGAAACGGAGCGCGCGCTGGAGGAGTTAAAAGCGGAAAGCGGAGCGCAGCTGGACGAGCTGAAAGCGGAAAGCGGGGCGCAGCTGGCGCGGTTGCGGGAGGAGCTCGAGGAGCAATTCGGCCGCGAGCGGGCCGAGCTCGAAGCTCTCTGGTCTGCCGAACGCGATTCGCTAGTATCGGCAGGACAGTCCGAACAGGAGCGGTATGAGAAGCGCCTGCAAGCCGAGCGCGAGCAGTGGGAAGAAGAGCGAGAGATCGAACACGAGCGGCTGCAGGTCGGCTGGCTGAAGGAGAAGGAAGCGCTTGAAGCCGCTATGCACAGTAAATTAGCGGAGCTTGAAGTCCGTATGGAAGCGGAGCGGGCACAAATGAAGACGGCTATTGAAGCCCAGGAATCGGATTCTCTGGAAGAAATTGAACGAATAAACCATGTGCGGACGGCAGAGCTTGCCGAAGCGCACCGTTTGCATCAGCTCGCGCTCACGGAACAGGAACGCGGCTGGAAAGAGCGCGAAGCAAGCTTGCGGGAAGAAGCCGAAGCTCAGAAGCGGGAGCTGGAGCGCCAGTCGCAGCAGCGGCTGCAGGAGCTGGAGCAGCGGGCGGAAGCGGACAAGCTGGAAGCGGAGCGCCAGGCCGAAGAGCGGCTGGTTGCGTGGAAAGCCGACGCTGCCCAGCTGGAGCAGTCTTTCCGCGCGGAGCTGGAGCGGCGGCAAACGAATTGGAAACAGGAGACGGAGCAGCTGCGCGCAGAGCTCGACCAATTAAGAAGCGAGCACGAAACGGCGTCCGAAAGCTGGAGGGTACGGCTCAGCGAAGCGGAAGATCAGCTGATGGCGGCGCTGGAGCAGGAGGAGTCCCATCGGTCGGCGATCGGCAATCTGGAGCGGGAGCTGCAGGAGCGCGAAGCCCGTCTTGCCGAAGCCGAGCGGATGCTGGCCGAACAGCAGCAATTGGAGCAGCAGCGCACCAGCAGCTTTGGCGAGCAGGAGCGGCAGCTCGAGACGTTGCGCCGGCTGGCCGAGACGGCAGAGCAGCAGGCTTCGGAACATGCCGCGCAGCTGATTGCGGAAGTGCAGCGGAAAGCCGAAGAGCGTCTTGAACAGCTGGCGGCGGAAAAAGAAGCGGCAGAGCTTCGGTTCGAGGAACTGCTAGCGAAGCGAAATGCGGACAGTGAAGCCGCCGAGCAAGCCTTTGCGCAGGAGCTGGACCGCGTTCGCACCGAGGCCGGGAATAACGCCGGTCGCATCGAAGAGCTTGAGCGGCAGCTGCTGCAGGAGCGGGAGCGGGCGCACCGGGCGGAAGAGGAGCTGCACCGCTTCGCCCATCTTGGGCAGGAGCGCGAAAGCGAAGATGCCAAGCTGCGCGAAGAGCTGCAGCATGCCGCCCAGCAAGCGGCTGCCGCCACGGAGCAGGCCCAGCAGCTTGGCGAAACGCTGCGGCAGCTGGAGCAGGAACGGTCCGAGGATGAGCGCGGCGTCGGACGGCTCCGCTCCGAGCATGACCGTCTTCGCGCAACGCACGACCGGCTGAACGACGAGCATGAGAAGCTCAAGCAGGAATATGCAAAGCTGCAAACGGAATATAATGAATGGATCGAATTGATCGAGCAAAGTTAACCTTTGCTTTTCATTCAAAAAAGAGAAGGCCGAACAAAATCCGGCCTTCTCTTTTTGCGCGATGATAAAGCTTGTTTGTAATCTAAGATTATACGACTTTTAACGTGGCCTTCATTTCATGATGACCCGTACCGCAAGGAATATAACACGAAATCTCATAATCGCCGGCGTTATCGATTGTGATTACCGTAGATTCGCCTGGTTCCAGCTTAACATCGGTGTTCGCGATTTCGATCCCGTGCACATTTTGCGATTCGAGCGAAATTTTGAGCGGCTCGCCTTTTTTGACCGTATACTCCTTCTTGTCAAACTCCCAGTTCTTCGCGTGAACGACAAGCTCCTGGGAAGCGGTGGCTGTATCGGTCGCTCCCGAAGAGGAATTGTCCGCGCCGGACTGTTTGCCGGAGGAGCCGCAGGCCGTCAGCGCAAGGGCAAGTAAAGCGACTGCCAAAAGTATAGTGATCGACTTGATCTTTGTTGGGTACACTTCGAACCATCCCTTTCCGAATTAAAGCTTTCTGTTTGCGGGAAAACGTATCAACTCTATTGTAATGAATTCAAAGGGAATACGCATCGTCAAACCTATGAAAAATTTGAACAAAAATTGAATCCTTCCAGCATGCAAATCATGCAAAAACAGCGTGCCCGTCATCTCGTTTGGAATTTCTTTCGAGAATGCGGGCACGCTGTTTGCTTGAAGCCGGTTTGTCCACTAAAGTACCGGCGTGCTTATTCGTCAGTTGCGTTTTTTGCCGGCCTCAAACGGGCTGGTGACCGGAATGAACAGGTCGATAATCCCGATCACAAGGGCAGCGAGGATGGCGCCGAGCAGCGTGGTGGAAACGCCGGCGACAATAAACTGCGCCAGCCAAATGACGACAACGCTGGCGATAAAACCGACGATGCCGCGTCCAAACGGCGTGATCCGTCTGCCGAATATACCTTCCGCAATCCACCCGAGAACGGCAATCGCAAGCGCGAGAAACAGAGCGCTCCAGAATCCGCCAACCGAGAATTGGGGAACAATAAATCCCACAATCATCAGAACGAGGGCAGCCACAATAAAGCGGACAACATGACCAAGAAAATTCATTCGCTAACCTCCTGCACGCTTGGTGTAGTTGAAGAACCCGTTCTTATTGTCACCTTACCCGTAAATAACATACATGGAAGGTTTAGAAAGCCGAAAACTTCTTTAAGAATACAAGCTTGTTATGATTTCGAACCGCGCCGCCCGGTCATGGCATCGAATACATTCATCCGCTATAATGTAGCTTGAGAGGAGTTGTGCCCGTTTGGACGACAAAATATTGCAAACCTTGGAGTATTCCAAAATCATTCATAAATTGCTTCAGCACACCGCAACGACGATGGGGCGGAAGCGGGCCGAGGAGCTTCGACCAAACTCCGACCTGGAAGATGTGAAGCGGTCGTTGCAGGCGACCGACGAAGCAAGCAAAGCGGACCGGCTCAAAGGGAGCGCCCCATTCGGAGGAATTGCCGATATCGCGCAGTCGCTGCACCGGGCCCGGATCGGCGGCACGCTGAACGCCGCGGAGCTGCTGGAAATTGCTTATACGGCGCGCGGGGCGCGCCGCGTGAAGCGCCATCTGCTGCAGCTGCACGAAGATGAGCCGATCGCGCTGCTGGCGGCGCTGGCGCAGCAGCTGGCCGAGCACAGGCCGCTGGAGGAAGCGATTATGCGCTGCATCGACGACAGCGCGGAGGTGCTCGACAGCGCGAGCATGGAGCTGGCCTCGATCCGGCGCGAGCTGCGCAGCGGCGAGTCGCGCATCCGCGAGAAGCTTGAGAACATGATCCGCTCGACCTCCGTTCAAAAGATGCTCCAGGACGCCATCATTACGCTCCGCAACAACCGGTACGTCATTCCCGTCAAGCAGGAATACCGTTCCCACTTCGGCGGAATCGTTCACGACCAGTCCGGATCCGGAGCGACGCTGTTCATCGAACCGGAAACGATTGTCGCGATGAACAACAAGCTGCGCGAGCTGAGGGCGGCCGAAGAGCGCGAAATCGAGAAAATTTTGCAGATGCTTACCGCTCAAGCGGCTGAGTATGAGGAAGATTTGCTCCTCAATTCCGACTTGCTCGGCCAGCTTGACTTTGCGTTCGCCAAAGCAAGGCTGGCGCATGATATGAAAGCGGCGCTGCCGAGGATGAACGACCGCGGCTTTCTTAAGCTGCGGCGCGGCCGCCATCCGCTGATCGATCCGCAAAAGGTAGTGCCGCTGGATGTGGAACTGGGCAACACTCACACCGGCATCATCGTCACCGGTCCCAATACGGGCGGTAAAACGGTGTCGCTCAAAACGATCGGGCTGCTTAGCCTGATGGCGATGTCGGGCATGTTCGTGCCGGCGGAGGACGGCAGCCAGCTGTGCGTCTTTGACGCCATTTACGCCGACATCGGGGACGAACAGAGCATCGAACAAAGCTTAAGTACGTTTTCGAGCCATATGACCAATATTATCCGCATTTTGCGTTCGATGACGCCGAAAAGCCTCGTTTTGCTTGACGAGCTTGGGGCGGGAACCGATCCGGCGGAAGGGTCGGCGCTGGCGATCGCCATTTTGGATCATATCCACCGAATGGGATGCCGGATCGTCGCGACGACGCATTACAGTGAGCTGAAGGCTTACGCCTATAACCGCAAAGGGCTGATTAACGCCAGCATGGAGTTTGACGTGGCGACGCTCAGCCCGACGTACCGTCTGCTCGTCGGCGTTCCCGGCCGCAGCAACGCGTTTGCGATCGCGGAGCGGCTTGGGTTATCCAAAATGATCATCGACCAGGCCCGCGGCGAAGTGAGCGAAGACGATCTGCGCGTGGAGAACATGATCGCCTCGCTCGAAGAGGACCGCTTAAGCGCGGAGAACGAGCGTCTAGGCGCCGAAGCGGAGCGCCGCGAAATGGAGGCGCTGCGCGCCAAGTATGCAAGCGAGCGCCTCCAGTTCGAGCAGCAGCGCGACAAGCTGCTGCTGAAGGCGCAGGAGGAGGCGCGCGAGGCCGTCGCCAAGGCGAAGCGGGAAGCCGAGGATATCATTGCCGATCTGCGCAAGCTGGCGCAGGAGGAAGGGGCCGCGGTCAAGCAGCATAAGCTGATCGAAGCTCGCCGCAAACTCGATGAAGCCGCTCCCGAGCTGCACAAGCCGAAGAAAGCGGGAGCGGCGCGCAGCGTTAAAGCGGTGAAAATCGAACCCGGCGACGAAGTGATGGTGTACAGCTTGAACCAGAAGGGCCATGTGGTTGACATATCCGACAGCGAAGCGACGGTGCAGCTCGGCATCATGAAGATGAAGGTGAAAACCGGCGACCTTGAGCTGATCAAGCAGGCTGCCGCAATCAAGCCGCAGCAGCCGAAGCAGGCGGCGAGCCTGAAGCGTACGCGCGACGACAACGTGCGGATGGAGCTTGATTTGCGCGGCTCGAATTTGGAAGAATCGATCATGGAGGTGGACCGCTTCCTCGACGAATCGTTTTTGTCCGGCATGGGGCAGGTTTACATTATTCATGGCAAGGGCACTGGCGTGCTGCGTTCCGGCATTCAAGATTTTCTGCGCCGTCATAAGCATGTCAAAAGCTACCGCCTCGGCAATTATGGGGAAGGCGGAGCCGGCGTGACGGTTGCAGAGCTGAAGTAACGGGAGGAAGGAATGAAGATGGAGCGGATGGTTGATTTGCTCATGAACAATGTCTATACGGCATCGCTTGCTTCCGTCGCCGTGGCGGTTTTTGCGCTCATTGTGTTTTTGGCCTGCTTTGAACTGGTCGCCCGGTACAAATGCTGGGAAGAGATCAAAAAAGGAAATGTAGCGGTGGCGCTGGCGACGGGCGGAAAAATATTCGGAATTTGCAATATTTTCCGCTTCGCCTTTCAAACGAGCGATTCCATCTATCAAAGTCTCATTTGGGCAACGTACGGGTTCGCACTGCTGCTCGGCGCTTATTTTCTGTTCGAATTTTTGACGCCGGTATTCCGCATCGATGAAGAAATTCGCGCCGACAACAGGGCTGTCGGAGTTATTGCCATGATCATTTCCGTGTCCCTTTCTTATCTGATCGGGGCAACGGTGATCTAACCAAAACTTTATCTAGCAGAACAGATATGGCGTCAATCCTTGCGAAAGGTGCAGTGAACCGATGAAATATTTATGGGGAACGCTGTTTGGGCTGGCACTGCTGTTTATTGCACTGGGCGTTGTTTATTTAAACCAATAATATGGAGAGGGAGTATCGAAGAATGGCGGAACAGGAACACGCAACGATCTGTCCTTGGTGCGATACAGAAATCGTATGGGACGAAGAGATCGGTCCGGAAAAACATTGCCCCCACTGCGACAACGAGCTTAGCGGCTACCGCACGCTCACGCTCGGCGACGACGAGGGAGACGGGGATCAGGACTGGAAGGATGCCGAAGCCGGCGACGATGGCGGCTGGCTGGGCGATATGGACGGGGACGGCTACCGTCAAGGCGATCTGGCGGATTTGGCTGCCCGGCAGTCCGTGGAAAAAGTGCTTGAAGATCAGGATGAAGTTCCGGAATGTCCGGCCTGCCGGGAATATATGGTGCTCACGGGTGAGCAGACGGTCACCGAAGGCTTCGAGCCGGTTGTACCGAAAGCGCTCGGCCGTCCGCTGCTGGAGGCGCCTGTCCGGTTCTCGTTGTATGTATGCCCCGCATGCTTTGAAACGTCGACCAAACTAAGCCCGCAGACGCGAAAGAAACTGATTGAATCGCTCGCCGGCAAGTAATCGTTGGTAATTCAATGAAAGGCGGCATGACCTTCCCCCGGGTGGGAAACCCTTTAAGAAGCGAAGGGGGGAAGGTCATGGCTTACGCCGGAAAATCGGCTTCCAGGCTGCGCCAATCTGCGCTGCATAAGGGCGATGCGGAAGGCAAGGCCCGCAGCGGCGGAACGGGACTTGACGCGCAGGCAGTGCTGCTGCTGCTTGTGCTTTCCCTGTTCAACACGGCGAATGCCTTGTCGGGAACGTTTGTCCCGGTCTATTTGTGGAAAGCGAGCCAATCGTACGCGCTGATCGGCTGGTATTCATTCAGCCAGTTCGGCATCAGCGGATTGACGTTCTGGCTGGCGGGCAAATGGGTGAAGCAGTACAACAAAATGAACACGCTGCGCCTTGGCGTCGCATTGTCCGGCTGTTTTTATTTGACCGTCCTGCTGCTCGGAAATGCATCCCGGCACTATTATATTCCGCTAGGGGCATTGAACGGAATTGCCGGCGGATTTTTTTGGCTCGCCTACAATGTCGTTTATTTCGAGATTACGGAGCCGAACAACCGCGACCGCTATAACGGCTGGGCAGGTCTGCTCGGTTCATGCGCGGGAATCGTCGCCCCCTGGCTTTCGGGGCTTATTATTAGCCGGTCGGCGGGAACGGCGGGCTACCGGATTATTTTCAGCGTATCGATCGTCATCTTTGCCGTATCGGTTGTGCTCAGCTTCTGGCTGCGAAAGCGGCCGGCCGAAGGACAGTACGGCTGGTTTCTCGGCGTTCGGGAGCTGCGGGAGCGGGGAAACCCCTGGCGGAAATTCGTGCCTGCCATTATGATGCAGGGTGTCCGCGAAGGGGTCTTTCTCTTTCTGGTGGGGCTTGCGGTTTATATTGCCACCCGCAGCGAGCAGAAGCTGGGTACGTTTACGCTGATCACATCGCTGGTGGCGCTCGGAAGCTTCTGGACGGTCGGCCGCTGGCTGCGTCCGCGCTGGCGCAGGCTGTCCATGCTGGTCGGCGTAATCGCGGTGACGGCGGTTATTTTACCGCTGCTGCTCGGCGGCATTCAATACGGCACGCTGCTCATGTTTGGAATAGGCACTTCGCTATTCATACCGCTCTATATGATTCCAATGACTTCGTCGGTCTTTGATTTGATCGGACGAAACGAGCAGAGCGCGCGGGCGCGTGTCGAGTATATTGTGCTAAGGGAAGCGGCACTGACGGCAGGCCGGCTTATCGGTTTGACCGCCTACTTGCTCGTCCTTCCGCAGCACCCGACTCAGCGTGCGATCACTTGGCTGATGCTCGGGGTCGGTGCGGCGCCGATTGCAGGATGGTGGCTGATCCGGCATTACGTGGGAGAACGGAGATATGCGGCGAAGAGGCAGGCGGAGCGTCCCTAAGTTTAATGCTGCGTTTTTTCGCCGCGTCTAATCAAATTTTCACGGTGAGCAGGCTGCCTGTGGTTTCGGACGGGCCGGCGGTCTGCTTCCGCTTCCCATTTTCCAGCAGTTTAAGGTCGCGCAGTATCGTCGCCCGTCGTTCTTTGATGTAATTGCGAATTAGCGCGGGCTCGCTTAAAAAAAGCTGATAGGAATGATTGCGGGTATAATCAAGCCGTATCGCGTCCGACACTCTGCGGTGCATCCGGTCAATGACAGGCGACAGCTTTTCAATCGTAAAATGGGTATCGAGCAGCTCGCGGAGCAGGGCGCAGTACTGTTTTCTCCAAACGGTAAACGAAAGCAGCCGGGCCGTCAGCCGGTTGTAGCCGTTAATGCGCACCAGATCGCTTGACACCTGCTTTCCATAGCAGTTGCGTCCCCATGTCCCTTCATAATCCCATGGCAAAATGCGGTATTTCCCCGCTTGCTTCTCTTCGTATAACGCGTAATTTTGTTCGAAGCCGTCATAGTTTCCGGTCAGAACGGCTCCCGCAAGCCAAAGCAAATATTGGTTCGTATCCAGTCTTTGCTTCAGATAGGCAGATAGCTTCGTGCCGCGCAGCGTATTGACGTTACGCACAAAGGAGACGATCCGTTGCTTCGCTCTGCTCTCGCCGATCACGATTTCATATCCTTCGCTTAACGAGGATTTGCGCTTTTTCGTTTCCGATTCGAACAGGTCGAAGTTGGCGTTGTCATTGACGGCGTAAATCAGCGATCTGCAGCCAAGTCCCCTCTTGTTGAAAAACCGGCTGTTCACCGCTTCGATCTCCAAATAGACGCCATGCGGTTCGCCGTTCCATTCCAGTAAAATCGGACGCGTCCGTGGGGCAGAAACACCGATCTCATTGAAAAAATGGAATGACAACGCGTTGCGTATCATGGACGGATCGTCATATTCCGCATTCCAATGCAGCACCAATCCTTCCTCAAACCGGATTTCATATGATTTTTTGGAATAATTTAACGTGTGCCCGCCCCGGTATGCGATTTTTGCTTCATAAGGCTTCCCGTCGACTTCCAGTCGAACCGGAACGAACGTTTGAGTCCATGCGTCTTTTTGCAGCTCTGCAAAATCGTCGTGCTTTATTTCAATGCGGCGAATCGGCAGTTGTCCATTGGACACAAGACCATCTCCCCGGGCAAAAAAATCGGCCTCCCGTTTTCAAGGGTAGGCTTTTGTATACGATACAATATTCCGCTCGCCCGTTAATGGTTCGCCTTTTCATGACAATTCTCATACGCATCTCTAGCAGCGATTGGATTAACGCTCATTTTTAGTAGGAATAGTTACGAATCTAGTACGGCAATGTACGGGAGACATATAAATAGAGTATAAAAATACCGGTATTCGAATGACGTATGGGCAAATCATGATATGGGAAGGTCACGAGGAGGTACAGCATATGAAAATCGGTCATCCGTGGCAGGGGAGACGTGTCGAGTGGCAGGCTGCGGGCGGCACAACCGCCGTCTGCGGCGTATTGGCGGAATGGGGACAGGATGTTCTCGTACTCTATGAGGAAAATAATGAGAGGTACTATTATGTCCCGCTTGTTCAAACGCGGAAGCTGCGGCTGTTGTCCGAAGGAGAGGAACCGGCACCGGTAAAGGCGGAGCAACCGCTTGTCCCCCGCGGCGAGCGCGCATCTTACCGCAAGGCGCTTATGGGAGCGAGGGGCGTATACGCCGAAATCGGGGTCTCGGGCGGCAGCATCTACGGCTACTTGTCGGGCATTATGAACGATTTTTTCGTCTTTTGCTCTCCCGCCTGTTCATCCATCTTTATTCCGCTTCATCATTTAAAATATATTAGTCCGACCAATAAGCCGTCTGCGCCTTACAATTTGACAGCGGAGCAGTTTCCGCTCCGGCCGGCATCGATGGGGATGGCTCGGACGTTCGATCAGCAGCTGCGCAAACTCGAAGGCAAATTTGTCATGCTGGCCATTGATGAGCACGACATGATGGCGGGAGTTTTGCGCGAAGCAAGCGAGCGCACGGTTGATCTGACAACGGCGGATGGACGGCCGGTCATGGTGCATATCGGCTCGATCCGTTGCTTAAGCTTGCTGTAAGCTGCGCCCGTCGTCCGGCTGAAGAGCCATGACGGGATCTTTTTTTACATAAAAGCGGCAGAAAGCGGGATAATACGTTTGGTTAAATCTAGAATTGCAAGGAGGAGAAGCCGAATGCTTCAACCTTTAACGGCAAAAGAGCTGGAATATATCGCCGATTCCTTGTCCAATGAAGAGTTGCTGATGAAGCAGTGCGCATGCATGTCAACGAGCGCGGGCAACCAGGCGCTTGGGCAGACGGCTTCCCGGTTTCTGCTGGGCCATCAGCAGCACTACCAGACGCTGCTGAACTGCCTGCAGCAGCATCAGGGATTGGCGCCTTCGTCGCCGCAAAGCTAGAGACCAACTCCAGGAGGTAACAACATGTACCAACAAGCGAGCATGCAGACGCCGCTGCCGGATCAAGACTGGGCCTATACGGTGCTCGCCGATCTGAAGCGGGTGGTACGCGAATATGCGACCGCCGCTACGGAGTCCGTTAATCCCTCTGTCCGCAAAATGTTTACGGATTTGCTGAACAGCACGCTGCAAATGCAAGGCGAGCTGTTTCAGACGATGAACCAGAACAATATGTACAAAGCCTCTTCGCCGGCGCTGCGCCAGGAAATTCAGAAGCAAGTAAGCAGCTGTCAGCAGTCGCAGCAAAATACGCAGCAGTTTCTTCATCAGCGTTTATCCGGGACACAAGGAATGCAAATGGGGCAGCCGCAGCCAGGGCGGCAATCCGGGCAACAGCCCCACCAGCAGTTCGGGCAGCAAGCCGGACCGCAGCCGCAATTGCAGCCCCAACCGCAATCTCAGCTCCAACCGCAATCTCAGCTCCAACCGCAATCTCAGCTCCAACTGCAATCTCAGCTCCAACCGCAATCTCAGCCCCAGTTGCAGCCGGGGCAGCACTATATCAGCAAGCCGGTTGTTTTTCCGCATCTGCCTACCTTTGTGCCGCAGCCGATGCCCCCCTCAAACGGGCAGCAAAGCCCGAATTATATGTAAGATCGGTCAAGACCCCAATGCGGGGTCTTTCGTTTTTCTTTTTGCAATAAAGCTTGGATTCATTGTAATATATTCTTTGTAACATGAACCTTTATAGACAGTCGCTCTATCAGTGCGGCACCTCGATATCGGTTTATTTCATTGCTTCAGGGAAGGAGTTTGACGATGAGCGAACTGAAATACAAAATTTTGGATCTTATGAAAGAAGATGCCCGCCGCGGCCCGGAATTGATTGCCACGATGCTTGGCGTAACCAAGGAAGAGGTGGAGCAGGCGATTGCGGAAATGGAGAGGGATCACGTCATCGTAAAGTATGCGCCGATCGTCAACTGGAGCAAAGTCGACGACCAGAGAGTGACCGCTCTTATTGAAGTGCAAATTACGCCGGAACGCGGACGCGGCTTCGAAGGTATTGCCGAGCGCATTTACCTGTATCCGGAAGTGAAAACCGTCTATCTGATGTCGGGCGCGTACGATCTGCTCGTGGAGGTTGAAGGTAAATCGCTGAAGGAAGTGGCCAACTTCGTTTCCCATACGCTATCGCCGATCGATTCGGTGCTTTCTACCAAGACTTTTTTCATTTTGAAAAAATACAAGCAGGACGGTTTCATCTTCGAGGATAACGAGGGTGACCATCGGCTGAAGATATCGCCGTAAAGGATGATAGGCTATGATTAAAGATCAACAGCAGACCGCAGTGCCTGCACACAAATCGATGTCCGATTATTTGTCGCGGCAGGCAAAGGAAATCAAGCCATCGGGAATCCGCCGCTTTTTCGACCTGGTCAGCGGCCGGCGTGACGTCATTACGCTCGGCGTCGGTGAGCCGGACTTCGTGACGCCGTGGCACGTGCGCGACGCGTGTGTCGCGGCTTTGGAGAAGGGAAAAACCCAATACACGTCCAATGCCGGCACGCCGGAGCTGCGCGAGGCGATCGCCGAATATTTGCACAGCTCGTTCGGCGTCGGTTACGACCCCGCAAACGAAGTGCTCGTAACGGTCGGCGGCAGCGAGGCGATTGATCTCGCTCTCAGAGCGCTGATTGAGCCGGGAGACGAAATCCTCGTTCCCGAGCCTTGCTATATTTCCTATTCTCCGATCACCTCGCTTACCGGCGGAGTTCCGGTCGGCGTCGAGACGTTTGCCGAGCATTCGTTCAAGCTGCAGGCCGATTCGCTGCGCGCGGCGATCACACCGCGCTCCAAGGTGCTCATTCTTTGCTATCCGAGCAATCCGACCGGCGGCATCATGACATATGAAGATTGGCTGCCGATAGCCAAAGTTGTGGAAGAGAACGATCTGATCGTCATTTCGGATGAAATCTATGCGGAATTGACGTACGGCTCCAAGCACGTCAGCTTTGCATCGCTGCCGGGCATGAGGGACCGCACCATTCTCGTCAGCGGCTTTTCCAAAGCTTTTGCGATGACGGGCTGGCGGATCGGTTATGCGTGCGCGCATCCGGAGCTGCTCTATGCGATGCTGAAGATCCATCAATATACGGTCATGTGCGCATCGAACATGGCCCAGGTAGCCGCACTTGAAGCGCTGCGGAACGGCATGGAGGAAATGCAAAAAATGATGGAATCGTATAACCAGCGGCGCCGGCTCGTCGTGAAGGGATTCCGCGAGATCGGGCTCGAATGCCATGAGCCGCAGGGCGCATTCTATGCTTTTCCGTCTATCAAAGGGACCGGTTTATCCTCGACCGATTTCGCCGAACGGCTGCTCAAGGAGCAAAATGTAGCCGCCGTTCCGGGCGATGTGTTCGGCTTGGGAGGAGAAGGACATTTGCGCTGCTCCTATGCGACTTCGGTCGCACAGCTGAATGAAGCTCTGGAAAGAATCGGTAATTTTGTGCATAGTATTAAAGCCGGAAACCGGTGAATAGTAGAATTTGTTAACGAAATGGATATATCTTCTACTCATTCAAATGTATTCAAATTGAAAAAGATTTGTTATAATTATGAAGTAAAGTGAATAATAGCGGTTGATTCTGTGTTCATCGCAATTATTGTCCGATACTATTTGTATGGAGTAACGTAAGAAGGAGGGATAGATTTGGCTTTTGCGGATCAAGGAATTTCGTTGTCAGAGGATCCCGATTCATACAAAGCTGGCAAACTGTCCCCATCCATGCGAACGCTTGAAGACGAAATTGACGATTTACGCAAGGAAATGGAGCAAACGTTTTTGCAGGAAGCGTCCTTCCAGGCGGATAATGTGATCGACATCAGCCGCAGGCTGGATTTGAAAATTAATGAATATATGATGCATAAATGGAATTTCTGCAATCGCCGCAATTAACAACTGCGACGCTAAGCCCCCGGTTGTCCGCTCGCTACGAGCCTGCCGGGGGCGTTTTTTTGTGGAAAGAGAGGGGAACAGGCTCGTAAACGGTGAATTCGGCCGTTTGCGGCACCCTTCGAAAGTAAGAATGATTATGATATAGTGGAATAAAACCGCGTTGTGGAGGGATTTAGGTTGCTGCAGTATCGCAAACGTCATATTTCCGCATTTACCCTCGTTTTGATCGGCGCAATGCTTCTGCTTGCGGGATGCGGCGGCACAAAGGATCCGACATTGTTTATCATGGCGAAGAATGGTCTGTCATCCGATGCGACCGAAGCGTTAACGAAGTCGCTGCAAGCCAAGTTCGGCGATACGAAAATCCAAGTGAGCAGCAGCCCGATTTATAACCAACAGAAGCTGATTGTCGAATTGGCTGCAGGCGGCAACGCCGTCATGATGCTGGACAAGGATGATTTTGTGAGCCTGCTCGGCCAGGGAGGTGCTCTTTCGCTGGACGACGTATTTGATCCGAAGCTGTACCCCGAAGGCGTGTTGGAGGGGACTATTCCCGGGGATAAAGACGAACCGGACCGTAAGGAAACCCATCTGTACGGAATTCCCGTTACGAAGGCGAAGCTTGTACAAAGCGCAGGCATTAACGATGACAAGCTGATCTTGTTCATTCCGGCCAATGCCCCCGATCAAGAAGCGGCCAAACAAATGATAAAGGAACTGGTGGAATCATGAGACTTTATACGAAAACCGGGGATAACGGGCAAACTTCGCTTAAAGGCGGACGCGTCAGCAAGGACGATCTGCGCGTCGAAGCTTACGGCACGATCGACGAACTGAACGCTTTTGTCGGTCAGGCGCAGGCGGAAGCGCAGCGCCATGGGAAATTGTCGGACCTGGCCGGACTGCTGACGGAAATCCAGCATGAACTGTTCGATTGCGGATCCGATCTTGCATTTGCCAAGTTTAACGAAGATAAAATGAAAGTAAGCGCAGGCATGGTAGATGCGCTGGAGCCGTGGATCGACCGTTTCATAGCGGAGGCGCCCGAGCTGAAGCGGTTTGTGCTCCCCGGAGGCAGCGCGCTCGCTTCGTCGCTGCATGTATGCCGCACCGTGTGCCGCCGAGCGGAACGCCGGGTCGTGACGCTGGCCTCCGAATATGAAATCAACATCGAGGTGCAGCGTTATTTGAACCGGCTCTCCGATCTGTTTTTTGCGGCGGCAAGGGCGGTCAATGCCCGCCTCGGCGAAGCCGATACGGAGTATGTCCGCAGCGCCGAAGTGTTTCGGAGTCCCCGCAAAGAGTAAAAGGGATTGGGGATTACGCGCGGTAAGGCAATGTTGTGTTAAAGCAGGCAGGATAGGAGAACGAATGAAGACGGAATCTTACTACGAACCTTTAACGGTCACCATTACCGAATCCGAACAAGGCAGAATGGTCCGCACCGTACTGGAGAAGCGGCTTGGCGTCTCCCGCAAGCTGCTTTCCCGGCTGAAGCTTACAGAAGAAGGAATTACGCTGAACGGCAAGCGGGTCTATACGAGCGAACGGGTAAATGCCGGCGACCTGCTCGCCATCCGGATGGAGCGCGAAACGTCGGATGATATTTTGCCGCAGAAGATGGAGCTGGACATTGTATTTGAAGACGATCACCTGCTCGTCGTCAACAAGCCTGCAGGCATCGTCGTCCATCCGACGCACGGCCACTATACCGGGACGCTGGCAAACGGAGTGGTCCATCACTGGAAGGAAAAAGGTGAACAGGTACGCTTTCGTCCGGTGCACCGGCTTGACGAGCATACGTCCGGGCTGGTCGCGATCGCCAAAAATCCGTACGTTCACCAGCAGCTGTCCGAGCAGCACGGTGACGGAACGATCGAGAAGCGATACCTGGCGTTTGTGTACGGTACGCCGCAGAGCGGTGAGGCGGTAGCGGACGTCGATTCCGCGAACGAACCGCGGCAGCCGGATGCCGAAGCCGGAACCGTTAGCGGTACGATTAACGGGCCGATTGACCGGGATCCGGTGTCGCCGCACGTACGCATCGTCACTCCGGACGGGTATCCTTCCGTCACGCATTATGAGACGGTCCGAATATTCGGTGCCGGTGAAGCGTCGCAAGTGCGGCTGCGGCTCGAAACGGGGCGGACGCACCAAATTCGCGTCCATATGAAACATATCGGCTGTCCGCTGATCGGTGACCCGATGTACGGGGCGCAGCCCGACCGGCTTCATCCGCAATGGGAAGCGGCTGCAGGACGGCAGGCACTGCATGCGGAGCTGCTTGCCTTCACGCATCCCATTACGCGCGAGCGAATATCGTTTAAGGCGGAGCTGCCGCCGGACTTGCAGCAACTGGTAAAGCTGTTGGAACAGAATTGAATCTTGTTGGGCGCTTAACGCGTATTAGCCCCGCCGCACACTGGAGCTGTGAGCGGTGCTTCATTAATGAAAGATTTGCATCCTAGAACGCAATATACGAACGCAAAAGGTTAAGGAGTGCGGGAATGAGTGAAACAAAAGCGTTAAAAGTGTACCAATATGCGAAGTGCGGAACGTGCCGCAGCGCGGTGAAAAGGCTGAAAGAGCAAGGCTATGAACTGGAGCTGGTCCCGCTGTTCGATACCCCTCCGGACAAGGAAGCGCTGCGCGAGCTTGTGGAGCGGAGCGGACTCGGACTCAAGCGGTTCTATAACACGTCGGGGGAAGTGTACAAGCAGCTTGGGCTGAAGGACAAGCTGGAGGGAATGAGCGAGGAGGAACAGCTCGAGCTGCTCGCTTCCAACGGCAGGCTGCTGAAGCGCCCGATCGTAACCGACGGCAGCCGTGTGACCGTCGGATATAAAGATGAAGTTTACCGGCAGGAGTGGGACAAGTGACGGCGGGCGGCAAGCGGCGGCCGTGGCGTTCGGACCGGCTGTCGAAGCTTGGTTCTTCGATCTTCGCCGAGGTGGGTCAATGGAAGGATGAAGCGATCGCCGGGGGCATCGATGTGATCGATCTTGGCATCGGCAGTCCGGATCGTCCGCCTAGCGAACATGTCCGCCGGATATTAAGCGAAGCTGCGCTCCGCGATGACAGCTATTCGTATCCGGCCTCCAAAGGTAGCGCAGCGTTCCGAGCTCAGGCGGCGGCTTGGATGAAGCACCGCTTCGGCGTAGACGTCGATCCGGAACAGGAAATCGTAACGCTGATGGGCTCGCAGGACGGACTTGCGCATTTGGCGACCGCGCTGTGCAATGCGGGCGATCGGGCGATCGTCCCCGATCCCGGTTATCCGATCTACGCCGCATCGCTGGCCGTGGCGGGCGTGGAGCCCATTTTCGTGCCGCTCAAGCGCGAGAGAGGGTATTTGCCGGACCTGGATGCTCTGCCGGAATCGGCCTGGGAGGAAGCGGTGTTTATATTGCTGAGCTTTCCGGGTAATCCGGTGCCGGCACTCGCGAATGCCGACTTTTTCCGTCAGCTGATCGACAAGGCGCGCCGCTTTGGGGTGCTGATCGTCCATGATCTGGCATACTCGGAGCTGGGCTTCGACGGGTTGCGGCCGCCAAGCATTCTGGAGTTGGAAGGCGCAAAAGAGACGGCCGTCGAATTTCATTCGCTGTCGAAGAGCTTTAATATGGCCGGCTGCCGCATCGGATTTTTAACCGGCAACGCCGAAGCGGTCGGCGCGCTGCGCGAATTGAAAGGTAACATCGATTACGGAGTCTTCAACGCGGTCCAGGAAGCGGGTATCGCAGCGTTGGAAGAAGGGATGAACGATCCGAATTATGAAAGTGTCGCTCCGCTCTATCAGCGGCGGCGCGACTGTCTCGTTGAAGCGCTCCGGCAGGAGGGCTGGAACGTTCCTTCGCCGCCGGCGACGATGTTTCTATGGGCGCCCGTGCCGCAGCCGGGCGAAGCGACGGGAGAGCGGTGGAGCTCACGCCGGATTTCCCGGGAAATGCTGCTGGAAACTGGTGTCGTCGTCATTCCCGGCGACGCTTTCGGCAGCGAAGGGGAAGGTTATGTCCGCATTGCGCTTGTGGAAAGCGAAGAGCGGCTGCAGGAAGCGGCGAGGCGGATCGGCGAGTGGCTGCGGAAACACGGATTGAAAGGGTGAAGGTGACGATGGACTTGTTTAGTTGGAACGAAGAGAGCGGCGCTCAAACATCGGGCGATGAACAGGCCGGCGGGGCGGCGAATGCCGACGAAACTCCGGTTCAGGTGGGGGCGGCTCCTTCGAGACTTCTGCTTGTGGACGGAATGGCGATATTGTTCCGGGCTTATTTTGCGACGGCTTATGGCGGAGGAATCAGAAGAACGAGCGGCGGCATTCCGGTTAACGGGGTGCACGGATTTGTGCGCTACTTCATGGACGCCGTTAACACCTTTAATCCGACGCACGTCGCCTGCTGTTGGGACCTCGGAAGCGCAACATTCCGTACGGAACAATTCGCCGGCTACAAAGCGAACCGGCCGGAAGCGCCTGAGGATCTCATTCCCCAGTTCGAGCTGGTGAAAGAGGTTGTATCGAGTTTCGGCGTGCCGAATATCGGACTGGCCGGATTTGAAGCGGACGACTGCATCGGCACGCTTGCAAAGCTGCATGGGGGCGAGCATGAGGTGTTCGTGCTGACAGGCGATCACGATCTGCTGCAGCTGGTGGACGACAAGATCTCCGTCGTCATTATGAAGAAAGGTCACGGCAATTATAAAGTGTATACGCCGGAGTCGCTGCTGGAGGAACGGGGTTTGACGCCGGAGCAGGTCATTGACGTCAAAGGGCTTATGGGCGATACGAGCGACAACTATCCCGGAGTGCGCGGCATCGGCGAAAAAACCGCTTACAAGCTCATACAGGAGCACGGCTCCATTGACGGCTTGCTTGCCAATTTGGACGCGCTCACCGCATCGGTGCGCGGCAAAATCGAGGCCGACCTGGAAATGCTGCATCTGTCGCGGCAGCTGGCGCGTATCCGATGCGACGTTCCGGTCGAGCTTCACATAGACAATTGCTGCTGGTCCGTTGACCGGACAGCGGTCATGAAGAAGTTCGAGGAGCTGGAATTCCGCAATCTGATTACGCTTATCGGCTGATCTTCGCTAACAAACTCCAAACTTCAAAATTCAGCTTTCAGAAATGATCCGTGTTATCCGAATCATAATAAACATTGCGGCAGCGGGCCTCTAGAATGAGGCTCCGCTGCTCTTTTTATGTCGCTAGAGCTGGCTTCGCGGCACTATCCCTTTAGCTCAGAAAGGTTGCGGGTAAGTTGCCGGCATTAGCTGGCTTCGCGGCACTATCCCTTTAGCTCAGAAAGGGGGGAAGGGATACTGTGCGAGTAAGGGGGACTGTTCCGCACAGGTTTGTTTCAAGCGGCACGATCCGGCTTAAAAGAGAAAATAAGCAAGCTCATTTTCAGCTGTTATGATGGTTTGGGGTGTTGCTAACCGTTCATCCGTCAGATGTAAACGTTGACGGTTTTTGTCGCTTGAAACCCCATCAAATGGCGGAGTGCAAGGCGAATATGGCCTCGAAAACATGGGATAATACCAGCTAATGAAAGAAAAATGCGGATTCGGTTTCCGAATTCGGCTCCATAAAGCGGAATTGTTCGCTTTTTGCTCCATCTGCGCATTTACGGCCTTTTACAAATCCGCTATAGTTAATGCTTGGAATTGAAGGACGGAACGTCATGCGGATTACAGTCCGCATGTTTTTATTTTCCTCATGAGAGGTTTGTGATGAACAAATGGTAAATAAAGTGAAACGTTTATTGATCGGCAGACCGATGAAATCAGGCGCGATCGAAGAAGAAAAGCTTGGGAAACTTAAAGCGCTGGCCATCCTTTCCTCGGATGCGTTGTCTTCCGTCGCTTACGGTACGGAACAAATTTTGCTCGTACTGATGGCGGCCGGATTCGCTGCGATCTGGTATTCCGTACCGATATCGCTGGCCGTTCTTGGGCTGCTGACCATTCTCATTCTGTCTTACCGCCAGACCATCTTTTCTTATCCGACCGGCGGCGGCGCCTATATTGTGGCCAAAGACAATCTGGGCGTTTCAACCGGTCTTATTGCCGGCGGCTCGCTGCTTGTCGATTATATCCTGACCGTTGCGGTCAGTTCGGCCGCCGGCACGGACGCGATCACATCGGCTTTCCCGCAGCTGCACGATCACAGGGTGGGCATTTCGCTGATCATGATTGTTTTTTTGACGATCATGAATCTCCGTGGCGTGACCGAATCGGCTTCTTTCCTGGCGATACCGGTTTACTTGTTCGTTCTGTCGATATTTGTGCTGATCGTCTCCGGTCTGATAAAATTAATGATTGGCGGGGTTCATGCGGATGTGCCTGAAATCGGTACGGCGGTTTCCAATATCAGCTTGTTTCTGCTGCTGAAGGCATTCAGCTCCGGCTGTTCGGCATTGACAGGGGTGGAAGCCGTCTCCAATGCGATTCCGAACTTCCGCAAGCCGGCAGAGCGCAACGCGGCGGCAACGCTGCTGATGATGGGCATTATACTTGGCTCGATGTTTCTCGGCATCAGCCTGCTTGCTTATTGGTACGGGATTACGCCGAATCCTAAAGCGACGGTTGTCTCGCAAATTGCCGAATCGACGTTCGGACGCGGCATTTTATATTTCGTGATTCAGGGCGTGACGGCGCTGATCCTGTTTCTTGCTGCAAATACCGCCTATTCCGCGTTTCCGCTGCTTGCCTTCATGCTGGCAAAAGATAAGTTTCTGCCGAACATGTTCAAGGCGCGCGGGGACCGGCTCGTTTTTTCGAACGGCATTATTTTTCTCAGCATTATGTCGGCTTTGCTTGTTATCGTTTTTCACGGAGACACCGAAAATCTCATCCCGCTGTATGCCGTTGGCGTTTTCATCCCTTTTACGTTGTCACAGCTCGGCATGATGGTCCGCTGGTTCCGTATTCGGCCGCCCCATTGGGGAATCCGTCTCGTTGTAAATACGGTCGGAATGCTTACGACACTGACGATTACGCTTATCTTTATTTTTACCAAGTTTGCCCAGGTGTGGATGGTATTCGTGTTCCTGCCGATCGTCATCGGCATGTTCTACCAGATCAGCAAGCATTACCGCAACACCGCCGATCAGCTGCGCATCGATTTGCACAAGGATAAACCGGTCATTAAAGGAAGCACAATGGTAATTCCGGTGGCCGGGATTACGCGGGCCGTCATGAATTCGATCAGCTACGCCAAATCGCTTACCGACAATGTGGTGGCGGTTTACGTCGGGTTTGAAGAAGAAGAAATTCAGAAGATGGAAGATAAATGGGAGGAATGGAATCCGGGCGTGCGCCTCATTGTGCTTCGTTCCCGCTACCGGAGCGTCATTAAGCCGCTCATCAAGTTTATCGATACGGTGGAGTGGAAGACGGCCGAGACGGACCATATCACCGTTTTGATCCCGCAGTTTATTACGAAGCACTGGTGGCAAAATCTGTTGCATAACCAAACGAGTCTCGTTATCCGGGCTTATTTGTTCAAGCAAAAAGATGTCGTGATTGCGACCGTGCCGTTCCACCTGAATCGTTAACGTTGCTACAGCCGGGCTCTCCGGCCATGGAGGGTGCGGTATCGTCATGGAGGGATCGAATGAAGACCAGATATATCGCCGGGTTTTCGCTGGCTTTCATGGCAGCCGGTTTTATCGTCACGCTGCTACTTGGCGAGGACCGCAGCGGAGTGATCGGTTTATTAAGAGGCGGCTTCGAAGCCGGGCTGGTCGGAGGGATTGCGGACTGGTTTGCCGTATCGGCGCTGTTCCGCCATCCGCTCGGAATCCCGATTCCGCATACGTCGCTTATTCTCCGCAACAAGAACAAAATTGTGAACGCGCTTATCTCGTCCCTGGAGAACGAACTGCTTAACAAAGAAAGCATCACTCGCAGGCTGCGCTCGATCGACCTGCTGGGTGGGGCGGGCAGATTTGCAATGCGCCTGCTGTCCAAACGATCGAACCGCATCGGTACGCTTACAATCGTTCAGAGCATGCTGCTTCGCGTACCGGCGGAACGGGTTGCCGCAGCTTTACATAACGGTTTGAGCGGCTACTTTCGCGACAAAGATCTGAAGCCGGTCGTCGAAAAGGCTGCCGAGACGGTCATTCGCGAAGGCTGGGATGAGCGGGCGCTCGATTATGCGCTCGATCAGGCGATCGACTGGGCGGCCAATCCCGAAACGGGCCGCATGCTCGGCGACATTGCGCAAAAAAAGATGCAGGAGCTTCAGCTCGGCGGTTTTATGGGTTTTGCGGTGCAGGCGTTCGCCGGCTTTATGAACGAGGAGAAGCTGGGCGCGATGCTGCAGCACATGCTGCTGTCGGGAATTAAAGACTTGTCTACGGAAGGAAGCGAGCAGCGCGAAAAGCTGCTGATGGAGCTTCGCGTCCGGATGATAGGGTTGCCGGAGGACGAGGAAAAAATGCGGCGTCTGCAGCAATGGCTCACATCGAGGCTGGAGCAGCCCGACGTCCAGAGCTTCATCGCCGGCCGGCTGGAACAGCTCCGCTCGCACCTGGTTGAAGTGCTGGAGAAGGACAAACAGCAGGGTGGAAGACTCGTCCTGAAAGCGTTCCGGCTGCTTCAGAGAGGGTTCGTTGCCAATGGGGAAGAAGTTCAAGTCTGGGAGCAGCGGATATCGGCGTTTCTTGTCCGCATCATCGAGGACAATCATTACCGTGTCGGCCTGCTGGTCCGTGATAATCTGAACCGGCTCGATGACCGTGAACTCGTTAATATGCTCGAAACAAAGGTCGGAAGCGATCTGCAATGGGTTCGCGTCAATGGAGCGCTTTGCGGCTTTCTGATCGGAATTGTGCTTTCGCTGGTCAGCTGGATTCATTGGTAACCGGTAAGGATACCGGTCCCGGGCGGACGCATCTGACAACCGCTATGCTTACGCCGCCGCGCGCGCCGGGAGCGGCGCGCGCTTCAATGCTCGCCGGCTGCTCCGTTGTTTTCTCCGGAACGGTCATCGCCGGGGTAACCGCGCTCCATGGCGCCGTGCAGTTCGCGGTTCTCGTAGCCGAAGCTGTTCGGGGGCCGCTGTTCGGCCCGCCAAGAGCCGCTTTTGCCAAGCTGCCGGGTCTGAAGAGCCGATCCGTAAGGGCCTTCCGGGAACTCCTCGGGAATAAGGTCGTTGCGCTGCGATTCCACCGTCGATACATCGGCGGAGGATGAACGTTCTTCGTCTTTTACAATACGGTCCATAGCCGCTCTCCTTTTGCTGGCAGATAACGTTATTTTATCCGGTTCGTCCGCTTTCATTCCTTCAGTCGGTCAGCAAGTCAGTCGGTCTGTTGGCCAAATGCGTTTCACCAGCGGCAGCGCCGTAGAATCGGTCCCACAACAAATTGCTTGTCATTTTCACCATTCGTATGATACCATGAAAGCAATTGAATCGGACGTTCGTGAGGAAGCACCTCTCCTGCTTAACGGCATGGGAGGTGCTTTTTTGCGTTGTCTTTTAACCGGCCCGGTTCGATAAAATCATCGGAGGTGCGAACTATGCAAATCGTTTTTTTGAACACGTTTGAAAAATGGCTCCCGGACGGGTCGGCACTAAGCGCCCAACTGACGATCTGCGAGCAGCAGGGACTGTGGTCGGTATTGTGGAAAAAGCAGAGCGGGCATGAAGACGAGTCCCCTTCCATCTGGTATGAAGGGATTTCTTGGGAGGAAATGCTCACCGCTTTCCGCCATGGAGTGGCGATCCAAATGGGGGAAGGGTTTACCCCGATTATTGATGGCATGCTCGAAGACAAGCCGATCGGCCGCGGAAGCACGGTAAGCAAGCTTCAATGCTACGGGGAATTGCACGCCAAACCGGAACTGTTCGAGCAGCTTCGGGAATGGAGACGCCTCAAAGCGCTGTCCGAGAAAAAATCCGCTTATTTGGTTGCGACCAACCGGATGCTGTGGATGATCAGCGCATTCGTGCCGCACACGCCGGAACAAATGCGGCAAATTCCCGGCTGGGGAACGTCCAAGCAGGAATCGTACGCGGCCGAAGTGCTGGACATTACGAGGGAATTCGAGCAGCAATGCGTATTCCCGCTGGATTGGGTGGAAGGTGCGCTTGAGCAGGACGTCTACACGAAGTGGTTGTTTAAACAGAAGGAAAATAAATATAAAAGCCGGATGGACAAGCAGCAACTGAACCGCCGCATTTTGCAATTTGTGAAGGAGGGTGGCACGCTCGAGCAGCTTTCCGGCGAAACGGGGCTCCCGCGCCGCGAGCTCATGGAACGCATCGAGCAGCTTGAGCAGGAAGGCTACGACATGGAGCCGCTGATCAGCAGGGAGCTTAGCGAAATGCCGCCGGAGGAGCAGCAGCAGGTTTGGAATGCTCTGCTCGAGGAGGGAGATAAATATTTGAAGCCTATTCTCCACCGGGTGTACGGGGAAGAAACGAATTTTGGGAACAAGCTCGATATCATTTACGACCGGCTGCGGATGCTTCGGCTTCGTTTCCGCCGCAGCGCCGATCCCCAGGCGATGTAGGAGCGCTTCAGCTGCGTTCAGACTCATACGTCAGCCGCCAGTTTCAGCCGGAAGAATCCGCTCGTCGGCCGTCGCGGGTCAGATCGGCTCCGCATACCGGACCCCGTTAAGTTCGGCCGCGCCGGCGAGGGGCAGTCCCGTGTCATAAGAGCGGTTGCCGATCAGAATCCGCACGGTTTGCCTTAAATCTGCAGCATGCCACTGGGCATCTTCTGCCGCGGCTGCGGCTTCCTTGGCGCTGTCCGGCATAGAATGACTGACTGCGGCCGCAACCGCCGCTGCCTTGAACCAGCGCAGCACCGCCTTGACGAGGGGAACCGCTTCATCCATTGCCCGCTGCCATAAGTCGATTGCCGATTCGCTGCTTGTTTTGCCGGAGAGAAAAGGGTCTCTCCAAAGACGACCCGATTCGTTCAAAATATCGGGCGGATTCGGCTCGCGTTTATACACATACGGTTCTATTCGGCCCAGCGTCAGCACCCGCTTCCCTCCGTAAGGGTCATGGAACAGCCGCTGGGCCGAGATCATGTCTCTTACCGCTTCATCCCAAACATCACGCGTCATGAATGAAGCATAAGGCTCGTAATATACGGCCGTAATTTGCTCGAACCCGTCCAGGACGTTCCGGGGCAGCGTGCCGGGCGGATCGATTTCTTTCCAGACCGGCGTATTCCAGGCGTCCATCCCTTTCAGCTTGCGCAGAAACAACGTATCCATTGTTGCTTCAAAGCGGCAGCGGTCCCTCGCTTGAAATCCGGCACTGCCGATTACATACGGATTCAGATTACGGTCGAAAATATGATGCAGCATAAAACCGAGCACATAGACGGCACCCGGATCCGAATCGGTGCCGTCAACCGGCAGCCCGCATACGGCGTCCAGCATTTCCATCATGGCCGGCCCGCAGGAACGGGTATGCATCAGCTTCCCGAGAAGGCGGGCCGTTTCGCTCTTCTGCCACGGAAGATAACGGTGGTAGAACAGAAAGTCCGGACCTTGGCAGCCCAAATTAAACAATCTCTCGCGTTCCGGCAAGGCAATCAGCTGCTGTACGCCCACCGTTTCCAGTACTTTTTGACCAAATAAAATATGGGACCAGATCGTTGGCATTCTCATCCTCCGGTAGGAAAAATTAGAACTGATTGCCTCCTTGACAATTTAGGCCCAAAGTCGCAATATTGTTATTTTTAGTATACTTGTCCTATATAATCTAGTATAATTAGGCGAGTGATAAGGGAGAACGAGAAAATTGTCGAAGAGAGGCGAGAATGTTCGTATGAAGGCTGAATACATAAATTCGTTTTTGGAATCCGCGATGACGGTCATCGAACAGGTCTGTCAAATTCGTCCGGAAACAGGTCAGTTAGGTCTGAAAGATATTAAATTCGTCGAAAATTATATCTGGATCCAAATCGGGCTGAACGGCCAAATGAGCGGAGATATCGTATTCGGACTTAGCGAAGAAGTCGCTTTGAAGCTGATCTCCGCCATGATGGGCGGATTTGCCGTATCCGAACTGGACGAAATGGGCAGAAGCGCCATCTCGGAGCTTGGCAATATGATCAGCGGCAATGCAAGCACCCGCTTGTACAATCAAGGGGTAATCGTTGACATCACGCCTCCCAAAGTTATGCATTCCGCGCAAGCGGCCGGTTTTAAGGAACGCAAAGCGTTAACGGTACCGCTTTTCCTGCACGGGATCGGACAACTTGACATCCAGGTGCTGATCGCTTCATAAGCGAAAATAAGCTTCACTTTGCACATGCAGACCGGAGTGTAACATGAATCGAATAAATGAATAGATGTTAAACGCATCGTATCATGAAAAAAGCTTCCGGGGGAGCTTTTTTTCATTTTGTAGGCCCTTGCAAACGATTTCATAGTTCCGAAGTCCTCATCTTCGAATATCGGCCGCCGCTCAAGCGGAACAGCGGCCGTTTTTGTTTTGCGTGCAGGCGGGCTTTGAAGTACACTGGGAACAGGTGAGAGCGGATGATAAAGGATAAAGTAATTATGATAACCGGCGCTTCGAGCGGTATCGGCGCGCTTACAGCCCGCAAGCTGGCGCAGCGGGGAGCCGTTCCGGTGCTGTGCGCCCGCAGCTTGGAGAAGCTGGAGCAAGCGTCGGCTGCAATAGCGGGGAGCCACGGGCGGTATGTCCTGGATGTGACCGACGAAAAGGGCGTTAACGAAACGGTCGCACAGATTATGAAGCGGTACGGACGGATTGATGCGCTGATCAACAATGCGGGTTTTGGACGGTTCAAGCCGTTTATGGATGCGCCGATCGGCGATTTTTCGGAAATGATGAATACGAATTATATGGGCATCGTCCGCTGTACGAAAGCGGTGCTGCCCCATATGGCCGCCCGCGGGCAAGGCCATATCGTTAATATCGCTTCGATGGCGGGCAAGATCGGCACCCCCAAATCGACGGGATATACGGCAAGCAAGCACGCCGTTCTCGGTTTGACCAACGCCCTCAGGCACGAACTGAGAGGAAGCGGCGTATTCGTCTCGGCTGTCAATCCCGGTCCGATCGACACGCCTTTTTTCGAGCAGGCGGACCCAAGCGGGTCCTACGTGCGGAATGTCAAACGGTTTATGATGACGCCGGACAAAGTGGCCGATCGGATTGCCGGCATCATCGAGCGGCCAAGGGCGGAGCTGGACCTGCCGTGGCTGGCGGCAGCCGGAATCAAGCTGTATCAGCTGTTTCCGCGCTTGGCCGACCGGATTGCCGGGCCGATGCTCGACCGGAAATAAGCGCTGCAATCCGCTCGTGGCGTATACGCCCGATTTGCGAACCCGCGCGCCTCTCCCGGATCACGCCAAGGCGCCGGTCAGACCATTCCGCCATATGCAACGATGCGAAAGAGAAACGATGCCGCCGGATATCATGCGCAAGACGGGAAGCGGAAACAATGATGAAAGAACGATCAGGTAAAAGAAAGTAGGGACAACGTTATCTAATGGATAATAAATGGAAACAGCTCGGCATTGCCGATGCTTTGATCGCGCGTTTGGCAGAGAACGGAATTACGGAACCGACAGCGGTGCAGGAGCAGGCGCTGCCGCTGCTGCTAGCAGGCAAAGACGTGTCGGCGGGATCGCAGACAGGTACGGGCAAGACGCTTGCTTACTTGCTGCCGCTGCTGCAGCGGATGGATGCGGCAAGCCCGGCGATCCAGACGATTGTACTGTCTCCGACCCAGGAGCTGGCGATGCAAATTTACCGTGTCGCCGAGCAGTACGGTGAATCGCTTGGAATCCGCGTGCAGCAGCTCATCGGCGGCGCCGCGCTCAAACGGCAGCTGGAGAAGATGAAGCAGCATCCGCAGCTCATTGTCGGCACGCCGGGCCGGATTCACGAGCTGCTGAAGATGAGGAAGCTGAAGCTGTCCGGCTTGCAGTCGATCGTCATCGACGAAGCGGATCAAGTATTTCAGCTCGGTTCCGTCCGTGAGGTGGAGGCGCTATTTGCGGCTGCTCCCCGAAGCAGGCAAATCGCATTCTTTTCGGCGACTTATCCCCAAGCGATGGCGGAGCTGGAACGGAAATGGATGAATGATTTCGTCCGCATCGATATCACTCCGAAAAGCCGCGTATCGGAAACGATCAAGCAGTTTTATCTCGTTTGCGACAAACGGGAAAAAACGGACACCGCGCGCCGGATTTTGCGGCTGCTGGAGCCGTCTTCGGCGCTGCTGTTCCTGAACGATACGGATCAGATCGCTAACTGGGAAGCGAAGCTGAGCTATGAAGGCTTCACCGTGGAGACGCTGTACGGCGACGCGGACAAGCAGCGCCGGGCGGCGACGCTGGCCCGCTTCCGCGACGGCCGCTGCCAGCTGCTGCTGGCGACGGATGTCGCGGCCCGCGGCCTTGACATCGAAGGACTGCCGCTCGTCGTCAATCTCGATCCGCCGATCGATGCCGATCATTACGTGCACCGTGCGGGACGAACGGGACGGATGGGCCGGCCGGGCACGGTCGTCAACATCGTAACGCCGCAAGAAATTTTCATTATGGACAAATTCCGCAAGCAGCTTGGGATCGAACTGCCGGAACAAGTTATGTATAAAGGCGAGCTTCACAGCCCGGATTCGCTGCGGCGCCGTCCGGCTTCAGCATCGTCGTCTGCCGGCAAACGGCGGACAGCGACAGCGGCGCACCCGGAACCGCAGAACGGTAAAAAAGACCGCCCGCAGCAGCAGTACGGACGTGACGAAAAAGAAGTAACGGTTCACGGTGCGGCCCAAAGAGAGGCTGCAGCTAGAGGCGCGCGCAGCCATAAGGGCGCGCAAAGCGCAGCGCAGAGCAGGCCGGGAGCGGGAGCCGGAGCGGCACACCCGTCCAGAGGAAAAACGAAAGCGGACGAGCGTTCCGGCAAGTCCAAAGCGCAGCGCGAACGGGAACGCAAAGACAAGGGCGCTCCCAAATGGCTGAAGGCGAAGCGCAGCGGCGGCGATAAATGATCATTGCAGACTCCTCTGTTGGATCAGAATAACGATCTAACCGCTTCAAGCACCGTAAGCGGGCCCCTGTAACGAGGGGCCCGCTTTCTGTTTTTTTCGCCGGAAAAATTTATTTGGAGGTATTGAACGATTCGGCTGTGCCGCGCGTCAAACAGGAAAAGGCCGGAATGAACGGTGAAAAGGAAGGCCGAGAGGAATCAAAGTCACCGGAGTTCGATTTTAAGGAGAGGGATTTTATGATTGACACGCGGCAATTGACAAAGACGTTCGGCGGCAACCGCGCCGTGAGAGAGCTGGATTTGCGGATCGGCAAAGGGGAAATCGTCGGCATGCTAGGGCCGAACGGCGCCGGCAAAACAACGATTATACGGCTGCTGAACGGCCTGCTCGCCCCGACGTCGGGACAGGTGAGGGTGCAGGGGCTGGACCCGATACGGCAGGGGGAGCAGGTGCGTTCTTTATGCGGGACGCTTACGGAACAGCCGGGATTGTATGAGCATATGAGCGGGCGGGCGAACCTGAAGTTTTTTGCCGATCTGTTCCGCGTCGGCAATCCCGGGCGCATCGAGGAGCTGATTGATTTGCTGGAGCTCCGTCCTTTTGTGGAGCGGAGCGTCGGAACGTACAGTACGGGCATGAAAAAAAGGCTAGGCCTCGCCAAGGTGCTGCTGCATCGACCGGCCGTCCTGCTGCTCGATGAGCCGACCAACGGGCTTGACCCCGACGGAACGCAGCGCGTCCTGGAGCATATTAAAACGCTCAACAAATACGAGCAAACGACGGTTCTCATATGCTCCCATGTTCTGAGCCAGCTGGAAGAGGTGTGCACCCGGTTTCTTTTTATGGAGAACGGGACCAAACTCGAGGAAGGCACGAGAAAAGAGCTTGAACGAAAATATATTCGCGAGCGGACGGTGGAGGTAGAGGCGGTTCTTGGCGAGCCGCTCGAGAGGTTCGCCGAGTTCCATCCCGTTCGGCTGGGCGATGACCGCTTCCGGTTTACGGTGCCGGGCCGCGAACGGATGCCGGAGCTGCTGCGGCGGCTCACCGGCGCCGGGGAGCTGTACGAAGCGAAGACGAGAAACGCCGATCTGGAAAGTATTTATTTTCAAATTAGGAGGAGCACTCATGCCGGATAAAAAAGCAGTTTGGACGATTGCCAAAAAAGATATATACGCGGTGCGCGCGAGCGTTCAGCTATGGCTGCCGATGCTGATCGTGCCGCTGCTGATGGGCGTTGTGCTGCCGGGAGGCCTGCTTATCGCGTCGCGGCTGCTTGATTTGTCCGCTCTGGGCAATTTCGAAAAGCTGCTGCCGCTGCTGCAGTCGGTTTCAGGTTCCGGCGGGCAGCCGGACCTCACATCGATGCCGACCGATAACCACCGGCTCGTTTATTATCTCAGTTTGTATATGTTCGCGCCGTTCTTTTTGCTTATTCCGATCATGTCGTCCAGCATCATTACGGCCAACAGTTTCGCCGGCGAAAAAGAGCGCAAAACGCTGGAAGGGCTGCTGTATACGCCGATCACGATGAAAGAGCTGTTTCTCGGAAAAATGCTGGCTGCTTTCGTGCCGTCGATCCTTTTGACGGCGGGCGCTTTTGCGGCATACGGGATCGTGGTCGATGCCGTTGCTTATCCGATGTTCGGCCGGCTGATTTTTCCGAATGTAAGCTGGCTCGTGTTGATGCTGGTCGTGGTGCCGGTTGTCAGCGTGTTTGTTATTTTGATCAACGTATTTATTTCCGCCAAGGTCAAAGGGTTCCAGGAAGCGTTCCAGCTCGGGGGTCTCGTCGTGCTGCCGGTGCTCGGTCTTGTTGTCAGCCAGGCGACCGGACTGCTCTTGTTGAGCCCGCTCGTGCTGCTCGTAATCGGCGCTGTGCTGCTGGTCATTAACGTTTTTCTGCTGCAATCGCTTGCCAAATGGAACGAACGGCATACCTTTTTGGAACATCACGTTTAAGATGGAGTTGCCATGGACGAGACGCAGCTGATCAAACAAGCCAAAAAAGGAAATGAACGCGCGTTTGCCGTTCTTTTGCAAAATCATTATTTGTACGTCAAGCGCTATCTGATGAAAATATCGCTGCAGCCGTCGCTGGCCGAAGATTTGACGCAGGAGACGATGATCAAGGCTATTGAGCAAATTCACAGCTTTGAAGGCCGGGCGGCATTTTCGACCTGGCTGGTCAAAATCGCCACCCGTTTGTTTCTGGATGAAAAACGCAAACAATCGAGACGCAGCCGCTTGCAGCGGGAGTACGGCACCGCACAGCTGATGTCAGAAATAAACGAGGCGGAAGACGGGTGGCCGGAAATGGTTGAAGCGTTGTCTCTGCTGCCGGATGAGCAGCGGACATCGGTTGTTTTGAAGCATTATTACGGGTATACGTATGAGGAGATCGGCCGGATGACGAATGTGAGCACCGGCACCGTCAAGTCCCGCGTCCATCACGGAATCGCGTTTGTACGAAAGGAGCTGGAGAGCAATGCATGACAACGGAAAGCAGGATGAAGAGAACAGGCCGGAGCTTGAGACAAAGCTGACGCAGCAGCTTGCGATCGTTGACCGCTCGGTACGGGATACGGCGCCTTCCCTGGAAGATCTGGAAGGACTTGTGCGGGCGGTGCAAGCGGAGAAGCGCCAGCGCCTGTGGAGGGATCTGTGCATGTTCTGGCTTATCGCTCTACTCATCATTGCGCTGATGCTTTGGAGCTATGCCCGTTTCTTCGAAGCCGTCCTCATCTTGCAGGCGGCAGCAACGGTTGCAGCGGGCGCAGCTATCGGATTCCTATGGCGCCGGCGGCGGCTGCAAAGGCGGATGGTCCGTCATGAATAGAACGCAGGTAACTCCGGCGGATATCCCGTGGTACTTATGGGTGCTGCTTTGTCTCGTGCTGCTCATCCAGAGTACATGGCTGTTTGTACATGCGGGCCGGAAGGGGCAGCGGCGCTGGTTTTGGGGTCTTTGGGGGCTGATCCAGGTGCCGATGCCGATAATCGTTTACCTCATCTGGTCAAAATGGTTAAGAAAAGAAGAGCGCTGAATCTCTCTGCCCGTTTCCGGTTGTTTCCATTCCTGAAGCCGCTCCGCTATAATGGGGGGTGATGAGGTGAATGAGGATGCAACCGGAACCTATTTTGCAGGTGGAAGACTTGACGGGAGGCTACAGCCCGAGACGCCCGGTGCTGCATCAGGTCGGTTTTCATGTGGAAGCCGGCGAGATGGTCGGCCTGATCGGCCTCAACGGCGCGGGCAAAAGCACGACGATCAAACATATTCTCGGGCTGATGAAACCGCACGCAGGCCGGGTGAAGGTGCAGGCGGCGGAGCTGGAACAGGATCCGGAAGCGTACCGGGGGGCATTCGCGTATGTGCCCGAAACGCCGGTTCTTTTTGACGAGATGACGGTGGAGGAGCATATGCGGCTGACCGCGATGGCATACGGGCTGGAGCGGGAACCATTCAGCCGGCGGTTGGAAATGCTGCTGGACGAATTCCGGATGCGGGACAAACGGAAGGCGTTTGCCGCCCATCTGTCCAAAGGGATGAAGCAGAAGGTGATGATCATGAACGCGCTGCTCATCCAGCCGGCCCTATATATTATCGACGAGCCTTTCCTGGGACTCGACCCGCTCGGCATCCGGTCGCTGCTGGAGCGGCTGATGGAAGAGAAGCGGCGCGGAGCGGCGATTTTGATGAGCTCGCACATTTTGTCCACGGTGGAGACGTATTGCGACCGCTACATTGTGCTGCACCGCGGCCGCGTGGCGGCGCAGGGAACGCTCGCCGACGTAAGAGCCGCGGCCGGCAGCGGCGGAACGCTGGAAGAAGCGTTTTACCGGCTCGTGGAGGAAGATTCCGATGAACCGGGAGCTTGAGCAATTATGGAAGCGGCGGGCCGGCGCTTTCCGCAGCGAAATGATGCCTTATATGGGCTACGTCGTGCAAAGCGGATTCCCGGGTTTTAGCGTGCTGCTGCTCATACTCGCTTCGGTCGGTTACGGCACATTTATCCGCGATATCCCTCCGGATTTTCCGGTAATGGCAGCCGGGGTCTTGCTGCTGACGCCGCTGCTCTGCCGGAGCCCGCTGCGGACGTGGCTGCAGCCGGCGGATACGGTCTTTCTGCTTCGGCTGGAGCCGGCTATGCCCGCCTACATCGGGCGTTCGATCCGGCGCAGCCTGCTGCCGGGAACCGCTCTTGCGCTGGCGGCGCTGGCGGTTTATTGGCCGCTGTACCGGAGCGAAGCGGGCAGCGGAAATGCAGGCGCCTGGACGCTTGCCGTCATGACCGCGGCGCTGTTTGCGGCCAATACGGTTGCTTCGTGGCAGGAGCGCCGGATGGCGTGGAGCGGCGCCAGGCGGCTTGCGCGGCTGCTTAGGTGGCTGCTGACGGCTGTGGCGGTTTCTTTTTTTCTGACCGTGGAGCCATGGAAAGCGCTGCTGTTCACGCTCCCGGCAGCCGCACTGCTGGCTGCGGCATACCGGCTGCCGCGCAGGCTGTCATTTCCTTGGGAGCGGCTGATCGAGGAGGAAGAGAGAACGCGCAGCCGCTATTACCGTTTTCTCGGTCTGTTCGTCGATGTCCCCGCTCTTCCGCCACGGGTCTACAAACGTCCTTACGCCGCTTGGATCCCAAGCCTAATAACGCTGCGGAAATCGAACGCTTACCGGTATTGGTACACGCTGACGTTGATCCGTACGGAGCTGGGCGGCATTCTGCTGCGGCTGCTTCTGCTCGGGCTGCTGGTCGTTTATTGGCTGTCCGATGCGGCCTGGCTGGCGGGGTGGGGCGCTGCAGCGGTGCAGCTGTTGTTTCTTGGCATTGCCGGGGTGCAGTTGTCGGCGCTGCGGCTGACGCATCGTTTCTCGGTCTGGCGGCATGTCTATCCGCTGCCCGAAGAGAGGCGCAACCGCTCGCTGCTGGCCGTCGACCGTGCGGCTAATGCTGCGCTGGCGGTTCCGCTGCTGCTTGCGCTGACAATGCCCCTTATGGCGGCGGGTCATCTTGCCCCTGCCGCAGCCGGTGTCGGGGCGACAGCCGCATACCTGCTGCTGCTCCGGCCGGCGCGTCTAAGGCGCAAGCTATCCGCCGATCAGGAAGAAGACTAGCTCCGTCGGCGGCCTGCGCCGGCCGCTGTCTCACAACAGTTCGCATGAATGAGCGAGTCCCAATATGACGATAAGACCTCCAGTTCCGCTAAGCAACGCGGAGTTGGAGGTCTTTTTCCGCGTCTTCCCGGCGTTGACTAAGGCAACTTTCGCAGCCGAGCCTGCAAATGTGCAGTTTTTATCGATCGAAACCGTATGCTGAGATGGAAAACCTCCGAATGTACAGGAATTCCAAGCTTATTTTGCCCGAACGTGACACCGTCTGTTCAACGTTTATGGTATATAAATAGATACTATACAACATGAATGTGCGTACTTACGTTTTTAATCGTTTTATACTATTCTGGATAAGTAGTCGGCCGGCTGCAAACGTTAGATGGGTACCGAAAAATGCCATTGCTGTTACAAGAAAGGACTTGTGTATGGTTATTATTCACGCTTATTTTCATGTGAGAACCGATGCGCTCGAGGCGTTCATGGAACAAACGAAGCCGCTGATCGAGAGCTCAACGGCCGAACCCGGAAATATCAGCTACGCCTTGTACCGGGACGTCGATCAGCCGAATGTGCTGATTATGGTAGAGGAGTGGAAGGACGAGCAAGCGGTTGCGATTCATAACGAAACTCCGCACCTCCTTCAATTTTTGCATCAAACGAAACCGTTGCTTGCAAAGCCGATCCAATTAAAAAAATATACCGTTCAATCATAAAAAGACATAACGACCGGAAAAGGAAGGGGATACCATCATGGAACAAGTTAAAGATAGCATTCAAATTAAAGACCGCATTATTGAGGCGTTTCAATTTCGGCATGCTTGCAAGGAGTTTGATCCGGCGAAAAAAATAAGCGATGCCGACTTCGACTTTATTCTTGAAACGGGACGTTTGTCGCCAAGCTCATTTGGATTTGAGCCTTGGAAATTCGTTGTCATCCAAAACGCGGAGCTGCGCGAGCAGCTGCTTCCGTTTACTTGGGGCGCAAAGAAACAGCTTCCGACATCGAGCCATTTTGTGGTCGTTCTCTCCCGCACGAGGGCCGATATGGTTGCCGACTCCGCATTTATCTGGGGGATGATGAAGGATGTCCAACTGCTCCCTGAGGCCGTCCAGCAAGGCAAAGGGCAGGTATACGGCAATTTCCTCGAAAATGATTTCAAGCTGCTCGAAAGCGACCGGATTATTTTCGAATGGGGCTGCCGGCAAACGTATATCGCTTTAGGCAATATGATGACAGCAGCCGCGCAAGTCGGAATCGATTCCTGCCCGATCGAAGGATTCGATAAAGAAAAGGTAGAGCAGATTTTGAAAGAAGAAGGCATCCTGAAAGGAAACTTCGAGCTTGCCTGCATGGTTGCTTTCGGATACCGTGTACGTGAGCCGCAATCGAAAACGAGACAATCGATCGAGCAAGTCGTGGAGTGGGTTCGTTAATTTTGATGGAGAGGAGCTGCACTTCATGCGGGATCGCAAAAGCGGGTATGGCGGTTGTCCGGAAGGCGAAGGGTGCCCCGTTGAATTTACGCTTGATGTGATCGGCGGGAAGTGGAAAGGGGTTCTGCTCTACCATCTCATTGATGGAACGAAACGATTTAACGAATTTCGAAAAATATGCCCTTCCATCACGCAGCGAATGCTGACTCTTCAGCTTAGAGAGCTGGAAGAGGACGGGGTCATTCACCGGGAGGTGTATCAACAGGTGCCTCCAAAGGTCGAATATTCGCTTACGGAATTCGGCCGAACGCTGGAACCTATTATCCTCCAGATGAAGCAGTGGGGGGAAACGTATAAAAAGAAAGCACGGTCGCTCATCTTCAACGGACCCGGGCAGTCCTCATGATAAAGAAATGAAAAAGAAGCTTCCGGCCACTTCAACAAGTGGTGCCGGAAGCTTCTTTGTTTGATTTTATGGTGATGGATTCACTCCGCATCACCCATATAGGATTGGAATCTTACTGCTGCAAATCCTGCACGGCTTTGTAGATGCTGTCGAACAGCTCCTCCAAATTCGCTTCTTCGGTGCAGGAGAACGCAACGCGCAGATCGGTTTCGCCCAGCGCGATCGTGCCGATGCCGTACGCGTCCAGCAGCCGTTTGCGCACCGATTCCGCATCGGTGTTCGTCAGTTTGAGGCACATGAAGTAACCGGAGTTGAACGGATAATAGGTCCATGCGCCTTCGTAGCGGCCGCTGTCGAGCAGATCCTTTACGCGGTTGGCGCGTTTTTTCATAATTTCGAATTTCTCGTCTTTTTGCGCTTCGAATTCCGGCGACTGGAGCGCCTTCAGCACGAACGTCTGCGACGGATGCGGGCCGCTGGAAATGGTGGCGCGGATAATGCCGAGCGTTTTTTGCTCCAAAGCGTTCATCACCGCTTCGGACGGGGAGGCGTAAGTGATGAAGCCGACACGGAAGCCCCACACATATTCTTCCTTGGTCGCGCCGTCGACTTTGACCGCCAGCACGCGGGGATGAAGATCGGCCAGCTTGCCGAACAGCGATTCATGCAGCGATTCCTCAAAGAAAAGACCGAAGTAGGCGTCGTCCGTAACGGCCACGACATTAATGCCGGCTTCGGCGGCATCGCGGATTGCCGCAACGATTTCGTTCCCTTCCTGCGGACCCGGAGTGTAGCCGGTCGGGTTGTTCGGGAAGTTGAGGACGACGATCGCCTTGCCTTTGTTCTTCTGCGCAAGCAGCGCCTGCCGCAAACCTTCCGCATTGAAGCGGTTGTGCTCATTATATAACGGATATTCCACAATCGCCGCACCGCGGCGTATGCCAAAAGTCAGCTCATAGTTTTCCCAGTTTTTATCCGGAATGATGACGGCGTCGCCAGCGTCCGCGAACAGGTCGGCCACGATGCTGAGGCCGTGCGTCAGCGCATTGGTCACAATCGGGCTGCCGAAGCTTTTATCTTCCAAAGAAGGGTTTTCCTTCATCATCTTGGCGCGCCAGACGCTGCGCAGCTCCGGTTTCCCGGCCGGCGGCGCATAAACGTACAGATCCTTCGGATCGTATGCCGACAAGGTGTCCTGAATGACCTTCAAGTGCATCGGGCCGCCGTCCTCGGTTGCAATGCCGATCGTCGCGTTAAATTTATTCGCTTTGCTTTTCGCTTCGGCCGACTGGCTCAAGATGCCCTCTTTCGGAAAATAAATGGCTTTGCCAAGACCGGATAACATGGCGTAAACGTTGGCATTTTCCCGCTCCAACGTTTCGTTTAACTGCTGGGCAAGTGGGTTCATGGATAGATTCCATCCTTTTCAACTCAATATGTCTTTACGGGAATTCTCCGTAAGGAATTGTTCGGGTGCTATTATAACATTTTTTTGCGGATGGAGACTACATCGGGACGTTTTTTTTCACGCTTAAGGAAAAAACCTGAAAATCCGGCAGGAATACTTAGTTTCAAAGCCTATTTTGAAATTGCGGATGTCGTTTTCACTATTTATCGAAGGCATGTTTTTGTGCGCCGCAGCCTGTTAAGTCATAAAATTCCGCCGCTTTGGGAATATTTACTTAGGTGTATCGACACTTCGATTAAAGGACCCAGGGGGACTCATGATTCAGCTTACAGAACAGCTTCAGGAGCGTGCGCGCAGGCTTGCGCTTACACACGACGTGAGAAGGCAGAGGATCAACCGGGGCAGACAGCGTCTGATGCTTGACCGCCAGCTTGCTCAGCTTGTGTCGCTTGCCGCGGATTTGGGAGCGGAAGGAGCGAGCTGCCCGCAGCCGGCCGGAGAGTGGCTGCTCGATCATGCCGAATTTATCGAAGAACAGGGTTATGGAATACGCCAAGAGCTTCGCAGCGGCTGTCTGCGCGGGCTGCCTGTCATTCGCAAGAGCGGCGAGACCCGCATTGAAGCGCTGTGCGGGAGCTATCTGGATGAAACGGAAGGCGGCTTCGATTTGCCGTCGTTCCTAACCTATACGAATGCTTATCAGGAAGTGGCGGTGTTGACAAACGCCGAGACGTGGACGCTGCCGCTGGCGCTGCGCTTTAGGCTGATCAACCGGCTCGGCGAGCTGTTCGGGGAAGTGCGTGAGCGTCACGACGCATGCCGTCAGGCTGAAGCGATATTGGAGCCGGTGCTTGCGGGGGCATCGCGTCCGGATGCGGGTGCCATCGTCGCCGCGATGGAACAAGCGGGGAAACAGCTGCCGTTGTCTGGCGCCGTTATCGTACACCTGGTCGGCTACTTGCGGGAATGGTGCGACGACCCGGCCGTTGTCCGCGCTTGGCTCGCCGGCCGGCTTGAGAACGGCGATGAAAGTCTGGGCAGACTGACGGCCTATGAGCATAAGCTGCAGGCTTCTTACCAGATGGCTGCCGGCCGCCTGATTCAAAGCTTGCGCGATGCGGAGCGGGCGGACTGGGAACCCGCGCTGGAAGCGATCAGCTTCTCGGAGCGGACACTGTCAGGGGAGCTGGCAGGCAGCTATCCGCTGATGGATGCAACGAGCCGCGGCACGCTGCGGCTTAGGGTCGCAAAGCTTGCCGGAAGGCTGGGCGTACCCGAGAATCTGGTCGCGGAGCGGGCGGTGCTGCTGGCAAACCGCTTTGCGGCGCCGGCTGCTGCGCAGACGCCGGCGGAAGGGGAGCCGCCGGGAAACGGCGGGGACCGCTTCTCCGTCAAGGCGGACGCTTCTGCCACGGCGGCAGAGGGAGCGGCGGCTATTGCTGCCGCCAACTCCCCCGCGGCAGAACCTTCAGCGGTAACAAATGCCGGCGGCGCCGCCGTTTTGGCGGACGGCTCGGCGGACATGCTGCCGCGCCAAGCTTTTGCCGCCTACTATTTGCTTGAAGCGGAAGGTGCGCAGCAGCTGAGGCAGTCGCTCAAGGATTGCACGAGCCCGCGCCGTCTTCTGGAGAACGGCCTTCTGCGCCGGCGCGTTCACGTTTATTTTATGCTGCTCGGAGGCTTATTTGCCGTCTTTGCAGCGCTCCTGATTGCGGCCGGCGGGTATGGCGGCAGGCTGCCGGCAGCGGGCTGGCTGCTCCTCGGAGCGCTTGCCCTGCTGCCGGCGTCGGAATGGGCGGTAACCGCCCTGCACGCGCTCGTTGGCAAGATGATGCCGTCCCGCCCGCTGCTGCGTTACGACTTCGCCGCCGGTATTCCCGGGGAAGCGGAGACGATGGTCGTCATTCCCGTCATCTGGTCAAAGCCGGAGGAGGTGCATGAAGCGGCGGACAAGCTTGAGCTTCATTATTTGGCCAACCGCGATCCCCGGCTCCATTTTGCGCTGCTCGGGGATTTTGCCGACGCTTCCTCCGAAACGACCGATCAGGATGAAGCGCTTCTCGCTGCGGCGGGAAGGCGCATTATGGAGCTGAACCGCCGCTATTCGAATCCGGACGACGCAGCTGTCGGAACCACCTTTCATTATTTTCAGCGCAGGCGGGTATGGAATGAATCGGAATCGGTCTGGATGGGATGGGAACGGAAACGGGGCAAGCTGGTTGAATTTGTTCGGCTGCTCGCGGGAGAAAAGAACACCGGGTTTATGGACTTTGGACACGACCGGACCGTTTTGGACCGGATCCGGTATTTGATCACGCTCGATGCGGACACGCAGCTGCCGATCGGCAGCGCCCAGCGGATGGTCGGTTCCATTCATTTGCCGTTTAACCGGCCCCGCATGAACGAAACGCGGACGCGGGTAACCCAAGGCTACGGGGTGCTGCAGCCGCGGATCGCGATCAGCCGGGAATCGGCGGACAAATCGCGGCTCGCCGCGTTGTGGGCCGGGAATCCGGGTATCGACCCATACGCTTTTGCGGTATCCGACCCGTATCAGGATGGGCTTGGCGAAGGGATTTTTACAGGGAAGGGCATCTTTGACGTGCCGGTATTCAGAGAGCTTCTTTCGGCGCGCATACCCGAAAACCGTGTGCTGAGCCACGATTTGCTGGAGGGCGGTTTTTTGCGGGGCGGACTGCTCTCGGATATCGAGCTTATTGACGGGCATCCCGTCACCTTCCGCTCCTACCAGCAGCGTCTGCACCGCTGGGTGCGGGGGGATTGGCAGCTGCTGTGCTGGCTGCGCTCCGAAGTGAAAGACTGCGGCGGCACGCTGCACCCGGTCGATTTGTCCGCGATAACCCGCTGGCAAATGATCGACAATATGCGCAGAAGCCTGATGGCTCCGGCGCTGTACCTGCTCCTGCTGCTCGGCGCTTTTTTCCCTGCGGGGACAAGAGGCGTACTGCTTGCCGCGGCTGTTCTGACTTTTTTCATCCCGGTCGTACGTTCGCTTTTTCCGGTCGGCAATTGGGTCCGCCATCCGCGTACCGCGGCAGCCGCTTTGATGCAGTCGGCGCTTACTGTCATTACGCTGCCGTACCAAACGGTGCTTATGGCCGATGCTATTGCCCGGACGCTGTACCGGCTCGGCGTTTCAAAGCGCCGTCTGCTGGAATGGGTCAGCTCGGCGGAGATTGACCGCCGCGAAGACGGGCGCGGGGGCGCGGGAGGCAGCATCATCGGTCTACGCTATGGGTACGCTTTGGCCGTATTGTACGCCGCTGTATCCTTTTGGTTCGCTGCACCGGGCTATGCGGCCGCGGCGGCTGTTTTGAGCGCCGTTTGGTTATTGGCGCCGCCGGCCGTCCATTATTTGAACGCTCGTCCGCGCACTAACCGGATTCGGTTGACCGCAGACGAAATGGAGGAACTAACCAAGCTGGCGGCGCAAATATGGGCGTATTACACCGATTTTGCCGGGGAGGAGGACAACTGGCTCCCTCCGGATAATGTGCAGATCGACCCGGCGAAAGGAACCGCACACCGGACCTCGCCGACCAACATCGGCCTGATGCTTGCTTGTGCGGTAACCGCCCGCGATTTTGGCTTTATTACCACAGATACGCTGCTCATGACTGTGGAGCGGACGGTCGGAACGGTCGAAAGGATGGAAAAATGGGCGGGCCATCTGTACAACTGGTACGATACCCGGACGCTTGCCCCGCTTGCTCCGCTTTATGTATCCACCGTTGACTCCGGCAATTTTGTAGCCTACCTGATCACGGTCAAGGAAGGGCTTTCGGAGTGGATGCGGCAGGATTTCGGCACGAATTGGCCGCCGGAGGGAAAGCGGCTTCTGGGGCGGCTTGAGCGCCTCATTGCCGACACGGATTTCCGGCCGCTTTATGACGACGGGGCACGGTTGCTGACGCTGGGGTTTCATGCCGGACTGAACCGGCGTGAGACGATTTTGTACGATCTGCTCGCTTCCGAAGCGAGGCAGGCGAGCTTTCTTGCAATCGCGCTCGGCCAGATTCCCGTTTCGCACTGGTTCCGCCTCGGCCGCGCGATGACGCGAATCGGCCGGTTTCCGACTTTGCTTTCCTGGTCGGGCACGATGTTCGAATATTTAATGCCTTCGCTCATCATGCGGACGTACCGCAATACGGTTTGGGACAGCACGTTTCGGGGCGTCGTGAAAAGACAGCGGCAGTTTGCAAGCCGCAACGGCGTGCCGTACGGCATTTCCGAATCCGGCTACTACGCGTTCGACCATGCGTTGAATTACCAATACCGCGCCTTCGGCGTGCCCGGCCTCGGCTTCCAGCGCGGATTGGAGCGCGATCTGGTGCTTGCTCCTTATGCGGCCGTCATGGCGCTGCCGCTGCAGGTTCGCGATGGGCTCGCAAATCTGGAGCGGCTTGAAAAACTCGGCGCGAGAGGAAAATACGGCTTCTATGAAGCGATTGACTGCACGCCGAGCCGGATGCCGGAAGGCAAAACCCAAATGCTGATCCGCAGCTTTATGGCTCATCATCAAGGCATGAGCCTGCTCACGCTCGGCAATCTGCTGCTGCCCCGCAGCATGCAGCAGCGGTTTCACGCCGATAAACGCGTGCGCGCGGCGGAGCTGCTGCTTCAGGAGCGGATACCGGAGAAGGCGGCGCTGATCGAGGCGCCGGTGCTAAGGTCGAAACAGCCCCGCTCCTCCGCATTCGCAAACGCCAGACCGGTCCGTGAATTTACGGACCCGGTTACGTATACGCCGGAAGTGTGCGTGCTCGGAAGCGGCTCCTTCTCGTCCGTGGTCACAGCGTCCGGAAGCGGCTATATCCGATCCGGCAAGACGGCGCTTACCCGCTGGCGGGAAGATCCCGTTACGGAGACCGGCGGATGTGCCGTCTATATTCGCAATGTTAGCAGCGGCGGAATATGGTCGCCTTCCCTGTATCCGACCGGCGTCAAGGGGGACAATGCCAAAGTTCGGTTTATGCCGGACCGTGCGGAATTTTCGCGGACCGACGGCGATGTGGACACGGTGATGGAGATATGCGTGTCTTCCGAACATAATGCCGAGCTGCGCAGACTTCGGCTGACAAATAATGGAGCGGCCGAAGTTTTGCTGGAAGTGACGACTTTTGTGGAAATTACGCTTGCGCCGCCGGCGGCAGACAATGCGCATCCCGCGTTCAGCAAGCTGTTCGTGCAGACGGCTTTGGACGAAGACAGCGGGGGTCTGCTTGCTTACCGGCGTCCGCGTTCGCCGGATGACGAAACGCTTTGGGCCGTTCATGCGCTCCTGGTCGACGGGGAAAGCGTCGGGCCAATGGAATTCGATACCGACCGCTCATGCTTTATCGGACGTGGTCATTCGCTGGCAAGGCCGGTCAGCGCCGCCGCCCGGCTGTCGGGGTCAACCGGGCCGGTGCTTGACCCGGCGTTCATAATCCGCCGGCGTCTGCGGGTGCCGCCGGGAGCTGCGGTCAGCGCCCATATGATAAGCGGCGTCGCTGCCTCCCGCGGGGAAGCGGTCGGCATCGTGACGAAGCTGCACAGCGCGCAGCAGGTGGAAAGCGCGTTTCAGCTCGCTTTTACGCACAGCCAGATCGAACTGCGCCATCAGCATTTGTCGGCGGCGGAGGCGGAAACGTTTCATACGCTGGCAGCGCAAATCTTGTATACTCCGCCGCTGCGGGATGCCAGGAAAAAGGCGATTGCCGCCAATAGCAAAGGCCAGTCCGGATTATGGCCGATGGGCATTTCGGGCGATTTGCCGATCGTAACCGTCACGGTCCGGGATAGGGAAAATATGGGCTTTGTCAGGCGCATGATCAACGGGCACAGCTATTTGCGGCGCAAAGGCGTATCGTTCGATCTTGTGCTGCTGAACGAATCGGCGGGCGGCTACCAGCAGGATTTGCAGGACGAGCTTCATCGGGCCGTGGAGCAGATGTCTAGCTACCCGCCGTATGAAGTGCCTGGCGGCATTTATCCGGTAGCGGCGAATCAACGGTCCGAGGAGGAGCTGCTGCTGGTGATGGCGGTTTCCCGTGTCCTGCTTCAAGCGGGTGGAGCGAGTCTTACGGCACAGCTTAAATATAAGGCAGGCTTCCCGGGCCGCAATCACAAGGCAACCGCGCAGTCCGCGTTTACGGAACATCGAGCGGCAACCGGGCAATCCACTCACATGGAGCAGGCTGCGTTAGCCGGAACCATTCCCTACGATGAGCCGCAAGCACCTTATGCGGCCGCCCGCCCCCCGGTTTCCGCTGCGGATCTCGCGGATAACCTGCAGCTATTTAACGGATGGGGCGGATTCGCGGAGAGCGGCAGTGAATACCGCATTCTGCTGCGCGGCGGCAAACATTTGCAGGCGCCTTGGAGCAATGTGATGGCCAACCCGAAGTTCGGCACCCTAGTGACCGAGCTTGGAACGGGATATACATGGTACAGCAACAGCCGGGAGTTCAAGCTGACGCCATGGAGCAACGATCCGGTTCTCGATCCGCCGGGGGAAGCGTTTTATGTATATGATGAGGAAGACGACAGGGTTTGGACAGCTGCCCCGTCTCCAGGTCTGCCAGGCGAGCCTTGCCAGGTGTCTTATGCCCGGGGCTACAGCCGGTTTGAATCGGAATATTCGGGAATCCGGCAGACGATGACGGTCTATGTGCCGCCAGAAGATCCGGTCAAAATCGTAGAGCTTAAGCTGCGCAACGATTCCGGCCGCCCCCGTTTTCTGTCGGCTGCTTACTACTGCAGTTGGGTGCTCGGCGTCAGCAAGGACGGGAGCGCGCCTTACACTGTTACGGAATGGGACGGCGCAGCGGCCAGCCTTTATGCCCGAAGCGGCTACCAGGAAACGTTCCGGGATACGACCGCTTTTTTGCTTCTGTGCGGTGACGGGGTTTCGATTGAGGAGCTGTCGTGGACGTCGGACCGCCGCGAATTTATCGGGAGAGACGGATCATTGGGACGGCCCGGCGCTTTTGGAAAAGGAAAGCTGTCCGGCTTCTCCGGCACTCAGTATGACGCGTGCGGCGCCATTCAAACGCAGGTGATGCTTGATGCCGGCGAAGAGCGGACCGTCTACGCGGTGCTGGGAGCCGCGTCTTCCCGGGAGGAAGCGCACAAGCTGGCGGAGGCATTCGGCGATCCGAAGCGATGCAGCAGGGCTTATGCCGAGACAACCAAGCATTGGGAAGAGCTGCTCGGACAGCTTACCGTACAAACGCCTGACCGGGAATTTAATCTGCTTGTAAACGGCTGGCTCCTTTATCAGGCGCTTTCCTGCCGGATGTGGGCCCGAACGGCTTTTTATCAAGCCGGAGGGGCTTACGGATTCCGCGACCAGCTGCAGGATTCGCTCGCGATGCTGCATACGCGGCCGGATTTGACGCGCTCCCAGCTGCTGCTGCACGCCTCCCATCAATATGAAGAAGGCGACGTTCAGCACTGGTGGCATGAAGAAACGGAGCGGGGCATCCGCACGCTTTACAGCGACGATTTGCTCTGGCTGCCTTATGCGGCGTCACGGTATGCCGTCCATACCGGCGATTGGGACGTTTTTGCGGAAAAACGGCCGTTTCTGCAAAGCGAGCCTCTTCGCAAAGGCGAGCATGAGCGCTACGAAGCGACCGTTGCCTCCGGCGGCGAAGGCACGTTGTATGAGCATTGCGTTCGCGCCATCGACCGCAGCCTCGCCTATGGGGAGCAAGGGATTCCGCTGATGGGAATCGGCGATTGGAACGACGGGATGAACTCCGTTGGCGACGACGGAAAAGGTCAAAGCGTTTGGCTCGGGTGGTTTCTATGCGACGTGCTGGAACGTTTTGCCGCTGTTTGCGAGCGCCGGGGCGACAAGGTCCGGTCGGTTCATTACCGCAAATCCCGGGACAAAATCGCAGCCGCCATCAACGAGCATGCGTGGGACGGCCAATGGTACCGCCGCGCGCGGACCGACGAAGGACGCTGGCTCGGCGCAAGCCAGAACAGTGAATGCCGGATCGACGCCATCGCCCAGTCATGGTCCGTCATTTCCGGCGGAGCGCCGCCGGAGCGGGCCAGCAGCGCCATGCATTCGTTCGACCGGGAGCTTGTGGACCGCAATCTGGCATTGGCGAAGCTGCTTACGCCGGCTTTCGACCGCACCGACCCGAGCCCGGGTTACATCCAAGGGTATCCTCCGGGCATCCGCGAAAACGGCGCCCAATACACGCACGGCGTCATCTGGAGCATTGTCGCCTGGAGCGTGCTTGGCGACGGGGACAAGGCGGGCGAGCTGTTCCATCTGCTGAACCCGGTCAACCATACCAAATCGCCGGGAGACGTTCGGCAGTATGCCGGCGAGCCGTATGTGATGGCTGCTGACGTTTATTCAACCGATCTTCATAAAGGACGTTCCGGGTGGACGTGGTATACGGGCGCCTCGGGGTGGATGTACCAGGCGGGTGTCGAATGGATTCTCGGCGTGCGGAAAATACACGAGCGTCTATACGTCCGTCCTTGCGCACCGCGCAGCTGGAAACAGTTCGCTGTCCGCTATCGCTATGGCGAATCGACGTACGAAATTACGGTGCTGAATCCCGAAGGGCTTACCGGCGAAGATTCGGATCAGCGCTATCAAATCGTGACGGACGGCAGCCATCGGCATCCCGTCAGCGATGCGCAAACCGTCAGCGGTGCGCAAAGTGTCAGCGGTGCGCAAACCGTCAGCGATGCACATCCCGGAAGCTCCGGGCGCGACGCTCAAGCCGCGCAGACGGAAGATGGAATAATGCTCAGTCGGGACGGCGGAAAGCACCGCGTTACCGTCACGCTTGTCAAACGTCCGTCTGAAACGACAAATGAGCAGCAGGATGCCGCGCAAGAGATTTATTAAGCCGGTTAGAGCTCGATAACAAACAACACAAATACAAATACAAATACAAATACAAAAGCAAAAACCCGCGTACCGCGGTTTCTCATCTTGGTCAAACAACAAAGCAATGACCGGAAGGAGCTGTGGAAAACGGGTTTTTGCCGTGTCTTTATTAATTATCAGGCGGGGCGTAACGGTTCATCAGCGACGCGGTTTCATGGTCAAAAGGGCATCCGCGGCGCTCCAGTTGATCTGTGAGCGAGCGGCGTTTGTCGGCCGCCAAATTTTGGCCGAACTTGAATTTGGCGCTCATTTGATCGACCTTGATCCGGATGACGGCCACCCCTTTCAAACGCGGCACGTAATCGGGGTCGCCCGCCGTAATCGTTTTGTATCCGCCCTCGGGCTGCAGTTTTTGCATCAGCGCTTCCAGCGCCGCCGCTTTCTCCTCGGATTCTTCCAGCTGCGAAGCCGTTCCTTTCAGCACGACCGATTTGAAATAGGTTGTTGCCGGACAGGCCATAACAGGATCCGAGAAGTAAGAAGGAATGACCGCGTATTCTTTGGCCACACAAAAGGTTACCCGGTCTTCTTTCTTCAACGTTCGCATTTTTTCCCCGGCCCGGCTTCCGTGAACATAAATGTTTCCGTTCAAATAGACGTAATTAAGCGGGGTAACGCCGGGGCTTCCGTCTTCCAGAACGGTTCCCAAAAACCCGAAAGACATTTCGTTCAAAAACGATTCTACTTCAGCTTCATTTTCCGTCTCATCAAATTCTTCCCTGCGCATGTAAGCAAGACCTCCTTTTTATTGCCCCGATCGCTTGCCGAACCGAGCCGGTTCATAAAGTCCATCCGGCTCGTCCAAGCGGGGCTAGGCCAGGCTATGTGGATCCTACCGATCCAAGCCGGGCTAAGCAACCTCACGAGGGCCAATCGCTCCAAGCTGGACCGCAGCAGCCATCCGCTTGTTTTCAAACAGCATATCGCGGAATTGGATATCAAAAAAGGTCCACATTCTATCGATTTTAATAGTCCACTATGTTAAAGTTGGGCCAGAGGAGGGGAATGATATTGTTCGAATTTAGACTTGCTTACGATCGCTTCCTGCTGGATGCGGGAACGAAACATATGGCGTTCTATGAATCGCTGCGCGAAGCGATTTTGTCCGGACAGCTCCCTTATGGCACCCGGCTTCCTTCCTCACGCAGTTTGGCCGCAATGTACGGAGTCTCCAGAGGCGTCGTCACTGAGGCCTACGATATGCTGTACTCCGAAGGATACGTCACCGCCCGTAAAGGGAGCGGCACCTTCACCGCCTACCGGCCGCCGGACTCCGGCCCTATACGGCATGCGGCTGCGAAAAGTTCTCCGGTTAAAAATGTTATCGCCGAGTCATCTGCAGCAAGTCCCAATCGGGACGGCTTTTCGTTTGCGGGGACAGCATGGGCCAGGCGCCTGTTGGCAACTCATGAGACGGAAGGTCGAACCGTAGGAGAAGAGCGCGGACAGCTTTTTTCGGCTGGATTGACGGATGAGCGATTGTTTCCGACGGCGGAGTGGAAAAGCTGCATGTACGCAGAAGTGCGCCAGAGCGGAACCGCGAAGCTAGCAAAAGATAATCCGACCGAAGGCGACTTCCAGCTCCGCAGCAAAATTGCCTCGGAACTTCGGCGGGAACGCGGAATTGTCGCATCGCCGGAGCATATTGTACTCACTAATGGCTCCATGCAGGCGGTCGGTATTCTTTGTCAGCTGCTGGTAGAGCCGGGAATCTCGGTCGTACTGGAAAATCCCTGTTACCGCGGATTTAAACGGGCGGTATCGGCGGCAGGCGGCGCAGTCGTATCCGCTTCCGTCGATGAGCAAGGAATCGTCCCTAGGCATTGGGATTCGAGCTTGCTGTTCGTAACGCCCAGCAGGCAGTTTCCGACCGGAGCGGTACTCAGCCACCAGCGCAGAACGGCGCTTCTTCATTGGGCGGCTGAGCGCGGCGCGCTTATCGTGGAGGATGACTATGACAGTGAATTCCGATATGGAGGTCGCCCCGTTGAACCGCTTAAGTCGCTTGACAGGCAGGAGCGTGTCGTGTACATCGGCACCTTTTCCAAAACGATGTTTTCCGGCCTTCGTATCGGCTACGCCGTACTTCCGCCGTGGCTGTCCGAACCTTTTCGCAGGGCAAAATCGTTGTTCGAGCCGTCCACGGCAGGGTTGACGGAGCAGGGGGCACTATCGCGTTTTATGGGCAGCGGAGGTTACGGACGTCACTTGCGCAGAATGCGCCGGCATTACGGCAGGCGACTCGCGGCACTGCAGCAGGGGCTACGGCGGCTTCCCGGCGGGATGTTTTCTTTCGTTCCGGCCAATTCGGGCCTTCATCAATATGTCGCATGGAAAGGAGAACAAGATTCGTATTCCGCATTTCTAAATGCCTGTCTCAGCGAAGGGCTGGGCTGGAGCGATGGCGCCGGCAATTGGCACGACAAGCCGCTCGAAAGCGGCGGCACGTTCGGTTTCGGTCATTTAACCGAGGACGAGATATCAGCCGGTATGCAGCGAATCCGGGCGATCGCACACAAACTCGGGTTATAGCAATCGAATATGACGAAAATCCGGCATCAGGTCCTGAAAAATCCGGCATCTGGACCGGTCGGTCGGAACAGTTTTCCGAAGTGGGTCAACAAAAGAATTAGTCCGGGAAGGTGAGGAAGTCCGGAAAACGAGAAATGGGGATGGATTGCTTGACTAACAGGTATTGGTTTTATGAGCCTGCGGGCACTATCCCTTTTACTCAGGAAGTTACGGTACAAACTTAACGAACCCTCTTTCGAAAGGGAGATACTCTAATACCTAATTTCAAATCTCAAATTTCTAATCTCTAATCACTAACCCCGAACCCTAAGGTTTCCTGAGTGAGCGGGATAGTATCCAAAAGATCGCAAAAAGCAGCAGTTGTTAGGCGGGAGTACCGGCACCAAGAGAAAATTAGAAAAAAACCGGCTGCGGATTCAATCCGACAGCCGGCCGAGCAGCTCGCCCATTTTCACCTTCAGCCCGGGCTTTAAATCTTCGCGGGGTTGGAATGTGTTTTCTTCCGTCAGCAGAACGACTGTGGAACCGAATTCGAAGTATGCCAGCTCGTCGCCTTTCGCCAATGCGTCCCGCTTCGGCTCGGCATAACGGATGCTGCTCACATTCATCGCTCCGACCTTAACGACGGCGATTTCGCCTTTTCCGTGCTGTATGTACGTAATCAGCCGCTCGTTGCGGCTTAGTACTTTGCGCATGTGACGCAGTCCGAATTCGTTGACGGGATATACTTTTCCCGGCACATGTTCACGTTCGACAACGGTGCCGTTTACCGGGGAATGAATGCGATGATAATCCGTCGGACTTAAATAAAGCACCATATAAAATCCGTGTATATAATTTTCCAGCCGGGGCGAACGGTTGAGCAGCTCCTCAATCGTGTAGTCCTGCCCTTTGACATTTAGAAGGAGTCCCTTTTCGATTGGCCCCGCTCCGGTGACGAGAGCGTCAACCGGGCTGACCAGCGCGTCCGGAGACGAGTCGATCGTCCTCATGCCGGGGCGCAGCCGCCGCGTGAAAAATTCATTCAGCGTTGCATATTCCGCCATCGTTTTTTCCGCTTCTTCTACGCGGATTCCGTACATCCGGGCAAAGCGCGGAATAAACCGGCGGCTGGCTGGCGACTGGGCAAACCGGCCCGTCAGTCTGGAAATCCATTTGCGCGAGCTTAATTCAGTCATGGAACGAAGCAGCCACTTCATCATGCCCGTATCTTCACGTCCTCTCACTTTACTGGGCATAGCCAATATCGTCTCGCATAAGTTTGCCATAACCTGCCTCACAAATCAATCGCCACGATTTTACCAATTTCATGCATCGTTATGCAGCTATCCGCCTGCGTTAGTTCGGGCAAAAGCCGCCCTTTACCCTTCCGTTTCAACTCGGGGCAAGACAGGCGCGGTCAAGCGTGACCAAACCTGTCCGTCAAGCATACGCTGGTGTAGCATTTGTGCCAGGAAGGAGACAAACGACCGATGACGAAACCGAAAGTCGCCTTTGTGACACCGGGTTCGTTCCCGATTCCATCGCCGGGCAGCAGCTCCGTGGAGCGGGTGATTGAAAAGATGGCGCCGCTGCTCCAATCAGAGGTTACCGTACGGATTTATGGCCGGACGGGCCGCAAGCTGAAACGGATTGGCAATGTTGGCGGCGTCAGATGCGAACGTTTTCCGGCAGGGGACAAAAGTATGTATATCGCGCGGATATGCAGGGCGATCCGGTCGTTCATGCCCGATATCGTCCAAGTGGAAAACCGTCCCAAGAATATAGAGAAAATAAAAAAACGGTACCCGAATTCAAAAATATGGCTCAATCTGCATTCCACGACTTTTATTAGCCCTAAAGCGATTTCGCTTTCCTCGCTGCGGCGCAGCTTTCTGCTGGCAGACCGGATTATTGTGAACAGCGAGTTTTTGCGCGAGGCGGTAGCGGAGAGGGTTCCGGAAGCGGCGTCCAAGCTGCGCGTCGTTCATATCGGGGTGGAGCCGTCGCGGTTTCTTTCCCGGCATTCGCCGGAAGGAGAGGAAAGACGGGAGCGGCTTAGATCGGCGCGAAAATGGGAAGGGCGCAGCGTCGTGTTGTATATGGGGAGGGTGGTGCCTTACAAGGGCGTCCATCATCTGCTGCGCATAATGCCTCGGCTCATTGCCTGTCATCCGGACGTGCTGTTGGTCATCGTGGGCAGCCCATTTTACGGCTCACACCGGACGACAAGTTACAGCAGAGGGCTGCAGCGGCTTGGCAAAAAGTATCCGCATCATGTACGATTCGTTCCCTATGTGCCTTATCACGAAGTACCGGACTGGTTTTTGGCAGCGGATGTGGCCGTCGTGCCGTCGGGGGCAAGGGAAGCGTTTGGTTTGGTCAACGTGGAAGCGATGGCGTGCGGGATACCGGTCGTCGCTTCACGTGCAGGCGGCATAAAAGAAGTCGTCGTGCACGAAGAGACGGGATATTTGGTGCTCCCCGACCGGATGGAGGAGGAGCTTGCGGAGCGTTTGCTTCAGTTATTGAAAGATGAAGAATTGAGGATCAACATGGGCCGCAGCGGCCGCGAAAGAATCGAGCGGCAGTTCACTTGGGAAAATACGGCACGCCGCTGGCTGTCGCTTCTTCAGGAGGACAGTCCCACTTGAAAAGCTGCACTTGAAAGGTTGACAAACCGCAGCCGAGAGGATTATAGTCAAACAAGGAAATCCACTAGGGGCGCCTGTATGGGCTGAGATAAAGCATTTGCTTTGGTCCCTTAGAACCTGATCTGGGTCATGCCAGCGTAGGAAAGTGGAATTGTGTGCGCGTTTGACACATTTCAGCCGCTCCTTCGTCGGGGCGGCTTTTTTGACGAATGAGAGGTACGGTCAAAAGCTGTAGCGGCGGAAAAATGCTTGGGAGATTTGCTTAATGGCGCTTCTTTCAGCATGGTTGACGCAGCGAAACGGATTCGTACGGCTCATTAGGGTCAACTTTGTGTCGAACTAGGCCGATTCTCAATCTACGTTAATGAGCCTCCTAGCGGATTATCCAATATCTGCTGGGAGGTTTTTTTTAATGGCGATTTTAACGACACCGCTGCCGGGCAGCCGCAAAGTATATGAAACGGGTTCAAGAGAAGATATACGGGTACCGATGAGAGAAATTGAATTGTCGCCGAGCGAACTGAGAGGCGAGAAGACAGCGAACAAGCCGCTGCGGGTGTACGATGCGAGCGGACCATACACGGATACGAGCTTTGAGGCCGACATCCGCCGCGGACTTCATCCGCTTCGCCGCGGATGGATCGAAGAGCGGGGGGATGTGGAGGCATATGAAGGACGCACGATCAAGCCGGAGGATAATGGCTTTGCAAGCCAGGAGCGCGCCGCAGAGAAAGGTGCGGAGGTCTTTCCCGGCTTGAACCGCTTGCCGTTGCGGGCGGCACAAGGGCGCAACGTGACGCAGCTCCATTATGCCCGTCAAGGCATTGTGACGCCGGAGATGGAGTTTATCGCGATTCGCGAAGGCATGTCGCCGGAGTTTGTGCGCAGCGAGGTGGCGGCCGGACGCGCGATCATTCCGTCGAACATTAACCACCCCGAGAGCGAGCCGATGATTATCGGGCGGCATTTTCATGTCAAAATCAATGCCAACATCGGCAATTCGGCCGTTGCTTCCTCCATTGATGAGGAAGTCGAGAAGATGACGTGGGCGACCCGTTGGGGCGCGGATACGATTATGGATTTGTCGACGGGCAAAAACATTCATACGACGCGCGAGTGGATTATCCGCAATTCCCCTGTACCTGTCGGTACCGTTCCGATTTATCAGGCGCTGGAGAAAGTGGACGGCAAAGCGGAAGACCTTAGCTGGGAAGTATTCCGGGATACGCTGATCGAGCAGGCGGAGCAAGGGGTGGATTATTTCACGATTCACGCCGGGGTGTTGCTGCGCTACATCCCGCTGACGGCCAAACGGGTGACGGGCATCGTTTCGCGCGGCGGCTCCATTATGGCGGCCTGGTGTTTGGCACATCACAAAGAAAACTTCCTGTACACCCATTTTGAAGACATTTGCGAAATTATGAAAAAGTACGATGTCGCCTTCTCTCTCGGCGACGGACTTCGTCCGGGTTCCATCGCCGACGCTAACGACGACGCTCAATTTGCGGAGCTCGACACGCTCGGCGAGCTGACGAAAATCGCCTGGAAGCATGATGTTCAGGTCATGATCGAAGGTCCGGGGCACGTACCGATGCATTTGATCAAGGAAAACATGGACCGGCAGCTTGCCGTATGCGACGAGGCGCCTTTCTATACGCTTGGGCCGCTGACGACCGATATCGCGCCGGGCTACGACCATATTACGTCCGCGATCGGGGCGGCAATGATCGGATGGTTCGGAACGGCGATGCTGTGCTACGTGACGCCGAAAGAGCATTTGGGGCTGCCGAACAAAGAAGATGTGAAAGAAGGCGTCATCACCTATAAAATCGCAGCGCATGCAGCAGACCTCGCCAAAGGACATCCGCGCGCACAGCAGCGCGACGACGCGTTGTCCAAGGCGCGCTTTGAATTCCGCTGGCGCGACCAGTTCCACCTGTCGCTCGACCCTGAGCGTGCGATGTCGTACCATGACGAGACGCTGCCGGCGGAAGCGGCGAAGTCAGCGCACTTCTGCTCCATGTGCGGACCGAAGTTCTGCAGCATGCGGATTACACAGGATATCCGCGATTATGCCGAAAGCAAAGGCCTCGATTCCGAAGAAGCAATCGAAGCCGGCATGAAAGAGCAGGCCGAAGCGTTCAAAGCGGCAGGCGGAAGCATCTATGCGAGGCAGTAACGAAACCGGGCCTCATGCAGCCGGCAGCGGGAGTTGGCGGGAGAGATATTCGAGGCAGATTCGCTTTGCCCCTCTAGGCGAGAGGGGACAACGGCAGCTGGGCGAGGCGCGCGTCCTCATTGCAGGCTGCGGCGCCCTTGGCGCCTCGCTGGCGCAGCATATGGTCCGTTCGGGAGTCGGCGAGGTTCGGCTGGCAGACAGGGATTATGTGGAACCGAGCAATTTGCAGCGGCAGACGTTGTTCGATGAAGAGGACGCACGTCTGATGCTGCCCAAAGCCGTTGCCGCTGCCCAAAGATTGGCGCGCATCAATTCCGGCGTAAAGATCGTCCCCCATGTGGCCGACTTGAACCGGCACACACTGCCGGCGATCGCCGAAGGTGTGGACCTGGTGCTGGACGGTACGGACAATGCTCCGACACGTCTGCTGCTCAGCGATTACTGCTTTCGGAATGGAATACCGTTTCTGTATGGCGGCGTCACGGGTGCAAGCGGCATGACGGCGTCGCTGCTGCCGGGAAGTACGGCTTGCTTGCGATGCCTGATCGGAGACGAAGAAGGAGGCGCCGACGCGGAAACTTGCGATACGGCCGGCGTCATTTCTCCAGCGGTGGAGTTCGTCGCTTCCCAGCAGGCTGCCGAAGCGTTAAAGTGGCTCGGCAGCGACGCCGGTCTGCGGCGGACGTGGCTTAGCGCAGATTTGTGGAATTTTCGCATCCGCGAATCGCAGCTCCCGCCCGGGCGGCACAGCTGTCCGTTCTGCGGCGAGTCATCTGCAGCCCGCATCGATGGGCCTCGGCAGATAAAGTCGGACAGATCGGACGTTAATCAGCCGAAAAACGAGTTCGATGGCGCGAGCGGAGCTGCCGAGAATCCATCCATCGGGGGGGAGGCTGACAGTGAGTTTGAACCTTCCACATTGCTTGAAGCCGTAACCCTATGCGGCAGAGATACGGTACAGGTTAAGCTCGGTACAAGTTTCCATTTGCCGGAGCTGCACAATGTTCTGGAACGGCGCGGATTTGCGGTAACGAAAAACCCCTATCTGTTGCGGGCTGAATTTCCCGATCCGGATGAGAACGGGAATGCCGAAAAAATGGTCATTTTTCCCGATGGAAGAATTCTCGTACACGGAACTTCCGATGCCGAGCGTGCCCGGCAATTATGCAATTTATTATCTTTATGATCAGGAGGGTTGAACGTGACCCGTATGAACGATGTCCGCCTGTACGTCATTACAGGCGAAAACTATCACCCCGGCAGAAGCGTGGCGGAAGTGATCGAGGAGGCGCTGAGAGGCGGTGCGGACTGCATTCAGCTTCGCGACAAGGAAGCCTCCAAAGCCGAGCTGATGGAAAAAGCGCAGACGCTGCGCGAACTCACAAGGCGTTACAACGTTCCTTTTATCGTGAACGATTATTTGGATGTTGCTCTTGCTTGTGACGCCGACGGCGTACATCTCGGACAGGAGGATCTGCCGCTTGCGGAAGCCCGCCGGATACTAGGTCCTGACCGGATTATCGGGATTTCCACGCATAATATCGATCAGGCCAGAACGGCCCAAAAGGACGGGGCCGATTACATTGGAGTCGGTCCGGTATTCCCAACCGGTACGAAGCCGGGACGGGCGGCGGTGACGACTAGCTATGTCAGCGAAGCGGCGGCGGAAATTACGATTCCTTTCGTTGCGATCGGCGGTATTACACTCGATAACGTTGACCATGTGCTTCAGGCTGGAGCCTCACGGATATGCGCCGTTTCCGCCATTGTCGGCAGCCGTAACGTTGAAGCGACAACGCGTGATTTCCTAAGCCGGATTGTTTCCCGTTCAAACGGAGCGATTGACAGTTCGCTGCTTCGCGTAACCGTTAACGGCAAGCAAGTTTTTACTCGCTCACAGAATGTGGGTCAGCTGGTTCAGTCCTATGAGCTCCACAATAAACGAATCGTTGTCGAGCTTGACGGCGCCGTTGTAAACCGCGATGAATGGGATCAAACCCAGCTCCGTCATGAAGCAGTTGTCGAACTGGTACATTTTGTGGCAGGGGGTTAACGATATGGGAGTCGAAGATCAAGATCTGTTAGTTATTGGCGGGGAACGGCTTTCTTCCCGAATGTTTCTAGGAACGGGCAGATTTCCAAGCCCGGCCGTACTTAAAGAAGCGCTGGACGTTTCTGGCGCCGACGTCGTTACCTTTGCCGTTCGGCGAATTAACCTGGACGAAATCGGAGACGATTCCGTATTACAGCATTTATCAGGGAAAAAGCTCATTTATCTCCCCAACACTTCCGGTGCGGGTAATGCGGACGAAGCGGTACGAATTGCGAAGCTGTCGCGTGCGGCAGGTTTGGGGAAATGGATTAAAGTGGAAATTAGCGCCGACAGTAAGACACTGCTTCCGGATCCGATTGAGACTTTAAGAGCGACCGAAAGGCTGGTGCAGGACGGGTTTACCGTTCTTCCGTACACGTCCGACGACCCTATTCTATGCAGACGTCTGGAAGAAGCGGGAGCAGCTGCTGTTATGCCCGGCGGAGCGCCGATTGGAACAGGCCTCGGCATATTGAATCCATACAATCTGGGATTGATTACGGAACAATCCAATGTGCCTATTATTGTAGATGCCGGCCTTGGCAGCGCACAGGATGTGGCTCAGGCAATGGAGCTGGGCGCAGCCGGAATATTGGTCAATACGCCGGTCGCCAAAGCGCTTGACCCCGTTATGATGGCTCATGCCATGAAGCTTGCAATCGAGGCGGGCAGACTTTCCCGTCAGGCGGGACGCATTCCGAAGAAGCAGTATGCTTCGGCAAGCAGCACGCCGGAAGGCTCTCTTTTTGCAGCGGCGTCTCCGAGCGCGACTTAGCTTGATCAACAATAAATGTGCGTCAACTACCATTTGAAGGGAGCCGTTTTATCGTGAAGGAGCATGTAATCGTACTCGGCGGAGGCATCATCGGCCTTTCCTGTGCGCTGGAGGCGGTTCGGGACGGACGTGCGGTAACGGTCATCGAGTCTCAAGCATTTGGGGGGCAGGCATCCGGAGCGGCAGCGGGAATGCTCGCTCCCTTCTCTGAAAATACTGAGCAGCCCGATCCTTTCTTCCGATTGTGCCTTGACAGTTTAAGATTATATCCGAAATGGCTGGAAAAAGTTGAAGGCTTGTCCGGAATGAAAGCGGAGTGGCTTCGCACGGGAAGCATCAACGCCGTCTTCCATGAAGCCGATTTGCTGCCGCTGCAAACAAGATTGACGTGGCAATCGCCGTTCACGGAACGGGCGGAATTGGTTGAAGGCCGCCAGCTCCGGGAACTCGAGCCGTTGTTATCAAGAGAAGCCATTGCGGGCGTTTACATCCCCGAGGAAAGTCATATTAATGCTCCGCTGCTTGTTGCTGCATTGGAAAAGGCTTGCCGTAATGCCGGCGTCACGCTGATTGAACATGCCGGAGAGTTGACCGAGTTCATCGTCAAAGATTTTCATTCGGTGTCATCTGAAATTACGGTCGGCACTTCACGCGCCGGTTCGTTTCAAGCGGACCGGATTGTGCTGTGTACAGGCGCGTGGTCGGGTATATTCGAGAACTGGTTTAATATCCCTGTTACGGTCCATCCGATCCGGGGCCAAATTTGCGCTTACGAAGTACCGGCCGGATTTGTTCGCCATATGGTGTTCACAAGTCAAGCCTATTGGGTCGGAAAAAATAACGGTACTCTAGTATGCGGAGCATCGGAGGATGTAGCCGGCTTCGATTCAACGGTAACCGAACACGGTATTCAGCGGTTATGCCGATGGACATCGAGAATGATGCCGTTTTTGGCTGGGGAGAATCCTGTTCACAGCTGGGCAGGCTTACGGCCCGCAACCCGGGACGGCTGGCCGCTGCTCGGTCGTGTGAACGGACATCCGAATATCATTATGGCGGCGGGTCATTACCGCAACGGTATATTGCTTAGTCCGATAACAGCTTACCATGTCGGCAGATTATTGGACGGTGCAGTGAATGAGCAATTGGTTGCTTTTGCGCCGGAACGGTTCGCCTCCGCATTTAGGCGGCAAGCATGAGCGCAGCAGCTGTGATCCCCCGCGCCGGACGCGTTCCTATAGCGCTTACGATAGCGGGCTCCGATTCCGGAGGCGGAGCCGGCATTCAAGCCGACCTCAAAACGTTTCAAGAGCTGGGTGTATTCGGCACAAGCGCGATTACGGGGTTGACCGCGCAGAACAGCGTTGGCGTTCATGGCATCTGGCCGGCTCCCGTATCGAGCGTTGAAGCGCAGATCGAAGCTGTGCTGAGCGATATCGGCACCGATGCGGTCAAAACAGGAATGCTTTGTTCGGTTGAAATTGTGAAGTTGACGGCACGGCTTCTCCGCAAATACCGGTCCTCTCACATCGTTGTCGACCCGGTGACGCTATCGAAGCATGGTTCTGCGCTTCTTGAGGGCGACGCGGTTTCTGCAATGTGTACGGAACTGCTGCCGCTGGCGGAGCTTGTAACGCCTAATATACCGGAAGCGTGCCTGCTGCTCGGCTGGCAGGAATCCGATATTCGTTCCGTAAGCGCGATGACGGAAGCGGCTCGTAGCCTGCTGCAATACGGTCCGCGGCATGTACTGCTGAAGGGCGGACATTTAGACGATCAGGCTGCGAATGAAACGGCGATCGATGTTCTTGTCAGCCAAGAAGACCCGAGCCGTCACCTGCTGTTCAGCGCTCCCCGGATTGCAACTGTGCATACCCATGGCACGGGGTGTACGACGGCTTCGGCGATTACCGCTTTTTTGGCGCTCGGCATGCAGATGGAGGAAGCGGTCGGTTCAGCGAAACGATTTACACACCAAGCTATTTCGTCTGCAGTGCCGCTTGGCGCAGGTATCGGTTCGTTGTGGCATGCAGCGCATCGCACTCTTTAGTATCCCTCCCGAGAAGACAGCATATAGTGATAAGAACTAAGAGTCGGGAGAAGGAGATGTGTATGAAAAGAAAACCGAGCCGTCCGAAGAGACGCAAACCTGCAAAGCCGTTGTTTTATGTCGATAATCCCAATATATCGGAGTTGAAATGGCTGGACAATCATCGTAAGACGAACTTGTCCACAGACATTCTCTTGGAGGCTTCCTCAGAAGTTCCTATAAAAGTTTCTTCAGAATTTCCTATAAAAGCTTCCACAGAATCCGTCAAAGAACAAGGCAGTATGAAGATTGCATCTGCTGAAGAGAGGAAAAAGGTAGCCATTAATTCGGTTGCGGTTCAACCCGGAGTCCCTCTTACGGCTCCGGTTGTCCATGTTTCCGGGGTTTCGACAGCAGTTTCAAGTCCGCATACCGTCCAACCGTCAACTGTCGATCCATCCGGTTATACGCGCGGAGCAGCCGCTATAACAACGGGTACGGACCCCGGCGTTGGTCGGGAAGCAACTGTGGATACGGAAGCCGGCTTGAGTCGGGCAGCGAGTGCTGCGAATCCTGCACTTCAGCAGTACGGCCAGCAGCTCTTTTCTTTTAAGAACACGAATCATATTCATGTAACCGTATCTTTTAAGGAGCCGTTTTCAAATACGGATTACTCATTTGTCGCCTCCGTCAATCTCCCGTTTTGCTTTACGGTCCTGCAAACGAAGACGGCGGAAGCGGCGACTTTGTCGATTATCCGCACTCAACCATCGGCCGGATCGGCAGGCTGTCTGAACTGGATTGCATTCGGAAGCTGACGGATTAGGAGTTCCGTTTGGCCGGCACTCAAGAGAAATGATTCTGATGAACTTGATCATCATGGAAACTTGCCTGGTTCAGGCAAGTTTTTTTTGCTGTGTAAGATTGAATGCATTGGGAGATCGATATCCCTCTGTTTACAACCTTTGGGGCACTCTCCCTTCAGCTCAGGAAACAAACAAAAAATCACAATTGCCCGGCATGACACCGTGCAATATTCTATGCGGCTTTAAGTGAAAGGTCGCGATTTGAACTAAAGCAAATGCAGAAGGAAGCCAACTGATTGAAAGCCTCCTGCGGTCTATGTTTGAAATGATGCCGGAAGCAGAATTCATCAAAATAAAGTTGAAGGTATCGTCTCCCGATGCCGTGGAAGGTACGATTTATCCAGGCTGTAGCAGTGCGGACGATATCTATTAATGCCCGGTTGCGGTAAAAAATGAATCGTTTGGCACAAATATTTTGTTCCAGCATACCGGAATGTCCCCATCGGGAAATAAAGTGTTGCTTGCCGGAACGAAGCAAATGATGGCCATTCATATGATTTGCTGGCACGATTTTCATCTTGAGGTGTACAAGATTATCAATACGATCGTAGCTGGCGCCGATGATGACCGGAAGTTTGGAAACAGATTGGGCCGACTGAGGTCGACTGGAAGCGGAATCGTATTGTTTTACCTGACGCCCGTATAGAATCAGGCCTGCCTGTACATTGCCGGAAAGAGGATTTATACCGTCGGCGGCAGATATGGCCATCCGGATTTTATGCAGCATGGACCAGGCTCTCTTATAAGTGACGTCCAGCACGGCGGCAAGCTGCACGGCATTTATAGCAGCATTCCTCCGCCCATCATCTGCACCTCCACCTCGATAAGATCCTTCCATTTTGTATAAAGCAAAGCTTAATACACATTCCGCGCGTCCTGCTCATGTTCACATGCAGACACAAATAAAGAGCAATGACCTCCAAGTCAGGATTAAATACAAGATACAATCAATGAAGGAACGTATGTTCTCGCTTATGATTCAATTATACCAAACATATGTTCCTGTTTCAATTGTTTTTTGAAGAAAATATTGGTGCATAAGTTCATTTCCCTGAGTTAGGGGGAGAGTGCACAAAAGGTGATTATCCATAGGGTTAAGAGAGCGTACGTGTGAAGAAAAGGTGATTTTGCCGTAGGGTTAAGTGAGCGTACGTGTGAAGAAAAGGCGATTTTTCCACAGGGTTAAGAGAACGTACGTGTGAAGAAAAGGCGATTTTTCCATAGGGTCAGAGAGCGAGTCGAGTGTGAAGAAAAGGCGATTTTCCATACGGTTAGAAGGAAAGTGGGGATAATGATGATTTTCTACAGGTCAGAGGGAGAGAGAGGGTGGTTATGATTTCCATGTAGGTAGAGGAAGAGCGCAGATATGATGATTTTTCCATAGATAAAGGGAAGCATCATTTTTCAAAAGAAGAAGGTTCAGCGAAATAAGGTGATTTTTAAGGGCGAGGTATGGAAATTGCTCCATTAATTACGAGAGGAAGCAAGATAAATTTTCCTGAGTTAATGGGAGAGTGAAGAAAAGTAAGCAAAATAGAGACAACTAGTGAGATGAGCAATGCAATGTGCGGAATTGTTCAAGCGGCCGATTCCGTCTCGTACTTGCGACAACCGGCCTACGACAGACCCGGCAAATGGCTAACCTGTACAAATGCCGTTACCGCACTTTTATTCCGACATAGGATAAAGAGAATACGTGAGGTGAACCCGATGAAGCACGCACGCAAACGCAAATTCAAACGCGCAGATGCTCAAATGCAGCGGGGAAGCAGCCAACGCCGGACCGCCCGGAGCCAAACGGAATATACCGAACATACATTTGAGCCTGAAACGGGCCAGCCGCCTCTGGTTTCGGTTATTATTCCGGTTATGAATGAACGGAAGACGCTCGCCCGTGTTTTGCGGCAAGCAGAGCAAATTCATCCCCGCTACGAAATTATTGTCGTCGCAAACGGATCTACGGATGGATCTGTTCAGATCGCGAGACAAAAAAGAGTACGGTTGATTGAATACCCTTATCCATTGGGACACGATGTCGGACGAAGTGTAGGGGCGAAGGCTGCGCGCGGAGAAGTGCTGCTGTTTATCGACGGGGATATGGTTATTCCGGCCGGGAAGCTCCGACCTTTTGTGAAGGCGATCATGGAGAGAGATGCGGATGTCGCGCTTAACAATTATTCGGGCCCTACCGGCAAAAAAAAGGTTCACAACGTCGTTCTTGCCAAGCATGCACTTAATGAGTTGTTGGGCCGTCACGATCTAGAAGGCACATCGCTAACGGCCGTACCTCACGCGCTCAGCAGGCAGGCTATTCAGGTGTTGGGCTCCGCTGTATTGTCCGTTCCTCCGCTTGCACATGCGAAGGCGGTGCGTCTCGGTCTTAAAGTCGCAACTGTCAATAAGGTCAACGTCGGAAAAATTAATCCGCTGCGCCGCCGCAGAGAGCGGGTTACACCGCTCGAACATCTTATTATCGGCGATCATCTGGAGGCGATAGGGTGGATGATTGAGCATGATGACGGAAAAGCCCAATGGCCTGATGACGAGCAGTTTGAAAGAGCTCAGCCAGCGGAAAAATCAGGAGTTGGGGAGCGAGCAATCCATTGGGCGCCAGTTTTGGAAGCGCTGAATATGATGACCGGCTGGAAGTCCGGAATATGACAGGTGAGTCTGAGTGATCCAAAAACGTCGAAAGCGTAAATTTCACATCCGATTTGATAACTCCTCCTTTAGGAGCATAAAAAGAGCAAGTCGGTCAAGCGGGTTAGGGCGTTCAGGTCGGTCAGGTCGGTCAGGTGGGGCAAGCCGGTTAAGGCGTTCAAGTCGAGCTGGCCGGACTCAAAATGCTCTGCCGTTAAATCGCAGGCGCATCTTACAGGATTCCGGGGTGATCTTGAAACCTCTCAGCGTTCGTCTGCGCAAAAATGCGGCTGCTGTGGTTAGCAGTAGTGATACCGGGTCTAACGGGTCACTGGGAGCTGTCGTTAATGAGCTGCTTCGGCTGCCGCTGCAGGAAATTATCGTCGTGCTTCATGGCTCCTCAGCAAGCGAACGGTCTGCAGCAGCCGGATTTCCGGAACGGGTGAAAGTGATTCAATATGATGCTGCGATAAGCGGGGAAGCTGCAAGGGCATTTGGAGCGGAACAGACGACAGCGGACAATGTGCTTTTTATGGAAGGCGGCACCCCCGTTCCGGCCAAACGGCTCGTTGGCTTTTTGACCTCAGTCGATAAAGGGGCCGATGCTGTTGTCAGCGACATTTCCGGCCGCTTGGGGAAATTCTCGACATGGGATGACTGGGCGAAGGTTCAGACGTTTCTGAACTGTTCGCTCAGAAGGCCGGATTTAATCGCCAATTCGCTTACGGCACTTCCTTATTCGCTTTCTCGCCGGGCGATTGATTATCTCGGAAGGGATATTATTGCGGTTCCGCCCGTGGCCCACGCCAGTCTTCTCGCGGCAAAAATGAAGGTTGTCACCGGCAAAGGATGCCCCGTTCGCAGGCCGCATAGCGTGGTTTCCGATTGGCTGCCCATCAGCCATATTGATGCGCTGCGCAGGGTAATGGTCCAATCCAATGGATGCAGCCGGCTGACATTTCCGGACCGTTCCAGAAACCGGGAGGCAGCCGGTTGGACTAGCGGAAAGAGTGAAAGTTCATTCAGGGAGTGATACAAAGTGAAAGCAATCGTGCTGGCCGGAGGAACCGGAACGCGGCTGAAGCCATTAACAACCATTATGAATAAACATATGCTTCCGGTCTATAACTATCCGATGATTCATTACGCGATCGAAAAAATAGCTGAAGCCGGCATTCATGATGTTCTGCTTGTAACGGGGAGGTCATCTGCAGGACTGTTCGTTGATTATCTTGGAAACGGCCGTGAGTTCGGCGTCTCGATTACTTATTTGATTCAAGAGGAAGCAGGCGGCATTGCGCAAGCGCTTGAGCTGGCTAAACCTTATGTCAAAGACGACGAAAAGTTCGTTATGCTGCTGGGAGACAATTTGGTTGAAAAGTCGCTTCGTCCTTACGTTGAAGACTATAACCGGCAGAACGAGGGCGCGATGGTGCTGTTGAAGCAGGTTCCCGACCCTGAACGCTACGGCGTTCCGGTGTTTGGCAAAGACGGCAAAATTGTTTATATTGCGGAGAAACCCGCCAAACCGGAATCCTATTATTGCGTGACCGGTGTGTACATGTACGATGGAAGCGTATTTGATATTATTGCTTCCATTGAACCTTCGGCGCGCGGGGAACTGGAAATTACCGATGTGAACAATGCATATGCGGCGGCCGGTAAGCTGACTTACCGCGTGCTTGAGGGTTGGTGGACCGATGCCGGAACGTTCGATTCTTTGCACGAAGCGGCCGCGTTTATGAGACGGAAGCAGCTGTCGTCCAGGCGCGGCGGGAAAGGGAGTTAGGCCGTGGCCAAAAGTAAGGCGACGACAAGAGCGGCGGCCGGTTCGATCCGCATGCGGAGCCGCTTCGGGAGAAAGCGTCCGCCGCTGCACAGCTTTAAGCGTATAGCGGGCCGGCCAGGGAGAAAGCGGCATTCGCGGAGCAAAAAAAGTATGCGCGGTATGCTTCTTCCTGTAAAGCGTAAGGGAGCCGGTAAAAATTTAACCGTTACGGCAACCGGAGTTAAGCTGCAGGCAAAGATTGATGAAGCGCGATACGAAGGCGGGGAACAGCTGCTGGAGCAAACGTTGCCGCCGAACACGATTTTGCCGGATATCGGACTGCGGGAGGTAATCGCGGCAGGAGTGGAAGCGATGCGCCCAAGACTTGTCAACGTGCTGGATGCGCAGGCGGTGTATAACGAAATAAAGCATGCACTGAATGAGGGACTGCCCTTTTCTATGGTAAGGCTCGGGGACGGTGAACTGCTGGCGCTTGCACAGGATACGGTTTATCCTGCCGGAGAGATACTGGAGCGGGGGCCTTTTTTGCCTTATGCCGGCATTCACCCGCCGAATCTGGCCGCAAGGGATGAACTCGCCCAAGCGATTCGGAATGCGAACTTGGTCGGTGTGCCTGTGTCACGCCGCATTTATTTCGGACAGCTGCTCCATCCCGCTCTGAACGGGCTGAACATTAATCTTCGTTCGCTGCGGCTGTGCAGATCGACGGTGAATTACGAGCTTCATGAAGCGGGGCTGCTGCCGGACTTAATCCGCGGCCGCAAGCTGCTGCTTGTCGGCAACAAGGCGAGAGGGCTTGCGCAGCGGCTCGGTGAAAAAGGCTTTACGGTGACGGCCGTTATTTCGCCTGTACGAGGTTTTCTCGATATCGGAATGGTGATGGAAGAGGTGCGTAAAGCCGATTTCGATCTTGCGCTTATCGCTGCCGGAATCCCGGCTGTTGTGCTGGCGTCGCGAATAGCCGCCGAAATGAAGAAGACGGCTCTCGATATCGGACATATGGCCGACCGGCTTGTAGACGGGAGGGCCGTTATCTAAAGAAGTATGATTAAACCTAACCGATTGGGGCGTTACCGATGAGAACGTCAAGAGGAGATGCATTCCGATCCCGGTTTGAAGAAGGTTTTGGTGCCGGTTATGCAGACGGTCTATTGAGCGGGAAGGAAAGCTTCGGCACCTATTTTCAAGGAACGAGCATTATTATTCCAAGCCATAATAAGCTTCGTTATTTGAAGCTGTGCATTGCAAGCATTGTCGCCCATACGAACCAGCCTTACGAAATTATAGTGGTCGATAATGCGTCAACCGACGGAACGGCGCAATATTTACGAACTTACAGCGGGCGCGAACGCCGCTTGCGGTATGCAACCATGAGCAGCAACGCCGGTTTTGCCGGCGCGGTCAACCGCGGGCTCATGCTGGCAAAAGGAACGACGATGCTGCTGCTCAACAACGATACGATCGTTACCCCCCGGTGGCTTGACAATCTTCTTGCCTGTTTGAACAGCGATCCCTCCATCGGGATCGTAGGACCGGTGACGAACTATATTAGCGGCGACCAATTGATAAAGGTTCCGTATCGTTCGATACGCGGAATGAACGCATTTGCCCGGCGCCACAACGTCTCCGATGCGGCCAAATGGCAGGAGACCGAACGACTGACGGGTTTTTGCATGCTTTTTAACCGATCGGTGTGGGAGCGGGCCGGATATTTGGACGAAGGTTACCAAATCGGCAATTTCGAAGACGACGATTACAATGTGCGGGTTCGTTTGCTCGGCGGCAAGCTGGTCATCGCCAGAGACACGTTTATTCATCATTACGGCAGCGTCAGCATTCGCGCGCTCGGTAAACAGAAGATTGCAGCGGTCAACCGCAATAACCGGGAATTCTATGAAGAAAAATGGGGCAATCCGCACAAGCTGCTCGCCGAGACTGCCGCGTGGAGATCCGGGCTGCGGCCGGACGAAGTGCACCACCGCGGGGAGACGGTTTTTTATCCCCAAGGAGTTGCGGTGAACGGTCCCGGAGGCAAGCTGTATTGGCTGAAAGACGGGGAGCGGCGTGCCATTCGGGGCGAATGGAAGCTTCCGTCCGTCCGCCTGTCCCAGGTAAAAATGAACCAATGGCCGCTCGGCATGGAGATCGATGCTTCCGCAGCCGCTGCAGAGTGGGATGGTGCGGATGCCCCCTTTATTTGCATCGTTCCCGGAGCCGGAACGTACCGGGTTGCAAAAGGCTGCAAAAGGCGTATCGTTTCCAGGGCTGCTTTGGAGGCTTGGGGCCTGCATCATCAAAGGGAAGGGACGGGGGATCCCGCAGTTGTTGCCGCCCTGCCCGACGGTCTTCCCATTATCGCGCCGGAGAAGATGGCTCAACGGCTGTAGCATCCGGCGGCTGTATGCGGACTCGCATAAGCAATAGTCCCGGGTAGCAGGTTCCGCATTCGCGCATATGCTGTACAACGAGGAGGATGGGGCATGCAGCATCATTTGGACCAAATTTTATCAGATATATCCCATATGAACGGGCAGCTTGCGCGCATTCTTGAAGCGAAAAAGCATGAAGCGGTGCGCATGGCCCAAATTGTTCATGCACTGCCGGACCATCACCCGCAATTTAAAGGTGTTCCGGCGCTGCTGGACAATACAGCAATGGTAAACAAAAATATTGTCGCTTATTTGAACAGCATCGCAGATCTGCAGCATACGATGGCAGAACAGCTGTCGCATATTATGCGTGAATTGGACGGAGAAGAGGAGTAATCCGTTTGATGGAAAGGAGGATTCTTTGACGTGTCCGAACGCGAACAGTCATTAGTGCGGCTATTGGAAACGACCGCTCTGCTGCAGTGGAATATTGCTCATATTCTCGATGCAAAGGCGTTGGAAGCCGAAAAAGTCCGCACATGGATTTACAACCATATTTCAAACGATTCCCATCCTAAACAGCAGGTCCAATTGGACGAAAGCGTAAAGGTTCACGACCAGATCATCGATATTATCGACGGCATAAACAAGCTTGGACAGGGGATGGTTTCGATGCTCAAGGTTGTGCTCCGTCACGAACATGATTCGCGGTCCATGATGGACGGCTTCGGCGGCGGAATGATGGGCGGAGGCATGATGGGCGGCGGAATGGACTTCGGTGACCGGCCTTGACGAAGGATATGATCTTAAGCTTCGATGAACGAACGCGGTACAGCCTCGAGGAACGCGAAGCGAAGCTGCTGCTGATTGCGGCAATCGCCCGCAGCCAGCAGGCGCTTGCGCGTCTGCTGGAAAACGCGGCCGATGCCGCGGAACAGCTGCCGGGCATGCCCGGCAAGCTTCGTGAGCATATCCGGCTGCTGACGGGGATTCAGATGTCGATGGCGGAATCGGTAACCGGTATGGCGCTCCGCAGCCGCAAACGCTCTGCGAAACCATCTCCGCCATGGATGAATCCATCTGTCCGATTGGAACGAAGAGGAGGGGATGGACATGGCATTCACCAAAAGCGCCAAAGGGATAAAAAGGCGTAAAATTGTTTCCCGAAAGCGCCGGATCCGTCCGGACACCGGTATAAAGCGCAATAGTAAAGCGGCAAGAGGACAAAAAAAGAAATCGGCCGGCAGAGCTGCGGGTGCAAGACGCCGGCGCACAGTAACCCGTAAAAGCAACCGCAGTTTAAGCAGTTACTACCAAGGTTTCAACCAGGCTTATCAGCAAGGCTATAACGCCGGCTTTGGCGTCGGGCTTCAGGAAGGTCACCAGCTTGCATACGAGCAGCAGCCTTGACTTGAGATCTTAGGAAAGGGTCGTCAGGATGATCAACCTTATATTGGGGGCGGTCCCAACAGTCATCGAAGATGATCTTAAGGGGCGGCGCCTTTTTTTTTTGCGCGCGGACAAGCCTTTAGGCGGCAGCGGATAGATAGAAGCCAAATTTATGCAGATGCGGACAAGTGACCATGTGTGTTTGGAGTGCACGGCATATCAATAAGTAATATGGCCGCAAGAAGAAGGGAGACAGATGTGATGCGCAGGCAATTGAAACGTACGCGGATGAGGAGGAAGGTCGCCGGTTACAAAAAAGGGTTTCAGGACGGAGTGCGCGACGGGGCTTGTACCGCGGCTTTTGCCGCGATCCCGCAGCCGGCCCTTCCGCCGCGGCCCTTAAGAGTGCTGTACGTGCCGCAAGGTTTTCCAGCCATCGATCACGGAGTGAGCGAAGCGCTCCGGATGTCTGTAGGCGAGCTTCATATCGCGGAAAGCAGCCGGATGCTGGAGCTGGCCGCGAGCATCAAGCCCGACTTGGTGCTCGTTCTGAACGGTCTGCACTTTTTTCCTCCTAATCACCTGCAGCAGATCGATGCGATTCGCGGGCTTGGAACCCGCACCGCGATCTGGTTTGCCGACGATCCCTATTTTACGGAGCAGACGGTGGAAATCGCCCCCCATTACGATACGGTTCTGACGCACGAGCTGGCAGCAGTCGACCTGTACCGCGGCATCGGCTGTTCCAATGTGCATTACCTCCCTCTCGGCGCCGATCCCAGCCTTTTCCGGCCAATGGCAGTGGAGCCTCAATATCGGAGCGACGTTTGCTTTATCGGTCAAGGTTTCTGGAATCGGATCGAACTGTTCGACGCCGTCGCTTCCAAACTGTCAAAGCATCGGGTCGTTATCGCAGGCGGCCTGTGGGATCGACTGAAACGCCACCGATTATTGAAGTCGAACATAAAGGACGGATGGATGCCCATTGAAGAGTCGGTCAAATATTACAACGGCGCAAAGATTGTCATTAATATTCACCGGACGACGGAAGCCCTTTCCGACAACAAAAATACGTACCGTCTGCAGGGAAAGTCGATCAATCCGCGCACGTATGAAATTTCCGCATGCGGTACGCTGCAGCTGACCGATATCCGCGAAGATCTGCCGAGCTATTACCGGCCCGGCTTGGAGCTCGAAACGTTTACCGGACCGCGGGAGCTGATGGGCAAGATCGAGTATTATTTGAAGCGCGAAGACGAGCGCCGGCGCATCGCCCTGCAGGGACTCATCCGGACAATGCGAGATCATTCCTATGCCGCCCGCATCCAAAGGTTACTCATGCTGCTCGGATATTAATCGGTTCACACCAAGGAGGAGATCATGTTGGTAAAAGTCGCAAAGCGGCGGCCGCGGCGCCGCTTGCATCGAGTGCGCAAAACGGCGGGCGGAAGAAAGACGAGACGTCTGCGCAACTTGACGGCTCATAGATCCGCAATTGCTAGGGGCCGAACGGACGGTTACCTGACCGGCTGGGATCATGGGGTTTGGTACGGCAAATGCGAGGCGGTTATAAGAAGCATTAAAGATGAAATCAGACATTTTCCCGTTCATATTATGTTCGTGGCGACCGGGAAAGGATTTCCGTATTCCCCATTGGATACGGCCGTTGCGGAATCGCTCAAAGGGATGGTCGGCCGTCTCAGTCTGACGAATGCTCTGCAGCCGGTTGCGCAGCAAGCGGCGTCGCTCCGTCCGGATGCGGTCATTGTGCTTGACGGCCTGCAGTTTCCGACGAAACAGGTGGACGCGATTCGCGCACTTGGGATCAAAACCGCGGTGTGGTTTACGGATGACCCGTATTATACCGACGTAACGAAAAATTTGGCGCCGCATTACGATTATGTGTTTACGCTTGAGAAACAATGCGTCGAGTTCTATATGCGCAACGGCTGCGTCAATGTGCACTATTTGCCGTTTGCCGCTTATTTGAACGATTTTCGTCCGCGAAATCCGCCGCTTTCGCTGCGCAAGGAGATTAGTTTTATCGGCTCCGCCTATTGGAAACGGGTCGAATTTTTCAATCAGATTTCCAATTATTTGGCCATGAGAGACATCAGCATATCCGGATTGTGGTGGGAGAGGCTGCGTCATTTCAATCTGCTGAAGTCCAAAATCAAACCCGGACATTGGATGGGACCGCTGGAAACGGCGGAGGCCTATAATGCCTCCAAAATCGTCATCAATATGCACCGGGCTCATGATGATGATTCATACAACAGCAATAAAGAGCACATCGCCGCCGTTTCCCCGAACCCGCGCACGTTCGAAATATCGGCCTGCGCAACATTGCAGCTGACCGATATCCGCGATGATCTTGCGTCATTTTATACACCCGGAGTGGAGCTGGTGACATACTCCTCTCCTTCGGAAATGATCGAAAAAATCGAGTATTATCTCCATCATGAGGAGGAACGGCGGGAAATCGCCATGCGCGGCATGTACCGGACGATGCGGGAGCATACGTACCCGCGGCGGCTGGAACAGATGCTTTCCGTCATGCTCGCCTAGCACGCTGATGTTATCATTCCCAGCGCAGCAGCAGTCCATTCTGGGTCAGGCCGCCGCCGAAGCCGTAAAGCAGCAGCCTGTCGCCTTTGCGGATTCGGCCGTCCCGCAGAGCGCTATCGAGCGCAATCGGAATCGAAGCGGCGGACGTATTGCCCGTATGAAGCAGCGTAGTCACGGTTTTGGAGACGGGAATGCCTGTTTTCTCGCATACCGAATCAATAATCCGCATGTTGGGATTATGCGGGATGAACCAGTCGATATCGGCCGCCGCCAAGCCGTTTTGTTTCAGCAGCTGCTCGATGCCTTCCGGAACCCGGCTAACCGCCCAGCGATAAACCGCTCGTCCGTTCTGCACGATATTGCCGGTTGTTTCAATCGGCACCTCTCCGATCGAAGCGGAGAGGCTGGAGCGGTACAATTGATGTCCTTCCGCGCCATCGGTAAGCGACAGCGTTCCGAGGAAGGACGACTCGCTCTGCGCATCGCCGGCCTCGACAAGCACCGCTCCGGCTCCGTCCCCAAACAGGATGCAGGTCGTCCGGTCCGTATAATCGGTAATTTTGGACAGCGTTTCGGCTCCGATGACAAGGATTTTACGAAACGCTCCGCTTGCGATCAAACCGCCGGCCATTTGCAGCCCCGTAATAAAACCGGCGCAGGCGGCGTTGAGATCGGCGGCACCGCATTGGCGGATGCCGAATTCGGCCTGAACGCGGGCGGCCATGCTCGGAAAGAAGGTGTCGGGCGTCGTTGTCGCAACGAGTATATAATCGACATCGTCAACCTCTTTTCCGGACTGCTCCATCATGTTACGAACGGCTGCAAAGCACAAATCGCTGCAAAATTCGTCTTCGGCAGCAATCCGTCGTTCGCGGATTCCGGTACGCTGCATAATCCATTCGTCGGATGTTTCGACCATTTGTTCCAAATCGGCATTGGAAAGTATCCGCTTGGGTACATAAGCGCCGACAGCGCTAATAATCGCTTTTGTATGAAAAGAAGAAACGGAAGCTTGCATATCGACTCACCATCCATTCTTTATATTTAGTACCAGATACTAATACTTGATACTATAAATGTACTACCTTCATCCGTCTTTCGTCAAGAGATGAAGTTCCAGTTCGAACTCATACCGGCTGATCGGCGCAAATGCCCTTGCCATGGTTCATAATGGCGGCTGGGAACCATTGACTACATAGCGGCAGGGTGATTGGCTAACGATATAACAGGGCGTGATTTGCCCAACAACGAAGCAGACGAAACGGAGGATGAAGGAATGCAGCGCAAACTGATGGTGCTGGCAACCGGCGTCATGCTTGGTTCCTTGCTGGCGGGTTGCACGACGATGAATCAAGACGGCGTGCGCACCAAAAACAGAAACGACGGCTACCGGATTTTGGACAGACGCGTAACGGACAACAATATGAATGGTTTAAACGGGAACGACAGAGTCGGTCCGGATCGCAACGATGCAGTCGGGGCCAATAACATGACGATGGACGAGAAAATCGCGAACAAAATCGCGCAGATGAAGGAAGTCGATTCTGCATATGTCCTTCTTACGGACAACAACGCCTATGTCGCCGTCACGCTGGACAACAATACCGGTGCGGGCACGAGGCCGAAAGCAATGACGGGCACGAACAACTGGCGAGGCGCGGGAATGACCGACCGCACAGGAATGAACGGCCGTACAGGAATGACCGACCGTACGGGCATGAACGGCCGCACAGGAATGACCGATCGTACGGGCATGAACGGCAACGGCATGCTGGAAGCTTCCGAGTTGACGGATCCCCTTAAAGCTAAAATTTCCGATAAAGTGCGGAACTCAGCGCCGAATGTCGATAATGTATACGTCTCGACCAATCCGGATTTTGTCGGCAGGATGACAAATTATATGAACGACGTGAGAAGAGGCCGGCCGATTCAAGGCTTCGCCGAAGAGTTCGGCGAAATGGTGCGCCAGATTTTTCCCGTTAATGCCGCCGCTAATAATCCCGCCGGGACGAGGTAGTACCGCCATAATATACGCAGGGCCGGCCGTTTGGGGTCGGTCTTTTTTTATTAATATTGCTGCTATCTTAATCCGTCCGGGGAGCACGCTCCCGAAGCGTTTAAAGTTATTGAAAACCGGGGGGGGGGGAGCGTTCCCGTTACAGAGCCTCTTTCCAAAGTTAAACCCGACCGACGCCAAATGAGACGACTGTTTATATGAACCGGGCATCCCGATGAGGGACCCGGTTTTTTGTGGCCTGCACTGCCCATTTTGTATGAACACCGCACCATGTAATCGCCCTTTTCATAAGATAAGTTGACTGTATCCCTTAACCTTGTTACCACATAAAAACCCGAGCAAGGAGGGGTGACGAATTTGAAGGGCAGCGACCACAAAAACAAATTTTTACTGACACACAGAGAACGTGAAGTTTTCGAATTATTAGTCCAAGACAAAACGACAAGGGATATCGCACAGCAATTGTTTATCAGTGAAAAAACCGTGAGGAACCATATTTCTAATGTTATGCAAAAGCTTAACGTTAAAGGTCGTTCGCAAGCGGTTGTCGAGCTGATCAAGCTTGGGGAATTGCTGATCTGACGCACCCTGCGTATTTCTTGATAAGCCTTCCCTCCAAGGTTTCGCTTATAAAAGAGCGTATCGGGGGAAGGCTTGGTACATATGCAAACCGGACAACGCTTTGATCATTTTGTTGATTGGCGTTTCATTAGGTGAAAAAGGCGGAGAGTCCCGGGGCAAAGCGGGACTGATCCTATCATAATGTTTGTACATCGGGATTGAATGAAGGCAGAAGCCGGCATCCGCTGCGGATGCCGGCTTCTTCTCGCATGTATATTAAGCGGATTGCTGCATAAGTGATTTGCGCCCATGGAATATTTTCCTCCGACCAGCCGGCCGCCCGGAAACTCAGACTTTACACGGACCTGAACCGTACTGGAAGATCAGTCCAGCAATGCGGAGACGATGTTGTGGGTGGCGTCGATTTGCAAATGCATCACTGTCTTCCATGCCATTATATTTATTATAAACCAGCAGGTTCAAAAAGGTAATGATAAGCCTGATCTCTTGATTCAGCCCGCAACCGTATGCGATCGGCCGTGCGTCTTCTTACCGGACGATTCCCATGCTATGATAGGGAAAAAAGGCAGGGAGTGACAGATGTGCTGAAAATCCTTCTTTTCGCTCTATTATGGAGAATACTGGGCAATCCGTTCCTTGCGCTTCTGGTGCTGCTCGTCGTGCTTTATATACTCGACCGCCGGTTTGTCGGTTTGACGCCGAGCCTCGTCAAGCCGTTCCGGCGGCAAAGCCGGATGACCGCTCTGCGCAGGCAGCTGGCCGTCAATAACAACGATGTCAGCGCCAAGCACGAATTGGCCCGCTTATGGATGGAGCGCAAGAAGTACGGCGAGGCGCGCCGTTTGCTGGAGCCGATGAAAGATTCGCATGCGACCCAGGACTCGGCCGAGTTTTGGGACGATTACGGAACCTGCCTGCTGTATACCGGCTCAGCAGCCGAAGGCGAAGCGGCCATTCGCCGCGCCCTTGCCATTAATTCGAACGTGAAGTACGGTCAGCCTCACCTGAGGCTGGCAGCATGGTACAGCGATAAAGATAAAGGCAATGATCCTGCCAAGGCGCTCCTGGAACTGGAAGCGTTCCGCAGCATCCAGTCCTCTTCCTGCGAAGGCTATTACCGGCTGGCCCTTATCAAAGCTCGTCTGGGGCAAAGGACGGAAGCGAAGGAAGCGCTGGATGAAGCGCTGGGGATCTACCGCGTGCTGCCGCGGTATAAAAAGAAGGAAGAACGCAAATGGGCGTTTCGCAGTTTGATGCGGAAATGGTTTGCGTAACCGCTGCCGCCGGTTACCTGCGTTCTTTACGGTCCGGCTCGACATAAACAGACATCATTTCCGGAATTCGGAGATAATTAGAGCGCATAAAGGTGTGATTCATCGCCTGTAGCGCTCTTTTTTTGGTATAATATAAGGAATGCCGGACCGAGCGGAGGATACGTATGGACACAACTACCGGAATGTCGGCGCTGCTGCCGATGCTGGAAGAGCAATTAATGGATGAACTGCCGTCGGTAATGATTGAACGGGGATGGAACTACTTCCGGAAAGAAAAAGCATCCGGCATCCGATTGGCGGGAGATCATACGCTGGAGGGAATCGTGCGCGGAAGCGATCTGTATGCCGTCACGCTGGATGCGCAGAAATTTACCCGGAGCGTCTGTACTTGCCCATACGGAGGATACTGCAAGCATATGGCGGCTGTCTTTTTCGCGGCGTACGAACTGGAGGAAAATGGGGCGCAGGAAGCTTATGAGCGATTGATGGGCCTCGAGTTCAAGCCTTATATTGATCTTCGGCAGACGGCTGCGGCATCCGATGGGCCACCGCAAGCTATGCCGCCGGGATTGGATGCCGCGCCTGAGGAATGGGAACGGTGGATGTCGGAGCGTTACGGGGAGACGTGGCGCCAGTGCCGCCATTCGCTGCATGCGCTGCAGCCTGTTTTGTCGGCGCTTAAAGGATCGGCGAAAATGTGGCCGAAGAGCAGCCAGCGGCTTCATTGGATGAACGCGATTCTGTTTGTGCTGATGCAGGCGGAAAAGGCGATTACGACGGTAGATGCCTTCAGCCGGTATTATCAGGAAATGAGTTTTACGCGAATGGCGGAGCCTTGGATCGAGCATTATGAAACGCTCATCCGTGAACTGGAGCCGGAAGCGATGAACGAGAGGGAACGAGGATGGCGCGACTGGACGTGCGAACTGCTGCACGATCAGGCTTCGAGCGGTGCGGGCCAGCTGTTCCGCTGGGATTATTTTTATTTTACGTTCGCCGACAAGCTGGATGAAGATCGCCGCTGGCGGGTGCGGGAACGGAAGGAACTTGAGCGCCGTCTCCGGAACGCGCGCGGGTCGGAACCGGCCGATGCATCGCCGGGGAACGGAGCATACAAGGAAGATAAGCGGACAGCCGCCCCTACGCCCGTCAAGGAGGACAGCGGAACCATATTTGCACTGGCGGCGCTGGCGCGGTTGGATGCTTCCGAAGGAAACGACGCGGACGCGATCGCAAATCTTCGCCGGGTGCCGTTTGAGAACGCCTCGCTGCTCGCTTTTAAATACGCGAACATTCGAACCGGAGAAAACGAATGGGGCAAGCTTGAAGGCTGGATGGAATATTTGTTCGGGGAAATGGGGGAGTACCGCAACTCCTCGCTGCTTCAGCCGTTTTTACTGCTTTGCCGGAACGCCGATTTGCGGCAGCCGGATAACCCCTCTTGGCAGACTTATATGATCCGCTTGCTGCCGTTTGCGTACGGAGAGCTGGCCGATCATTGGCTTGACCGGGGGCGTTACACGGAGTGGGCCGATCTGCAGCTGACGATGGGGATCCGCCCCGATGAGCTTGACAATCAGGATATCCGGATCGTTGCCAAATCGGCGCCCGCCGTGCTTGTCCCGCTGTACCATCATGCGGTGGAAGAGTGGATCTCCACCCGCAACCGGCAAGGATACCGGATGGCCGTGAAGCAGCTCAAGAAGCTGGAGAAGCTGTATAAGGCGGATAAAAAGAGCGACCGGTTCGAACATTATACGGCCAGGCTCGCCCGCAAGTATCAACGGATGAGGGCGCTGCAGGAAGAGCTGTGGAAAGGAAACATTTTGAAATGAGAAGATTTGTCGCTGCTGGATCGCTGCTTGTGAACGGACATTGGGAACCCGGCAGGGGGATTGCGCTTTATTCGTCGGACCCGTCGGAATACGGACGCAGGCTGAGCAATCTGCTGTTTGCCTGGCATCCGGCGAGCTGGTATGGAACGGAACTGGCGGAATTGGAACCGGAAGAAGGGCGCCCGGCGGCCCTTCTGCTTACTCCGCTGCTTGCCGTCGATTATTTCGCCTTCCCAAGACCGGTCCGGCTGCTGGAGGTCGAATGGGGGCAAGAGCTGGAGCAGCTCGCGCGGCTTGGCGGATTGCTTCGCGAAGCGCTGATCGGCGGCTGGTTCGCTCCCCACTGGCGCCTATGGTCGGAGAGCGAACGCCGCTGGCAGGTGCGGCTGCCGGAATCGGAGCCGGAGGCCGCCCGGCGCTGGAATGCGCTGCTGGCCGAGAACGGTGCGCTGCAGGACACCGCGGACGAATGGCTCAGTCTCGCTGTCGAGGAACTGATCGCGGACAAACCGGGCGCGGCTGCCGCCTGGGAACGCGTCGAAGGTGGCGCAGGCCCGCAGCTGACGCGCAAATCGCCTCATGAGGAAGACTGGCTGATCGCGATCGGCTTGAAGAAGGACACGTTCCCGTTCCGCACCGCCCTGCAGCTGGCGGAGCCGGAAGAAGGGCGGAGCTGGAGGCTGCGGGCCGCTCTTCAGGACCGCGAAGGCGGGCAGTGGATTCCGCTGGAGCGGCAGGATGAACCCGGCCGTTGGCTGCCGGCGGCGGGCGAGTCGTGGACGGTTCCGGAGGATTGGCTGCCGCTGCTGAAGGAGCGCCTAATCAAGGAAGAAGAAAGATGGCTGCAGGCTCTTCCCGATTGGGAAGATGAGGCGGCGCCCGGCATGGTGAAGCGGAACTTGACGGACACGGAAGCGTACGGCTTTCTGGAGCACGCGAGTCTTAAGCTGCTTGACTACGGCTGCGCGGTCGTCCTTCCGGGCTGGTGGGAAGCGGTCCGCAAGCGGAAGCTGAGACTGAAAGCGAAGCTGAAGTCTTCGGTCGGTTCCGCAGAGCAGCCGATGTTCGGCCTGAGTCAGATCGTCCAGTTTGACTGGAAGCTTGCTGTCGGCGATGTGGACTTGACGGAAGCCGAATTTTTGCGCCTGGCGGAAGAAAACAGGCGGCTGATGCAAATCGGCGGGCAGTGGGTACACCTGAACCCGGATGATGTGCGGCAAATCCGGGAATGGATGAAGCGGGTCGGCAGGAAGAAGGGGCTCTCTTTCCGCGACGTCATGCAGATGCATCTGCAGGGCGGAATTCCCGTCACCGAAGAAGAAGGCGAGGAGCCGCTGCAGGCGGAAGTCGAGCTGAACGAAAATATGATGCGGTTGATCGGACAGCTTCAGAACGTGAACGAGCTGCCGCTGCTTCAGGAGCCGGAGCAGTTTCGGGGAGAGCTTCGCCCTTATCAGCGCCAGGGCATGTCATGGCTCCTCTTCCTGCGCCGCTTCGGGCTTGGAGCCTGTCTGGCCGACGACATGGGTCTGGGCAAAACGGTCCAGTTCACCGCTTATCTGCTGCATGTGAAGGAGCTGGTCGCGCAGTCGGGAGAACCGAAGCGTCCGTCGCTGCTCATTTGTCCGACGTCGGTCATCGGCAACTGGGAGAAAGAGCTGGAGCGGTTCGCCCCGACGCTGGATGTGCGGCTTCATTACGGGCCCAGAAGAATGAAGGGCGAGTCGTTCGCGGAATTCACCGAAGGAGCCGATCTGGTCATTACCTCCTATTCGCTTGCACCGCTTGATGAGGAGGAGCTCGCTTCGGTGCAATGGGAGACGCTTTGTTTGGACGAATCGCAAAACATCAAGAACGTCTACACAAAGCAATCTTCCGCGATACGCCGCCTGAGTGCGCACCACCGGATCGCCATGACGGGAACGCCGATGGAAAACCGGCTGACGGAACTGTGGTCGATTTACGACTTTATCAATACCGGTTATCTTGGTACGATGGCGGAATTCCGGCGGGCCGTTATTTTGCCGATTGAACGGGAACGGGACGAAAAAACGATCGCCGGACTGCAGCGCTGGGTGAAGCCGTTCATGCTGCGCCGGCTGAAGAAAGATCCCGCCATCGAGCTGTCGCTGCCGGATAAAAATGAAAACAAAATGTTCATCGCCTTAACGGCGGAACAAGGCGCCGTATACGAAAATATTGTGGCCGATTTGCTGGAGAAACTGGATACGCTGGAGCCGATGCAGCGCCGCGGCCTCATTCTCGCCTCGATCACGAAGTTGAAGCAGGTGTGCGACCATCCTGCGCTGCTGCAGGACGGAAGCGAAGCCGAGCGGGAGGCGGAGCTGTGGGATCCGGAACGGTCCGCGAAAGTGATGCGGCTGCTTGAAATGTGCGAGGAGGTCGCTGCCGAAGGCGAGCGCTGCCTTATTTTTACCCAGTTCGTAGATATGGGGGCTACGCTGCAGAAGCTGCTGGAGGAGCGGCTGTCGCTGCCCGTTCCGTACTTGCATGGAGGGGTGCCGAAAGCAAAGCGCGACGAGATGATCGCGGGTTTCCAAAATCAGGAGCAGCCGGGCTGCGCGTTCGTGCTCTCGCTTAAGGCCGGGGGAACGGGACTGAACCTGACGGCGGCCAACCATGTATTTCATTTCGACCGCTGGTGGAATCCGGCCGTCGAAAATCAGGCGACCGACCGCGCGTTCCGGATCGGACAGAAGAAGCGGGTTCAAGTGCATAAATTCGTTTCGCTTGGAACGCTGGAGGAGAAAATCGACGATATGATCGAACGCAAGCAGTCGCTGAACGAGCAGGTCGTCGGCCAGTCCGAGCAGTGGATAACGGAGCTGTCGAAGGAAGAGCTGCGCGAGCTGTTCACGCTGCGCAAACAGTGGCTGAAAGATTAGCGGCCCGCGGCCGGATCGGCCGCTTCATAACGAAAGGCGGGATAAGAGATGGATACGGATCAGCCGCAGCCTAACAAGCGGGGCCGTCCCCGCAAGGATGCTTCGCTCAGTGCCGCGGCGGCTGCGGGCGCTGCGCCTGCCGCCGCAAATGAAGCGGAAGCCAAACCGGCGCAAGTCCCGGCTGAAGCAGATCCCGGTACCGGCGGCGCGGAAGCGGCCGGAGGGGGGCGGCGCCGTGCCTTGCGCAAGCTGGGGGAAATCGGCTTAAGCGGCAAAGATGCCGTGGACGAACCGGGGGCCGGACCGGAGGAGGCAAGTTCCGAGTGGCGGGCCTTCTACGGCGCGGTACGCAGAGCGATGGAGGAGCTGCGCGGACCGGAGCTGTAACTGGGGCCGGCCGCAGCAAAAAGGCAGACGCAATGGAGAAGTTGTCTCCGGGGCGTCTGCCTTTTCATGTTTTGCTGCGGCAAGCTTCGCGTGCGGCCGGCTCCGGCACGGAGGCCGGATTGTTATTTGATCAGGTTCGCATAGGTCAGATCGTGCAAAATATAAGCCAGGAAAAAAATGACGCAGGGGTTCTCGAAGTTGTGCTGAATCTTGTTCAGCTGCTGGTAATACGTTTCCCCATAATGGGGATTGTTCCGCATTTCCAGATTCGCTTTAATGAGCGCGTCCAGCTTGTCGGCGATGTCGACCATTTCGCCTTCATAGTCGGACGACTTGCTGTCGACCATAAAGTCCAATAAATCGTCGTGAAAAAAGGCGGGCAGCTTGCCGATCATCGATTCGGCGGTTTCCCGCTCGTACCGTTCGAACGCTTTCGACATTTCGGGGCTCGTATGCTTGAAATTGGACACGACGTCCCCGGATACGATTTCCGGCAGGTCGTGCAGGACGGTCTTGGCCACCAGCCGGAACAGGTCGAAGCTGCGGACGCCGAACCGCTCCCTCTCCAGCAGTCCGTTGAACAGCGCCAGCGACGCCGCCCGGAAGGAATGGGTGGCATCGTTATCGGGTACCAGATTAAAGCTGCCGTTCCACCGCTTGACGGTGTCGAGATTGAGAATATACCCGAGAAACTCGTAAATTTCCGCTTTTTTATTGTATTCGTCGATCAGCCACTTCATGGAGGGAATCTTTGTGGCCGACGCTTTGTCCAGCAACTCCTTGTACTTTGCCTTGAAGAACGGATTGGAATCGTACTCCGCTTCCCGGTGGCAATAAATCAAAGCGTCGAACGTATCGATCGCATTGACAAGCCGGCCGACGTAGCTGTCATCCTGGGGATGGACAATATAATCGTAGGCGAACGGCTGCAGCGACCGCGACAGATAAGAGACGATATCTTTGCTTATTTCCAGCTCCAAAGCGGCAATATGCTCGGCCACGATGGAATCTTTTTTCGTTACATGCTTGATCGAACCGGTGCCCGTATTGCGGAGGTCGGCCCACAAAGAGCGGGAAAGCAGCTGCAGCCGGTCGACCGGGTTGCCGAGCAGCTTCTCCTCGATAATTCCAACCAGAATCGAGATCGCCGCGCACCGGAAGCTGTGGCTTGCCGCGCTGTCTTCGAACCTCGGAGCGAATTCGCTCCATCTGGGCACGTACTGCATGCGGATGATGGTGCCGGTAAATTTTCCGTTTTTCAATGCCATCCCGTCCTAAAGAAATTGGCGATCCCGGCTTACGCTTCGGTTATGCTCGTATGCCAACAGGATCATCTATGCTATTATATAGCTATTCATGTGTAACGACCAGAGAGGAGTTTGTCCGACTTATGCAGCAGTTTGAGCAAAGCGTTTACAAACTGATTGTCGAAACGTCCACCAACCTTCCCGGCGACGTGCGCAGAGCGGTCAAAGCGGCTCAGGAGGCCGAAGTCGCCGCGACCCGGGCCGGCATATCGCTGTCCACGATCGCAACCAACATCGAGATGGCCGAATGCAACGTGTCGCCGATCTGCCAAGATACGGGCATGCCGACGTTTATCGTGCATACCCCTGTAGGCGCCAATCAGATCGTCATGAAGGAGCAAATCCGGAGCGCGGTCGCCAAGGCGACCAAGGACGGCAAGCTGCGCACCAACTCCGTCGATTCCTTGACAGGCGGCAATACCGGCGACAACCTCGGACCGGGAACGCCGGTCATCCACTTCGAGCAGTGGGAGAAGGGCGAGATCGACGTCCGTCTTATATTGAAAGGCGGCGGCTGCGAGAATAAAAACATTCAATACAGCCTTCCGGCCGAACTGGAAGGGCTCGGCAAAGCCGGCCGCGATTTGGACGGCATCCGCAAGTGCATGATGCATGCGGTCTATCAGGCGCAGGGGCAGGGATGCAGCGCCGGCTTCATCGGCGTCGGCATCGGCGGCGACCGCACGAGCGGCTATGAGCTGGCGAAGCAGCAGCTGTTCCGCAATGTGGACGACGTCAATCCGCATCCAGAGCTGCGGCAGCTTGAAGAGTATGTCATGGAGAACGCGAACAAGCTCGGCATCGGCACGATGGGCTTTGGCGGACAGGTGACGCTGCTCGGCTGCAAGGTCGGCGTCATGAACCGGCTGCCGGCGAGCTTTTTCGTCTCCGTTGCGTACAACTGCTGGGCGTTCCGCAGGCAAGGCGTGCTGCTCAGCACGGACACCGGCGAAATCAAGGAATGGATTTATCCGCAGGGCAGCGAAAGCCCGATGGGAGCTCTGGCGGCGAAAGCGGAAGAGAACGGGGCGGATGCCGGACGCCGCGAAGTGGCGCTGACGACGCCGCTGACGGAGGAGCAGGTTCGTTCGCTGCGCGTCGGCGACGTCGTTATTCTGAACGGTGAAATGCATACCGGGCGTGATGCGCTGCACAAATATTTAATGGACCACGACGCGCCGGTCGATCTGAACGGAGCGGTCATTTACCACTGCGGTCCGGTGATGCTGAAGGACGAAGAGGGCTGGCATGTGAAAGCGGCGGGGCCGACAACGAGCATTCGCGAAGAACCTTATCAGGGCGATATTTTGAAAAAATTCGGCATCCGCGCCGTTATCGGCAAAGGCGGCATGGGCGCGAAGACACTGAAGGCGCTGCAGGAACACGGCGGCGTATATTTGAACGCCATCGGCGGCGCGGCGCAGTATTATGCGCAGTGCTTCAAGAACGTAAACGGCGTCGACTTCATGGAATTCGGCATTCCGGAAGCGATGTGGCATCTGCAGACGGAAGGGTTCGCGGCGATCGTCACGATGGACGCACACGGGAACAGCCTGCATGTGGATGTGGAGAAAGACTCGTTTCAGAAGCTCGGGCAATTTAAAGAGCCGGTATTCAAGTAAGATCCCCGCGCCGGACGGAAGTGTCCGGCATCATCGTGATGCCCGGTGCGGCTTCCGGACGCCGGGGTCCTTTATCTACGAGACAGAAAGAAGGTTATCGTTACGCGCGAATTTGGACTGGCCTTCAACCGCCGTTTTGAACAATGGATGTTTCTCATTATCCCAGGAGCCCTCTTTCTGGGATTTATTTTTTCCGATCAGCTGCTGCCGTTTGCGGGCCTGGCTCCGTGGCTGTTCGCTTATGTCACCCTTGTCATGGCGATCGGGTGCGGACCGGAGCAGCTGCTTGTCGTGCTGCGCCGCCCGTGGGCGATTCTGCTTTCGCTCCTGCTTGCCCATGTCGTCTCGCCGCTGGCCGCATACGGAGCGGGAACGCTGCTGCTCGGCAGCGACTCTCCCTATGTAGCGGGACTGGTATTGTTCACGCTGATTCCGCTTGGCGTCTCGACGGTGCTGTGGGTGGCGCTATCGGGCGGCAGCGTGCCGCTCGTGCTGGCGATGGTCGTGCTGGACTCGCTGCTGAGTCCGATCGTCGTTCCGGCCGGCATCCGGCTGCTGTTCAGCCAAGGCGTCTCCGTCGATACCGGCAGCGTCATCTCCGATCTGCTGCTGATCGTCGTCCTGCCGACGGTGGCCGGCGTGCTGCTTCATATCGCGAGCCGGGGGCGGATACAGCCGGCCGTGAAGCCGTACGCCGTCCCGCTGTCCAAGCTCTGCTTCATCGGCGTCGTGTCGCTGAACGCGGCGGTGATCGCTCCGCACGCGGCTCTACTGAAAGCGGACATGATCCGCATTGTACCGCTGGTCATTCTGCTCGTCGGATTCTGCTATGCGATCGGCTTCATCGGGACGATCCCGATGCGCAGCCGCCAGCTGCAGACGACGGTCTCATACGCGACGGGAATGCGCAATATTTCCCTCGGCACCGTGCTCGCGATGGGCTACTTCAGCCCTTTGGCCGCCGTTCCGGTCGTCCTTTCGATCCTCATTCAACAGCCGCTGGCAACGCTGCATCATTATGTTTTACGAAAAATTTACAATGATAGGTCTGGCGCGGCGGAGCGGCGTGAGGGTACGATACAGTCATAACATTATGCGACATTTTCGGACATCATATATGAAAACTCGCATAGACATCAGGCGGCTGGCGAAGGAGTGGAAGCATTGTTTAACAGTTTTCGCGGGAGACTTACCCTCATTCTTATCGTCATGATCGGGTTGTCGGTTACGGCGGCCGGATTTTACATGGGAAGAATGTACAAGCAAAATCATATTAACGTGCTGGAGGAAAATCTCGTTCGCGAAATGCGGGTCATTGAAGCGAGGACCGATTGGAAAGAAGGAGATCCGGCGCAGCTTTACAATTACTTTACGAACGAGGCGGGCTCGCTTAAAAAGCTGACAGGCGCACGGGTGACCTTTATCCGCGGGGATGGAACGGTGCTGGGCGATTCCGATCACCGCCCCGAGACGATGGACAACCATTCGCAGCGCGACGAAGTGAAGCAGGCGGAGGCTGAAGGCATCGGCCGGGCCATCCGCAGGAGCGAAACCGTCAAGGAAAATATGCTGTACGTCGCCATGGCAACCGATCCCGGAAATCCGCGCTCGAATGTGCTGAGGATGGCGCTCAGTCTTAAGGAAGTGGATGCTGGCATCCGCAAAATGTGGATGGTTCTTATTGCAGGGCTGCTGCTGCTGTTTGCCGCCGCTGTGCTGGTAAGCTACAGGGTGGCGAGAGGGTTCACGCGGCCGCTCGAACAAATTACCCGCGTCGCGAAGCGGATCAAAAATATGGACTACGAGGCGCGCGTGAAAATCGGTAAAAAAGACGAGATCGGAGAGCTGGGATTCGCCATCAACTCGATGGCCGACAGCCTGCAGGTGCAGATGAACCGGATCCAGCAAAACGAAAGCCAGCTGGAAAGCGTGCTCGACAATATGATCAACGGCATCGTCATGATCGACCCGGACGGAATCATTCTGCTGCTCAACCGGCGGGCGGAGCAGGTGCTCGGCTTTTCCGCGCGCGAGCTGGTCGGCCGTCATTATTCGGAAGCGAAGCAGCAGTATGAGCTGTCCGGCATGATTCAGCAGGGAATGGAAAAACGCGAACATGTGCATGATGAAATTACCTTTTATTTTCCCGAAGAACGGCTGCTGGAATTAAATCTGGTGCCGGTCTTTCAGAAAGACCGCACGTTCGGCGGCGTCCTGCTAGTGCTGCAGGACGTATCGGCGATCCGCCGGCTGGAGCGGATGCGCAGCGAGTTCGTCGCCAATGTGTCCCATGAGCTGAAGACGCCGATTGCGGCCGTTAAAGGGTTCGCGGAGACGCTGCTGGCGGGGGCGATGGACGATCCGGAAATATCGCGCTCGTTTCTGCAAATTATTTATGATGAGAGTGAGCGCCTTAACCGGCTTATCGGGGATATTTTGGAGCTGTCGAAAATCGAATCGCGGCGGGTTCCGCTTCAATTCTCGCCGGTGGAACTGTCGGCTTTTCTTCACAATACGGTGCAGGTGATGACGGCCGAAGCCGAACGCAAATCGATTATGCTTAGTTTGAAAGCGGAAAGCGGCATTTTTCTGGAGGCTGATGAAGACCGGCTGCGCCAAATATTGATCAACTTGCTGCAGAACGGCATCAACTATACGCCCGAAGGCGGACGGGTGGCGGTCGAAGCGACGGTGCGTCACGCGAATGCCCCCGATGCCGCCGAGACGGTCATTATCCGGATCAGCGATACCGGCATCGGCATTCCGAAAAAAGATTTGCCCCGCATATTCGAACGGTTCTACCGCGTCGACAAAGCGCGTTCCCGCAGTTCAGGGGGAACGGGGCTCGGGCTGTCGATTGTAAAGCATCTCGTTGAGCTGCACAAAGGGACGATATCGGTGGACAGCCATCCGGGGACAGGCAGCGTGTTCACGATCGAGCTTCCCGTTATCCAGCCGTAGCAAACAGGCCTCGTAAAAGCGGCAAAAATAGGAATAGGATGGATTGTCACGCTTTTTCCTGATACGATAGAGTAAAAGGGCGGGAGATGTTTCCTTGCCCGGCTATTTAATACGCGTCCCCCGAATTCCTGTGAATTTGGGTAAGGCGCATGGAGGTAAACATGTCCCATAGTGTACTTGTCATAGAAGACGAACCGACTTTATCGCGGCTGTTGTCCTACAACCTGTCGCAGGAAGGCTACGAGACGACCGTGATCGATCATGGCGCCGAAGGGCTGCAGGCGGCGCTCCAGCGCCGGTTTGATCTCATTATTTTGGATCTGATGCTTCCGGGTATGAACGGATTCGATATATTAACGAAGCTGAGACAAAATGGAGTCACTACGCCGGTCATTATTTTAACGGCCCGCAATGCGGAAGAAGAAGTCGTTCAGGGGCTGCGGCGCGGCGCGGACGATTACATTACGAAGCCGTTCGGCGTGGCGGAGCTGCTGGCCCGCGTTTCGGCGGTGCTGCGGCGGTCCAAGCTGGAAGACGAGCTGCCCGCGGATCAGGAAGGCAAAGCGATCTCGGCAGGGGATCTGGTGATCTATCCGGAACGATACGAGGTCGTCCTTAACGGGGAAACCGTAGCGCTGCGCCCGAAGGAATTCGAGGTACTGGTCTACCTGGTCCAGCGCCCCGGAATGGTCGTTACGCGCGACGATCTGATGGATATCGTATGGGGATTTGATTACATCGGCGGCCAGCGGACGGTGGACGTCCATGTCAGCTCCCTGCGCAAAAAGCTGGAGCTCGGCAGCGATTCCGTCTCGATCGAATCGATCCGCGGCGTAGGCTACAAGCTGGTGCTTCCGAAACGGGCGCCGCGGGCCTGATTCACTTTGCGCGGCCCCAGGCGAGCATCCGTTTCTGGAACTCTTTCGGCGAGCAATCGTTATATTTTTTGAACATTTTATAAAAGTGGGCCATGTTCGGCATTCCAATCCTGTCGCCGACCTCGGAGATGCTGAGGTCTTTTGTGAGCAGAATGCGTTCGGCCCATTTTATTTTGCGGTAATTGACATACTCGGTGAAGGAGAGGCCGATCGATTTCTTGAAATATTTGACGAAGTAGTAATAGCTCATATTGGCGAGCTTGCATACTTCCTCCACCTGAATCCGGTCGGTCAGGTGCTGCTCTACGAACGCCAGCACCGGCTTCAGGCGGATCCGGTCGAAGTCCTCCTGCTCGGCCAGCACTTTGCGATTGTCGCCCCGCAGCAGCAGCAGCAATATTTTTTTGATCAGCAGGTTGACGGCGAGCTCGTACCCGCTTTCCTTCCGGTTCGCTTCCTGCAGGATTTCGCGGACACAATCGGCGATTTCACCCCGGACGGCTTCGTTTTCCCGGAAAATGTAATTGGCTTGGCTCAGCGGATTTTTCGTTTCGGAAAAATAACGCATATAAGGCATCGTGCTGTGATCGAAAAATTGTTCCAGATCGAATTGCAGCACGATATAATCTAGCACGTCGCTGGAGAGGCGGTCGCGGTGAAGCTGATTGGTGCCGATAATGCAAAGATCGCCCGCGTGAAGATCGATCTGTTCTTCTTCGATGTAGACTTCCATCGAGCCGCTTTCCACAAGCAGCAGCTCCAGCTCCCGATGATAGTGCCAATTGGCGAGCAAGTTACTGAAGCGAAGGGGCTGGAAAACACGAAGGGACAATAGAGGGTTTTCATAAACAACTTTTTCGTTATACTTTTCCAAGATCTGTTCCTCCGCATACCAAAATTGCATAAAAGCAGCGCTACAATGGGCATTTTAATTCGACTCGATTTTGCTCTATACTTATTCTAGTGTTTCGAGCGCTTGTAAAGCAAGCGGGACACCTTTGAAAATTAATGGATCTGTCAGGAGGATGAAAACCTTGTCGAAAGTTCGTGTGGGCATTATCGGCTGCGGTGGTATTGGAAGCGGCAAACATATGCCAAGCCTTAGCAAAGTACAAGATGCTGAAATGGTCGCATTCTGTGATATCGTACGCGAACGCGCGGAAGAAGCGAAACACAAATTCGGCAGCGAGCAAGCCGCCGTTTATGAAAATTATCATGATCTGTTAAAAGATCCTTCCATTGAAGTCGTTCACGTATGTACGCCGAACGATTCCCATGCCGAAATTTCCATCGCAGCGATGGAAGCGGGCAAGCACGTCATGTGCGAAAAACCGATGGCCAAAACGGCTGCCGACGCACGCCGCATGCTGGAAGCGGCGAAACGCACCGGCATGAAACTGAGCATCGGTTACCAAAACCGTTTCCGCTCCGATGCGCGCTTCCTGAACGATGCCTGCCGCAAGGATGAACTGGGCGAGGTCTATTTCGCGAAAGCGCATGCCATCCGCCGCCGCGCCGTTCCGACCTGGGGCGTATTCCTCGACGAAGAGAAACAGGGCGGAGGCCCGCTCATCGATATCGGTACGCACGCGCTTGACCTGGCGCTGTGGATGATGGACAACTACAAACCGAAAGTCGTTCTTGGACGCGCATACCATAAATTGTCGCAAACCGAAAATGCCGCAAACGCATTCGGTCCTTGGGATCCGAAGCAGTTCACCGTCGAAGATTCCGCTTTCGCCATGATTACGATGGAGAACGGCGCGACGATCATTCTGGAATCCAGCTGGGCGCTCAATACGCTCGAAGTGGACGAAGCGAAAGTGTCGCTCAGCGGCACGAAAGCGGGCGCGGATATGAAAGGCGGCCTCCGCATCAACGGGGAGGAAAACAGCCGTCTGTACGTGAAAGACATTCAGCTTGACGGCGGTGGCGTCGCGTTCTTCAGCGGAGCTGCCGAAGATCCGGGCGAGCTGGAAGCGCGCTCGTGGATCGATGCGGTGAAGAACGACAAGCAGCCGGTCGTAACGCCGGAGCAGGCGCTCGTCGTATCGGAGATTCTCGAAGCCGTTTACGAATCGTCCCGTACGGGCAAAGCGATTTACTTCGACTAATCGCAAAATAAGGGGCGCTATCGAAAGACATTTTAACTTATTTCGCACAGCGCCCCAAGCTTTAATAAAAAAGGACGTTTCTCCGGTAAGCTGGCGGAGAAACGTCCTTTTTCTGCTCCTTCAAAGTTGCTGAATAGGAGAGCGTAGCGGACGGATCGTTCTGGAGAAGCGCAAGCGTTCGCATTTGTCCGTGGATTTCAACCCATTAATGGGTTATACAATCAAGAAATCCAACGGACAACAGCGATCGTAAGAATGATCCGTCCGCGCAGCGACCTTCCGTTTCAGCAGCTTTCACTCCCCGTTAAATTCGCTGCGGACCTGCTCATACAAGCTGGGGTCGGCCAGCACGTCATAAGCGGTGGCGGCGAGCATTTTCGCTCCGAAAATCATGCTCTCAAGCGCTTGCTCCTTCATGGCGGCATCGCGGAATTCGACCGTGTGCAGCATGTAGCGTTCATCTGTGATTTTGAGGTAAGGATGAATGCTTGGACAGCGCAGCGACACGTTTCCGAGATCGAGAGAGAGGGAACCGTGATCCGCTGCCGAGCGAATCTCCTCTTCGGCAACTCCATTTTCAAGCAAATTGGCTGTATACAACCCGGACAGCGTCTCATTGGTGCGCAGCTCGTCGTAGGAATATTCGTAATTGCTCGTCTCGAGCCGGCAGCCGGTCTGCATTGCGGCGCCTCTAGCGCAATCCATCACCTTGGCAGTCAATTCATCCGTGTAGGCCCGGTTTGCCGAACGGATGTAGAACTTGGCCGACGCATAGTCCGGAATGATGTTGGGCGCGCTGCCGCCGTGGTCGATGATGCCGTGAATGCGTGCGTCGCTGCGCGTCTGCTGGCGCAGGGCGTTGATGGAATTAAACAGCTGGATGACGGCGTCGAGTGCGTTGATGCCTTGATGCGGATTGGCGGCGGCATGGGCCGAACGGCCGTAAAATTGAACCTGCAGCGCATCAAGCGCCAGCGAGCTGCTTGATTTTTCATGAACATAATAGGGGTGGGCCATCAGCGCGAACCCGCAGTCGTCGAACAGCCCCGCTTCGCTCATTGGCACCTTCGCCCCTTTCGTTTCTTCGGCGGGAGTGCCGTACACGCGAATGGAGCCGCCGGTATCCCCGATGACGGATTTCAATCCGATCGCCGCCGCGATGCCCATCGTGCCGATCAGGTGGTGCCCGCAGGCGTGGCCAAGGTCGGGAAGCGCGTCGTATTCGCATAAAAACGCGGCCGCAGGCCCGGGTTTGCCTGAATCGTATATTCCGATAAAAGCGGTCTGGATGCCCAGCGTTCCGCGTTCCACTTGGAAGCCGTGCCGCTGCAGCTCATCGGCGAGAAGGGCGGAAGAGCGGTATTCTTCGCTGCCCAGCTCGGGATTGCTGCCGATCTGGAGCGCTATTTGCTTCCAGCTGCTGCTGTGTCGGTCAATCGTATCGTATAGAGTGGTTTTGGTTCGATGCATGAAGCTCCGGCCTCCTATTGAAGATGATGGTACAATTGTACCGCAAACGGCAACGGAATGCCCCTCTCTTAATAGCGGGAAAATAATTTTTCACTGAAGCAAATATACTGATAAGAAATGGGAGCAGCTTGAATCAGCAAACCGAAGAGAGTAAAGTAAACGTGGAGGTGACGCTTGCCTTGAAATTGCTCCGAGCGCTGGCTGCGCTGTTGATGGCGGTTTATTCCGCTTTGCTGTTCTATTGGATGTTCGTCGGCTTCGGTCGCAGCGTTGTTCATAATGGCGGATACCATTATAATGTGATCCCCTTCCACACCATCAAGCTTTATTTCAATCATGCGGATCACTTTCGGCTTCATGTCTGGCTGGTTAATATAATCGGCAATATTGCGGTATTCGTCCCGTTTGGGGCTGCCGCGGTTATGCTGCCAAGGGTTACGTTATCCCGCTTTCTGTCCGTATTTGTACCCGCTATTGCAATTGTGGAGCTGATGCAGCTTGTTCTGAAGCGGGGCAGCTTTGACGTTGACGATATTATTTTGAATACGTTCGGCGCACTAATCGGCTACATCCTGTTTCGCCATATCGGAAAGATGAAGTTCGCTAATGAATGAATGCGGGATTGTCACTTTTTTTTAACGGCAATTTAAGCTCTTTTTACGGAATTGCTCATACTCGTCGTCTAAGCTGGTCCTATGAACCGTTACAACACGAAAGGCGGGATTTCAATGGATCGGCAATTTTCTTATCAAACCTCCAATCGCTCACGGATGCCGGCAGGGCAAACGTCTCTGAAACGTTCACGAAGCGTAAAAATGTGGACGGCCAGCGCGCTGGCGTTAACGTTGACGATGTCCGGCCCTGCAGGGATGAAATCTGCGGCCAGCGCCGCCGCGGCGGCCCACGCCGTCCGGGATTTGAAAGCGGGCGAAGGCAGCGGCGCCGCCATACGCTCGCAGGAAACGGCCGACGTGATCGGCGTCACCAAGCCGGAGCTGAAAGAAGCGCTGATGTCCGGCCATACGCTTGCTGAAGTCGCAATGGAAAAAGGCGTTGCCGGCAGCACCGTCGTCCGTACGGTAGCCGGTAAGTTTACGGAGCAGCTTAATATCGAGCTTGCGCAAGGAAAAATTACGCAGCAGCAGTACGAGAAGCAGAAGGAGTCGCTGGAAAAAGTGGCTGCCATGCTTGTACACGGGGAATGGGGCGGTTAGCGCTACGGATACATAACCGGCAGGCGCTTTAAGGCGCTCGCCGGTTCGTCCGCCAGCCGAATCCCGTTCGAGGGGGGCTTGCGCTGGACCGACGGGCGAAAGGACACAAAAATACCGGACCGCTTGATAGGAAAGCGGTCCGGTATTTTTGCCTTATTTTTCACTTTGTCAAGCTGTCTGTTTAAGAGGCTCGTCGCATCGAACGCATGATCAGGCTGACGATTGCGATTAAGATAATGGCACCGATAAGTGCCGGTACAATGAAGAAGCCTCCTGTTTCGGGACCAAAGTCGCCGAAGATAAAGGCTCCGAGCCAAGCGCCAACAAATCCTGCGATTATATTGCCGATGATGCCGCCCGGAATGTCGCGTCCGACGATCAAACCTGCCAGCCATCCGATAACGCCGCCTACAATGATTGCCCACAACCAAGCCATATCTGATTCCTCCCTTAGATGATAATTTGCTTGTTGTCGTCCTGTTTCTCAATAACCCGTATCGCAGGTTTATAATCAGGCCGGATATAATCCTGAAGCGTATCAGCACGTAATGGGCCTGCTGAAATGGAATAAAATCCTTGACTCTTCCCCCGGGGAAACGTGTACAGTCAACTAAGCTTATGCTTTCGAAGTGTTTTTGCTTCGCAAAAACTGTAGGAGGAAAGAAAATGAAAATAAATGAGGTTATGGGAAAGACCAGACTGACCCGCAAAGCCATTTATTATTATGAAAAGGAAGGGCTTCTCCACCCGCAAACCGAAACGTCCAATCATTACCGGCATTATACGGACGAAGATGTAAACAAACTTTTATCCATCCGGCTGCTCCGTCAATTGGACATCCCCGTCGATGAAATCAAAAAGGTGCTTTACGGCCAAGCGTTGACGAAAACCGTTTTGGAGGAACAGCTATCCAGAGTGAGCGCGTCTTTGGAAAGACTGCAGCGGATAAAAGAGAACATTTCTTCGCTATTAAATGGCCATCCAAACCGATCGCCCTGCTTTATAGAGCTGGCCGGTTTAGCGAAGAGCTATTCGGACGATCTCGAATCCGAGATGAAACAGAGATCGGGTTATATGGCGAGAAAGCTGTTCGAGCTGTTTCCCGGCACATTCGGGAGAGTAATGGCTTTGCATTTCGGCGTCTTTTTGAACGAACCGATTATGGGGGACAGCATGGAACAAGCTTGGGCGGAAATAGTGGAATATTTGGACGGGCTTGAGGAAATTGACCTTCCCAAAACGCTTGTGCAGCAGATGGACTTGTTGTCTGATCAAGAAATCGAACAGCTCGTCGAGCTGTATCATGAGCAGCTGCGAAAATTCGTCTCGCCCGACGAGCGGCAATATGAGCAGTTGAAAGACGAGTTCCGCAACATTACCGCTGCCTTCGCCGCCGTTCCTTTTGCCAAAGAACAGATCTGGATCACGAAGGAAATCAAGATTCGTTTGGATAAAAACCGTTTCTACGAGGTTTTTGTGCATAACATCAGCATCCTCAGCGCAGATTATCGCAGCTACCAGGAAACTCTGCATCGGCTGCAGCATGATTTTAACGTCTCGTACATCGACAACGGGTTGTTAATTCTATAACTTGATTACATCGCGGGCCGTTCCCTTAGGGGACGGTCCTTTGCTCTTTTTATGGGAAAAATGGCCTGTAGCTTCCGGGTGTTTGTGAATTTTGTCACTGAGCCTCCAAGCCGATTGTGTTATAGGAAAAAAAGACCGCTTTCAATTCATATTGCGAAAAAAATAGTCGAATTCGACAAAAAATTTATTCAAAACGACTAAACTATTGTCCTCTCTCATCCGAAAGATAGAGTAATAGGCCCAGTTCAAAAGGCGCGTAAACCAGGTGAGGTCACCTTTTTCGCCGGCTGAAAACCGGGATAACTATCAATATCGGAACTATCCGTAGGAGGAGAAATAGGCATGAAGAACTATTTTCGCAAAATGGTATTTCCACTGGCGGTAGCGGTCTTACTTCTGTTTGGCACAGCGGCAGGCGGTATTGGCGGGAAAGCTTATGCAGCCGATATAAATAATTCAACGATTTATAAGTCAGGCGGTTACTATACCGCATTTTCGTATGAAGAAGTTGCCGACATTGTACACGGAGTAATGGCAAACGGGCATGGGACGTCTGTCACCATCCAGTTGAATTCCAATACAAGCGATATCGGAAGCAAGCTGAAAGATGTGTTCAAGCAAATTGTCATGAAAGACGACTATCTTCGTTTCGTCGAGAAGAAAATCAGCTGGAGCTGGACGACTACGGGCTGGTCGGCACTTATTACCTATAATATCGAGTACTGGGAGACGACGGAGCAAAGCGAATACGTACAACAAACGGCTAAGCGGGTCGTGGCAAGCCTGGTGAAGCCAAGAATGTCCGATGCCGATAAAGTAAAAGCGATCCACGACTGGGTGATCGACAATGTAACCTACGACGAGACGCTGGAGAATCATTCCGCATACGCCGGTCTGGTCCAGCCTTACAAGACGGTGTGCCAAGGCTACGCGCTGCTGACCTACCGGATGCTCAAGGAAGCGGGGCTGGAAAGCCGCATCGTTTATGGAGACTATCTCGGCACGCTGCATGTGTGGAATCTCGTAAAGCTGGACGGCAAATGGGTTCATGTCGATGTCACGCTTGACGACACGGAATACGACTGGAACCGGTACAGTTATTACAATTTGAGCGATGCAATGATCGCCTTGGATCACCGCTGGAACAGAGCCGATTATCCGTCCGCATAACATCAGGTAGCACTGGGCCTCCCGGAATGGTAAGATGGACATCAGGGAAGGAGGTCCGCCGATGACCACGGACAACAATTTGACGGAAGAACAAAAACAGGAGAACGCAAATCGGGAAGAGGAAGCCAAGCAGATCATTCTCGGCGTTTACCAGCGCACGATGCAGACGCTGCAGGCGGAATTTGAGAATTATAGCGTAGAGGGACAGATCATAAACAATGGCAACTACGGGCCGTTATACGCTTTCCAATTGACGGATCAAGCGGGACATATTTATTCGTGCGGATTTTTTATCAACGAGCTGCTCGAAAAATATAGAGGCGGCGGGGACGCCGGCGAATGGTTATCGTCGTTTTATGTGGAGCTGATGAGGGGCGGAGAGAGCCGGCCGCTGCCGCAGCCTCCCCAATCGGAGGATGAGGCGAAGCAGCTGTTTGACGGACATATCGTGCCGCACTGCGCCGGCGCGCTGCGGGAAGAGTTCGCGCCCGAGCAGGTGTATGTGGACCTGGATATTCATGAACAGGCCGGACCCGTACTCGAGGCGGGTTTCCCGTCGATTAAGGAAGGCAACAATGTGTGCGCGATGCCGTTTCATTTTTTGCTGACGCTTTATTTGTTAAACCGCGACCCGGCGGACCCGCTCGTTCAAGGCTTGTACAAAATCCGCGAGGAGCACGGACTGGAGTAGAACGCTTCATAAAGCAGGCGCTTATAACGTCCCCGCTGCTTGGCTAGAGGTCAGGCCATGCCGGGACGTTTGTTGTGGCTGATCGAAAAGCGACGGAAGCTGATTTGGCTGCCCGCGGGGGCGGATTGACAGCTTCTTTTAAGCGGGATTATACTGTACTTATAAAGTGTACAGTTTATCGGCGAGCCGTTTCCGGCAGCCGAAAGAGAGATGAAATTTCACTTGGATGGCTAGAGAAGGAGTGGATACTGTGGAACTTAACAAAACGATCAGTGCCGATTTCGGCACGGTAATCCGCGAGCGCCGTTCCGTTCGCAAATACGATGCTTCGTATAAAATGAGCCAAGCCGAATTGGAAGATCTGCTTGCCGATGCGGTGCTGGCGCCGTCCGGGAGCAATCTCCAGCCTTGGCGTTTTATTGTGATTACGGATCAGGCAACAAAAGAGAAGCTGCTGCCGATCGCATTCAACCAGCAGCAGGTTGTGACGGCCTCCGCCGTGATCGCGGTATTGGCCGATCTCGAAGCGTACAAAGAAGCGGGACGTATCTATGACAAAGCTGTAGCAGCGGGCTATATGAACCAGGAAACCCGCGACAAGCTTGTCGATAATTCGGTAAAATTTTACGGAAAGCGCGAACCGGAAGCGATCCGCAATGCGGCGCTTATCGACGGCGGCCTTGTTTCGATGCAGCTGATGCTGGCGGCGAAAGCGAAAGGCTTCGATACCGTTCCGATGGCGGGTTACAATGTGGAGCAGTTCCGCGAGCTGATGGGTATTACCGACCGCTATGCCAATGTCATGCTGATTGCCGTAGGCAAAGCGGCGGAGCCGGGTCATCCGACCGTCCGTCTCGATGTTGCAGATATTACGTATTGGAACCAATTTGGAGCCAAATAACCGGATTTTTGCTCTATGACATTCTTCTTTTGCTTATCAAAAAGCGTGAACAGGAGGATATCATGACAAAGACTGCGGTTTACAAGTCCGATATTTCGGTTTCGGCATGTGGTTACCGGCGGTTGCTCGAGATTATTTCCAGCAAATGGACCGTTCTTGTCATTTATGCGCTGCAGGACGGACGCATGCGATACGGGGAGGTCCGAAAGCGCATTGAGGGCATCTCCCAGAAAATGCTGACTCAAACGTTCCGCCAGCTGGAACGGGACGGGCTCGTCAAGCGCGACGTATATCCGTCCGTTCCCCCGATCGTCGAATATGAGCTGACCCCGCTCGGCGACACGCTCATTCCCCACCTGCGCCGGCTGCAGCAATGGACAACCGACTATTATTCCCAGGTCGAACAGGCAAGGGTGGCATATGACCGGGATAGTATCTCAAAATAGTATTTTTTGAATATTTTTTTGAAAAAAAGGACCGCTCAGGTCCTTTTTTTCTTAATATAGGACACCTTATCTCCTTTTTTCAAAAAATATTACACCTTCGCTCCTTTTTTTATAAAAATTTAGTGATAGTTATTCAATATTTTTTGCAAAATAGTTACTAGGTTTTAATTTCAGTCATGATTTAATACGTTTTCAAAATAAAATAAAGCGCATACATTACTTAATTAATCATGTCAACATGTCGCTGGAACCATAAAACCGATTACATTTACTTACAGTGACAAATGGTTTCAAGAAAAATAATAATACGCTTAGCGCATCCTAACAAATTCAGCGCAATTGATTGTAACAGGAGTGGGGACAGTACATGACGCTTAGAAACAACTGGATGAAGGTGAGTTTAAGTCTTAGTCTGCTGGCGGGAACGGCCATTGCAGGCGTGGCTCCGGCCAATGCGGCGGAAAGCAATGCGAAAGGATTCGTTTCGAACGCCGAGCTTGACAAGCATGTTATTTTCCAAAGCTTCAGCCTGTATCAGCCCTACGAAAAAAATATGTATAACATATTGGGCAAAAATAGCGCGAAGCTGAAAGACTGGGGGATCACCGACATTTGGATGCCTCCCGCATACCGGACGTTTTCCGGTTCTTACTATGGCGAGGGGTATGCAATCAGCGACCGTTATGATTTGGGCGAATTCCCTAATGGCTTGAACGGCGAGAGAGCGACCAAATACGGCACGAGCGACGAACTGAAGCGTGCAATCAAGCAATTGCATTCGAAAGATCTTAACGTTCAGGTCGATCTTGTTCCGAATCAGATGATGGGCTTTCCAAAGCAAGAAATTGTCAATGTTACGGCCGTTGATTCTTACGGAAACGAAATCGATCCGGCATTCAAGGACAAGCTGGTTCCGCTTTATACCAAGGGCGGCGGGCCAGGGCAGGCAAAATACGGGTTGATCAAAGAATGGAGCTCTAAGTACTTCAACGGCGGCGGCCCGATGCAGATGGGTTCGATGCGTATCATGGTCGATGCGGAAGGGAAGCCGTACCGTTATTTCGGACCTGATCACCAGGATAACTATCTCCCGGAATGGCTCGCAAGTTCGGAAGCGCAAAAATACGGCAAAATCAATCACATCGATAACTATTTGACTGTTGACAGCTATTTTGCCGTTAAGGGAGCAAATACGGACAACGATCAAGTATGGCGCTCGCTGCTGCTTTACTATGTCGACCCGCAAGCTGGCTCCGCCAATGAAAGCTATCTCGATTTCATGAGAAAGAACGGCTTCGAAGGCGCAACCGACGACGAGGTTCGCGAGAAAATTATCGCGGCGGACAGCGCTGCGGTTACCAAATTGACGGACAGCTATATCAACGCCCAACCGGGATATTCCGCGGCTACCGATCCGAAAGGCCTTCACCGTTACAACAACGGGGTAAATGGCAATGTCAACCAGAACGTGCTGCAGTACGAATTCCTGGTCGGAACGGACATCGACAACTCGAATCCGACCGTACAAGCCGAACAGTTGAACTGGGTCAAATTTTTGATCGACAAATACGGCTTTGACGGCTTCCGGATCGATGCGGCGTCCCACTACAACACCAAAATTCTGACCGATATGAGGGACGAGATGAGCTCGCGTTTCGGCGACGATTTGAACAATCATTTGTCCTATATCGAATCCTACACCGACAATCAGCTCGGTTTCGAGAACAGCACAGGCAACGGACAACTGGTATACGATCACGGGGTGTTCGGCGCCTTGCGCGACAGTCTCGGCAAGGAGCACAACTGGCGGCCGCTCAGCGACATCGTCACAAGCTCGTATGTGAACCGGGCGAACCCGGACGCCAAACCGACGCCGAACTGGTCGTTCGTCATGAACCATGATCAGGAGCACAACGGCATTAAGGGGATTCCGCTCACAGAAGAAGAAGCCGGCGGAACGAAAAAAAATACAGTCGACTATGAGAAAAAGCAGTTTGAAAAATATTACGCCGATATGGTCAATGCCGATAAGAAGTATGCGAACTATAACGTTCCGAGCCAATACGCGTATCTTCTGACCAATAAAGACACGGTTCCGACGGTTTACTACGGTGACATGTTCAAGTCTACCGCATCCTACATGTCCGAGAAGACGCAATATTTCGAGCCGATCGTCAAGCTGCTGCAAGCGCGGCAAAAATACGTTTCCGGCGACCAGAAAATCACGTATTACAACAGCAACACATCGTGGTCTGCAGGTTGGGATCTGCTCGCCAGCGTCCGTTTCGGAACCAGCCGCGATACAGGCGTAGCAACTGTTATCGGCAGCAATCCGAACACGCAAGAGCTGATCAGTGTCGATATGGGCAAACTGCATGCCAACCAAACCTTTGAAGACGTCATGGGCTTCAACACGCAAAAGCTGACAACGGATGAAAACGGCGTTTTGACCGTTCCGGTTAAAGGCGTAAGCAATCCGTTGGTACATGGTTACTTGGGCGTGTGGGTTCCATCCAAAGAAAAAGGCGGCGAAAAAGTTAAAGTCAAGGGCAAAATCGGAGTTGACGCTTCCGTCGAAAGCAATACGGAGAGCGAGACCAAGACTGATGGCATAACCAACGGACACGAATGGCAGCAACAGCAGGAAGCGGAACAATTAAAGAAATGGAATAAAGCATTAAGACGGTTTAGCAATTAATCCACAAACGGGGCTGGTTCTTGAGGTCATTGACCTTGGGAACGCCCCGTTTTTTTTCGTTTTAACATTTCGCGATAAGACTGCCGCTCGCGGCAGCATCAAATCAGATTTTGATGCAAATTTTACCGAAATGGGCTCCCGCCGCCAAATGCTGAAGCGCCTCGACAGCTTGCTCGAACGGGAATACCCGGTCGACGACCGGATGGAGCTCGTTCTGCACGATGGCCCGGTTCATCTCCTCGAACATGTCGCGGCTGCCGACATTGATGGCTTGCAGCCGCGCTTTTTTCCGAATCGCCGGGACGATATCGAACCGTTCCACCGTAACTCCGGACAGAACGCCGGTCATGCTGATTGTTCCGCCTATGCGAAGCGCCGAGATGGACCGGTTGAGCGTAGACGCGCCCCCCAGATCGACGACAAGATCGGCTCCGCGGCCATGCGTCTGTTCAAGCACGGCTTGATCCCAATCCGGATTTTGCCTGTAATTGTTGCCGATATCCGCGCCGAGCGCTTTCGCCCGCTCCAGCTTCTCGCCGCTGCTGGAGGTGACGATAACCTTTGCGCCGTGAAGCTTGGCGAATTGCAGCGCAAACAGAGAAACCCCTCCGGTGCCTTGTACGACGACCGTATCGCCGGCTTTGACGTTTCCTTCCGTCACGATGGCGTTCCACGCCGTTACGCCTGCGCAGGGGAGAGCGGCGGCTTCCTCATCCGTCAAATGCTCCGGAGTAAGGACCAAACCTTCCTCATCCAAAACGGCATATTCGGCGAGGACGCCATCCAACGGACTTCCAAGCGTGCTTTCCAGTGCCGGTTTCGTCAGCTCCCCTGAAATCCATTTCTGCAGAAAAATGCCGTTAACACGGTCGCCGATTTTGAATTTGGAAGCTTGAGAGCCGAAGGAGACCACTTCGCCGACACAGTCGGATACTGGAATGAACGGCAGTTTCAGGTCCGGAAAATAAAATCCGTCGATGATGCCCAGATCGCGCGAATTGAGCGAAACGGCCTTTATTTTTAGCAGTACCTGACCCGGTCCGGGAACCGGAACCGATCGCTGCGCCGCCTTCACGTGCCCCAGTCCGAATCCGTCTTGAATTTCGTATACTTTCATGAACCATCGCTCCTCAATTAAGGTATAGGGATACGATAATACATGAACTAAAAATTAGTAAGGAGGCACTTATTCGTTCGTTGCAAACCTAAAGGTGCGCAAGGGGTATATGTTCGGTACCGATATGCGTTTGCAATCCGGCTTTACGTTTCGCTGCCGGCCGCGCAGGGTAAGTAGGGGTTGTCGCCGGTTATCGACGTCAGTCAAGTTTGATAGTTCGAAGGAGGCGTTACGAATGACGAAACAGAATGAGATCCATCCATCGGCATCTGATAAGGTGCATGAAACGATCAGCGGCATGGAGCAGGGCAAGAAGGACCGGATTCTGCAAAGCTTCGACGACTTTAAGAGCTTTCTCGGCAACCGGATCGATTTGGCCAAGCGGATCGGACTCGGAGAGGAACAGCTGGCGGTGGCCGCCGAGCAAATCGCTTCTTATTTGGCAAAGAACGAAACGCCGCGCAACAACGAGGAGAAGCTGCTTCAGGAATTGTGGAAAGTGGGCAAAGAGGAAGAGCGCCATAAGCTCGCTCATATGCTCGTAAGACTTTGTCAGGAAACGAATGAACCGGTTATCGAACGATCCTGATTCATACTGATCAAGTACCCGCCGCGGCGGGTGCTTTTTTTTAGGAAAAAAGCGGCGCTAATTATTGAATCGGAATTTGCGGTGAAGAAGCAATAGGAGTATAGTTTCAAGGTAAGGACAGGAAAGAAGGTATGAAAATGGAATTTTGGGCCGGATTGATTGAATTGATCCTGATCAATATTGTGCTAAGCGGTGATAATGCGGTTGTCGTTGCGCTTGCATGCCGCAAGCTGCCCGCGCAGCAGCAAAAAAAGGCGGTTTTGTGGGGCAGCATCGGGGCAATCGTACTGCGGGTGCTGCTTACATTTGCCGCGGTCTGGCTCCTTCACATTCCATATGTTCAGCTGGCAGGGGCGCTTATGCTGCTCTATATCGCCGTAACGCTGCTTAAAAAGGATGACGGTGAAGATCATGTCGAGGCAGGAAACAAGCTTAGCGACGCCATTCGTACGATCGTCGTCGCCGATCTGGTGATGAGTTTGGACAACGTGCTGGCGATGGCCGGAGCCGCGCAGGGCAATCTGCTGCTCATCATCATCGGGCTCCTCATCACGATTCCGCTTATTGTCGTCGCGAGCAACGTGCTGATGCGAATCATGGAACGGTACCCGGTTATCGTTATGATCGGCTCGGCTGTGCTCGGATATACGGCAGGTGAAATGGTTCTCAGCGACAAAGGCGTCGGGAACAGGATGGAAGGGCTGCTTCCCGCGGCCGACCTCGTTATACCGATTGCGCTTGCTCTGCTTGTCGTAATCGCCGGCTGGCTGATGAACAAATGGCAGTCAAGGCACGGAAACGCACGCGGCATGGAGCGGAAGGCCGGCTGAAACAAAGTCTGGCTGCACGGGAATCGGATAATCTTTATTTTAAATAGAAGACCGGAGGAAGCTGATAAAGCAAACCTCCGGTCTTCTTTGCGCTTAAGCCGGAGCCCGGATAAACGAATCTGCCGATTGTTTTGATTTTTACATTCAGTTTACAAAATACGTGTTTGGAATTAACATAGGCGGATTATGATAACGCTTGTAGCGAATTAATGTTGAAAAAGAGAATGTACAAGGAGTGGTTATGTTGTTTAACGGTAAACACAAGGGGTTCTTATTCACGCTGATGGTTCTGACTCTTGTCATTGTTTCTGCTTGCGGTAATAATAGCGGTTCAGGAGAACAAGATGCTGCAAACCAGACAAACACAAGCGGCTCGACGAATACAGCAGCACTGTCCGGTACGATTGAAATCGATGGTTCCAGTACTGTTTTTCCACTGACGGAAGCGGTAGCTGAAGAGTTCGGCAAAGAGAACGGCGATGTGCGCGTCACGGTCGGAACATCGGGTACCGGCGGCGGATTCAAACGCTTCTGTAACGGCGAGATCGCAATCAGCGACGCTTCCCGCCCGATCAAAGACGAAGAAGCTGCAGCATGTAAAGAAAAGGGCATCGAACATATCGAATTGTCGGTCGCTTATGACGGTCTGTCCGTAGTCGTGAACAAAGAAAATGACTTTGTCGATAAGTTAACGGTTGAGGAACTGAACAAAATCTTCGATTCGGGCAGCACGGTTAAAACGTGGGCTGACGTTCGCTCCGGCTGGCCGGCTGAAGAAATCAAGATGTTCTCCCCTGGTGCTGACTCCGGTACGTATGACTATTTCAATGAAGAAATTCTTGATAAAAAAGGTATCCGCAACGATGCGCAAATTAGCTTCAGCGAAGACGACAATACGCTCGTGCAAGGTGTTACAGGCAACAAATTTGGTATCGGCTACTTTGGATTTGCCTACTTCGAGGAAAACCAGGACAAGCTGAAAGTCGTTCCGATTGATGCAGGCAAAGGTGCGGTCGCACCGACTCAGGAAACGATTAAAGACGGTTCGTATGCTCCGCTTTCCCGTCCGTTGTTCATCTATATCAATAAGAAAGAAATGGAACGTCCTGAAGTTAAAGCTTTCGCTGAATATTATATTGCCAATATCGGCAAGTTGACTACCGAAGTCGGTTACATTCCGCTTCCTGATGACAAATATAAAGAAGAAGCAGCGAAGCTGCAGGGATAAGTTTTGATTAGCAGAATCAAATGTGATGTCATCTCAGGCATCACATTTTTCTGCGCAAAGTTTATTAACGAATTGTAAAGGTAAGGAGATGTCGCAGACATGGATGGTGAACGTTTGCACAACATTAAAGCTGCCAGTATTGCCGGTAAGGAAGCGTACAGTTTTAAAAATAAGAAAGTTTCCGTTCTGAACAAGGTCATGCCGTATCTGCTCTTCCTTTGTGCAGCTGTTTCCATACTTACGACGATTGGTATCGTTTATACATTGATTTCGGAAACCTATCAATTTTTCGTAAAAATACCGTTTATCGATTTTATAACGGGAACCAAGTGGTCGCCGCTTATAGAACCGAAATCGTTTGGCATTCTTCCCCTTCTTTCCGGGACGCTTATGATTACCTTTATCGCATGTATTGTCGCACTTCCGATCGGTCTGGCCAGTGCGATTTATTTAAGCGAGTATGCAACGGCTCGCGTGCGTAAAATTGTAAAACCGATTCTGGAAGTACTGGCAGGGGTTCCGACCATTGTATACGGATATTTTGCCTTGACCTTCATTACACCGATCATTAGGGGCATCAATCCGGATATCAGTGTTTTCAACGCATTAAGCGCGGGGATCGCTGTCGGCATTATGACGATTCCGATGGTATCCTCTCTCAGTGAAGATGCGATGAGCGCCGTACCGCGCAGTCTGCGCGACGGAGCCTATGCGCTTGGTGCTACAAAGCTCGAAGTGGCGCTGCGAATCGTCGTTCCGGCTGCTTTGTCGGGTATCGTCGCTTCTTTCGTACTCGCGTTCTCCCGTGCTATCGGGGAAACGATGATCGTAACCGTAGCAGCAGGCGCGACCCCGAAATTGACCGCCAATCCGCTGGAGAGCATCCAGACGATGACGGCTTATATCGTACAAGTAAGTTTAGGGGATACGCCTCATGGCTCAGTCGAATACGGCACCATTTTTGCCGTGGGCATCACTTTGTTCGTCATTACTTTACTGCTGAATATTTTTGCTCAGTTTATGGCGAAACGATTCCGGGAGGAGTATTAACGATGAGTATGCTGCAAGATGTCGATCGAAACCAAATCGCCAGCCGCCGGAGAATGGATTTCATATTCCGGATCCTGTTTGTATTAAGCACTTCGGTCGGCGTGCTGGCGTTAATGGTGCTTATTGTAAGTATTGCCGCTGACGGCTTGGCGAAATTGCAGCCGGAACTTTTTACGAACTATCCTTCGCGGAGAGCAAGCCAGTCCGGATTGAAATCGGCCATTGTCGGTACGATTTATATGCTGCTTCTTATGGCACCCATTTCGTTCGTTCTCGGAGTCGGTTCAGCTATTTACCTTGAGGAATACGCGTCAAAGAACCGCTGGACGCGCTTGATTCAGCTGAACATCAGTACGCTCGCAGGCGTTCCTTCCATTGTTTACGGCATTCTCGGATTAACCTTGTTCGTCCGCCTGTTCAGTCTGGAGCGCAGTCTGATGGCTGGCGCCCTTACGATGACGCTGCTTGTTCTGCCGATCATCATCGTTTCTGCGCAAGAAGCGATCAGGGCGGTGCCTAAATCCCGGCGCGACGCGTCGTTTGCGCTTGGAGCAAACAAATGGCAGACCGTTTACCGTGCGGTGTTGCCGTCTGCATTCCCTGGAATCTTAACCGGTGTCATCTTGGCCATGTCCCGGGCAATCGGAGAGACGGCTCCGCTCGTCATGATCGGTGCGTTGACCTTTGTCGCTTTCCTTCCGAGCTCCGTGATGGATTCGTTTACGGTTATGCCGATTCAAATCTTTAACTGGTTGTCCCGTCCTCAGGAAGAGTTCCATCAGCTTGCGGCTGCAGGGATTATGGTTCTGCTTGCGCTGCTTCTGCTCATGAATTTCTCCGCCATTCTGCTGCGGAATAAATATTCGAAACATAAATAATATCCACATTCGGAGGATCGCTTATGCAAGCACTCATTAAGATCGACAATCTGAAACTGTTCTATGGTGATTTTCAGGCCTTGAAAAATGTGAACTTGGAAATCCCCGAGAAAGCCATTACCGCTTTCATCGGCCCATCCGGATGCGGAAAATCGACTTTGCTGCGAACGCTCAATCGAATGAATGATATGATTCCCGGCACAAGGATCGAAGGCAGCATCAAAATCGCCAATACCGATATTTATTCTTCCGAAGTGGATGTCGAAACGCTGCGGAAAAAAGTCGGCATGGTGTTCCAGCAGCCCAATCCGTTTCCGAAATCCATCTACGACAATATCGCATACGGCCCCCGGCTGCATGGCATTACAAAAAGACAGCAATTGGATGAAATCGTGGAAACCAGCCTGCGTTCCGCCGCTTTATGGGATGAAGTAAAGGATCATCTGAAGCGGTCGGCTTTAAGTATTTCCGGAGGCCAGCAGCAGCGGCTCTGTATTGCGCGCGCGCTCGCCGTCAACCCTGATATCCTTCTTATGGATGAAGCGACATCGGCGCTTGACCCTATATCTACCTTGAAAATCGAAGAGCTCGTCCAAGATCTGAAAGAGCGCTACACGATTGTTATGGTCACTCATAATATGCACCAGGCGGCGCGTATTTCCGATCAGACCGTTTTTTTCTTAAGCGGAGAAGTCGTTGAATATTCGGAAACCGAGAAACTGTTCTCCAACCCGGTCGACCGGCGGACGGAAGATTACATCAGCGGCCGCTTCGGTTAATAGCCGGACTCGCGCAATAGATAAATACGGGAGGACTTCATTATGCCGGCTACAGCCGTATTTAACCGTGGCGAGACAGAACATGACGCGATCGGACCGGATCTCAGAGCGGCGCCGGTTGTTGCGCCGGACTCCCCTTCACGCGATGCGCACCAATTGTTTCAGCAGCATGCCGGAACCGAAGCGGTTGTCATTTGCGCGGCGGACAACAAGCCAAAGTCGCTTCTGATGCGGAACAAATTTTATTCCCGGCTTGGAACGTTATACGGCAGCTCGCTTTACTTCGAGAAGCCGGTTATGCTGCTGGCCGATGAGGGCGCCCTTATTCTGGAAGCGGACACGCCGCTGCCGGAGCTGATCGATCTTGCGCTCGGACGCGAAGAAGAGCGGCTGTATGATGCGGTCGTCATTACCGATGGCGGTCGGTTCAAGGGGATTGTGACGGTTGCTGATCTGCTCAAGCGCTCCCGGATCATGCAGGTAGAAGCGCGCGGCAGCCAGCGGCGGATGGCCGAGCGAACGTCCGGCCTGCTGACGGCGATTGAAGAAGACGTGAAACGCGTAGCGGCTGCGGCCAGGCAAGGAGCGGACTCGGCGCGGTCGATGAGAGCGGCGACCGAGCAGGGCAGACAGCAGCTTGATCATGCAGCGGAAGCGTTCGGCAACATCTGGACCCATGCCGGAAACCAGCAGCGTGAGATGGACCGATTGGAGCAGACGGCACACTCGGTTACCGGCATTTCCGCCGTCATTACGGAGCTGGCCGGACGCTGCAACCTGCTTGCGCTCAACGCGACGATTGAGGCGGCGCGAGCGGGCGAGGCCGGACGAAGCTTTGCGGTCGTGGCCAATGAAATCCGGCAGCTGGCCGATCAGACTGAGCGTTCGGCGCTGCAAATAACCGGGCTTATCGCCGATATCGAAAGCGCGGTTGCGAAGGCGATCGCAGCAAGCGGGCGTGGAAAAGAAGAAGCGGAGCGCACCCGGCCGACTGTAAATGCAGCGAAGGACCTCTTTGGCGAGCTGTCCGTGGCCGCATTGCAAAGCGGCAGCGTAATGGATCAAATCAATCGATTCGCCGCGGAGGCCGAAGCCCGCGCCGATGGGGCGATGACGGAACTCAGTCGGCTCATGGCGGAGCTGGAGAAGGGGAAAGTATAAGCAAAATTTTGAATTGGATAATGGGAGGAGAAGCAACATGATCAAACGGAAAGAGTTGGATGAGGGTTTGGACCAGCTCCGCAGCATGCTGTTGGAAATGGGAGAGCATGTGGAAGGCGCGCTGACGAAGTCGATGGAGGCGCTTCAATCCTTGAACGCCGACGAAGCACGGGAGATTATTAGCGCCGATCCCGCTTTGAACCGGCTGGAGGAGCGGATTACGGAATTGGGGGCGAGGCTGATCGCGACGCAGCAGCCGGTCGCCAAAGATTTGCGGCGCGTTCTGGTCGCCTTCAAAATTTCTACGGATCTGGAGCGGATGGGGGATCTGTCCGTTGACATCGCCAAGGTTGTGCTGCAAATGGAAGGCCAGACGCTCATCAAGCCGCTCAATGACTTGCCGAGAATGGCCGAGCTTGCAGGAACGATGGTTTATGAATCCATCCAGTCATATGTAAACGAAAGCGTCGATCTGGCTTACAAAATGGCCAAAGACGACGATACGGTGGACATGCTGTACAGCCAAATTATGCGGGACTTGTTTACGCTCGTTGCCGAGAAGCCGATGGGCGTATCGCAGTCGATCCTGCTTTGCCTTGTAGGGCGTTATATCGAGCGGATCGCCGATCATGCGACCAATATCGGCGAGAACGTCACCTATCTTGTAACAGGTCACCGTCCGGATTTGAACGCGTGACGGTAAACGGATCAAGATGCAAAAAAATCGGGTCAGCCGCTGCTAACGGTTGGCTTTTTTTATTTGGCTTTAAGCATAAAGATTTGAAGCGGACAAGCGGGAATATCTGGTATAATGGGAGGACATAACATAAACCGATACATGTCGCAGTTGTACCTCATAAATCTCTATTTGTAACTTTCCAACCGCCATGCTATCATTTTTAACAATGAATTATGTAAATTAGGCTGCCAAGAGGGGAAGCGAAAATGAAGAAAATTAAAAAGGTTCAGACACATGAAATGGTATCAAAGGAAATAAAAGACTATATTCAGAATAATCAACTGAAAAAGGGAGATAAGCTTCCATCCGCTGAGAAAATTATGGCGACGCTGGGCGTCGGAAGATCCTCGATCCGGGAAGCGATTCGTTATCTGGAAGCGCTCGACGTCGTCGAAGTGCTGAACGGAAAAGGAATTTTTGTAAAAGAACCGTCCCTGTACCAATTGTCGACCAAAATCACGATCGAGAACGAAAAATCGGCGCTTCTGCAGCTGTGCGAAGTTCGCAGAGGATTGGAAGGCATTGCGGTTGAACTGGCTGCTGTAAGAGCGACGCAGGAGCATCTGGACGAAATGTGGCATTATTACGAGCTGATCGGCAACACGAAAGGAACGGAGAGCTCCATTGCCGATATGAAGTTTCATCAAGCGATCTATAAAGCTTCCGACAACATCATTTTGCAGGAGCTCATCGGGTCGATTTGGAATACATTTGTCGAATTTTGGCGCGCTCCATTCGGACATAATGAATTTTTCCACGACAGCTATCCGTTTCACAAAAGCATGGTTGAGGCGATTGAGGAGCGGAACCCGCAGAAGGCAAGAGAAGAGTTTAATAAGATGATGGACGTGATGGTTAGAGCGATTAACGAGTTCGAGTAAATAAACCTGACATGAGAATTGACGACTGCTATTTTGGGATGATAGTATAGGACAAGAAGTTAGCGATTTTTTCACCTGTAAGACAGGTCGACAGCATTATTCCTTTGTTTATGTTTTAATGGGCACAATGCCCATTAGATACAAAACATTCGTATAAGGGGGAACAATACCAGATCTGTTTGATTTAACCTGTATGACAGGCTGCAAGTAGAACGACGAATTATGGATTTACGAAGGTTTCAGCAAGCCCGAAGAAAGATGCAATATTTTTTTCGCTTTACCTGTATGACAGGTAGATAGTGGTATTGTTCCGGTTGAGAACAGCCGGGATGGAAATGGCGGTGAGCCGCTTATTCAAACATTTAGGGGGATTGCGTTTTGAAAAAGAAATTGTTCGCAGCAGCATTGTTGTCCGTTACAGCTTTCAGTTCCATTACAGCTTGCTCCAGCGGTTCGACCAAGGATAGTTCCGCAGGTGACAGTAAATCCGAGACGGTAACGTTAAGAATGATCGAAAGTTTGACAAGCCCTGCCCGCACGGAAGTCATCAAGCAAATGCTCACGAAATTCGAAGAGGCGAACCCGGGCATTAAAGTCGAATTGATTTCGCCGCCGCTTGAAAGTGCGGACAACAAGATTGCGCAAATGCTGTCCTCCAAAGCCGATCTGGACGTGATGGAAGTACGGGATTCGACCGTCAAGCAATTCGTCACCAACAATTGGGTTGCCGATTTGTCCGCCGATACGGCAAACTGGGCTGATTACAAAACGCTGAACAACAGCGCGAAGCTGACGGCCAACTATATTGACAACAAGCCGTACTACATACCCTACGGTCTGTATGAAAAGATTTTGTTCTATCGCACCGACTGGTTCAAAGAAAAAGGTCTTGAAGCGCCGAAAACGTGGGAAGACCTCTATCAGGCGGCGAAAAAGATTACCGACCCGTCCAAAAACCGTTACGGCTACTCCTTCCGGGGCGGCAAAGGCGCGGACAGCTATATCGTCGATATGATCCGCGACTACAACGGCGCGAACACGAATCCGGACGACGCGATGTTCCTGAAAAACGGCAGCACGATCTTCAGCACGCCGGAAGCGAAGCAGGCACTCGAAAATCACCTCAACATTTATAAAGAAGGCGCTCCTAAAGATTCGCTGAGCTGGGGCTTCTCCGAAATGGTGGAAGGGTTCCAATCCGGCATTACGGGCATGCTCATTCAGGACCCGGACGTTATTGACGTTGTGAAGCAAAAGATGGGAGAAGGAACGTGGAGCACGGCTGCAATCCCGGCAGGTTCTTCCGGCCTCACGCACTTTAAAGTCGGCGCTGCCGGATGGGGCATTACATCGTACTCCAAGCATCAAGCGGAAGCATGGAAGCTCGTTTCGTTCCTGTCGAGCCCGGATCAAAACAAATTCTTTACGCAAAAAACCGGCCTCATTCCGGTCCATACGACCGCTGCCGAAGACGAGTACTACAAAACGGGCTACTACAAACCGTACATGGACATGAGCGCGGATACCGCCCACTACATTCCGGTGAAGCCTGAAACGGACTACAAAGGCTTTGGCGAATGGCGCAATGTAATTCAGCAAGATACGCAGCTTGTCATTTTAGGAAAGCTCTCCGTAGACGACGCTCTGAAAAAATGGGATGCCTACTGGCTGAACGAGAAAAAGCAAGGCAAATAATACCCACCACGATTTAGATGACAGGAGATGGGCACACCGCTGCCCATCTGCTGTTTTCCCAGAGGAGGTTCCAGTTAGTGAACGACACGCAAGCCCGTAAACCTCGTCGATTGAGCAGTACCGCGATCTTTATTTTTTTCTGTCTGGTACCGGCGCTTATTCCCGTTCTTTTATTTACTTACTATCCGATTTTCAAAGGCATCGTGATGGCCTTTCAAAATTATTCTTTATTCAATTTGAACGATATCCGATTTATCGGTTTCGATAATTTCCGAACGGTTTTGCAGGATCCGAGCCTTCCGACGATCTTGAAAAATACGGCTTCTTGGGTATTTATTTCGCTCATACTCCAGTTTGGAATCGGCTTTCTGCTCGCGCTGCTGCTGTACAAGAAGTTTCCGGGCAGAGGTGTTTATCAAGGTCTTATCTTTTATTCGTGGGCGATGTCCGGCTTTCTGATCGGCATCATTTGGCGCTGGATGTTCAACGGCCAAATCGGCGTCATTAACGATCTGCTGCTGAAGTGGGGATTGATTTCGGAACGCATCGGATTTCTGTCCGACCCGAAATGGGCGATGATTTCGGTCATTACGGCCAACGTCTGGTACGGCGTCGCTTTCTTTGCCATCATGCTGATGGCCGCAATGCAGTCCATTCCCGAAGAGCTGTTTGAAGCGGCGGATATGGACGGGGCGGGCTGGTTCAAAAAGCTGTTTCACGTCATCGTTCCGTATATTTTGCCGACGATTATTACGACCAGCGCGCTGCGGGTCATCTGGATTTTCAACTTCCCGGATATTATTTATGCGATGACGAACGGCGGGCCTGCCAACTCGACGCATATTTTGTCCACATTCATGCTCGATAAAATCGTGTTTAACGGCGATTACGGCTTGGCGAGCGCGATCGGCGTCATTGCCATCATTTTGCTGCTGCTGTACACGATGTTCTATCTCTTTGCGACAAGGGCAAGTAAGGCAGGTGACTTTTAATGAAGAACAAGGTCGTGAGCAGGCTTGGAACGGGTTCCAAAGTCATCGTGCTCGGCGTCTGGCTGCTGTTTATGATATTCCCGCTGTATTGGATGATCATTACGTCGTTAAAACCGAAAAACGAAATTTTCAAATTTCCGCTCGAATATTTTCCGAAGCATCTTTCGTTTGAAAACTACGCGAATATCTTCAAAATTTCGAAGTTTCACGTCTATATCGGCAACAGCTTGCTCGTATCGCTTCTGTCGGCTTTGATCGTGCTTGTCGTCGCCATACTGAGCAGCTACGTGCTGGCCCGCTTTACGTTCCGCGGAAACAAACAGGTTATGACCGGATTTTTTCTGACGCAGATGATTCCGATGTTTATCGGGTTCGGGCCTCTGTACAGCATGATGTCCAGCATGGGGCTGCTCAATAAGCAGGGCGCGCTCGTTCTTATTTATTCGGTGCTGCTCATTCCGTTTTGTACGCTGATGCTCAAAGGGTTTTTTCAACGGATTCCGGCCAGCCTTGAAGAGGCGGCGATGATTGACGGCTGCTCGCGGCTGTCCGCGCTGTTCCGCATCATTTTGCCGGTCATGAAGCCGGGCATATCCGCCACCTTTATTTTCGCCTTTGTGCAAAACTGGAACGAGCTGTTTCTTTCGATCATGTTCATCGACAGGGAAGAAGCGAAGACGATTCCCGTCGCGATGAATTCCTTTATTACGAAGTTTGATATCGATTGGGGATCGATGTCGGCGGCAACCGTATTGTCCATCATTCCGACGGTCATCCTGTTCGCCCTTTGCCAGCGGTTGATCGTACAGGGACTCACGGACGGCGCCGTAAAAGGTTAACAACCAGCAGATCTAAGAAGAGAGGATATGACGACACTATGACGGAAACCGAGAGCTCTACCATGAACCGGGAATCGGCGCAGACGCTCGTCGTTCACGACAAACACGACGAACGTCACTTCGGCTCCGTCACGACGCCTTTATATCAAACGAGCTTGTTCAGCTTCGCGACGTATGCGGAATTCGACCATGCGATGGAAAGCTTTACCGATCAGCCGGTCTATTCGCGGGGAAACAATCCGACCGTGCAGCAGCTGGAGCAGCGGCTTGCGCAGCTTCAAGGCGGGGAGAAAGCACGCTGTTTCGCTTCCGGCATGGCTGCTATTTCAACGGCTGTATTGTCGTCGGTCCGGCAGGGAGATCACATCGTCTGCGTCAATCAGGTGTACGGTCCGGCGCGCAAGCTGCTCGAAGGCTTTTTGACGAAGATGGGGATTGAAACGACGTTTGTGGACGGCTCATCCAAACAGGAGCTGCAAGCGGCCGTACGCGCCAATACGAAGCTGTTCTACTTGGAAAGTCCGACGAGCCTCATGATGCAGCTGCAAGACTTGAAGTTTTGCGCGGATTTGGCGAGAAGCATCGGGGCGCTGACGCTCATTGACAATACGTGGGCGACGCCATGCCTGCAAAACCCGTTCGCGTACGGCATCGACCTTGTCGTCCATTCGACGAGCAAATTCATCGGCGGGCACAGCGACGGGATCGGCGGCGTCATTATCGGCTCGGCGGAGCGGATCGGGCAAATCGATGAGAACGAGTATTTGCTGCTCGGAGGCATCATGACGCCTCATACCGCATCGCTGATGATGCGCGGCCTGCGGACGCTGCCGCTGCGCATGGAACGGTTTCACGAAAGCGGTCTGCGGGTCGCGGGGCATTTGGAAGGCATGCCGCACGTGATCAAAGTTCACCACCCGGGATTGCCGTCGCATCCGCAGCATGAGCTGGCGAAAGCGCAGATGAGCGGTTACGGCAGCTTGTTTGCGTTCGAATTGGACTTGCCGGTCGAAACGGTGAAGAGGTGGGCGGATCAGCTGGAGTATTTCCGGATCGGAGTAAGCTGGGGCGGCTACGAAAGCTTGATCACCGTTCCGAGCCTGCCTGACGGCTACGAATCGGTAACGGGCGTGCTCGTGCGGATGTATATCGGCCTGGAAGATCCGCAGCTGCTGATCGGTGACATTGAGCGCGCATTTAAACGGCTGGGGTGAAAAAGGAGCCGCTGCGCGGGCTTGTTTGAAGTGAAAAAGGAGCCGCTGCGCCTGCTGGTTTGATCTTCCGATCGCCGTTGTCCCCGGATTCTTGGATTTTAACCTTTACAAGGTTAGAATCCGGGGACAAAAACGACCGCTGACGCTTCTCCAGATTCAAACCAGCCCGCTCCGCTGTCCTTTTTCGGAGTGGAGCAGAGCGCGGCGGCGCGAGAAACGCGTTTGCCTGCGATCTGAAGAGCGGAAGCCGCTGCACAGGATGGGTAACAAAGAAGCCGCTGTGCTCCGCTGGTTATATAGAAGAAAAGAACATTTCCAATCTCAGGATCCGTTTGGCGGCTGATCAGGCTGCCGCTCGCTGCCGCAGCCGGATCTTTTTTTCATAGAAGACAGGGGAAGGAGAATTTTCGCAATGAAAAAGATTTCGGCGATCGTGCTCGGAGCGGGCGCGCGCGGAGCGAGAGCTTATGCCCCGTATGCGCTGAAGTATCCGCATGAACTGGAAATTGCAGCGGTTGCCGAGCCTTCGGATGAGAGGCGGACCGCATTCGCACATGAATATTCGCTGCCTCAGCACCGTGTTTACTCGAATTGGCAGGAGGTTCTGGAGCAGGAACGGTTTGCGGATGCAATCATCGTCAGCACGCAGGACCGGATGCATTTTGAACCGACGATGCGCGCTCTGGAGAAAGGATATCATGTCCTTTTGGAAAAGCCGATGTCGCCTTCGCCGGAGGAATGCATCCGGATGGCGGAAGCATCGAAGAGAAATGACCGTCTGCTGACGGTTTGCCATGTATTGCGGTATTCCCCCTTCTGGTCGGCGATCAAAGCGATGATTGAGGACGGCAAAATCGGCGATGTCGTCTCGGTTCAACTGAATGAGAATGTCGGCTATTTCCATATGGCGCACAGCTTTGTGCGCGGCAACTGGCGCAATGCGCGTGAGTCCAGCCCGATGATATTGGCGAAATCGTGCCACGATATGGACATTTTGCTGTGGCTTGTCGGACAGGACTGCACCCGGGTCAGCTCTTACGGCTCGTTGTTCCATTTTCATGAAGGAAATGCTCCCGAGGGCTCCACGGATCGGTGTACCGACGGATGTCTGGTCGAGCATGAATGCCCGTATTCCGCACCGCGGTTTTATCTCAATGCCGGGGACCGCTGGAAACAATATATTACCGAAGATCTTTCGGGTGAAGGCGTGATCCGAGCGCTGAAGGAAGGGCCGTACGGGCGCTGCGTCTACCGGACCGATAACGATGTGGTCGATCACCAGGTCGTCAATCTGGAGTTTGCGAACGGGTCGACGGCGACGTTCAGCATGTGCGGCTTCACTCACGACTCGACGAGAGGCGTTCAAATTATGGGGACGCACGGCGAAATAAGAGGTTATATGGAAACGGGCGAGATTACGCTGCACGATTTCGTATCGGGCGACAGAGTTACACGCATCTGCTCCGATTTTGGGGACCGCCACGGCGGAGGCGACGAGGGCATTATGCGCCGGTTTTTGCGGGACATCCGCACCTATAGCGGACAGATCAGCCTCACCTCGGCGGATGTATCGCTGCAGAGCCACCTTATGGCCTTTGCGGCGGAACAGTCGCGAAAGGCGGCTGGGCAGTCGATCGAATTGGAGTCGTTTAAGCAAAGTTTCATAAGCGGAGCAAAGGGAGCAGGCTTCGAAAACGGTTCGTTATAACCGCTCTTCCGGTTGACAGGGGTAACAATAAAGCACCGACGAACAAGGCGTTCGAATCGGTGCTTTGTTGTGTTGATGAAGGCACAGCTCCGCTCTGAATTCAGTCGCCGGTTTGATAGAAAGCGGTCAGCCTGCCGACGATATTTAGCGGATTTTTGAGCAAATCTTTAGCGCTGAAATAGATGTCGCCGCTAATTTCAATATGATTGCGGTTGTACTTCAACTGATTGATGATTTCGTCGGACGTCGACCAGCCGACTTCCTTCGTCGTACCGAGCTTGTAAGGGGCATGCCCGATATAGAGCCGGACGCCGGTGCCTTTCACTTCGTTTACCCACCATTCGGTCACTTTGTCGTAAGGGGCTGCATCTAACGCAAAGCTCCAGTACACTTGAGGCACGACATAATCGATCCAGCCGTTTTGGATCCAGGTGCGCACATCCGCGTACATGCTGTCGTATGCGGTCACGCTTGCTCTCGTATCCGAGCCTGTTGCATCGGCTGCTTTATTGCGCCATACCCCGAACGGACTTATGCCAAAGTCGAGCCTCGGCTTGACGGCATGGATCGAGACGTCCAATTGCTGCACGAATGCGTTAATGTTGCTGCGCCGCCAATCGTCTCGGTTCATTAAGCCGATCGTATTGTTCGCGGCATAGGCCAGATAGGCGGCATCGTCGTTAAAGGCCGTATTGGCCGGGTAAAAATAATCATCGAGATGAATGCCGTCGATATTGTACCCGTTCACAACTTCCAGGATCGTGTCTATAATATGCTGCCGCGCTTCTGCGATGCCGGGGTTAATGTAAGATTTGCCGCCCGCATTGACAATCCAGTCGGGATGCAGCAGCGATACGTGGTTTGGCGCCAGTCCATTGACGGAAGCATCCGTATTCGCGCGGAAAGGGTTGAACCACGCCTGGAATTTCATGCCCCGCTTATGCGCTTCCTCCACCATAAAGGCAAGCGGATCGTAGCCGGGATTTTGACCTTGCATCCCCGTCAGTACCTTGGACCAAGGAACGGCCGCCGATGGGTACAGCGCGTCCCCGGCAGGACGCACCTGCACGAACACCGTGTTTATGCCGAGCGCCTGAAGTTTATCCAGTAGGCCGGCAAACTCCTCTTTCTGCTTGGACACAATTCCTTTTGAGGCGTTTGACGGCCAATCCAGATTGAAGACGGTGGAGATCCACGCTCCCCGGACGGTCGTATAGCTGTCATAAAAGCCGCTGCCGCCGCCCGGCGATCCCGGCTCATTCCCCGGCTGTGCAGGGCCGGAGGAAGGATCGTCTCCCGGCTCTGTAGCACCCGAGGTCATCAACTTGACGCTTTTCGTCGTTTGATCCCACTCTACCTTGAGGCCGAGCTGTTCACTGACAAACCGGAGCGGAACCATCGTGCGGTTCAGCTTAAACTGGACGGAAGCGTCCAGATTTACCTTTTTTCCATTAACGGTCGCCGTATTCCGGTTCAAAGTCATGACGATCGTCGTGTCGGGCGAACGGACGGTGACGGTTCGGTCTGCAGAATTCCAAACGATTGACGCCCCCAACCCTTCGCTGATGACCCGCATCGGAACCATCGTCACGTTGACTTTGGCCAAAATGTAAGGAGACACGTCGCTCTCGATTTTTTGTCCGTCCAAATAGAGTGTAATTCGTGGCTCCGCCGCTCTGGCCGCTTGACCGGCTGCCGAAAGCGTGACGGTTAACAGAAGCAGCCAACTGAGCAGCAAGCGTAACAATCGAAACTTCATTGCGGTTTATTCCTCCACTTGTACAATATATAGGGGTAATATAAGTTACTGTTTATCTAGACGACTTTTGACGTATAAAGTTGCTGTAAAGAGAATATTCTGAGGGTCATTCATCGTGGATAGGGCTTCGAATAGATGCTTTTCTTACCGCAACAGAAAGTTTAACTACGCTTAAGTAATAACAGCGCGCAGACTTTCTGTTCGGCATGAAAAGCTACCGCTTGCGCAGGGTCTTTCATCGTGGATAGACTTCGAATAGATGCTTTTCTTATGTTATGATAGTCGGTATACGACTTGAAAAATCGATCTATGAAACCACATTATTGATGGGAGCTTATTCATATGGATAAATGGATTTTGATCGACGGAAACAGCATCGCCAACCGGGCTTTCTACGCGATGCCGCCGCTGACCAATTCGGCCGGATTACATACGAATGCGGTTTACGGGTTCACGACGATGCTTTTGAAGCTGTTGGAGGAGGAAAAGCCGACCCATTTGCTCGTCGCGTTCGACGCCGGCAAAGTGACGTTCCGCCACGAAGGGTTCAGCGACTATAAAGGAACGCGCGCGAAGACGCCGCCGGAGCTCTCCGAGCAGTTTCCGATTATGAAGGAGCTGCTGAAAGCGTTCGGAATCGCCCAGTTCGAGCTTGCAGGGTATGAAGCGGACGACATTATCGGAACGATGACGCGGCTTGCCGACGAGAAGGGCGTGGAGACGCTCGTCGTCTCCGGCGACAAGGATATGCTGCAGCTCGCGTCTAGCAAGGTGTCGATTGCGGTTACCCGCAAAGGCGTGAGCGAAGTGGAGCGGTTTACGCCGGAGACGGTCAATGAGAAATACGGGCTGAAGCCGCACCAGATTATCGACCTGAAAGGGCTGATGGGCGATACGTCGGACAATATTCCCGGCATTCCGGGCGTAGGCGAGAAGACCGCACTCAAGCTGCTGCATGAATACGGCTCGGTTGAAGGTGTTCTGGAGAACACCGGTGAGCTGAAGGGCAAAATGAAAGAGCGTGTCGAGCAGCATCGTGATGACGCCCTTATGAGCAAAAAACTGGCGACGATCTTCCGCGAAGTTCCGCTGGAGGGCGCGGAGGGCGGCATCGCTTATGGCGGCTTCGACGCCGAATCGGTGTCGGCCATGTTCGCGAAGCTGGAGTTCCGTTCGCTGACGGAGCGGCTGAACTTGTCCGCCCCCGGTGCGGCCCAAGGGGCGCCGAAAGCGGAGCTGAACGTAGTGCCGGTAGATCCAGGCGATACAGAGGCGGCATCCTTGCTAGCGGCGGCATTCAAGAAGCCGAACGCGCTTTTCTTGGAATCGGTCGGCGACAATCCGCATCATGCGGACATTATCGGGGCGGCGCTGGCTGCTGAAGATACCGTCTATGTGCTCCCTAAGGCGCTGCTGGAAGGGGCAGAAGGGCAGTTTGTCCGCGACTGGCTGTCCGATCCGGAAGCTTCCAAGATCGGCTGCGATCTGCACCGTACGGAGCTGGTGCTTGCAAGGCTGGGCGTTCATCTGCAGGGTGCGGAGTTCGATATTCAGCTCGCCGCTTATTTGCTCGACCCGACGGAAAGCGATCAGAGCGTCAGCGGCATTGCCCAGCGCAGCGGGCTGCCGGCGGTAGCTTCCGACGAATCGGTATACGGCAAAGGCGCCAAGTTTAAAGTGCCGGACAACGCAACGCTCTACGCCCATCTTGCTTCCAAGGCCGACGCGGTCCGCGCCATTGCGCCGCTGCAGCGGGCGGAGCTTGAGAAGAGCGGCATGAACCGGCTCTATTATGAGCTGGAGCAGCCGCTCGCGGTCGTGCTGGCCGACATGGAAAAGCAGGGAATTAAAGTCGATGCCGAAACGATCCAGCAGCTGGGCAAAGATTTGGAGCACGGGATCGAATCTTCGGTGAGCGAAATATACAGACACGCGGGAACCGAGTTCAACATCAATTCCCCGAAGCAGCTGGGCGAAATATTGTTCGATAAGCTGGGACTGCCGGTCATGAAAAAAACAAAAACCGGTTATTCCACCGATGCGGATGTGCTGGAGAAGCTGGAGCCGTATCACGATATCATTCCGCTTATCCTTCACTACCGCCAACTGGCGAAGCTGCAGTCCACCTACGTGGAAGGTTTGCTGAAGGAAGTGCGGAGCGAAACCGGCAAAATCCACACGTACTACCGGCAGACGATTGCCGCAACCGGCCGTCTGTCCAGCCAGTACCCGAACTTGCAGAACATTCCGATCCGGCTGGAGGAAGGACGGAAAATCCGCAAGGCGTTTGTTCCGTCCGAGCCGGGCTGGTACATTTTGGCGGCGGACTACTCGCAGATTGAGCTGCGGGTGCTGGCCCATATTTCCGGCGACGAACGGCTGAAGGAAGCTTTTATCCACGACATGGATATCCATACGAAAACGGCAATGGACGTGTTTGGCGTATCGGAGACGCAGGTGGATGCCAACATGCGGCGTTCGGCCAAAGCGGTCAATTTCGGAATCGTATACGGCATCAGCGATTTCGGACTGTCGCAAAACCTGAACATTACGCGAAAAGAAGCCGCCAAGTTTATCGAGCAATATTTTGACGTATTCAAAGGCGTGCGCAAATATATGGACGATATCGTCATGCAGGCGCGTCAGGACGGTTATGTGAAGACGCTGCTGGAGCGCCGCCGTTACTTGCCGGAAATCAAGGCGTCTAACTTTAATCTGCGTTCGTTTGCCGAGCGGACGGCGATGAATACGCCGATTCAAGGGACGGCCGCGGATATTATTAAGCTCGCAATGGTGCGGATGCAGGAGCGTCTGCGCGAAGAAGGGTTGAAGAGCCGCATGCTGCTTCAGGTGCATGACGAACTTGTATTTGAAGTGCCGGAGGATGAGCTGGAGAAGATGAAGACGCTCGTGCCGGAAGTGATGGAAGGGGCGCTTGCGCTCGATGTTCCGCTTAAGGCGGACGTGAATTACGGCATCAATTGGTACGAGGCGAAGTAAAGGCTGAACAAGGGGAAGCCCGCCGACTGCGACGCTATTTCAGACCGGCTTCGATGTTTCTTTTACCAGGAATAAACATGCGAAGCCGGGCGGGAATCGGGTATAATGGGCTGGAGGTGAAAATAAAATGCCGGAATTGCCGGAGGTTGAAACGGTAAAACGCACATTGAATGAGCTTGTGACGGATAAGACGATCGCTGCGGTAACCGTCTCGCTGCCGCGCATTATTCAGCGCCCCGCAGAGCCGGAGCAGTTTGCAGGCGCCCTTGCCGGCCGGACGATCCGGACGGTGGAGCGGCGGGGGAAGTTTTTGCGACTGATACTCGACGGTCTCGTGCTCGTGTCGCATCTTCGAATGGAAGGCCGCTACGGCTTGTACCGAACGGGGGAGCCGGTCGATAAACATACCCATGTCATTTTTCATTTTCAAGACGGGACCGAGCTGCGCTACAAGGATGTCCGCCAGTTCGGCACGATGCATCTGTTCGAGCCCGGAGAGGATCTTATGCTTCCGCCGCTGAACAAGCTCGGACTGGAGCCGCTGGAGGAGGAGTTTACGCCGGAGGCGCTGCGCGGCAGATTGAAGGGCAAGACGTCGAAAATGAAGCCGCTATTGCTGAACCAGTCCTATATCGCCGGACTTGGCAATATATATGTCGATGAAGCGCTGTTTCAGGCGGGCATCCATCCCGAAGCGGGTGTTGACGAGCTTAAGCCTTCCGACTGGAAAAAGCTTTACGCGTCTATTCGCAGCACGCTCGAGCGCGCGGTGGAAGCGGGCGGTTCGTCCGTTAAGTCCTATGTGAACGGTCAAGGCGACGCCGGATCGTTCCAGCACGAGCTGCTGGTTTACGGCCGCAAAAACGAGCCGTGCCGCAGCTGCGGCACGCTCATCACGAAATCGGTCGTCGGCGGACGCGGCACGCATGTTTGTTTGCAATGCCAGCCGCTGCCGCACAGTCTGCGAATCGCTTCAAAGCAGCAACGGTTATCGGTTATCAAGTAGTCTGGACCGACAAAAGGTTGACGGGCCTTATCCTTCGAGGAGCCAGAGGCGAGGCACAGCCTTCCCATCCCCGCATATGATGTACTGACCTGGGCTAAGCTAAAGCTCAGTCCCGCTTACGGTTCGGAAGAAAAACCGCTGCGGGATTGCATGTGGGGAGGGACAATATGCTGCTTTCGCATTTTGCGTCGCTGCTGCTGCTATCGTCTGCCGTCAGCGTTGACGGCTTCGGCGTCGGCGTAACCTACGGATTAAGACGTATTCGTATTCCCGTCCTGTCCGTTCTGATTATTGCCGGCTGTTCGGGACTCGTCATCTTAATCTCGATGCGTATCGGAGCGTGGCTGTCTGAATTTTTGGCGCCGGAAACGGCCAAATTATTCGGGGCATGCGTCCTGATCGGCATCGGCAGCTGGGGGCTGTTCCAGCTTAGGCGGGGTGGCCGAGAGCCTGACGAAGCGGACGAAGCGGACGAAGCTACGGAAGCCGTTCCGGAAGAGAACTCGTTCATTTCGGAAGAGAATTCCTATGTAGCGTCTGCAGCGGCCAAAACAGTTCTTAAACTGGAAATCAAAACGTTGGGTTTGGTTGTTCAAATTTTACGGACGCCCCAGGAAGCCGATATCGACCGCTCGGGGACCATTTCACCATCAGAAGCGCTCCTGCTTGGTTCTGCGCTGTCGCTCGATGCTTTCGGAGCCGGATTGGGAGCGGCAATGGTCGGACTTGAGCCGCTTGTGACGGCATGCGCGATCACTTTATCGAGCGGACTTTTTCTGCTGCTCGGGCTGCGCTTCGGATTTCGGTTTTCAAGCTGGCATCGAATTCAGTCCTTGTCAGCCTTGCCGGGGATATTGCTTATTTTGATCGGCATTTCCAAGCTGTTTTGAACTCGCTTAGGGTCCCTCCCGATGCTGCGGAGGGATTTTGGGTTTTTCATTAAATGATGACAATATTCTGGGATCGCATGGCGCAGCCAGCGGCGGTCCGTTTCAATAGAGTGGGGTGACCTTGAATGATCATCGGATTAACCGGAGGCATCGCTTGCGGAAAAAGCACCGTCGGCGCTATGCTGATTGAGCTCGGAGCGCTGCTCGTGGATGCCGATCATACCGCAAGGGAAGTCGTTTTACCGGGAGAGAAGGCGCTGGATTCGATTGTAGAGCGCTTTGGACAAGCTGTGCTGAATGCGGATGGAACGTTGAACCGGGCTGCGCTCGGACAGAAGGTTTTTGGAGCGAAGGAGCTGCTTGAACAGCTTGAAAGTATCCTCCATCCGGCGATACGCGAGCGGATGCAAGCCAAGATTGAGGAGTATAAGCGGTCATTCCCCGGGCGCTTAATCGTGGCGGACATCCCGCTGTTGTTCGAAACCGGACAGGATGCGCGGTATGAAGGCGTCATGGTTGTATACATACCGCGGGAAATGCAGATCAGACGGCTGATGGAGCGCAATCATATGCCCATGGAGGAAGCCATGCGGCGTGTCGATCTTCAAATGGACATTGAAGAGAAGAAAAAACGGGCCGATTGGCTGATCGACAACAGCGGTACGCGTGAGCAGACGCGAGCGCAAGTAGAGCGGTTTTGGAAAGAAATGAGGTTTTCATGAGCTGGCTGCTTCGCAAACGGGTACTGCTTCTATTGTTGATCGCGCTTGTGCTTTTTTTATTTCTGAAATCCGATTGGATCGGAAGAAAGATGTATCCGGTCAAATATACGGAGGATATTAAAGCGAGTGCAGGCAATTATAAAATGGATCCTTATTTGATTGCAGCGATCATTCGCGTGGAGACGAATTACACTACCGGCAAAGTGTCCTCGAAGGGGGCGCTCGGCATTATGCAGCTCATGCCTGAAACCGCCGACTGGATTATCGAGAAGGCCGATTTTACGAAAGTAAGCCGTGAAACTCTTGCCGAGCGGGCGGATGTCAATATTGAAGCAGGGGTATGGTATCTTAGATCGCTGCACGAAAAGTTTGACGGCAATTCAGTCGCAGCAGTGGCCGCTTATAATGCAGGGCCGGGAAATGTGAACAAGTGGATCAGCAGCGGGGTCTGGGACGGCAGCCTGGAGTCGGTAAGAAATTTGCCTTTCGGGGAAACGCGGCACTATGTACAACGGGTTATTTACTATTATAATAAGTACAAACAATTATATCCGGAGCTCAAGGGAGCTTCATTATAACCGCTGCAGCACATTGGCTAAGTTTGAAGGCGATGAAGGAAGCTTTCCAAACGGCATGTTTTTTTACCACAGATAGAATTTATAAATTTCGCAGTTGCGAAAATCAATTTCTATCTTGGCGATAAAACCAACCTTTAAACGCGGTCGCTCAACCCTGAGAGGCCTCGATAGAGGTTTTCTTATAAAGCAGGCGCTGCGGTGCATTTGATATGCTTATGGAATAATAAAGCCGGAACAGCCTCCCGCTTCGGAGAGGCTGTCCAGCCCGGTATTAAGCCCGATTATTTGAATTGGCCGGCAAGAGATTGCTCAGCGATTTGCACCAGACGGCGCGTAATGAACCCCCCGAGGGAGCCTGCGTCTTTGGTAGCCATATTACCGTAGTATCCGTCTTGTGGGATCGAGATACCCAGTTCTTGTGCAACTTCAAACTTCATTTGGTCCAGCGCCGCATTGGCTTGCGGTACGACCAGTTGGTTGCTGCTGCGATTCTGACTCATTGTGATTCACCTCCTTCACTTTGGTAACTGTATTATGCGGCGACAATTAAAACTTCATACGCAGTTTTCGTGGTAAATATATCCGAGATGCAATGCGATGCCATGAAGAATTGAAACTAGAAAGGAGGATGCAAAGGCGTGAAATGTCCTTATTGCGATTATGCCGGCACCAAGGTGCTGGATTCCCGTCCCGCGAACGAAAATAAATCGATCCGCCGCCGCCGCGAATGCGAGCAGTGCAGCCGACGTTTTACGACGTTCGAGATGGTGGAGGAAACGCCGCTGATCGTCATCAAGAAAGACGGCAGCCGCGAAGAATTCAGCCGCGACAAAATATTGCGGGGATTGATCCGCGCTTGCGAGAAGCGTCCCGTCTCGGTGGAGAGGCTGGAAGTGATCGTATCCGAAGCGGAAAAGGAGCTGCGGACGACAGCAAAGGCAGAAGTGGAAAGCCGCGAAATCGGCGAGCTGGTCATGGCCCAGCTGTACCCGGTGGACGAGGTGGCTTATGTCCGCTTTGCCTCCGTTTACCGCCAGTTCAAGGACATCGACATGTTCATGAAAGAGCTTACGAGTCTGCTCTCCAGACCTCCGATGAATGAGGAACAACAAGAGTAGATAGGAGCTGAAAAAAAACTAGAAAAAAGATTGACTCCTCTGCCGGCCTTGTGATATTATAAATCCTGTCGTCAGATCGGGGCCATAGCTCAGCTGGGAGAGCGCATCGCTGGCAGCGATGAGGTCAGGGGTTCGATCCCCCTTGGCTCCACCATACATAAGTAATCAAACCACGTTGAAATAAACGTGGTTTTTCTTATGTATGGTGGAGCTTGCCAAGGGGACGAACCCGGGTTCGACCGCGCGGACGGAGTGAATACGGAGGAGCACGGCGTCTGAATCTACCGCTAAAAGTCCTCATTGAGTAAGCTTCGTCAGCCTATGATCAGGATTCGGACATCCCCCTTGGCTCCACCATACATAAGTAATCAAACCACGTTGAAATAAACGTGGTTTTTCTTATGTATGGTGGAGCTTGCCAAGGGGACGAACCCGGGTTCGACCGCGCGGACGGAGTGAATACGGAGGAGCACGGCGTCTGAATCTACCGCTAAAAGTCCTCATTGAGTAAGCTTCGTCAGCCTATGATCAGGATTCGGACATCCCCCTTGGCTCCACCAAACAATAAACTTTAACCACTTCAATAGGAAGCGGTTTTTTTGTGTTTGGTGGAGTCCCTTAAAGGGGGCGATCGTAAATTCAATCTGAACGAATTCCTGAAAATGAATAGGTCACTAAATTTTTGACATAAACGTCATCTAAATGTTCACCTAGTACTAGCAATCGGTAGAAAATCGGCCCGTAAATGAGGTCAATGCTTAATTCGATATCGAGATTTTCCTTCAATTCTCCGCGCTGAACCCCTCGTTCGATAAGATTCCTAGCCTCAAGCCGGCGAGGATGGAAATATCTGGTCCGGTATGCCTCTGCCAGTCCTGCATCAAATTGCCCTTCACCAATAAGCTCCGTTATGATTTTACCTTCCCGACTCGTCAAGAAGCGAGCTAAATTAGTGGCATGAATCTGTATATCATTAAATACTGAGCCCGTGTCGGGGACAGGCAGTCTTGCTGCGGAAGCAGAGAGGAAGCCATCGATAACGACAGCAGCCTTGTTGGGCCACCATTTATAAATGGTGGCTTTACTAACTCCTGCGCGCTCAGCAATTTTTTCTACAGTGACCGTTCCAAAGCCATTTTCCAACAACAAATCATATGAAGCAGAAAGGATGGACTTTTGCGTTTCAACATTACGTGGACGCCCTCTTTTGACATTCACATGAATCTTCCCCTTCAATAAAAACTATACGTTCATTATACTGAACATCCAATAAAAGAAAAAGTAAATTCAGCTATTTACAAAACCGTACGTTCAGTATATTATTTAAACATGAATTACTAAACTAAACGTTCATTATTTATTTTGTGGCGGTGCTGCTGAACATTGTTAGCCCTGCCGCACACTCAGAAATGAAAATGAGGAGGATTGCAATGCAAACGACACAAATCGAGGGTAAACGCATTTCAAGTTGGATTATGTTTCTGTTAGCGTCCGCTTGCGGTCTTATCGTTGCCAATCTTTATTATGCTCAAACCCTGGTAGGACCTATTAGTGACGCCACGGGTCTTTCTTCCGGAGCAGCAGGATTAATTGTCACTTTAACTCAAATCGGTTATGTTGTAGGGCTGCTGTTCATCGTACCGCTCAGTGACATTATTGAAAATCGGCGCCTCGTGGTAGTATCGCTGATTGTTGTGGTAGGTGCATTGCTTGCGGCAACATTCGCCCCCAATCCGCCGTTGTTCCTGACAGCGTCCCTGCTTATTGGAATGGCATCGGTGGTAGCCCAAATACTGGTTCCCTATGCTACCTATTTAGCGTCTGAAGAGCAGAGCGGCCGCGTGGTAGGAAACGTGATGAGCGGACTCTTACTCGGAATTATGTTTGCCCGGCCGGTGGCAAGCTTTATAACCGGCATTTGGGGATGGCAAGCCGTATTTGCTTTGTCTGCGATTGTTATTACTTTATTGACGGTTCTGCTGTCACGTATTCTCCCTAAGCGTAAGCCTTTACCTACGATAGACTACGGTAAATTAATCGTCACTTTAGGCACTCTTTTAAAACAAACGCCTATATTGCGCCGCCGGGCCATTTATCAAGCTTGTTTGTTTGGGGCCTTTAGCCTTTTTTGGACTGTGGTTCCTTTACGATTGGCGGATGATTTCGGAATGTCCCAGCAAGGCATCGCATTGTTTGCTTTAGCAGGTGTGGGAGGTGCAATAGCGGCGCCGATTGCTGGAAGACTGGCGGATAAAGGCTGGACCGGATTTTTGACCGTACTGGCAATGATTATTGCCGCTTTGTCTTTGTTGCTCACATATCTTTTTCAAGACAATTCAACAACGGCTCTTGCACTGCTTGTTCTTGCTGCTATTATGCTGGATATGGCCGTATCGGGAAATCTTGTTCTTGGACAGCGTGCGATTTTTTCGTTGGGGAGTGAAGCAAGGGGCCGTCTGAACGGGCTTTTCATGTCCATATTCTTCATTGGCGGAGCAATTGGCTCATCTTTGGGCGGTTGGTCTTATGCCCATGGCGGCTGGAGTTTCACATCTCTAATTGGAGTTGTTATGCCGCTCTTAGCCTTACTTTACTTTATTACCGAAAAAATACCCGGGTTCAGTCCGCGCGGACGGAGTTGAGTGAGGCCACTGAAAAAGTCCCTTTGATGTAAGGAAGGTACAGCCACTCAAGAAAAATGAGTGCTGTACCTTTTTCTTGTCCTTCGTTTTACCTCCGGCTTTTCAATTTAGCAATTTCCAGCTTGGTCAGATCTATAGTTGAATTATAAAACTTGACCAAGAACTCAAGTTCCTCTACAGAGTATGTTTCAAGCAACTTTTCGAAAGCTTCCCCCATTGAACGATACACATTGTTAGAGGTAGATAGCATATCTTGATTGATGGTAACAATCACTTTACGGCGGTCTTTGGTATCCGGTACGCGGCTTGCGAAATTTCCTTGTTCCAGGCGGTCGATTACATTTGAAACCGCACCGGTAGTGAGGTTTAGTCGTTCAGCAAGTTGTCCGGCCGTCATAGGGCCTTCTTGCAATAGAGCCGAAATTGTCTTCAGGTCAGTAATCCCTAACCCGAGCTTTGCGGCCGCGACCTGATGAAAAAGGGCAGTTTCGGTACTAGCCGTTTGGGCTAAGCTTTGCATTTGATCCATAAGATCCCTTCGCTTCTCTGAATCGTTCATAAAACGCGCTCCTTTATCACTTGACAGAATTTATCTTAACGATTAAGATAATAATTAAGATATTAACAAAGATATTATAGTACGATTCGAAAAATTTCTCAAGAAGAGAGGTTCATTCATTGAACATTGACACTCACTTCGTATCCTCTAAAGACGGCACGACCATTGGTTATCGCCAAATGGGGCAAGGTCCCGGGTTGTTAATTGTTCACGGCACTATGGAATCGTCTCTAAGCCATAGCCAATTGGCCGAAGTACTTGCGGACAACTTCACGGTTTACTTGCCCGATCGTCGTGGGCGCGGCCTTAGCGGTCCATATAGGAAAGACCACAAGATCCAGAAGGATGTGGAAGACCTCAAGGCTGTTCTTTCTAGTACAGGTGCTAACTTCGTATTTGGCATTAGTGCAGGCGCTCTTATCTGCCTCCAAGCGGCACTCAATTCATCTAATATTCACAAAGCCGCTCTCTTTGACCCTCCTTTAATCATTAACGGGTCGGTATCGGGCGATTTCATGGCACGGTATGACAAAGAGATTGCCGACGGAGACTTGGTGTCAGCGCTGGTCACAGCTATGTTGGGAGGACAAATGGGGCCGCCTGTTTTTAATTCTGTCCCTCGCTGGTTGCTTAAAATGCTCACGAAGATGATGATGACAGGCGACGAGAAGAATACCAAGAACGACGATGTAACGATAAGGAAGCTGGCTCCGACGATTCACTATGATTTTAATTTGTCTTTCGAGCTGGAAGACAAGCATGAATGTTTTAGAGCAATTGACGCCGAGGTTCTATTACTTGGAGCAAGCAAAAGTCCGAACTACTTCAAAATAGCTCTGGATACCCTGACACAAATTCTTCCTCATGCTAAACGTATTGAATTTGCCGGACTTAATCACGGGGCCACAGGAAATACCAACAGAGGCGGCAAGCCAGAACGCGTTGCTCAAGAATTGCTCCGATTTTTTAAGACGGGGATATAACAAAGGAGGGATATTAAATGAAAATTTCAGATAATACTCGAGGTTATAACGTATCGGGAATCAATCGGTGGCTCGCTCTCGGTGCAGTCGCCGGACCGATTATGTTTACGCTAGCATACACAATCCTAGGTTTTCTGCGTCCCGGCTATTCGCTTGTCAGTGAGCCTGTCAGCGGCCTTGGGGTTGGAGCAAATGCTTTCGCCATGAATGCATCTTTCGTACTGCTGGGGCTCTTGATATTTGTTGGCGTAATAGGCATCTTCCGAAGCATGAAGGAGCTCGGTGCAGTTGCGCGTTGGAGTTGCATCATCCTGCTCGAACTCTCGCCGATTGGCGCTATTATTTGCGGTCTTTACACCTACATTGATCCTGATGTATATGTTTATGACCACTTTTGACTATCTGAACACAGATGTAGGAACAGCAGGGTTAATCGAGCGAATCTTGATAATCGAGGTTCATACCTTCTATGTGGCCTTAGGCTGGATAATCTTACGCCAAAAGTCGAGATAGTCATTCTGGCATGAGCTCACCAATGAGGGAAAGCGCATCGCTGGCAGCGATGAGGTCAGGGGTTCAATCCGAAACGGAATGGCTCCACATCGAAATTACAGGCTTGCAAATAAACGTTCCGTCTTTAATAAATATTGCTGGCGTTTCTCCAAATTGCGATGTTCCATTCGGGTGTAGTTGTACCATTTCAGCTTGTTGTCCCCATTTTACGAAATGTTCCTCGAAAATGTTCGAAAGTTTCGGAGCAGGTACGATGTTGAGCAGATGCGATTTCTTGTTCAGTGCATGAAAGATACTTCCGAAGCCTCATGGGTTCAAGAGGAAGCTCCCGCGGAAGTGGCTGAATCGGCTCATGATCAATCTTGAGGCAGGGGGAGTCTTCAAGCAGTGAACGAAGCGAACGACTTATGAAACTGGCCTAAGGAATCGTAAAACCGTTAATTCAGGAATAATGAGACTTCTTGAGCGATAACGAATCCTACAATCACTATTTCATCAAATAACAACCCAACCGAGTCGATAGGAATCGAATAGTGACGCTACAATTCGTTAGAGCTTGGAACAGGTTCAATATGTACAAATAACGATGACTCGGTTCATAAGCCATACGTTGCTGGTCTGTGATCGCAGATGTTCATTTCTACGAACGCATCGACAGTGTCGCGTGGTTGCGCAGGAATGCTATTTTTCGCTCCATTATGCAAGTTTTGATTAATTCTGTGAAAATGTTAATCCTATACAAGTAATTTGCTGTGCTATAATTTTGCGTGAGAAGATGAACGTTGAGTGCTTAACAGACTTAATAAGCTGGGAGGTACAAATGATCAGAAAATTCAAGCCGACTATTATCGCAATGGTTGCGGGATTGCTTCTGCTTTGTATCGGACCGATGTCCATTGTCTCCGCGGGGGCAGCTGCAGCATCGAAAGATGTGACCATAAAAGTAAATAGCGATACTGTGAGGATAAACGATCCTGTTTTTATAAAGGAAGGCCGAATATATGCGCCCGTGGCTCTCATCGCCGGATTATTCGGAGCGCAGTCTAGATGGGATAAAGAAAATCAGGAATTAATGATACATACGGCATTTAATGATCATATTGTTCTTGGAGACGGCGTTCCGGTCGTATACTTCAACGAAGTCCGCTATTGGATGGACGCCCCTCCATTCGTTAAGGACGGCAGGTTATATATTCCGCTGCTTCAGCTGTCGGAGCTGCTCCATGCAAACTTGAGCGTTAATTCAGATTCCGACGTTGTCGAACTCATAACGGTGCCGCAAGCGGTCGTAACGGAAGAGTCAGGCTTGGATGAAATCAGCAAGGAATTTGGAACCGGCAAGTCTGAACTATTGAAGCGGAACGGGCTGGATGCCAAGGCGACGATCAAATCGGGAGCGAAGCTTAAGGTCGTTATCCCAACGTTTTTTAATAAGAAAGCAGAACCGTTCACGGAACAGGACTTGATGCTGCTCGCCAAGATAACGATGATCGAGGCCGGACATGAAACGTATGAGGGTCAGCTCGCCGTTGCGAACGTCATTTTGAATCGGGTAAAGGATACAAGATTTCCGGATTCGATTCGCGACGTGATTTATTCGGGGAAGCAGTTTCCACCAGCGCATAATGGCATTCTTGAGAAGTGCAAGCCTCATGCAACCGCTCTGCGTGCCGCCAAGGATGCCTTAAACGGGAATAATAACGTCGAGAATGCGGTCTATTTCTTCAATCCCGATATTTCCAAGGGAGCGTTTTGGTCCAGCCTGGATGTTAAGGTAACGATAGGTCATCATCGTTTTGCCAGATAGGAAAGTCCGTTCAAACACGCCATTACTGGCGTGTTTTTTTGCGTTAGAGGAGCGTAACAAAGGAGGTGTACCGGGAGGGCGTTCCACGCTCCACGATAACGATAACACGGCCCTCGTAAATCATTTTTTCAGCACAATCCCACAACTTGGTTTACAAAAAAGGGAAATGAAGGAATATGTCGAATTTCCATATTAAAAAATAGCGTCACTTTTTGATCATCTGGGCGTATTCCTAATGTGTGGGAAGAGGAGGTGTCAGTATTGACCGGTACAAAGTACATCAAACTGCTCGGACTTATTTCAGGCGTGGCGGTTTTGGATATACTCGTGCTCTCGCCCGGATTTTTAGGGGTTGAAATAGGCGGTGGCGCTTTTGCAACAGCATCCGGAGTAACATTGCTGTGCGCCAGTGCGCTTGCTCTGTTTTACGGCAGTTATGTCCTGCTGTTTAAACCGCCCGTTATTTTACCTGTTAAGCAAATCCAAACACGCGCAGATTTCGTGGAAGCTTTGACGCGCTACCGGCGTGTAAAAGCGCTGGAAGACGACATTACGCTTGCCTTGGAGCAAGTAGACCGGATGAATAAGAAGACGGGCACCCTGCTAAACGTCCTCCACCAGAGATTCGATGCGACGGAGTTAACTTACAAGAAGTTTGCTTCCGTCATTCAAGAGGTAGAAAAGCTGTTTTACCTTAATATGAGGAGTATTCTGAACAGGCTCCATGTTTTTGACGAGTCGGAGTTCGAGAGTGGCAGACGTCAAAGGACAACACCTTTTTCTCAAGAGCTTATTCAAGAAAAAACAAATCTGCACAACGAGTTTCTGTTTTTCATGAAAAGCTCCTTAGGCACGAACGAGGAAATTTTGTTGAAGCTGGATAAGCTGCTGCTGGAGATTTCCCGCTTGGATAGTTTTGAGCCGGGTGATTTTGAAAATATGCCCTGCATGCAGGAAATAAACGCCTTGATTAACCAAACCAAATATTATAAACAGTGAGAGGTGCTGCGTTTGGCAAAGAAGAGCAAGTTTTTCCTTCTATCAGGTCTAATTTTGGTAATCGTTTTCGGGCTTGTGTATGCAGGGGTAAGATTAACCTCTAATTTGGGGAAATCAAAAGTTCAAGTGACTGCGGAAAATGCAGATAAGCGATTAAGTAATCTTTATTCCGATATCAAGGTAACAACCGAAACGCCGGTAAAGGGCCAGATCGATCTTAACCCGATTGATGTCGCGGAGTCCCTGCCGGATATCTCCAAGTTCCCGATCACCGTGGACAACACGACGGATACTTTTGCGGAGATCTTTTCATCTACCGAAAAATCGGGCAGCGGCGTCGACGGATGGTTGACTGAGGTAGCCACCGAATTTAACAAGTCGAATATTATCGTAGACGGGAAACCGGCTTCGGTTAAGATTCGCAATATCGCTTCCGGTACGGCCGCGGACTTTATCAAATCCGGTAAATACGTACCAGACGCTTTCACGCCGTCAAACGAGCTGTGGGGCGAAATGGTCAAGGCGAGCGGTGTTAACGCTCAGCTTGTTTCCAAGCGTCTCGCCGGGAATGTTCCCGGTATTGTCATCGCCAAAGCCAAATACGATGCCTTAGTGGAGACGTACGGGTTCGTGAATGTCAAAACCGTTACCGAAGCGATCGCAAACAACGAATTCTCGATGGGTTATACGGATCCTTTTGCCAGCTCAACAGGCTTAAACTTCCTTGTAACAGCTCTCCATACGTTCGACAGTTCCAACATGTTGGGAGATAAAGCGGTTCAGGGGTTTGAAAAATTTCAAGCCAATGTGCCCTTTATTGCGTCGACAACGATACAAATGCGGGATGCGGCCAAGTCGGGTATGCTTGACGGGTTTGTGCTCGAGTACCAGACGTATGTCAATGCGGCGGACTTGAAGAACGGTTACGTTTTCACTCCTTTCGGTGTAAGACATGACAGTCCGTTGTATGCGCTGGGCGATCTGCCTCAAACGAAGCTGGACATTATTAAGAAGTTTGCGGATTTTGTTTTACAGGATAAGTATCAACAGTTAGCGAAGGAAAAGGGCTTCAATAATCTCGATGACTACAAGCCGGAGCTTGCCGCAGTCGATGGAAGCCTTTTGTCATCCGCGCAGAAATTGTGGAAAGAAAAGAAGAATGGAAATAAGCCGATTGCGGCTGTTTTCGTAGCCGATGTGTCCGGCAGTATGGCGGGTGAACCTCTGAACCGCTTGAAAGAATCGTTATTGAAGGGTCAAAAGTATTTGGGGAAAGACAATAGTATCGGCCTTGTCTCTTATTCCGATGATGTAACCATTAATCTGCCGATTGGAAAATACGATACGAACCAGCAGTCCATGTTCGTCGGGGCGGTGAACAGCCTCGAAGCGAGCGGAGGTACGGCTACCTTTGATGGAATTGTTGTCGCTTTGAAAATGCTTCAAGATGAGTTAGCTCTCCATCCGAATGAAAAACCGATTATCTTTGTCTTAAGCGATGGCGAGACGAATGAGGGCTATTCGTTAAAGGATGTCAGGGGGTTAATTGAGAACTACAAGGTTCCCATCTATACGATCGGGTATAATGCCAACATTAAGGCGCTTCAAAGCATTTCGAGCATCAACGAAGCGGCCAGCATTAATGCCGATACGGATGATGTGATCTACAAGATCGGAAACTTGTTTAACGTTCAAATGTAACTTATACCTAAGCTTAACCTTACGAAGTGGTTTTGCTGACGCAAAACCTAAGCTTAACCTTACGAAGTGGTTTTGCTGACGCAAAACCTTAAGGAGGATGACGATGTCTTTTTCGATGGAAGTGACAAGTCCGGAAGAGATTAAGGCCGCCATTGAACAAGAGGTTAAACCTGTGCCCGAGGAAGTTGCAAAGCTCAAGGAGGCAGCCGATTCGAACGTTGCAACGATTATGGCGCTCGATATCGAGTCGCTTGAAAAGCGCAAAGAGATTCTGCAATCCATCGAAACGTTCGGTCTAAACACGATGAAATCGTCTTCGCAGAAAAATTCCTTGCTGCAGGTTTCGATCGGGAATCTCTCCAAGACGGGCGATGAGGGAGGCCAGGTAGCCAAAGGGCTCGCGGAGCTGCACACCCAGTTGAAGGATTTGGATCCGAGCATGGTGGATTTTGCTAAAAAAGGTTTCCTGAGCAAGCTGTTTAATCCGCTGCGGGCCTACTTTCTCAAGTACGAAAAAGCCGATTCCGTAATCGCGGATATTGTTGTTTCTTTGGATAAGGGCAAGGCGACGCTCAAAAACGATAACACCACATTGGAGATCGAGCAGCAGACGCTTCGGGATTTGACCAAAAAGCTTCAAAAGGAAATTCAGCTGGGCGCTTTGATGGATGAGTCGATTGAATCGCAGCTTGAAGCGGGCAAACTGCGTTCGGAAGACCCTGACAAGATCCGTTTCATCACGGAAGAAGTGCTGTTCCCTCTGCGTCAGCGGGTGATGGACCTGCAGCAGATGCTGGTCGTCAATCAGCAGGGGATTATGGCCATCGAAGTGGTCGTCCGAAATAACAAAGAACTGATTCGCGGGGTCGACCGTGCGAATAACGTGACGATTTCGGCATTGAAAATATCGGTAACGGTCGCCGGCGCGCTCTATAATCAAAGGATTGTTTTGAAAAAGATTGAGCTCCTGAACGAGACCACGAATAATTTGATTGCCGGCACGTCCAGATTGCTTAAAGATCAAGGAGCTGAGATCCACAAGCAATCGCTTGAAACGAGTATCTCGGTCGAAACGCTGAAACAAGCCTTTACGGATGTGTTGGCCGCTCTCGATTCGATCAGCACCTACAAGCAGGAAGCTCTTCCAAAAATGCGCGAAACGATCCATCAGTTCCGGGAATTGGCCGATGATGGCGAGAAGCAGATTGTTCGTCTGGAGAAAGGTCATAAGTTGGGTCTGTAACATATGGAATAAACCACGTCGATTACGGCGTGGTTTTTTTGCGAATCAACTGACGCGTGCTTCCCTGAACGTCTCAGTTTCTTCGGAGCGGTTAATTTTAATTGACAATTTCCAGGAAATAAATTAATCTATGGATGAGTGAGTGACTCACTCAATAATAAAAGAGTAGCGATAGGAGAAATGAAGATGAGCAAAAACAACATCTTGCCTGACCTCATTCTACGGAAACGCAATCAGCGAAAGAACGCGAGGATACTTCGAATGAATAAACCGAACAGTATCGTCGAAAGCCGTTTCGTTAGAATCGGCGGTATTGAACAGTGGATCACAATACGCGGCGAGGATCGTCAGAATCCTGTTCTGCTTTTTATCCATGGCGGTCCGGCTTCACCTTATTCCATCTTCAACCCTTTGTTACGCTCGTGGGAGAAACATTTCACCATCATTCAATGGGATCAACGCGGTGCGGGCAAAACGTTTCGCAAGTACGGCAGAGACGACAGCGGGAACATCACCTTCGAGCGGCTCGCCCAGGATGGTATCGAGTTGACTGATTTCCTGTGCGATTATCTTGGCCATCAAAAAATCATTCTAATCGGCAGCTCTGCGGGCAGCTTAATCGCGATGATCATGGTAAAACTTCGCCCCGACCTGTTTCATGCTTATGTCGGGACCGATCAGAATGCCCCGGATCCCCAATTTCTTTCGTATCAATTGGCGCTGGACGCTTTCCGCGATGCAGGTCTAATAAAGGGTATTCGGTTAATCGAGAGAATGGGCCCGGATCGATCCAACTGGAACCGTAAAGACTTCGATCAGTTGAATCAATTTCTCGTGAAAAGCATTCGAACCGTTCCCAATATGATTATGGACCTTATGTTGCCGTCCATGCTCTCGTCACCGGATCATACCATGCGCGATCTCATCGAAATATTCAAAGGCATGCATTTCTCCCTTGATCACTTGTTCAACGAATTAATGGCCTTCGATTTCTCTAGGTTTGGGCTTAGATTTGAATTACCCTTTTTCGTTCTCCATGGAGATTCCGATATTTTTACGCCAACAACAGCGGCTAAAGCGTTCTTCGACGAAATCGAAGCCCCCCTCAAAGAGTTTGTACGAATCAAAAATGCCGGTCACCTAGCGTGTTTTGCCCGGCCCGATCAGTTTCTCGAGGAATTGATCAGGAGAGTCCGCCCTCTGGCGCTCTCTTCAAGTTCCTTATAATGGCAGCGGATGAATCGTTCATGATACAATGAATGCAATATTCCTTAACGATCGGAGATTGAAGTTCATTGTCCCCATTAAATAAACAGCAATTGGATCAAATTCGCGACGAACGCAAAGAACAAATTAAACAAGCGGCGCTCAAAATTTTTGCCTGCCGTGGAATTACAGGAACGAAAATGAGCATGATTGCCTCCGAGGCCGGGATTAGCGAAGGGTTAATATACCGGTACTTCAAATCCAAAGACGAATTGTTCACCGACCTCGTGATAGAGTTGATGGAAGAAGCGGGAAAGGAAATCGGGAACCTTCAACATTCACCCGAGAGCCCTTTTGATCAGATCAGAACTTTGACTCAAAGCATGCTTGACGAAAACAACAAGTACGCTTTCAGGCTTATTCTACAGGCGCGAAAAGCGGATAAGGTCCCGGAGAAGGTTGGGCAATTCCTTGATCAATATTCCGAAAAAGTTCTGATCGACCGGCTGGTTCCCGTCTTAATCAAGGGGCAACAAGCAGGTCAATTCTCTGAAGGGGACCCCCGGGAACTGCTGTCTTGGTACTTTACCGTCGTTAACAGTCTCATCATGCAGGAACTGGGAATTGAAAAATACGGATTGCCGGACACAGACGTATTGATGCGAATTCTGTCAAGGTAGCATTGTTTCCTCACTCACCTGGCCGCTGGCTCCACCAAACAACAATTCAACCTGCGTTCATTGGACGCGGGTTTCTGTTTTTGGCGCAGATTGTCGCAGCTCACCGTCATGCTGAAACAGGACGCTCAAGGGAAATACGATCGAATTGCCGAACATATATACAAGGTATGTTACCGCATGCATTTAACGACGTAGGACGGTGGTTACGATGTCTGCACCCATTTTATCTACTAAGCTATATATCCCCTTGTCTCGGTCTAAATTGGTTCCCCGACCGCGCCTGATCGAGCGCATGAACGAGGGGCTGCAACGCAAGCTCACCCTCGTCTCTGCTTCCGCCGGCTATGGTAAAACGACGCTTGTCAGCGAATGGCTCGCCGGTTGCTCCGGGCCGGCCGCCTGGCTGTCACTGGAAGAGGGGGATAACGATCCTGCACGCTTTCTCACCTGCCTCATCGCTGCTTTGCAGACGATTGCGGCGAATATTGGAGAAGGTGTGGCCGGCTTGCTCCAATCTCCTCAGCCGCCGCAGACCGAATCGATTATAGCGGCCTTGCTCAATGAAATTACCGCGGTTCCGGACAATTTCGTACTCGTCCTTGACGATTATCACGTTATAGATGCCGGACCGATTGACAATGCCATCGCGTTACTGCTCGATCGCATGCCGCCGCAGATGCATCTGGTCATCGCCACCCGCGAGGACCCGCGTCTGCCCTTGGCACGGTTGCGTGTCAGGGGCCAATTGACGGAAGTGCGCGCCGCACACTTGCGCTTTACCTCCCTAGAGGCGGCCGAATTTCTCGGCCGTGTGATGGGGCTAAACCTTTCAGCGGAAAATGTCGCCCTGCTTGAATCCCGAACAGAAGGCTGGATTGCCGGCCTGCAATTAGCCGCGCTTTCCATGCAGGGACATCAAGATCCCGCCGGCTTCATCAAATCGTTCAACGGCAGCCACCATTTCGTACTGGACTATCTGGTTGAAGAAGTGCTGCAAAAGCAATCCGTAAACATTCACCATTTTTTGCTGTACACATCTATTCTCGACCGGTTGTGCGGTCCTCTTTGCGATGCCGTTCTTGGCCGGAGAGCCGGGGAACAGCTCGCCTTCTCGTCTTCCGGGCAAGAAACGTTGGAATATCTCGAGCACACCAACCTATTCATCGTCCCGCTGGACAACGAACGGCGCTGGTACCGCTATCACCATCTCTTTGCCGATTTGCTGCGGAAACGGCTGCGCCGGAGCATCGCCTCGAATATAGGTGATAATGAGCGGGTTGTGGCTGAATTACATATTCGTGCCAGTATATGGTATGAAGATAATGGTTTTGCGATTGAGGCTTTTCACCATGCCGCTGCCGCAAAAGATATCCAGCGTACCGCTCGCCTGCTGGAGGGAGAGGGGATGCCTTTACTTTTTCGCGGAGCGGTTGCCCCCGTAATGAATTGGCTGGATTCATTGCCGGTGGAGGAACTGGATGCAAGGCCCTCGCTCTGGGTGTTGTATGCCTCTGCATTGCTGATGGCGGGCCAAATGACCGGCGTTGAACCGAAACTGCAAGCTGCTGAAAAAGCGCTGGAAGGTGCCGGGCTAGACGACAAGATCCAAGATCTTATCGGTCATATCGCCGCCATACGCGCAACTCTGGCCGTCAGCAAGCACCAGGCAGAAACCATCATTGCCGAGTCGCGCCGCGCTCTGGAATATTTGCGCCCGGACAACCTGCCTGTCCGCACAGCGACGATCTGGACGCTGGGATATGCTTACCAGCTCCAGGGGGATCGTGCCGCGGCGGGCAAGGCCTATACCGAAGCATTATCGATCAGTCAGATGATCGGCCATGTCATCATCAGCATTATGGCTGCGCTCGGCCTAGGGAACATACAGGAAGCGGAAAACCAGCTTTATGCGGCCGCTGATACCTATAGGCGTGTTCTGAATTTGGCGGGTGAACCGCCGCTGCCGACCGCTTGCGAAGCTCACCTTGGCATGGCCCGTATATGCTATGAATGGAACGACTTGGATGCCGCTATGCAGCACGGTCTCCAGTCCATCCAACTGGCGAAGCAGCTTGAACAGACGGACCGAGTCGTTGCAGGCGAGGTGTTTCTCGCGAGGCTGAAGCTTGCGCGGGGTGAGGTGAACGATGCAGCCGCTATTTTAGCTAGGGCTGACCATTCCGCCCGCCGGCAAAAATTCGTGAATCAGATGCCCTACATTGCTACCGCGCATGTGCTTGCGTTGCTTCACCAGGGCAATCTGGCGGCGGCCGCTACTCTGGCGCAGAAGCACAATCTTCCCATCAGCCAGGCCCGGGTACATCTGGCGCAGGGAGATACGTCCGCAGCATTGGCGGTGCTTTCCGCATTACGGGAGGAGGCTGAGGCGAAGGGCTTTGAGGACGAACAGCTCAAGGCAACGGTTCTACAAGCGGTTGCTCTGCATGCGCATGGCGAAAAGTTCAAGGCCGTACAGCTGCTTGCAGACGCGCTGACGATGGCCGAGCCTGGCGGCTTCATCCGGATTTTTGTCGACGAAGGCATTCCGATGTACCGGTTGTTAGGTGAAGCAGCTGCTCACGGAAGGATGATGAACTATCTAGGTAAGCTGCTGGCTGCATTTGAAGCAGAGGAACTGACAAGTGAAGTTAAATCGGATCAGAGCGTAGCCCCGCCTGCCAAGCCCCTGATCGAGCCGCTGAGCGGGCGGGAGCTCGAAGTGCTGCACCTCATTGCCCAAGGACTCTCGAATCGCGAGATTAGCGAGCGGCTTTTCATTGCGCTCACTACGGTTAAAGGACATAACCGGATGATTTTTGACAAACTGCAGGTTGGGCGGCGAACCGAAGCTGTAGCGCGTGCCCGCAAGTTGGGTCTGTTGTGAATTTACCCGCGCAGCAGCTCAGAACAATTTCCAAAAACAATACTTTAGTATCTATATGCCAATACCGAGGTGCAGCTATACTAATTGCAAATTGAGGTTTGGAGGAACCCCATGAAAGCGATTGTATGCACAAATTATGGATCACCGGATGTTCTGGAGCTAAGAGAGGTCGATAAGCCGACTCCCAAAGCCAATGAAATACTGATAAAAGTTCATGCAACAACCGTAACAACAGGGGACTGCAGAGTTCGAAGTTTCAACAGTCCGATCTTGTACTGGATTCCAATGCGATTATTTTTAGGCATCAGAAAACCAAGGAAACCGATACTCGGGGTGGAATTAGCAGGTGAAATCGAGGAGATAGGGAAAAATGTCAAACGGTTTAAGAAAGGCGACCAGGTGTATGCATTAAGTGGGATGCGTTTTGGCGCTCATGCCCAGTACACGTGTCTGCCAGAAGACGGGGTCGTAGCCTTAAAACCGGCGAATGCGACCTATGAGGAAGCCGCAGCCGTTCTTTTTGGGGGAACGACAGCCTTGCATTTTCTTCGAAAAGGAAACATCCGGAATGGACAAAAAGTGCTGATCTATGGGGCTTCCGGAGCGGTGGGGACTTCCGCCGTGCAGCTTGCCAAGCATTTTGGGGCAGAAGTTACAGGGGTATGCACCACGGGAAATTTTGAATTGGTGAAATCTCTGGGAGCCGATAACATCATTGATTACACGAAAGAGGATTTTGCAAAAAGAGGAGAGCGTTACGATATCGTCTTTGATGCTGTCGGGAAAAGCTCAAAATCCAATTGCAAGAAAGCGCTGGCTCCGAACGGCACATACGTGACGGTTGACGGGCAGGGGATTGCAAAGGAACGTACGGAAGATTTAATTTTCCTCAAAGAGCTTATGGAGACGGGGAAGATCAAATCGGTCATCGATAGACGCTATCCGCTGGAACAAATTCGCGAAGCTCATCGATATGTAGACAACGGACACAAAAAGGGTAATGTTGTCATCACGGTGCAGCATGAAAACAAAATTTAAACACGCCAATTGGGCCGATGGGTTGACATATCGGGAAATGTCAATATAATAATTACATGAAGCCAATTGACCCCATTGAAATATTTAAAGCACTGTCGAATGAAGCGCGACTTCAAATCTTAGAGTGGTTAAAAGATCCTAAAGCCCATTTTGGACCCCAGGGAGGCGTTGATCATATCGAGATTGGGGTATGTGTTAGTCTGATTACAGCAAAACTGAATATGACCCAATCAACAACATCTCAATATTTGTCTGTCCTACAGCGGGCGGGGCTTGTACATGGGACTCGTCTGGGCAAATGGACATATTACAAAAGAGATGAAGAAGCAATAAAACAAATTGCCTCCTACATTCAGCAAGACCTCTAGGTTATACAGTACTGGATTCAATACATTGAATTCAGTTTTTATATAAATAATAAATCGATAATTCGAGATTTGTAACTTAATTTTTCTACTTTTACCCAAAAAATCGACATATTCCGAATTGTATTAATGATTGAAAGGGTCTTAATTCACCGAAAAAAGGAGCTGTTCCACATGTCCAACCGTTCCAACCCGTCCGGCAGCGCCGCAACGCTCATTATCGTTGCACATCCGGATTTGGAGACGTCCCGGATTAACAAACGATTGGCGGCCGAGCTTGAACGAAGGGGCAATGTTACCGTTCACCGGCTGTACGAGACTTATCCGGACGAAAAGATCGACGTTGCGCGCGAGCAGGAGCTGTTGTTGACTCACGACCGTATTGTGCTTCAATTCCCTTTATTCTGGTACAGCTCGCCTTCCCTACTGAAGAAATGGATGGATGATGTATTCGAGCTCGGCTTTGCTCACGGCAAAGGCGGCGATAAGCTGAATGGCAAGGAGCTCCTCATTGCCACCTCTTCGGGAGGCGCTCAAAGCATGTACCAAGCCGGAGGCTTTCACAATTACTCTTACAGCGAGCTGCTGCGGCCGTTCCAGCAGTCTGCTAATCTGGCCGGAATGATCTACCGTCCGCACTTTGTTGTGAGCGGAATTCGCGAAGTGAGCGATGAACAGCTGGAGAAATATGCCGCCGATTACGCTGCCTATGTGGAGGGCCGGCTCGCCCTCTCCCGCACAAAAGATTAATCGCAGCGGCATATTCAAAAAAGGATGTAAGTCTAGTGAGCAGTAACCCGTTTGCAAGTTTGTTGTGAAACTCACCCTCGCGATATATCTCATCGAAGCGCAACGTTCATCTTTCCAATAGATAATGTCCACATCCGGGTTGGCGCTATATGCCGGGATGTGGGCTCTATGTCTTCTTCTAGTAATACGATAACACCATCAGAAATATTTTCCATAATAATAATTTAAGAAGGAGTATTCCTATATATCCATATTTCATGGAAGCAAGCAAACGGTATTTTATTTGTAGAATTACAATGCGGAATAGGTTAATATTTAAATTGTAGACGCTTACATAAATGAGATTTCAAGGGGTTCATAGGTATGACTTTAAAACGAAGAATATTCCTTATCTTTTCATTTAATTCACTTGTACCTTTAATCTGTTTAAGCATCATCTCTTACTATACGATGTTCTCTATCTTGTCGAATAAAATCGAAGCCGGGATCAAAAGCAGTCTAATGCAGGTTACACTGTCACTGGAAAATTCGATCCGGGACTTAAATCATATCTCGCAGCAATTTACATATGGCGGCGTCATAGGCAATAGACTGAATGAGTTTATGCTTGCGGAGGAACCGTATCAACGATTGCAATTGGACAACGCGATAAAAAGCGATTTAAATTTGCTTGCTTTTACGAACCCGAATATCGGCTTAACGATGTATTATTTCAAGAGCCAAGGCAAATATCAATTCGAGAATTTTCCGGTAAAGCATCCATTTTCGCCGGAACAGCTGCCGCTGCTCGCTGAGTATACCGGAATCTCGTATTATGGTCCCCATATCAGCAATAATTTGCTGGATAATCAATATGTGCTGTCCGCTTTACGAAAAGTAGAGCTCCCTGACCGCGACGATGTTTATATCTATGTCGAATCGGGATTTCAATTGACGCAAAATATTTTGGATACGGATCGAAGTGACAGCCGGCTTTCCCACGTTATTGTGGACAACAATGGCCGAATCGCTTACAGCGAGGTGCCGGACATCTTTAAGACGAATTCTATTTTTCCCGATTTTGACATGGGAGGAGCATCCGGATTTAATAACGAGTTTTACTGGTTTAAGGAGACGAGCAACCAGGGATGGAGTCTGGTCTCGGTAATCGCCGAGGCGGACTACAATAAAGAGAAGAACCGATGGTTTCTGCAGATCGCCCTCGTTTCCTTGCTGTTTCTCGGCGTAACTCTTTTCCTGGCATGGTTATTATGGAAAATGGTCTACAAGCCGCTTGGCCGGTTCCATAACGAAATCAAGTGGATGTCAAACAGCCGGACCAAACACAATCTCGAGCAGACAAGCATTCCGGAATTCGATTATTTACTGAATCAATTCAGACAAATGAAGAAGCAAATATGGGAGCTGTTTAATGAGATCGAACAAAAGGAAAAACACCGCATCGATCTTGAGGTGGAGAAGCTGCTTTACCAGATTAACCCCCACTTTTTAATGAATACGCTGAATACCGCTCACTGGCTTGCCGTCATGAACGGCCAGGATGAGATCGACCGTTTAATTCAATCGCTGAACAAGCTCCTCTATTACAATCTGGGCAAGCTGGGACAAGCTTCAACAATTGAAGAAGAAATAGACGCATTGAAACAGTACCTAGTGCTTCAACAAATTCGTTATGATTTCCAGTTTAATGTACGCATCGATGTGGACGAGAACGTTTTGAAAATACCTGTTCCGAGATTCATCCTCCAGCCGCTTGTGGAAAATTCGCTGTATCATGGGTTAAATGATGACGGTTTTATACAGGTAAACGTTATCTTGAACAATGGCATCGAAATTTCGATCCATGACAACGGTTCCGGCATGTCGGAGGAGAAAATCTTCAATCTTCTGAACAGCCAAACGGTCGACCAGCAAAAGGTTGGAATGGGGATCGGCATGAATTATGTGAAGCGTATGATCAAATCCCGTTATGAGGATAAAGCCAATTTGGAAATTAAAAGCGAAATCGGGAAAGGGACAAGCATCTTTTTAACCTTGCCGATCCAAGGGGGGGAAACTTCATATGATCAAAGTGCTTGTAGTAGATGACGATAAATTGGTACGAAAAGGGCTTATTTCGGCCATGCCTTGGCACGATTTCGACATGCAGGTGGTCGGGGAAGCGGGTAACGGCGAGAAGGCATTGGAGGTTCTGGAATCGCAGGCGATCGATTTGCTGCTGACCGATCTGGAAATGCCCGTTATGTCAGGCATCGAACTGATGAGAATCGCCCGTCAACGGTTGCCGCACCTTCATATCGTCGTGCTTACTCTTCATCAGGATTTTGAATATATCCAGGAAGCGCTCCGATTAGGGGCTATTGATTATATTGCCAAGGTGCAGCTCGAAAAAGAACAGTTCGAGGAAGTACTTAGAAGAATTGCCGCCCGGATTCAAAAACAGCCGAATCTTGCGGCAGCAGCTCTTCATCAGGATGAAAGTGTGAAGTCTGATCAGGATCAAGGCTATGTACTGATGTCTCTTCACGGGGTATCGAACTCTTCATGGGTGAAGGAATTGAATTTGCCTCGGGAGATGAGCATGATTGAAGCGGACCGCAATGTATTTTTTTGTTTTTCCGATGATGGTCATGAAAGCACCCTGTTCGGGCAGCTATCGGCTGCTTCAGCGGCAAAGCCGGAATGGACGCTGCTTCTGCTGACCGGTCTGAAAGGCTTCACGCACGCGGAAATACAGATTTGGCTGCGGAAATATAGAGACAATGAATTGTTTTATGCCTATGATCCTGACAACAAAACCGTCACCGTTTCGATTCGGCAAGAAGAAGACGTCAGGCGGCATTACTCCGATGAAGAAAAGCTGGAACGATTAAAAGAGACTTGGCTTACATTGGAATGGGTCCATAGCGATATTCTATTTCAGAGCCTGCTTCGTGAATTCAAGGATCTGAAACTCCCTCAAGTGAAGCTGATCGGGGTGCTGTATTACTTTGTGAATGAATGGAACCGATTGTTTGCTCAGACGAATATGGGGAAAATTCACTTTCCGGAATCCCCTCATTCCTGGTTTCAAGTTGAGCAATGGATTGGCGAAATCCGCGGTATCATTAAGCATTTCTCCGAGAAGTCCCACTATTCGCAAGAAATTACGGATTGCATGATGAGAGCCGTACAGATTATGGAGGCGGAAATGGACAGTCCTCTTACCGCGGCCGAAGTGGCAAAGAGGCTGAATTTGAGCCGCAGTTATTTCAGCCAATGCTTTAAAGATATAATCGGCAGAACGTTTAATGACCATATGCGCCATATTCGCATGGAGAAAGCAAAAGAGTATTTGCGGAGCTCGAACAAAACGATCTGCTGGGTCGCTGAGAATACCGGTTACACGGACGAAAAATATTTTAGCCGGGTCTTTAGGGAATATAACGGTATGCTGCCAAGTGAATTCCGGCTGAGCACCCGGATGGGCGGATAAATGCCGCTTATCTTCCATTAGTTCGATTGAAAGAAGGGACGTTCATGGTCGGCATTAAAAGAAATATCGTGGTTCTGCTCGCTGTCTCTCTGGTTGCGTTAAATGCATGCAGCAGCTGGGGCCATTCCGGCGCGGACTCCAACAGGAATCCAGTCGAAAATTCCACGGCTGCAGCTGCTGCGGATGCGGATCCGTTTGGGAAATACAATTATCCGGTTACGCTCAAAATCGGAATCGGCGTTGATCCGAGCTTCAGGTCGAGCAAAGGGGAAACCCCCGCGAATAACATTTGGGTTGCGGCCATTAAAGAAAATCTCAATGTGGATATAAAAATCGCCTGGCAGGTTGCCAATCCGAACTTGAGTCAAAAGGTGAGCCTGTCGATCGCCAGCGATGATTTGCCGGATGCGATGGTTGTCGACAGTATCCAGCTCAATCATATGGCGAAGGCCGGACAATTGGCGGATTTGACGGAGGCTTACCATAAAGCTGCGTCCCCTGTCATGAAAAGGATTATGAACAGCGCGGACGGAATCGCGCTCAAGTCCGTTACATTCGATGGGAAAATGTTAGCGCTTCCTTCCGTGGATGCGGAAGATATGAGCATGATGTGGATCCGCAAAGACTGGCTGGATAAGCTGGGACTGCAGCCGCCGAAAACGATGGACGAGCTCGAACGGGCTGCAAAGGCTTTTGTCGAGAACGATCCGGATGGCAATGGGAAGAGAGATACGATCGGTATAACCGCCGGCGGTCCGTTATATGATGACTTCACCTACGGTCCCGGCTCGTTTACGCTGGATCCGATCTTTGCCGCATACAAATCATATCCGGGCTTTTGGCGCGAGGGCACCGACGGAAGGCCCGTTTATGGTTCCATCCTGCCGGAGACGAAAGCAGCGCTTGCGAAAATTCGCGATTTATATGCCAAGGGCTTGATCGACAAGGATATAGGCATCCATAAAGCTCCGGAAGAGGTTGTAATCAACGGATCGACGGGTATTTTTTTTCTGCCGTTCTATGGCGGGTATACGCCGCTGCCGGAGGTGCTGAAGAATAATCCGGACGCCAACTGGCAGGCGTATGCGTTGCCGCTTGACGCTGACGGCAAATTTAATGCGAAAGCGTTCAACCCGTCGAAAACGTTCGTCGTTGTCCGGAAAGGATACGGGCATCCGGAAGCTGTCATCAGAATCCATAATTTGATCCTCAGAGACGAGGTGAAGTATGGGTTCGATTATCAGCCATTGCGCAGCGTTCTTGCTCCGCGCGATGAAATCGCATTCTCCGTACAAGCGCTGCAAGAAGTGTTGTCCGGAGCCAAAACGCCGGAAGATTTTGCGGATAAGGAAGAATATAAGCTGCTCAAACACGACCTTGCAACGATAAAAAACGCGAAGCTGGAGCCATATGATCATACGGATATCCAATACTGGAATATTGCAGACAAGGATTTCCCCCGCGCATATTCGCTAATGGTGGGCGGAAGAAATTTGCTTGACCGGAATATAAACAAAATACGAAGCGTCTCCTATTTGCGTACCCGAACCGTTGAGAGCAAATGGGCGAATCTAAAAAAACTGGAATCTGAAGCATTCATCAAAATTATACTGGGATCCGCTCCAATTGACTCTTTCGATACATTTGTCCGTGCTTGGAAAACACAGGGCGGAGACCAAATCGCCAAGGAAATGGCGGAGTCTTTAAATCGGTAACGATTTAATATAAGAATCGGCCATTGTTCGGCTCCCCTGCATGGACAGGGTAGGTAAATGACCGATAAACAGGACGATAAATGAAGCCGATTCAACATTATGAGGATCATCGCTGCATGAAACAGCTTTCATTCATCTAACTTAATTCCCGATCGCTTTCTATCTCAGGAAGCGATTTTTTTCGTTTATACTGACAAAGCCGGGAGACATCAAGTCGAAAAACGTCACAGAAATGGTGCGAACGCTTGCATTCATTCGCGGACGACGCCATAAGCGGCTGAAGTTCTTTTGCTTTACGCGGCTTTTGCGCTTTGAATGCACGGCAGATGTGAAAAACGATTGAAGGGCGGGTTTACGGATGAAACTGCAAAAAATGATGGTAGCGCTTACTGCTTTGGTGATGGTGTTTTCCCTCGCCGCTTGCAGCCAAGGCCAAGAGAGCAACGAGCCGGCAGCCGAAGGCCAGCAGCAGGCAAATGCCGGAGGAAGTACGGCTGCGGCCGAAGAGGAATTCAAGCCGGAAGAAGGCGCTAAACTGCTTGTTTGGGATGCAGGCGAGCAAAAAGACTTTATCGCGGAAATCGGCAAATCGTTTAAAGAAAAATACGGTGTGGAAATTACATTCGCCGATGTAGGCGCGGACAAATCGATGGGTCAAATGGTTACGGACGGTCCTGCAGGCGTCGGTGCCGACGTATTTACGGCGGTGCATGATAGAACGGGAAGCGGCGCACAAGCCGGCATCATTCTTCCGAACGACCAATTCGAAGAAGAAACGAAGGCCGAGTCATACGATACGGCCATTCAAGCGGTTAGTCATGAAGACATTCTCTATGGATACCCGAGAGCGGTTGAGACGACTGCGGTTTTCTATAATAAAGATCTCGTGTCCCAGCCTCCCGCAACATGGGAAGAAGTCGTGACATTCGCCAAACAATTTAACGATGTGAAGAACAATAAATTCGCTTATATGTGGGATGCCGGCAGCAGTTATTTCAACTATGGCATCTTCGGCGGTTTTGGCGCCTATTTGTTCGGCGCAAACGGTACGGATGCGACAGATATCGGGATGAACAAGCCGGAGGCGATCGAAGCGGCGAAGTTCTATCAAAGCCTGACGGAAATTCTTCCGCTTAAAAGCTCGGATATTAACGGAGATATCCGGAAATCGTTGTTCGCCGAAGGCAAGCTTGCCATGAACGTCAGCGGTCCTTGGGATACAGGGTCTTTGAAAGAGAGCGTTAAAAATCTTGGCGTTGTTCCTTACCCTGCACTTCCGAACGGTCAACCGATGAAGCCATTTTCCGGTGTAAAAGCGTTATATGTAAGCGCGTATACGAAGTACCCGAATGCCGCGAAGCTGTTCGCGCGCGAATTGGCATCCGCCGAGAATCAAAAGCTACAATACGAGAAATTCGGCTTGCTTCCGGCAAATAAAGTTCTGGCTGAAGATGCGGCAATCAAGAGCGATCCGATCGCTACCGGTTTCCTGAAGCAGTTCGAAAATTCCGTTCCGATGCCGTCCATACCAGAAATGGCTCAATTCTGGGCACCGATGGATTCGACGCTTGCTTCCATGTGGAATGACAAGGCGGATCCGCAGCAAGCGATGGACTACATGGTCAAACAGATGAAAGACAGTATTGCATCAGGCAAATAATTTGTATGCCTATGCTGTGTCACCTGCCGGAGTTTGCCCGGCGGGTGATTGCGGCATTCGGAAGAAAGGAGCTGGTCTGTCTGATGGAGCATCCGATAAGAACCGCACATATGACGCAAGCAAGAGCACATGCCAAAACCGCTGCGATATTGTCTGTACTCGGCATGGGGTTAGGACAATTTTACAACCGTCAATTCGTAAAAGGGATGTTGTTTTTGGCGGCGGAAATCATCTACATCTATTATCTGATTACTTCGCTTGCATCCAACTTTGCCGGCCTTATAACACTTGGGGAAACACCGACTAAGCTGCAAAAGGTAGGAAAATTATATAAAAACGTAGCCGGCGACCACTCCATTTTTATGATGATCTACGGATTGGTGGCATTGATGTTTATCGGCATTTTAGCGGTGTTGTATGTGATCAACGTGCGTGACGCCTACCGTACCGGCAAGCTGCGCGACGAGGGGAAAGAAGCTCCCGGGTTCACGCAGACCGTTCGCAATTTAACGCAGAACAGCTTTCCTTTTCTGCTCTTGTCGCTTCCGGCTTTGGGCGTATTGTTCTTTACGATCCTGCCGATTCTTTTCATGGTCCTGATGGCTTTCACGAACTATTCCGCTCCGGATCATATTCCGCCGAAAAACCTGGTGGATTGGGTTGGACTGAAGACATTTAAAGATTTATTGTTCCTGAAGCAATGGGCGAGCACGTTTGTCGGAGTCTTTACCTGGACAATCATTTGGGCTGTTTTGGCGACCGTTACCTGTTATTTTGGCGGCATTTTCGTAGCCCTTCTTATCCAGCAGCAGGGGATTCGATACAAGACGTTTTGGCGCAGTGTGTTTATTATTCCTTATGCGGTTCCGCAGTTCATTTCTTTCTTGGTCATGAAAAACTTGCTCAATTACCAGTTCGGACCGGTTAACCAATATTTCCGGTTTTTCGGATTGCAAGGCCTGCCGTGGCTGAACGATCCTTTCTGGGCGAAAGTAACCGTTATTCTTGTTAACATGTGGGTAGGGATTCCGGTTTCCATGGTGCTTGTATTAGGAATTTTGACAACCATTCCAAAGGATCTGTACGAAGCGGCGGAAGTCGACGGCGCAACGGATTTCCAGAAATTCAGAAGCATCACGCTGCCGTATATATTGTTTTCGACGGCACCGCTGCTCATCATGCAGTTTGCAGGCAACATCAACAACTTTAACGTCATTTTCCTCCTGACGAACGGGCTTCCGGCCAAAGGCGAATATGCTTATGCGGGCAGTACGGATTTGCTTGTCACCTGGCTGTACAAATTGACGCTGGAAAATCAGCGTTACAACTTCGCCTCTGCAATCGGGATTATCCTGTTTATTATTATCGCATCGTTCTCGCTGTGGAACTACCGCAGAACGCGCTCTTACCGGGAGGAGGACATGATCCAATGAATAAGACGGCTAAAACGATTAAACTTTCCGGCAGCTATATTCTGCTCATTTTGTTAGCCGTTTCTTTTGTTTACCCGATCGCTTGGGTCGTCATGTCGTCCTTTAAATTCGGGGATTCGTTGTTCAGCGAAACATTCATCCCAAGGCGGCTCACCCTGCAGCACTACATCGACCTGTTCGTCGAGCAGAAGGATAAACAGGTTCCTTATGCAAAATGGTACTGGAACACGCTGAAAGTAGCCTCGATCAGTATGGTGCTGGGGACCTTCATTCAAATTTTGACGGCTTACGCGATTTCCCGCTTCCGTTTTGCCGGACGGAAAACCGTTATGTCCACCATTCTTGTACTCGGAATGTTCCCCGGCTTCATGAGCATGATCGCAATCTATATTATGCTTATTCAACTGGACCTGCTGGATACTCATTTTGCGCTCATTTTGGTCTACTCCGCAGGTGCCGCGCTCGGAATGTTCGTCGCCAAAGGCTTCTTCGATACGATTCCGAAAAGCTTGGAGGAAGCGGCAAGAATCGACGGTGCAAGCCATATGACGATTTTCTCCCGGATCGTGCTGCCTTTATCCAAGCCGATCATTACGTTCATCGCGCTAACGACGTTCTCCGGAGCATGGGTGGACTTCATTTTTGCGCGGTTGATCCTTCGGTCCAAAGAGAACTGGACGCTTGCTGTCGGATTGTTTGAACTGGTTAACAGCTTCACAAGCACGGAGTTTACGCTGTTCGCCGCGGGTGCGGTGCTCGCTTCTATTCCGGTCGCTTTGCTCTTTGTGTTCTTACAGCGATTCTTGGTGGACGGCTTGATGGCCGGAGCGGAGAAGGGCTGATTACTTGGAAGGACCGCAACAATATCGGATTGACAGCCGTTCGTCTGCCGCCTGCAGAGACATCGCCGGCGGCGGACGGCTTATTCCTGATAAAAGCAGGGAAGCGAATATCATTTAGGAGGTCATGATCGAATGTTCACGTTGCACGGAAAGCATCGATTTCAAATGTTATCAATTGTAATCGCTTCCATTGTGGTGCTGCAGCTGCTTGCCGGTATGTTGCCGGCTCCGGCTCAGGCGGCTTCGGGCGTCCTTGTTCCGGAAGCGCTTACCGAACAGCCGGGCGGGAGCAGCAAGTGGGTCGTCGCGGGCGATTTCCAAGGCTGGAACCCTGCCTCTGAGGAAACGCGGCTGAAGCATCTGGTCGGCAATTATTATATGTTTTCCACCGTACTAACCAAGGGCCATCACGAATTCAAGCTGGTCAAGGACGGGAATTGGGATCTGGCAATCAGCGATGGAGGCAATAACTTCAGCATCGATTTGGCCGAGGATACGGTCGTCAACTTTTATGTGAACGAGGACCTCGATGACAAGGCCCGGATCAGCATCTCGAACGTGCATGGGCTCAAGCAGTACGTGCCGGCGCTGTCCACCGGCAAATGGCCGCGGCTCGTTGGCGACATTCAAACCGTTTTTGACGAAAGCGCATGGTCACCCGAAACGGCAAAACAGTTCTTTGTCGACTACAACTTTGATAACACCGTGTACAAGCTGCAGCGGACACTGCCTGCGGGCAGCTATGAGGCGAAGGTGACGTTCGGGCCGGATTGGAGCGAAAACTACGGCGCCGATGGAAGGGACGGGGCCAACCTGGCCGTGATGGTTCCCGAAGCGACGGAAGCCACGTTCAGCTTCGACCGCAGCAAGCTTTCGGTCACGCTCGCCACGAAAGGCTTCGACGGTTTGATCGACAGCTCGTCCATTTCGTTCGACAGCCGCTCGGTCACGTACAAGAAACCTTTCGGCGCGATCAAACAAGGCAGGGAGGATCTGACGCTGCGGATCGCCGCCAAGCAGGACGATGTGCAGTTTGCCAAAGTCGAGCTGAGCAACAGCGACAGTGTGTCCAGAACATTTCCGATGCACCGCGTCACAACGGTAAAAGGCCAGGATTATTTTGAAGTGACGATTCCAAAAACCGCTTTTACAAAAATCGGCATATGGGGCTATAAGTTTATTTTGGTGGACGGCGGGACGAAAATCGAATACGGCGACGATTCTTCCCGCGGGGCTGCGGGTTCCGTAACCGGCGATGGAGCCGTGCCGTACGACCTGACCGTGTATGACCTGAACTACAAGACGCCGGATTGGGTGAAAAACGCCGTTATTTATCAAATTTTCCCCGACCGGTTTTTCGACGGAAATAAGCACAATAACCGGGCCAAAACGGTTGACGGCGTCCGCGGCGCTCTTTCCCCAGAGGATGCGACCGTCAAAGGCGGGCAAAAGGTCCAATACTTCGACGACGGCGTACCCAGCGATCCGACCCCGGACCAGGTTTGGGGAGATTGGGAGACCGCGCCCGAGAATCCGGACCGCGTCCTGCCGGAGAACAAACCTTACTATCCGGACGCCAAGTCGGACGGCGCCTGGACGAATGAATTTTACGGCGGCGATATCCAGGGCATCAGCAAGAAGCTTGGCTATCTGAAGTCGCTTGGCATTACGGCTATTTATTTGAATCCCGTCTCTTGGGCGGCCTCCAACCACAAATATGACGCCACCGATTACGAGCATCTGGACCCGATGTTTGGCGAGCCGGTCTATACTAAACCGGCCCATCCGGAATCCGGCCTGGATTACGCGAAGACGCGGGCCAAGTCGGACCGCATTTACCAGCTGTTTGCGAAAAAAGCGCGCGAGCAGGGGCTGCATCTGATCAACGACGGCGTGTTTAATCACGTCGGCGACGATTCGATCTATTTTGACCGCTACGGCAAGTATCCGGAAATCGGCGCTTACGAGTATTGGGCGAAGGTTTATGACAAAATGGCAGCCAACCGCATCACGCAGGCGGAAGCGGAGAAGGCGGTGCGGGCGGAGTTTACAAGCAAAGTTAATCCGTTGACCGGAAAGAACTACAAATACCCGGACGATTTCGAATATATTACCTGGTTTACCGTTTCTCCCGAAAAAGTAAAAGACCGCGATGGCAGCAATTTGCATTACAAGTATGACGCCTGGTGGGGGTATGATTCACTGCCGGCGATGGATTCGAAAAGCCCGCAGACGGTGCCGACCGATTTCTTCCCTGCGGACAGCAAGGCGCTGCCGGGCGAGCATGAGTGGAACAATATCGGTCTCCGCGAACAGGTCATCGGTCATGATCTGACCGGCTTGTCCGATGCGGACGCCGACAAAGCGATGCAGAAGACCAACTCGCAGCGCTGGCTGTGGATGGGTTCGAGCGGATGGCGACTTGACGTAGCGCCGGAAGTATCCGCCGGTACGTGGAAGCAATTCCGCAAAGCGGTGAAATCCGCTGCAGGACGCATGGACGCGAACGGCAATCCGATTGAAGAACCGGTGCTGATCGGCGAAGAATGGGGCGTCGCAACAAGGTACCTGCTTGGCGACCAGTTCGATTCCGTCATGAACTACCGTTTCAGAGGGGCTGTTCAGGATTTCATCGGCTCCGGCAACGCGGAAAGAATGAACCAGGCTTTGGAATCGATCCGCGAGGATTACCCCAAGGAAGCCTGGCAGGCGATGATGAATCTCGTGGATTCGCACGATACGACCCGGTCGGTGACCAAGTACGACCATCCGGAGTGGGAAGAGGAGCATTTGAAAATCGCTCCCGCGGCAACGGACAAAGCGTTGAAGCAGCAAGCGCTGACAGCGATTCTGCAAATGGGCTACCCTGGCGCTCCGACGATTTACTTTGGGGATGAAGTGGGTCTCGAAGGCACGAAGGACCCCGATTCCCGCCGCGCCTTCCCGTGGGACCGGATCCAGGAGAGCGGGGACGGCTCTTTTAGCGGAGCAGGACGTTATCAGGAGCTGTTCGGTACGTATCAAAAAGCGGCCAATCTGCGCGGCAGCGCAGACGGTGAGGTGTTCCGCACCGGCGAGCTCAAAGTCGCTTTCGCCAAAGGCGACGTCATCGTTTATGCCCGCAAGAACGATACCAAGGGCGGTCTTGTCGCGATTAACCGCGGTGCCGGCAACGCCGAAATCGACGCGGAGGTGAGCGGATTTCTGCCGGACGGACTGGTCCTCGCCGACCGGCTCGGCAGCGGCGCTCAAGGTACGGTGACGGGCGGCAAAATTCATCTAACCGTTCCGGCGATGTCGGGCATGATGATGCTTTCGACCACAAACATCGCGGCCGTTCCGCAAGTGACCGGCCTTCAAGCCGCTGGGGGCAACGGCAGCGTGACCCTTACATGGGAGGCGGTTGCCGGCGCTGACCAATACCAGGTTTACCGCGCCGCGATCGAAGGCGGCGAGCTGCAGCTGATTGGAAGCGGTGTCCATGGGGCCGCCTTTACCGATACGAATGTGAACAACGGCACCAAATATTACTACACGGTTACGGCAAAAATCGGCCTGAATGAAAGCGTTCCTGGCGATATGGCCTCCGCTACGCCGGCATTTGCGATTCAAGCGGCCGAGTTCGTCAAGCAGGCTGACGATATGACCGTCGGCGTCGGCAAGATAACGTCCAAAATTCAAGTCAGCATCCGCGTACCCGGCTTAACCGACGACACCGTCTATTCCGGCAAGCCGGCGCCCGGCTTGATTACCCGGCTGATCCATTACCCGTCGTTCCTGTCTCCGGACCAGGCTTTGGAAACGAAGCTTTACTACGAAGCAGACGATGCGGCGGTTGGCTCGAAAATATATTCGGCTGCGTTCGAGCCGAAATACGCCGGGGCATATCGTTATGAGGCGCAGGTTTCTTCGGATAACGGCGAGACGTTCTTCAAATCACAGACCGTAACGGTTAATGTTTATGCGGATTCCGATGATACCGTCCCGCCGGCGGCGCCGGTTCTTGCGGATATCAATGTCGAATCCAACCTGGCCCATCTGAGATGGGAGCTGGACAATGCTTCTCCCGATACTGCGGGAATCGAAATTTACCGCAACGAAAACGGAGGCGACTATGCCTTGATCGCGACCCTCGGCAAAGAGGCCAAGGATTACGTCGATTATACGGTAAGCAACGATACGGCATACACCTATAAGGTCACGACCTTCGATATGGCTTATAACCGCAGCGATTCGGCGGAAAAGCCGGTCACGCCAAAGCTGGTCATGGTCGATGTGACGTTGCGTCTGCATTTGCCGCCTTATACGCCGACTACCGATGATATTACGATCGCCGGAGACTTCCAGGGCTGGAACGCGTCGTCCACCAAACTGCATGTGCCGAGCGGAGCGACCGACCGCAGCGTCGTCGAGTACAATTTTAAAATAATGGCCGGCAAAAAGATCGAGTACAAATATACGCGGGGCTCCTGGTCGACCGAAGCGTTCACCAGCCATGCTAGAGTAGAGAACGATACGACCGATCCGGGCAACTGGGCTTACAGCTCTACCGACACGAACATGAAGCTGACGATTGCCAACCAAGGCGACAACAAGCAGGTCGTGGACGATTATGTGCTGCGCTGGCTCGATATGCCTATGATGGTGTCGCTGCCGAGAACTTCCTACGGGGAAGACATCTCCTATACGACCGATGAGAGCACGATGAATTTGAAGGCCGTCGTTCCGTTCGGCGTCGCCTTCATGATTAACGGCAAGCCGATCCCCGAAGGCGCGATGGATGCCAGAGGGAACGTCGTCCTGAATAACATTCCGCTCGCCCCCGGGCTCAATACCTTTACGCTGCATATCGAACCGACGGCGGAAACGCTGGCCTTGCCGTGGTATACCGATAAGGGACGCGCCGATCAAGCGACGAAAACGTTGACGATTTCGGTGACGAGAACGAGCTAGATTAACTTGGCTGTTGCCCGGCAACTGCATGTTATTTTGCAGCAACGGCGGATGGGAAGCGACAGAAACGGGACGGCTGCAGCAGCCGTCCCGAATTTTATCGTGCCGAGATCATCCGTTTAATCAACGTGACCGCGACGATCAAAAGCAGCGGCAGAACGTATGTAACGTTAAGGAGCAAGGGCCAGATTACGCTGACGGTTTCAACGAATTCCATTTCATCCTTGAACATCGTGAGCGAGAGAAGCAGGCAAACAAACGCGATAGGAAATGTCAACAGGCGCTCATCCTGCAATTTCAACAATTGCGATAAAACATTCGTTAAAATGAATAGCTGGATAGAGGCTTTCATATACGAACCGGCGATGAGCGAGAATCCGATCACGGACTCGATCCTTTCGATAATTTCCTGGATATTGATCAAACGCGCAAGCTGAAACAGCGAGTATTTGAGCTCGCCGACCAAAGGCCCATTGGCCATAATCGAGCAAACGACCGATGTCAACAACGTGAACCCATTGACGATAATGGCCAAAAACAAGTATTTTCCGATCTTAGGCCTTTCTTTCACCCGGACAAACGGGAGCATCGCGGCGAACAACGTAACTTCCCCATAAGGGAACCCATATGCGATATAAGCGCCATGAAGAATCGGTTTGATCCCGTTTGGCATAACCGGCAGTAGGTAATCCGGATGAAAATAGGGACTTACCATCAACAAAACCGCGATTACAAACCCGAGCATCGAGATAATCAATAACACGGACATTCTGGCCATCACTTCAATCCCTGCCCTGGCTGTCAACGCAGCCATAAAAAAAAATATGGATTGCACCACATAGTTGGGCGTGCTCCTCAGCATCGAGGTGCTGAAAAATCCCCCTATATCGATCACGATATTGGCAAGCTGCAAGAACGCGGAACACAGAAAAGGAATGGCCACGATAATCGTCAGCCACCTCCCAATCGCTTTACGGGTGTATTCGATAAAAGTCAGTCCGGGATACTGCCGGTGCAAATAGAGGACACAAGCCAAAATAAGCATGCCCATCGTACATGCAAGCAATATTGAAATCCATGCTCCGTTTTTGGCGGCGCCTGTGAGCGGCGCCGGAATATTGACGATGGCCGAAGCGGTTACATAGGTGAGAAACAGCATGGCCATCTGGATCGAACTGACGGTTTCCTGCTTGTTCATGATATCCTCTTTTCGCTGCAGCGTTTTGCGGGAGTCAGGACGGAAGCTTGACCGTTTCGACGATGCGTTTGGCCGGCTCCGCAAAGAAGAAATGGACAAGCTCGTCGAGGTTTGGCCAAGGCATTTCCGTCACATAAAGAATACCGAGGTAAAGCATAGGCAAAATGAGCGCACCGTAAGCGAGACGGTCCCGTAAGCATGCCTGCTTCCATTTCGAAAAGTCATAGGCCACCATCGCAGTAAACAATAGCAGAAGATAAACGATACTTGCTGACACGGTTATTCTCCGCCTTTCGAGAACGGGGTACCGACGTTCATCCCTGAGTTCAGCACTTTCACGTCTGCATGGACTTCAAACCGGATTTCGGCAAAACGTTCGTTCCAATCAGGCTTCAACTGTTTCCATAACCCGGGATTTTTTTTATATAGTTTATCGCCAATTCCTAACACATCCACTTTTCTCTTCTGAAAAACCGATATCGCTTTCCGTAAATTGCGCTCCACGCTTTTTTCAATGTTCTCCTCAAAACGTTTTTCATCTTCTTCGGTTTTCAAGGTGGAACAGCGGAGCTCGCCGACCGCTCCTTTGATTTTAGTCATTACTCGGACGGTGATTTCGTTTTTCTTGACCGTAGGCGTTAATTTTGTGTTCAATAACATGATCTCTAACGATTCCTTGGTCTTCATCTTTTCTTCGGTTGCGCCGGTACAGGGGAATTCAATAATCCCGCTTTTATATTTGTTGGTCAGCATCAATAATTGTTCGGAAATTGTCGGCGTCAAGATGCTCCCTGCTACCTTTCCTTTTTTTAGCACAGCGATCCCTTCCACAGAAATTTTTTTCGGCGAATTGTTGCTATTTATATAAGGGACTACAGCGACGCCCGTTTCGCTTTTTAATTGAATAGCGAGATCGTGCAGCCGGGTTAATGATGTCTTTGCTGTAAAGCGGGCAGAGTTTTCTTCCATTTTCCGCAATTGTTGCCCGATTGTATGTTCAATATACGGTTTTATATTCAAAATGTCGCTCGCCTTTCCTTTGGCAATCAACACGCTGACGGTCGCCCTCGGTTCATGATTCCGCGAGAACATATCGAGAACTTCTCCGACTTTTCGTTTCCTTGCCAGTTCTTCACCGATGAGAATGACTCGCATATGATCCCATTTGGTTTTGCGTCCCAACTGGGTGTTGACATCACGATCGGCTTCGAAGACGGTGTCGCCTTTTGTCTTGATACTGAACGCTGAGTCTCCCCCTCCCGATTTTCCGGCTGGCCCGCCGCCTTCCCCGCCTCTGGCCGGTTTATAAAGATGTGATGTAAATTCAATCTTCCCTTCTTCGTTCTGATCGATCGCAACCGCTTGGACATACCCGAATTCCGTCAATTCCGCTTTGTCCCAGCACCCGGTAAACAGGAATAATGACAAAATCGAAAGTGTGAATGCCGCGAACGATCTCATGATGTCGTCTTCCTTTCACCTGTCTTTTTATGTTTATGCCGGTTTCGCGGAGAGTGAAGGAGGATTTTTTTGGGTATCAAGATGAACACATCCCGCAGCTGATTGATTTCAAGAGGTGCCATCATCGCCAAATAAGGTTGGCCGAGCGAACGCATGCAGGTCAGATGCAGTAGTGACAGCAGGAAACCGATCATGACCCCGAGCCCCCCGAACGTAGCCGCGAGAACCATTAGAGGAAACCGCAAAATACGGATTGAGATGGCCATACTGTATTGAGGTAGCGAAAAGGAGGCGATCCCGGTTAAGGCAACGACAATGACCATTACGGGAGATGCGATTTTGGCTTGGATCGCAGCCTGCCCGATCACGAGCGCTCCGACGATGCTGACGGCGGAGCCGATCGGCCGCGGCAAACGAATCCCGGCTTCCCGAAGCAATTCAAAGAAAAATTCCATAATGAACGCTTCCACCAAGGCCGGAAACGGAATCCCTTCCCGTGTATCGAGGATCGCCAGCAGCAGAACGGTCGGAATCAGCTCGGAGTGGAAGGTGGTTAACGCGATATACGTACTTGGCAGCATCAGCGCCATGAAGAACGCCCCGACCCTGAGCAAACGGATTAACGATGAAAAAAACCATCTGTGGTAATAATCTTCGCTTGTTGAAAAAAACTCAAAAAAAAGACCCGGGCAAATCAAGATCGTCGGCGTGCCGCTCACCAAAGCGATAATTTTTCCGTCGAGCAGGGCGGCAACAGCGGTATCCGGCCGTTCCGTATAACGAACTTGCGGAAAGGGGGAATAGGCTGACTCCCCGATCCATTCCTCCAAATAAGACGTTTCCAATATTTCTTCCTTGTCGATGTCCGATATCCGCCGTTTGAACTCGATTAACGTTTCCGGATTGACGGCTCCGTCCAGATAACCGAAGGAGATGGTCCTTTGGCTTTCCTCTCCTGCCGTAAGAAATTCGAATTTAAGCCGAGGAGATTTCAGCAAGCTTCGAATTAAGCCGATGTTACTGCTGAGGTCCTCAATCGTACTCAGGTGAGGGCCCTGTACGACTGGCTCCGTGATCGGTTCGGTAATCGCCCGCTGCGCCAGACCAAGCGCATTATAGCTAAGCGCTTTATTCCACTGATTAAAGAAGATGACAAGGTTCCCGTCCAAAATTTGCTGAACGGCTAGACCGAAATCATCTATAACCCTTGCCGAGTGGGCAGATACCCCGTTCTTTGTAAAAAAGTGCATCACATCTTCGGGAGTGACTGTCGTTGCCGGCCCGATTTCATGTGTGACCAGATCCTGCAGGGATTCTTTCATATAATTCACTTTTTTGGTTTGGACCAGTGTATCAAAATAAACAGAGAATGCCGTTTGTTCAAGCTCCGGGCCATAGCTCCAAGGAAGAATGGTAAGATCTGTACAGTCGATAAACGTATCCTCGATCCGCTTCAGATTGTCCGGCAAATTTGTCGAAATCGGCAGTTTGCTTGATTCTTCGGACTGCTGTTTCGTCATATTGTCGGAAACACCCCCTGATAACGGGTTGAGCGAACGCTGCTTATTGAACTGCTGTTTCCGCATCGTTGATCACTCCCCATATAGCTAATCATGGAAATATTTCTGTTATTTTCCCCACGCAAGGGACTCATATTCATATTGGGCAGAGAGAAACTGCAGATCTTTATACTTTTTTTAGAATTGATTTAGAGGCGCTTTAGACCTGACGGTTATGATGAATTACAGAAAGCTTTGGCAAGATCCGCTAGGAGGTGAGACAGATATCGAAACATATAGCTGCCGGAAGCTTTCGAATAATTCACGTTGGAGGCAATGAATCAATGAGAAAAAAATGGTTGACGGCGGGAGCCGCTTTCGGGATCGGCGCGGTAATGCTGGTTGTCAGCGGAGTTTCCGCAATGGCAAATACATCCGGATATGATGCGTACAAAGCAGCGATGAACAATACGAAAACGGCACAGAGCGTGACGGCGAATGTGGACATGACCGTTACCGATAACGGAACGAAGGTGCTTGCGGGCACAGCGGACATCAAGCTGAACAAACCATCGAATACCGGAAGTATAGCCGCAACTTTTGGCGACGGATCTCAAACGCACTCCACCAATGTGTATAGGCAAGATGGAAACGTCATTATCAAAAGCAGCGAAGATGAAATCTATCGGGTGATGAAACAAAACGATCCGGAATGGCAGCATGATGGGGCGATGCCGAATCCTCCCAAGGCGGTGGAGCAACTGTTCGATGCGTTGACGGGCAACATCAAGGAACTTGCGACAGTGGAAAGTGAACCGGATGGAGGCAAGCAAGCTTCGCTGCATCTTTCGGGAAGCCAGATTCCAGCAGTTGTAAACGCACTCGGCAGCTTGGCCGTTTCCAAGGCTGACGAACATCACAACGGTTCATTCACGTCTCCCGATAAGAAAGTGAACCTTCCGGAGCTGACGGACAATATTAAAGTCGAGAAAATCAATTTGGATGCCAGCATCAGCCCGGATAACCTGCTTGAGCAGCAAACGGCGGAGATCAACATTTCCGGTACGGATGACTCCGGCAAAGCTCATGTTCTCGTCATCCGGCTTCACGTCGATTTTTCCGGAATTAACGAAACGACCCCGGAGAGGATCGACTTAACGGGAAAACAAACGGTGGAAATCCAGAATGACGGAACGAAGCGCGGCTGGCATCATTAAGCGCGGGGGGCAACCGGACAGCGATGCTGTCCGATTGCTCACCAATGAAGCGAACCTAGTTCGAAAGGAGCGATCGAACGTTGACTCTATTGGAAATAAACGAAGTTACCAAGCTGTATAAAAACGGCCGCGGGGTCCGAAATGTCAGTTTTGATCTGTCTCGGGGAGATATTTTCGGATTGATCGGCCCTAACGGCACAGGCAAAACAACGCTGTTAAAAATGATCATGGGATTAATTCGGCCCGATCAGGGAAGCATACGCATCTTCGGGCATAGCGTGACGGAATCTTACGAACAAGCCATTGCACAGGTAGGCTGCATTATTGAAACAGCCGATGCCTATGACTATATGAGCGCGTACGATAACCTGAAGCTGTCGGCCCGTTTTTATCCTGATCTTGCAAAGACCAGAATCGACCAGGTTCTCGAGTTGGTCGGTCTTGCCCCATATAAGAAGGAACGGGTGAGAGGCTATTCGCTCGGCATGAAGCAGCGATTGGCGCTGGCCTCTGCATTGCTTTCGAATCCGCAGTTGGTCATTTTGGATGAACCGACCAATGGTCTCGATATTGAAGGAATGGTCGAAGTCCGCCATACAATCCGGCAGCTGGCTCTCGGACAGGGCATTACATTCCTCATTTCCAGCCATTTGATCCACGACTTGGGCATGATCGCAAACCGCATCGGGATCATGAATAACGGCAGCCTGATCCGTCTTGGGCAAGTGAGTGAATTGTTACCCGATGAGACGACCCTCGAGCAGTATGTCGTGACGCAAATTCAAACGGCGAAGGATGCGAATGCTTATGCATAGTTTAGTTGCAAATGTGCGGAATGAAATGGAAAAACTGTGGAAACGGCGCAGAACGAAAGCATTTTTGTTGCTTACCGTTCTCCTTCCGGCCCTATCTGCCGTACTGCTTGCTACGTTGCAAAATAATATAGGCGTTTTCGGCGGGCTTGGAAGCGATCTCCCGATGATGATGCTCGGACTGTTCACGTTCGCCTTGCTTCCGTTGTTTCTGTTTATGAGCGCAGCGGACAGTTTTTCCGGCGAAGCGGCAGCGCGCACATTGAAGCTCGTACTTGTCCGTCCGATCTCCCGTACCAAAGTGTTCGCATCGAAAGTGGCGGCGATCGCGTTTTATATTGCCGTTCATCTCGGTGTGCTTTGGATGGCTTCCGTCCTTTCGGGATGGTTTGTGCCGGGAGGAGATATGACCGGAGGTTTGCCGGATAGCCTGATTGCCTACTCGGCAGCTTTTGTGCCTATGACGGCGATCGGATTAATTGCGGTATTCATCGCGCAGTGCTTCAGCAACACCTCCGGCGTCATCACACTGAACATCATCATCTATGCGGCGGCCAAAATTTTACCGTTCATTTACCCGCAAGTTTCGTTGTGGTCCGTCTTTTCTTATACGAATTGGTACGTGCTTTTGGTCGGAGACGGGATATCGGTTCAAAAAGGGCTCAATATGTCCGTTCTGCTTCTTTCTTATTGTATAATGGCTTATACGGCGGGGTCGATGCTGTTCGACCGAAAACAGTTGTAATGCTCCGCCGGTTAGCTTTTGCTTTCGAAGCGGCTGCCGCTTCGAAATGCATGAAGGAGATTGGTTCATGTCCATCAAGATGAGACTTTTGCTTTCCTATATCGCCATGACATTCATTCCGGTCATCTTGTTTGCTCTTATTGCCGCAACGCTCGCTTCCCTATTTTTTAAAGAAACAGCAGGAACTGCGGACGGGAATGCGATGCCGCCCTGGGAAACGTCGAGTAATCGGAATGAACTTATTGCCGGCGTCAAGTTTATGGCGCGCATAGAACCCGACCGCTTTACGGACAGCAGTTTTCTGACAAACATGGACGAACAGCTGAACCAGGTGCAGGCGGGGCTTGTTGTCGTAAGGGATGAGAGGATGACGTACGTCTCTCCTTTTGTCGACAGTCCCGATCTTTACAATCAGCTCCAGCGAGTGCTGGCGGATCCGGATCAATACCGATGGGGGAAAATATCGGGCAGCCGGTTTGTGGTCGAAGGTTACGATATCAGGTTCAGCGATCGCAGCACCGGCACGGTCTATGTTCTCTCGGATATAAACCTGCTCTTCGAAAAGGCAAAAACGTTTTTGCCACTGCTCGTGCTCTCTCTGCTCGTTGTCATTGCTTTAACGAATGGCATTTTGACTTTTCTCGTTTCCCGCAGTCTTATCAGACCTTTGTACACGCTGAAACACGCCGCGGAACAAATTAAAGAGGGAAATCTCGATCATGCGGTGAATTTGAAACAAAAAGACGAAATCGGACAGCTCGGCGCGGCGTTTGAAGAAATGCGCGGCCGATTGAACGAGTCGATCCGTCTTCAACAGCAATATGAAGAGAACCGCAAAGAACTGATCTCCAACATTTCCCATGATCTGAAAACGCCGATTACCGGAATCAAAGCATGCGTCGAAGGCATTCAGGACGGCATCGCCGGCACCGGTGCGAAGCGGGAAAAATATATGGATATGATCTCGAAAAAAACGGAAGAAATGGACCGGTTGATCGACGAATTGATGCTGTTTTCCAAACTCGATTTGAACCGGCTCCCGTTTCATTTGGAACCGATCGACCTTGCCGCTTATTTGCGCGACAGCGTCGAAGAACTGAGCCTGGACCCGCAAATGGAAGGAACCGGGATTACGTTCTCCGGTGCCGGCAGCGGAGCGGTTTCCGTTATGGCCGACCGTGAAAAGCTGCGCAGAGTCATCATGAATATTATCGATAACAGCTTGAAATATATGAACAAGGAACAGAATGCGATCCGTGTGGAATTGACCGACGGCATGGCGGAAGCAACGGTGCATATCCGGGACAATGGACCGGGGATCGAAAGCGCGGCGCTGCCGCATATATTCGACCGCTTTTACCGGGCGGATCCTTCCAGAAGCACAGCAACGGGAGGCAGCGGGATCGGGCTTGCGATTGTGAAACAAATCGTAGAAGGGCAAGGCGGCAGAGTGTGGGCGGAAAGCCGGATGGGAGAAGGGACCGGCATTTATTTTACGTTGCCAAAGACTGAACGCGGCGGTGAGCAGGGATGAAACGAATATTGATCATCGAAGACGAGCAGGTCATTGTAGAAGTGGAAAAAGACTATTTGGAAGCAAGCGGCTTTGCGGTGGAGACTGCGGCCACCGGTGACGTCGGTCTTCATAAGGCGCTTGAAGAGGAATTTGATCTTATCATCCTCGATCTGATGCTGCCGAAAACGGACGGATTCGAAATATGCAGGCGAGTCCGCCAAGTGAAAAACATTCCGATCCTGATGATTTCCGCAAAAAAGGAAGAAATCGATAAAATACGCGGTCTCGGACTTGGTGCGGACGATTATATGACCAAACCGTTCAGCGTCGGCGAACTGGTCGCCCGGGTGAAAGCGCATCTTGCCCGTTACGACCGCTTAATGACGGATAACAGGTTGAAGCGGGAGCAAGAGGTCCGAATTCGGGGAATTCGCATCGATAAGCTGTCGCGAAAAGTGTTCGTGAACGAAACGGAGGTTCCGCTAACTTCCAAGGAATATGATCTACTGCTGTTTCTGGCGGCACATCCGAACCGGGTGTTCGGCAAAGACGAGCTGTTTGAAAAAATATGGGGTCTGGATGCTTTGGGCGACAACGCCACGGTGACCGTTCATATCAGCAAGCTGAGGGAGAAAATCGAAGCGGATCCGTCCAAGCCGCAATATATCGAGACGATTTGGGGCGTCGGGTACCGGTTGAATTTATAGTTTGCAAGGACATCAAATCAGTATATTAAGCGTTTGAAGCGACTGTTCACGTGCCGGTGGAGGTCGTTTTTTTGTTGTGCGCTTATTTCAATGGTTCCACTATTGAAAAATTTATAGTAGTGAAAAGTAAGTTTATGTTAACTATATTGACAATTTATGTAACGGGTAGTATATTTGTTAACATTGAATGGAAATGCAGAAAATGGATTTCATTCAATAATTCGACTGGAAAGGCTTGCTCCGATTGCTGTTCAGCAGAAATTGTCGCTCATATGCTCTACATTTTCGCATAACGCTTCTCATTCCATTCTAACGTAGAAACAGTCCATATGAATTAATATTTATGCATTCTTAGATTATTTGGCAGGAAACTTTACATCACTATACAAATCCCTTCCACTTCGAGGCAGGGAGGGCTGTTGATTACAATTATTCTCTACCATTTACCGTTCCGGCCATCCGAGGATAGCGCCAATCTGCTTGATTCTACCATTTATTTTATTTAATTATTTACATATTTATTCATATAAATAAGGTTATATACACTATAATTATATTTATAATTGACAATAAAGTTGGCAAATGATATAAAACTTAACATTGAGAAATTTGTTTAAGGTAGTTACATAATGTTGGTTTTACCTAAATTTATATAGAATGGGAGTCGTTGTTTCATGGCGAAAAGATTCAAGCAACCGATCTTCATCCTGTTTGCCCTCCTGCTTGCATTCAGCACATTGCTGGCGGCTTGCAGCAGCAACAAGAATGAAGGACAGCAGTCAAGCAGTGGGGAAGGGCAGACAAGCACTGAACAGACCCAAACCACCGAAGAGCCGAAGGAGCCGCAAGAATTCCGCTTCACGCTGGCAAGCGATCCGCCAAGCCTGGATCCCGCTACGATGACAGACGCTCAGTCCAGCATTGTAGCCGCAGGTATATATGAAGGGCTTACGCGCTTGAATTCGAACGGTGAACCGGAACCGGCCATCGCCAAGGAATGGAAGTCATCCGATGACGGCAAAACCTATACGTTCACGCTGCGCGATGATGCGAAATGGAGTAATGGCGACAGTGTTACCGCGAGCGATTTCGTCTATTCTTGGGAGCGCGCATTGAAGCCTGAGACAGCTTCCGAGTACGCATATTTTCTTTACTACATCGAGAACGCCGAGAAATATAACAAGGGAGAATTGAAGGACGCGAGTCAGCTTGGCATCAAAGCGCTGGACGACCATACATTGGAAGTCAAATTGACGGGACCGACACCGTATTTCGTCAGCCTGATCTCGCACTACACGTACTTCCCGGTGCATAAAGCAACTGTGGAAGCGAAGCCGGAATGGGCTGCTGAAGCGAGCACGATTGTGACGAACGGACCGTTCCTCCTGAAAGAATGGGCGCATGCTGACAAATTAGTACTGGAGAAAAATCCGGATTATTTCAATGCGGACAAGGTGAAATTCGACAAGGTTACGATTTCGCTCGTCGAAGACGACAATACGGTTTACAACATGTTTGAGACGGACAAAATCGACTGGATCGGAGCTCAAGCGGGATCGGTGCCGACCGATTTGACGGCCAAATTGATCGGGGAAGGCAAAGCGGATGTCAAACCGGTGGCCTCTGTTTACTACTACGTATTCAATACGCAGAAAGCGCCGTTTGACAATGTGAAAATCCGCAAGGCGTTTTCGATGTCCATTAATCGTCAATCCATTATTGACAACGTAACGCAAGCAAACCAACAACCTGCCTACGGATTTGTTCCGCCGAGCATCGCAGGTGCCGACGGCAAAGCGTACCGCGAAATGTATCCTGACAACTACTTCCAGGAAAACGTAGAGGAAGCGAAGAAGCTGCTTGCCGAAGGGCTGGCGGAGAAAGGGCTCAGCAAACTGCCGGAGATTACGCTGCTGTACAATACAAGCGAAGGCCACAAGAAAATTGCTGAAGCGATTGTTGACATGTGGCGCACCAACCTCGGCGTCGAAGTGAAACTGGCCAACCAGGAGTTTGGTACGTTCCTGGAAACGAGGGACGCGGGACAGTTCGATATCGCCCGTGCCGGATGGGGAGCCGACTTCAACCATCCGATCAATTTCACGTACGACCTGTTTTATCCAACGTCCGGCAATAACGACGGGAAGTACAACAATCCGGAAGTTGGTAAGCTGCTCGACGAGTCGCTGAAAACGACGGATATCAAGAAAGGTCTGGATCTGATTTCCCAAGCGGAGAAAATTACGTTTGCGGATGATATGGGCGCATTGCCGATCTACTATTATACGACGGTAACAATGGTTAAAGACGGCTTCCAGGACGTCGTTTCGGATTATGCGGGACACATCGACTGGGTGTTCGGCAGCAAGAAATAGACCGCTCCTTATAGTCAGCAATTAACTTAGACAGCTTTGTTTCCAAAAGGTATATATAGTGATCACGCTATATATACCTTTTGGAATTTAAACAGAATGAAAGTGGGTGATCGATTGGTCCGCTACCTTACAAGCAAGTTTTTGTATATGCTTTTGTCGCTTTTTATTTTGGCCAGCGCCACCTTTGTCCTGATGAACGCGGTTCCCGGAAGTCCATTGCAATCGGAGAAGGCAACGAGCGCGCAAGTACAGAAAAATTTGGAAGCGTACTACGGTTTAGATAAACCGCTTATAATTCAGTATGGGACATACATGAAAAATTTGCTGCAGGGCGATATGGGCATTTCCATGAAGAAAAAATTTCAATCCGTCGATAAGATGATTGCGAGCTCATTCGGCTATTCGCTTAGACTCGGCATAACGGCCATCATTACTTCCGTCGTTGTCGGCTGTTTGCTCGGGATTCTCGCGGCGATGTACCACCGGAAATTGATCGATAATATCGCCATGATCATCGCGGTCATCGGATTAGCCATTCCCAGCATGGTATTGGCTCCTCTAATGCAATATTTTCTTGCGGTCAAGGTGAGAATTTTTGAAGTGGCGGGCTTGAACGGTCCAATGGACTATGTGTTGCCAACGATTGCCCTTGCATCCGGGCCGATTGCGTTTATTGCGAGATTGCTTCGAGCGACGATGATCGAAGTGCTGCATGCGGATTTCATCAAAACAGCCAAATCCAAAGGACTTTCCGGATATGTGATTGTCATGCGGCACGCGCTGCGCAACTCGATGCTGCCTGTTGTCACATATTTAGGTTATCTTACGGCGGGGATCATTACGGGATCGGTCGTTATTGAAAAGATTTTTGCGATCCCCGGCATCGGAAAGTATTTTGTTCAAAGTGTCATAGATAGAGATTACCCGCTTATTATGGGTATCACGATATTTTATGCCGTCATTCTGATGGCAACCCGATTTTTGGCGGATATTGCTTATGTGCTGGTTGATCCGCGTATACGAATATCCGGTGGAAAGGCTGGGAAATAAAACATGTCGATTCAATTGAACGAGCGTTCGGTCAACCATCCGACGCCCGATATGTTTCAGAAGATCCGGAAGGACTCGGCCGGCTCGGAAGAAATTGTACGGAAGAGCTTGACCGCTTGGCAGGATATCAGAATGCGGTTAGTGAGCAATAAACTCGCGATGTGCGGCTTCTGGATCATTGCCGCCATCGTGGTATGTGCGATATTTGTCCCGATCCTTTCCCCGCACGACCATTTTACGAATGATTTGGCGAGCAAAAATCAGCTTCCGAGCTGGGCTCACTGGTTCGGAACGGACGATTTGGGACGGGATATGCTCGAGCGGACATGGAAAGGCGCGCAAATATCGTTGTTTGTAGGCGTGACAGCCGCCTTAATCGATCTGGTTATCGGCATCATCTATGGTGGCATAATGGGCTTTTACGGCGGGAAAGTAGACGAGGTAATGAACCGGATCGCGGAAATTTTGTACTCGCTGCCGCATCTGCTCGTCGTCATCCTGCTGCTCGTTGTCATGGAACCGAGCCTCACGACCATCATTGTCGCCATGTCCATTACGGGTTGGATCAAGATGGCGTGGATTGTGCGTGGACAGATCATGCAATTGAAAAATCAAGAGTATGCACTGGCTTCCAGAGCGCTGGGAGCGGGCAACATGCGCATTATTTTTCGTCATCTCATACCGAATGCGATGGGACCGATCCTGGTCACGCTGACATTAACCGTTCCCGGAGCAATTTTCTCTGAAGCTTTTCTAAGCTTTCTCGGGCTGGGCGTCCAATCGCCGGTTGCTTCATGGGGAACGATGATCGATGACGGAACGAAAGCGCTGCTCATTTATCCATGGCGGCTTCTGTTCCCGGCTTTCTTTTTAAGCCTGACGATCTTTGCGTTTAATGTATTCGGGGACGGTCTGCGGGATGCGTTCGATCCGAAATTAAGAAAATGACAGCCAGTTTAGCACAGAGGAGGTCGTTACGAAAGATGAAGCCGTTATTGGAAGTTAAAAATTTGAGCGTATCCTTCGATGTGTACAGCGGCGAAGTACAAGCGATCCGCAACATCAGCTTCGAAATAAAGAAGGGGGAAGCTGTTGCGATTGTCGGCGAATCCGGATCGGGAAAGAGTGTAACGGCGCAATCCATCATGCGTTTAAATCCGTCTCCTCCCAGCAGAATCAAAAATGGTTCCGTTTTGTTTGAAGGTCAGGACTTGCTGACGCTGACGGAGAAAGAGATGCATGAGGTGCGCGGCAACAAAATCGGCATGATCTTTCAAGATCCGATGACTTCGCTTAACCCTACTATGACGGTAGGCGACCAGATTATGGAGGGCTTGACCAAACATCAGCAGGTACGTTCTGCAGAGGCGAAAGCCCGAGCGATTGAGATGCTTTCTCTTGTGGGCATTCCCAATCCGGAAGCGCGCATCAAACAATATCCGCATCAGTTCTCCGGAGGCATGCGCCAAAGGGTGATGATTGCGATTGCCCTGGCGTGCAATCCTTCCCTGCTTATAGCAGATGAACCGACGACGGCGCTCGACGTGACGATTCAGGCGCAAATTATGCGCGTGATGAAGGAGCTGCAGCAGAAAATGGGCACCTCCATTATTCTGATTACGCATGATCTCGGTGTTGTCGCGGACGTTTGCGATCGCGTTATCGTGATGTACGCGGGGAAGATTGTAGAGGCGGGAACCAAGTGGGAAATATTCCGGAACCCGCAGCATCCTTATACCCGCGGTTTGCTTCGTTCCTTGCCGCGTTTGGACCAGAAGAAAGACGAACCGCTGATTCCAATCCACGGCACACCGCCGGATCTAATAAAGCCGCCTGCAGGCTGCGGCTTCTGCGCCCGCTGCGACGAAGCAATGAGAATATGCGTCGATAACGATCCTGCGCTGCATGGGATAGAGGGAAGTGATTCCCATGCTGCAGCTTGCTGGACGCTGCATCCATATGCGGGTCGGGAGGTGTCCGTGTGAGTGCTCCGTTAATCGAAGTAAAGGATTTGCGCAAGTTTTTCAGCCTTGGCGGCGGGAAAGTGCTGAAAGCCGTCAATGATATCAACTTTACGATCGCATCCGGAGAGACTGTAGGTGTCGTAGGCGAATCCGGCTGCGGGAAATCGACGGCCGGACGCACGATGATGCGCCTGTATGAACCGACCGGTGGCGGAATGACGTTCCAAGGCAAGGATGTCTATAAACTGCGCGGTGCGGAAATGAAGGCGCTGCGCCGCAATATGCAGATGATCTTTCAGGATCCTTACGCTTCGCTCAATCCCCGCATGACGGTCACCGATATTATCGGTGAAGCGATTGATATTCATAACCTGGCAGGCAGCCGTACCGAGCGCAAGCGCAAAGTTGAAGGCTTGCTGGATCTGGTCGGACTGAACCCCGAGCACGCAACTCGTTATCCGCATGAATTCTCCGGCGGCCAGCGGCAGCGGATCGGCATTGCCCGCGCGCTTGCAGTCGATCCAAAATTCATTATCGCCGATGAGCCAATCTCCGCGTTGGACGTTTCCATTCAGGCTCAGGTCGTCAATTTGATGCAAGATCTGCAGCGGCGGATGGGCCTGACTTATCTGTTCATTGCACATGACTTGTCCATGGTGAAGCACATCAGCGACCGGGTTGCGGTCATGTATCTGGGCAAGATCGTTGAACTGGCGGAAAGCGGCGAGCTGTACGATAACCCGCGGCATCCTTACACAAAAGCACTGCTGTCCGCAATCCCGATTCCGGATCCGGAGGTGGAAGCAACCCGCGAGCGGATTGTGCTGAAAGGTGATTTGCCGAGTCCGATCAATCCGCCGCAGGGATGTCAGTTCCATACCCGCTGCCCGGTTGCAACGGAGAAGTGCAGGGCGGAGGAGCCAAAGCTGCTGGAGGTGGGCAAGGGCCATTTTGCCGCTTGCCATTATGCTTAAGTTGGGAAGTCCCTCAACGTGGTGAATGCTGTGAGTTTATTTAAAGTTGTATCAATATAAACGCCTGTATCAGGAAGAGGTCCGCACGTCAAAAGTTGCGGGCCTCTTTGTGAGTTCCCTTGTCGTTCAGAGGTTGCACTCAGACGCGCAGCCGTATCGTTGGCACTTTTTTTTGTAAGAACATATGTTTTGTTTTGTGGTAAAATGTAGGACAAGGGGGTGAAACAATACGTGCAAAATGTTGGTTCAAATCCCAAAAAGGAGCGATAACGATGACAAAAGAGCTTTGGATTAATCTTCCTGTGAAGGATCTGATGAAGTCAAAGGAGTTTTTCGCCAAGCTCGGCTTTTCTTTTCATCCGAGGCATAGCAACAGCGATGAAGCCGCAGGGCTCGTGATCGGGGAGAAAAATATTATGGTCATGCTGTTTCCGGAATCCACGTTCAAAAAATTTACGAGAAATGAAATTGCAGATACAAAGCAAGCAACCGAAGTATTGCTTTCCATTGATGCGGAGAGCAGAGAAGAAGTCGATGAAATGGTGCGGAAAGCGGTAGAAGCAGGCGGCACAGCTTATAGCGAGCCGTCCGGTCAGGGCTGGATGTACGGCGCAGGTTTTACGGATTTGGATGGTCACCGGTGGAATGTTTTGTATATGGATATGAGTAAGATGCCGGAGTAAGACATGGGATCCGCCGCATATCGATAATCTTCCAAAGCCGATTGAAACCAACTTGAAGGTTGTCCGTATGTAGATGTACCGGGCAACACACCTGGACTACATATCTATTCAGGAGGTTTCAAACATGGGATTGTTTGATATGTTCAAAGGCGATAAAGCAACGGAAGGCATGACACCGCACTTCGCATTCGCGACGTCACTTCTCTATATGATGCAGTCCGACGGCGAAATGGACAACGAGGAAATAGGCCAGTTGCTGGCGGTGCTCGGCGGAGAATCCAAGGGCGGCGTAATCGGCGTCGGCGCGAATAACCGGGCTCTGCTGGACCGCGCTCTGAAGTATATCCGTACGAATTCCATCGACGCCTTCCTGAAGGAAGCAGCTCCGGTCTTGACCGATGCGCAAAAAATGTGTATCCTCGTCAACCTTGTCGACTCCTCGCTTGCCGACGGCGAGCCGGAGCGTCAAGAGCAGGAGCTGTTTGCGAAGTTCCTGTCGGCGTTCAACATTTCGGAAGAACGCTTCACGCCGTTCTTTGAAGTGATCGTGCTGAAGAACGACCGTTCCGTGTTCCTCAACGAAAACCATCCGAAGAACCAGCCAGGCTACCAAGTCAGCCTCGGCGTATAAGATAGGGACTGTCAGTCCGGGCCCGGGAGCGATTCGTTCGCTTCCGGGCTTTGCTGTATCCTGTATTTTCAAAACAAATCCGGCTATAATATGGTTTGCGATAACAATCACAATAAGAGAGTGTGGGGGCTCGAGCGTGAATTCGAAGAATAGCGTGATCACAAAATTAAATATAAATAAATACCCTGCGAAGCTGATCCTGAATAAGCCGGATGATATCGACGATTTCAATGAGCTGGAATTTGACACGGTCTTTACTAACGGAAAATATGATTTCATTTTTATTTTTATCTTTACTCTCGAGCAGCTTAGTCACTATTTGCAGCACGTAATTGTTAAACAAGCAATCGTTGACAACGGCTACTTGTACTTTGCTTATCCCAAAAAAAATAACCCGAAATACAACGAATACATTGACCGCGACAGCTTCATTCAACATATCCCTGCAGACGAGGAGGGGTACGTGATGAACAGCAGCTTGAAATTTTCAAGGATGGTCAGTCTGGATGAGGTGTTCACAGTTGTCGGTCTGAAATCGCAGGCGAAAAAAGGGAAGCAAGCGGCCAGCACCAAGAGCAGTCAATGTGTTGACGATTATATCGAGCATGTTGCTAGCATCAGCAATTATTTGAACGATGATCCGGACATATTTAAAATCTATGCTAAACTAACGCCCGGTTACCAGAAAGATTGGGCCCGTTACGTTTACAGCGCCAAAAGAAGCGAAACACAAGAGAAACGATTAGCCGAGATGAAGGCGATTTTAGCCGAGGGATATAAGTCGATCGATTTGTATCGAAGAAGAGTGCAGTAAAGCATTGCTCATTCAAACGCATCAATAGAACACGCCACTATACGGCGTGTTTTTCTGTTTTTGAGGAGCGTCAGTTCCGGAAATTGGCTGTTGATCCTGTCAAGATTAAGCTGGAAAAATTGCTCGTATCCAAAAATGAGTGCAGCAGCCGATGAGGCTGTGTTTTTTGTTATGGAGAGTACTTCGGGAACTTTATACTTTTTTTAGAATTGATTAAGAGGCGTTTTAGACATGACCGTTATGATGATATTCAGAAGGCTGAGGTAAATCCTGCGAGGAGGTGATGGGATTGGTAAAGCTGGCTGTAAACGGGAGAAGGTGGCTGCTCACGCTCCATTTGTTGTTCGTGGCAATTATGTTCGGAGTGGCGATCGTCTTTCTGATACTAAGCATCACGGCGGCAAATACGAACGATGAAGGCGTGTTAAAAGCATGTTATGCCAGTATGCATCTGCTTGCCGAGACGTCTGTTCGGGCTTCGACAATCGGCGCTTTGGTTACCGGCATATTACTGTCTGTGCTGACACAGTGGGGGCTATTTAGGTTTTATTGGATTATCGTCAAGGAAGGGCTGACGATCCTCGCCATCGTATTAGGACCGGTCGGCATGTATTTCTGGACGCTCAAAGCGGTTACGATGACATCGGCGGAAGGGTTGGGCGCTCTTCAAAATCCGTCATTCCATGTGAACAGCGGTCAGCTGTGGACCGGAATTATTCTGCAGATCCTTTCGATTGCGGCGATGTTCGTCATTTCGGTCTTCAAACCGTGGGGATCGCGAACACAGAAAAAGCGCCCAGAAAATTAAACAATCATCCGGGCCGCCGGTTGGGCGGCCCTTCTGCCCTCGCCGAACAGCTCTCGCCTGAACTAAGCCCCGGTTATTATCAGTCATTTACTCCATTTGATTCTTTTCTTTCTCTTGCATTTGCTGCAAATAGTCATCCAGTTGATTGAGCCTCTCGTCCCAAATAAGGCGAAAGGACTGCAGCCAAGTGTCCAGCTCATTAAAAGACTGGGGCCGAAGCTTGTAAATCCGCATCTGGGCAACCGGCTGCACATCGACAAGGCCTGCATCGCTAAGCACCCGAAGATGTTTGGAAACTTTCGGTTGATGAAGCTGAAGCCGTTCGGCGATTTCCCCGACCGGACGAGGACCGTCCCGCAACATTTCGACGATGTGAAAGCGGATTGGCTCCGCCAGAGCACTTAGAGTCGTTGTGATCATAACGAATCCACTCCAATCGAATATTTAAAGCATTAGGCACTTTGCCTGTGCAGCTTTAATGCGCGCGATGCTGCCGATATCAACCATGCGCCGTACGCTGCCATTAGAAGCCGATTGGGCCATCCGATTAACACGTCCGGACCGAATTTACCTCCGCTTCCCGGCAGCATGACGGCTAAAGTCAACAGCATCAACAACAGGCATATCCAGATCAGGTTGGACATCCATAGAATCGATCGCCGTGCAGGGGACCAGGATGGGGCGCGAGTCAAACTCCGGCTTATGAGTATAGCTGCAATTGTAAGGCCGGGGTTGCCGATCATGGACGCCAACCCATGAAGATTGCCATGCGTTGTCAAGGAATCCTTGCTTGCCGTTATCGGATCAATGGTAAAGAAGGCTGCAGCGGCAATAGCGGCTGCACTGATCAGCAGCAAAGTCAGCCCGACATAGCCGCCGGCAGTCCTTATTTGCGACCGGATTGCGACGAATAAGGCGGCGCAGCTTACCGATAAGGAAAGAAAAGCGACCGTCATGACCCAGCCATTACGCCCGATCGCATATTCGCTGACCATACGCCACGAAGGATCAAACTCCGGTTTTATAACGTGCAGAGCGGCAAGTAATACCAGGAACAAAACGGCAGACGCCCATGAAAGCCGAGCAGCCGTTTGTGAGATCTGCGTCTCAGGCTTTGTTGTAACAGCTTGCATAATAAACCCTCCTAGCAAAGTTTTTGCGAAGCAAAAACACTTCGTAAGCATAAGCTAGAAAACAATGAATGGTTTACAGGGAACTGGACGCCTGCTTTAATAGCTTTGTTAACAATTCGTCATCAACCGTTTGACCGTTGCGGAATTTAATCGTCTTTCTTTCGGGAGGGCCATCAAACAAACCTTCCGGCAATTCGAGTTCTGCGGCGTTAAAGATCGTAAAGCTTACGGTATCCTTTGCTGTCGAGATCACAGCTGCATATTTGCCGTTCTTCAAAAAATGAGGTTTGCGGTATTGGATCCGCTCCTCTACATCGGGAATCGATTGGTGCACGATTTGTCGAAGCTGGCTGCCGATATTGACTTGCCACGATTGATTTACATTGTTAATAAAGTCGGTAACTTCCTGATTCATCGAATCTCCTCTTTCGTTTGAATTGGATTTAGCGGGAAAAGTACGATTTTAACGCCGGCGCAAGGACCTTCATCGATACGTTGTGGGTTTGATCTTTCAGCATTAGAGATTCTCCGTTCGGGAGGATGCTCGCGACTTCTTGTACTGCTTGCCGCAGCACCGCCTGACTTTTTTCACCGCCGATCACAAGCGTTGGCACGTTGACGGAAGCGATCCTTTTGGCCGGCAGCGAGTAGTCTCCCATGACAGCAGCGTCATATGGCAGCGTGTGCGCTACGGCTCTGAATCTTGCCCAGAACGGCATGACGCGCATAATTGCGATCGCGATGCCGGGAGCGCCCATATTGCGGAGGAAAAATTTGACGGCGTCATCTCGGCGGTTTGCAGCGATCATCTTTCTGAGCTGCTCTTCATGATCCGCCGGAGGCGCAGGCGGATTGTCGCCAACCATGAACGGCGGTTCATAAAGGGCGAGCTTTGTGATATTTAAACCGCTTGCTGCCGCATCGAGCGCAAGTGCTGCGCCGGAGGACATCCCCCACACATAGGCTGACCCTCCGCCAGCACCGTCGATGACGGCTTGAAGATCTTCAACCTCTCGAGCAACGGCGTAAGAATGAGTGTCTCCGCTGTTGCCGCGACCCCGCCGGTCGTAATTGATGACGGTGTAGTCCGTCGCGAGCAGCCCGGCAAGTTTAACAAATCCGGGAAACGAACGGTAGCTCATCGCGCCGCCCACCAAGATAAGAGCCGGCCCCTGACCTGTTTGGTCATAGGCGATTGCAGTGCCGTCTTTCGAAATGACTCTTTTCATCGAATTCTCCTTAGACGAATGTTTACTTTAGGATTAGAGCAAATTTCATTATTGGATTTCCGACAAATAATCGGCAAGCTGGTTCAAAGTGATAGTGAGGCCCTGAACCATGCCCATTTCCAATGTAGCCTTGAGGTCCTCGGCAGACCCGTAAGCGATGCGGATGGTAAGCTTCGTCTTGCCTTCGTCTTCGGAGAACATTATGGTGAAGAGCTGCTCCGGAATCCCGTCGACCGGGTTGCCGTCCTTATCAGCGAAGGTACTGACGTAAACGATTCGCTCCGGCCGGGTGATTTCGCGGTATTCGCTTCTGACCCAATGTTCATCCCCCTCGGGCGACCGCATACAGTAATGCCAGATGCCGCCCGGTCGAAGATCGATCCTGCAGACCGGAATCGTAAAACCAAACGGTCCCCACCAACGCGCTACATGCTCGGGCTCGGTAAATGCTTTGAACACGAGCTCGCGCGGCGAGTTGAAAAAGCGCTCCATCACGAAATCCCGGTCCCCCGAGCTTGTTGTAACACTTTCTGATACATCGTTCTCTGCCATTTCATGTCCTCCTTGTTTTGGGTTAGACGTTTGAAAAAGCGAACTTTCCTCCATTTGCTCCTTCTTTCATTAGGCGTCCAGATCTTTGAATCTTTGAATCTTTGGAGCGGTGGACTCCGCAAGAGCAGTCTATTTCAAATTCTTGGATTTAATATACCAATTGGAGTATATACTTGTCAAGGAATATAAAACCTTGAAGTTATGAAATATTAACGCAAACGCAGCCGGTTCTGCTTGCGTTTTTTTTGCATGGAGGAAGTCTCGATCTCGCAACCAGGTCATTGAAATAAATATTTATTTCGCTATTTGCTGATGGAGTGCGGGATTTCCATTATTCATGCCGATACGGAGATTGTGGTTCCCTTGCATACGGATGAAAACGCCAAACAAGTGATGTACACGCCGAACACGACGGTACTTTTGTTGAAACATATCAACTATAATGAAAAAAATCATTTGTGTGGTGACCAACACGTATCGCCCCGCGAACTGGTTTTTTAGCATCGACCTCTCAACCAATTCCGACCACTCGACCAAGTCTAAGCCTTCCGCGATTTTTCGATCCGTTCATAATTCATGCGCAATAGTTCGATTGCCTGTTTTACATCTTCAGTTGTCTTCAAATAAACCGAAACCCATCCCGAGTCGGGATAGATGTGATGGGGGGAGGCGAGCCCGGCTTCAACCACTCTGTCCCGAACAGGTTTGGTGAGCATCAGATCGACAAGATGATCCCCATGCAGATGTCCGATTTCCTTGCCGTCCAGAACAAATTCGTCACCGCCGAACCGGTGAGGCTGAACCGTTACTCCGGGCCACAAGAGCAGTTGTTCCATCAGAAAATCCCGTTTGGATTGTTTCATCCGTTTCACCCCCTCTCAATTGGAGTTCCCTGCGCGAGATGCGACGGTGCGTGATGACATTAATAGGAGATTTCGATGAGACTTTGATAAGAAGCGGGGTTGTTCAACAGGTCTACCATACAGTCGGCGAGATCCGCCCGCGAAATTCCTCGTAGACCTTTCGCCTTGGTCATCGGTCGATTGACGGCAATTCTGTATGTGCCCGTTCTCGAGCCGTTCGTTAATCTCGGAGGGCGGATGATCGTCCAATCAAGTGCGGATCGGCGAACGTTCTGTTCCATCCGCTCCATGTCTTCATAAAGATGTTTAAATAAGCGCCGAACAATCAATTGAATGATCAGACGCGGCATAAACCGCGTATCCGGAGGGATCTCGAGAGCGGAAGCCGATAAGCAAATGAGCCGGTGCACACCGGCGTTTCGCATGGCCCGGATCACATGGTCCGTACCTTCCGAATAAACGGTTGTCGGTTGTCGGTGATTGACGCCAAGTGCTGAAAGCACGGCATCTTTCCCAACCATGGCAGACTGGATTGTGGAAGGGGCGAACACATCCCCCCGTATGACAATCAGTCGTTCATGAAACATCTCAAACTTGTCGGGTTGTCGGACGACGGCGGTCACCTCATGGCCTGCGGCCAGCAGTAGCTCCACAGCTTGACGGCCGGTGCCGCCGGTAGCTCCGAAAACGATCAGTTTCATGGCGCACACTCCTGTGCAAGGATAGTTATCAGTAACTAACCTATGCGAAAAAATTATTTTTTTAACCCGTTGCAAAAAGCAGCGATAAATTGTTGAATGAATTGTTCTTTCGATTCGCGGATGAATTGTGTACCCCATAAGGCGGTTGAAGAAAAATAGCCATATAACGTCGTTAAGAAAGTCATCGCTTGCACGTTCGCATCGGAATGAACCATCTTCTTCTTATCCTGCATCGCAATAAAATAGGCTGCGATAAGCTGCTTCAATTGCATTGTATTTTCGGAAATAAATCCTGCCAGTTCAGGCATTGTTGTCCGTTCTTGAACCGCAATCAGAAAAATCGATTGATTATGATCCATCGAATCAAGATAAGACTCGGCAATCAGCCCAAGGTCTTGTTCCAAGTCCCAAACGATTCTTTCATCAAATAATTTCTTGAAGCTCGGAATATACGAGTATTTCGTAACGGCTGCTTCCAAAACCCCTTTTTTCGTTTCAAAATGACGGAAAACGGTCATTTCGCTGACTTGCGAGGCTTGAGCAATATCTTTGATCGTCACCGATTTGAACCCTTTTTCCTGCATTAAGCGAAGAGCTGCCAGAAGAATCCGGTCCGCGGTTCCCGCTGCTGCTTCCTCCATTATGACACCTCGTCTGCGTTGAATGATTGTTAGTGGTAACTAACATCAATATAGAACCGCTAGCCGCCAATGTCAACGTAATTCCGCTCTTGTAATAAGAAGTGAGTGACTAACGATAACGGAAGCGTGCATCAGTGGAAGCAACGAAAACTATAATTTATCCATTATGGATAAAATCCCTATTCACATTCTCTTTATTTGATAATCAATCATCTTAGTGCTATACTATTTCCTGTAACTAATGAATACATAGAGGAGGAGGTTATAGATCAACCGCAACGAAGTCGGAACGCTAAAAAAAGGGCTGGATATTTTCCATTTGCTTGTCGAGCAGCCGGGCTTGTCCACTCAGGAGATCATCGAAAAGCTGAAGCTGAATCAAAGCACCGCTTATCGTTTGGTGAGCACACTGGAGCAGAACCATTTCATTTCGAAAAACAAGCAGAATCGTTATGCAGTATCGGATATTCTGCTCTCCAAGCTTATGAACAAGAATCAGCAACGGCATGATTATTTCCTGTGGAGATCGGTTTCGTTTATGGATCGCTTAAGCAGCGAAACCGGGGAGACAACCTACATCGGCATGCTCCAAGGGACGGACGTGATGATAACACAGGCCGTTCAAGGAAAATATGCTACGCGGACCCATCATGAAATCGGAGATCGCCTTTCTCTTCATGCCGATGCGATCGGGAAATGTCTGTTAGCATTCCAAGACAAGAAAGAGCAGATCAGGATCATGGATCAATTATCTTTTGATCAAAAGACGGAGCATACGATTACGTCCCTGCAATTATTTCATGAGGAATTAGACCGTATCAAAACAAACGGTTATTCCTTGGACAACGAAGAGGGAGAAATCGGCGTCAGATGTATAGGTGCGCCGATTCGTAAAGGCGATCAAGTCATTGCGGCCATCGCGTTAACCGGCCCTTCGGTTCGAATGAGCAGAGAAAAGGACGCCTTTCATATTGAGCTTGTTACAGCGTGCGCTAGAGCGATTTCGGAAACACTTTGATCAAGGAGGAGAATAATAATATGAATTTTGTTACCTTGAATAACGGTTTGAAGATGCCACAGCTCGGGTTTGGCGTTTGGCAAGTAGAAGATGAACAAGCTGCTGCTGCGGTCGCAAAAGCGATTGAAGTGGGTTATACCTCGATTGATACAGCGATGATTTACAAGAATGAAATAGGTGTAGGCAAAGCGATTAAGCAGTCGTCCGTGCCTCGTGAGCAGCTGTTTATTACGACAAAAGTTTGGAACAGCGATCAGGGCTATGATAACACGTTGCGCGCATTTGACGAAAGTCTGGAGCGGCTCGGTCTCGATTATATCGATCTGTATTTGATCCACTGGCCGACTCCGCAATTCGATCAGTATGTCGATACTTACAAAGCATTGGAACGGCTTTATCAGGACGGCCGTGTCAAAGCGATCGGCGTATGCAACTTCGAGATTGAACATTTGGAACGTCTGTTTAACGAATGTGAAGTGAAGCCGGTATTAAACCAAATCGAGTGTCATCCATACCTTGCCCAGAATGAGCTCAAAGATTTCTGTGCCAAACATGACATTTTTGTGGAAGCGTGGAGTCCTCTCGATCAAGGCGGCGAAGTGCTGAAAGACGAAGTGATCGTAAAGATTGCCGAAGCACAAGGCAAAACGCCGGCTCAAGTCGTGCTTCGCTGGCATCTGCAAAACAACTCGATCGTCATCCCGAAATCGGTGACACCTTCGCGAATTGAAGAAAATTTCCAAGTTTTTGATTTCGAGTTGAGCGCGAATGAAATGGATGAAATCAACAAGCTGGATCGTAACCGCCGCAAAGGTCCGCATCCAAACGAATTGCACGTGCGGTGAAATTGAAAAAAAGATGCGCTCGACTGCTCGTCTTGCGCTTCAAGCAAAACAATAAATGTTGTTCGAGTCTTGGAAACGATTCTAAGCCTCGCCAGCCTGTTGAGTATCGTTAACTCAACAGGCTTTTCTTGCGTTGAGATCGTTTCAATAGGTGCATCTGATTTCCCGCTTCGGTATGGCAGGAAAAAGAAATCTTTTCAAAATTCTTTACCGATCGTTCTCAATATGATATGATCGTTTTGCCAGGAAGGAGGATGCAGGGAGCGTGGCTAGAAATAAAGAGTTTGATGTTGATACGGTGCTGCGGAAAGCAATGCACTTGTTTTGGAGTCAAGGTTATGAAAAAACATCCATGAAAGATCTGGTCGAAGCAATGGGTGTCCATAAACGAAGCATGTATGATACTTTTGGAGATAAGCATGCTTTATTTATGCAAGCATTGGAACGCTATGGCGAGATGGTGGGAGCTTCCATCGAAGCCCGCATTCAAGATTTGCCGTCCGCTAAACGAGCGATCCGGAGCATTTTTGAAATGGCAATCAGCGAGTCGGATGTTCGGCCGCAAGGATGCCTGATCGTGAATACGGCGTGTGAGCTGGCTTTACTGGACACGGAAGCGGCGGCGAAAGTCAATGAGGTTTTTGCCAAAACAGAGCGGCTCCTTTGCGAGCTGGTTGCACACGGGCAAAGAACGGGCGAAATTCCCGCACATTATGATGCAGCCAAGCTTTCCTATTATTTGTTCAATTCGTTAACGGGCTTGCGGGTTTTAGTGAAAACAACAGACAACAGAGAAAAGCTGGAAAGTATTGTCGACTTGACGTTGGCTATTTTGGATTAAAAAATTTTTTTACTAATTTGAGAACAATCGTTCTCAATATTAAGACATGAATCGAGCGAAAGGAGGCACGAAGCTATTATGCAAGCCACATCTGAAATCGAGATCAATAAAAAAAGAGAAAAAACGTTTAATGAAAAAGTAATCGTCCCGTTTTGGAGCTTGGCGGCGCTGCTGGTGGTCATGAATACGACGATGTTTAACGTTGCTCTTCCCAATGTTGCAAATGAGTTTTCGTTAACTCCGACGGTTGCATCTTGGATCGTGACGGCGTATTCCGTCGTTTTTGGAATCGCGACCATTACGTACAGCAGGCTGACCGATTATTTGCCCATCCGAAAAATGGTTCTGTTTGGTGCGCTTCTATTGGGAATCTCCTCGCTGCTCGGCTATTTTGCCCATCATTTTATTTTATTGCTAGCTGCCCGGATTTTACAGGCCGTCGGGGCTGCTTCCTTTCCGGGACTGGGCTATGTGCTCTTTTCCCGGTATATCCCGAGTGAGCGCAGAGGCAGCGCCATGGCCGCTATTGCTTCAGGCACATCGCTTGGATTTGGGTTAGGTCCTGTGATCGGGGGAGCTCTGACACAGTTTCTCGGATGGAATTATCTTTTTGTCCTGACAGGGTTGGTTTTGTTGACCATTCCATTCTTTCATCATTATGTGCCGCAAGAACAGAAAAAGTCCGTCCATTTCGATCTGCTCGGAAGCATTCTGGTGGCGGCAGGGATTACGGGTCTTTTGCTGTTCGTGACGACGTTCGCTCTTTGGGCGCTGTTCATGGGCCTTGCTGCTGCAGGGCTTCTGTGACGGCATATCCATCGAATTCGTTCGCCGTTTATCCATCCGGAATTGCTGCGGCAGAAAGGCTTCACCCCGCTGATTACGATTAGCTTCGCCGCGTATTTTATCAATTTCGCAACCTTGTTTTGCATGCCGATGATGCTTGCGCAAGTCTATCATTTAAGTCCGATGGAGATCGGATTGATTATTTTCCCGGGTGCCATCACGACTGCGTTCGCCTCTAAGAAAATAGGGAAAACGATCGACCGGTTTGGAAATACCGTTGTCACACGATGGGGAATCGGATTCCTGTTGCTTTCCGTTGTACTCTTTGCAGCCGTAGCCAATCTCTCCATATATGGCGTTCTCATCAGTTACTTTTTTATGAGTCTCGGATTTTCCGGTCTGACTGCCAGCAATTCCAATGAAATCTCGCAGTATCTTCCGAAACAACACTTGGGGGCTGGACTTGGTATGAATCAGCTGGCCAGCTTTTTCGGGGGCGCGTTTGGGGTAGGCGTGACGGGCATGCTGATCGTGCTGCAGCAAGGAGCGGATATGGCAGGGGCGTTTCAAAACATTTACTTTGGGCTATCCGTACTGCCCCTTCTATCCTTCATCTTGCTTAAGAAATATACCATTTGGCATCTGAAATCAATGAAAAAGGAGAACCGACGCGAATCTTCAATCCGCAGCGGCTGATCTGGGAACCGAACAAGGATGCCGGGAGATTATTGAGAAGTACCCGGACGTAGAAGAGCGGTTTATGAAGGAGAACCGGCCGACTTCCATTATTCAAAGGCTGTTCGTCCGGAAGAAATTGCCTATCTCGTCACCTTCTTAAGCAGTCCGCTTTCCTCAGCCATCAATGGTTCTGCGCTGCGAATCGACGGCGGATTAGTACGCAGTGTATTTTAACAGTTCATTGCAGCGCAATACCGTAAATCAAACCACGTCGTGAAGATGTGGTTTTTTTGTTTGTTAAAGAAACGGTAAGCAAATCTTATGATTTTCTTAAGCGAGCCTTCAATGGTTCATCAATTCGGCACGTTATGCTAAAGGCATTATGATGAACGAGGAGACGGGCGATTAATGAAAAAGCTGGCGACCGGCGTGAAAGATATCCGGATGGACTCCATGCTGACGAATGACGCTGTGAACGATCTGCGGAGTTATTGTTATTTTCTGACGAAATCTAAATGGGATAGCGAAGACTTGTTTCAGGAAACGCTGCTCAGATCCATGGTTTATGTTGTCAATTGGGAGCCGGCACGGGATGCCAAGCCTTTTCTGTTCCGGGTAGCCAAAAATTTATGGATCGACATTTGCCGCAGCAGGAAGAGAAGAAGCCGGTTAAGCTCGCAGGTTTTTCCATTGTATTACCGGGATAACGATTACGCCGAAGTGCGCCAATTGGTGGAATGGCTGGCCGAACGGCTGCCCCGGCGGAATATCGAAATGTGGCTGCTCGCCAAATACTTCAACTATACGATGCAGGAAATCGCGGATACGATGGATTGTACGATCCCAACCGTAAAAGCCCATCTTTTCCGCACGCGCAAATACCTCCATAGATTGAAGCAGGGAGAGGAGGTCAATATGAAGCTTAGCGGCTTCGCCCGTCTTGATACGGAGCTCTGGTCGCAGGCGATTATGCGGGATCTCCCGCCTTGTCTGTGAAAGAGCAGGCCACAAGCTTGTAGTTGGCTTCATCCCTATGTATATTAAAAATCAACGCAATGCTAACGAAGTGGTGTTGCTGCCGCAAAACTAAGCTAATGCTTACGAAGTGTTTTGCTTCGCAAAACTAAGCTTATGCTAACGAAGTGGTTTTGCTTACGCAAAACCTTTAGGAGGGGCCATATGTCCAGCGAGACGATCCTGATCGTCGATGACGAGAAAGAAATTTTAAAGCTGATGGAAATTTATTTGCGCAATGAAGGCTTTCAGCTGCTGCAGGCGTCGAACGGGCTTGAAGCGTTGGAGCAACTGAGCCGGAACGAAGTCGATCTGATCATTCTGGATGTGATGATGCCCAAGATGGACGGGCTTCAGGCTTGTATGAAGATCAGGGAAGATAACAACATTCCGATTATTATGCTGTCCGCCAAAACGCAGGATATCGATAAAATTGCCGGACTCAGCATCGGCGCCGACGATTACGTCTCCAAGCCGTTCAGTCCGCTTGTCCTCGTTGCCCGCGTCAAGTCCCAGCTTCGGCGCTACAAACGGTTGGGCGTGCAAAAGACAGAGCAGAGCGAGCAGGAGATCGTGATCGACGATCTTGTCATTAATACGGCAACCCATTCGGTGGAGGTGGACCGGCGGCAGGTCAAACTCACTCCCCGCGAATTCGCGATCCTGACGCTGCTGGCCATTAACCGGGGGATCGTTCTCAGTACGGAACGCATTTACGAAGCGGCTTGGAACGAGCCTTATATGGAATCGAAAAATACCGTTATGGTTCATATCCGTAAAATTCGCGAAAAAGTCGAAAAGGATCCGCAGAATCCCAAATTCATTAAGACGGTTTGGGGAATCGGGTACAAAATGGAGGCCTTATGAGCGATGCCTTCAATGTGATTTGGGATATCGGAATACGGTTTCTGTACAGATTCGGATCGTGGTTGTATTATAACAACGTATTTTTGATGCTCCTGCTCCTTGGCGGCTTGTTAATAGGTGTACGCCTTTTTTTCCGCTTTCGCGGCCGAGCGCATGCCAGGTCCGAAAGCTTCGGCACGGACCGGATGGGAGGCTGGCTGTATAGGACCATCCGCTGGAAATTTATTTTTGCCTTTGCGGGCAGCATTGCGATTACCCTCTCCATTCTCTTTTTCTTACTGTTCGTCGGCCCCATTCTGAAAAGAATAGAGCCTATCCGGGATTTGCTCGTGTTGCTCTTAAGTTCCATCGGCGTCGAGCCGGTTCTGCTTATCAGTGGCTGCGTGCTCTTTCTGGTTTTATTTTTCCTGTTAAGCAACCAGATGATACGGTATTTGAAGGAGATTACGGACGGGCTGCAGCATATCGCGCACGGGAATTTGGACTATGAGATTCCGGTCAGATCATCCGACGAACTGGGCGAAGTGGCATATAATATTAACCAGATGAGCCGAAGATTGAGCGCCTCGATCGAAGAGGAACGCCTTGCCGAGAAAACGAAGAACGATTTGATTACCGGGGTATCGCACGATCTTCGCACTCCTTTAACGTCGATCCTTGGTTTTCTGGAGCTGATCGAGAATGACAGGTACAAGGACGAGGTCGAGCTGCGGTATTACGTCGGTATTGCTTATGAGAAATCGATCGCTCTGAAGAAGCTGATCGACGATCTATTCGACTTCACGCGCCTGAACAACGGCATGCCGATCGAGAAATTCAAGCTCGACCTGGACGCGTTCTTCCGGCAGCTGCTGGAGGAATTTGTTCCGAGCCTGGAAGCTGCAGGTATGGCCGGCCGTATCCAATCGGACTATCAGCCGCTTCATATTATGGCTGACGGCGACCGTCTAGTCCGCGCCTTCGAGAATTTGATCACGAATGCGATTCTTTACGGAGGGGACGGACATTTTGTCGATATCCGCCTGCGTGCGGAGAACGGGTTTGCAGTGGTAGAGGTCGTCAACTACGGCGAGCCGATCCCCGAGAAGGACCTGCCTTATTTGTTCGATCGGTTCTATCGGGTCGAGCAGTCCCGGTCGAAGCAAACGGGGGGCACGGGCCTTGGGCTTGCGATCGTCAAGAGCATCGTCGATTTGCACGACGGTTTCATCACGGTCCGAAGCGGACATCGGGAGACGGTGTTCGAGACCCGCTTCCCGCTGGCGATTGAGAGCTTCTCAGCAGCCGGTTACCATTCTTAATTGAGGCACAGCTTACCTTACCTAAAGGAGGCTGTGTTTTTTTGTCGACTAAATCTTAAGAAACGATAAGCAAAAGTTATGATTTTGCTAAGCCCGTCTTCATTGCTTCATAATTTCGGCCCGTTATCCTAGAGTCATCACGATGAACAAGGAGACTGGTTATTGATGAAAAAGCTTACGATCGGCGTGTTGTTTGGCGGCTGTTCAACGGAGCATGAGGTGTCTTTATCCTCTTCGGCAGCTGTTTTGAATCATTTGAATTTGAATCGAGAAAAGTATGACATCGTCATGATCGGCATTACGAGAGACGGACAGTGGTATCGATATGAGGGCGAGGTTGACCGTATCCAGGAGGACAGTTGGAGCTTGCACCCAAGCTGCACCCCCGTTCTTCTTTCGCCCAACCGGGCGATGAAAGGGCTGATCGAGCTGGTCGGGACGGAGTACCGGTTCACTCCACTAGATGCCGTGTTCCCCGTACTGCACGGCAAAAACGGGGAAGACGGCACGATGCAGGGACTGCTGGAGCTGTCGGGTATTCCGTTCGTAGGCTGCGATACGTTGTCTTCCGCGATCTGCATGGATAAGGCAATTGCCAAAACGTTGGTCGCAGCGGCGGGTATCGGCGTTCCTCCTTTTATAACGGTAACGGCGGGAGATCCGGTGTTCGAGACCGTTGCCGCGGCGGAGAAGCTGGGGTTTCCGCTTTACGTTAAGCCTGCGAAGTCCGGCTCCTCGATCGGCATCACCAAAGTCTATAACAAGCAGGAGCTGATGGCAGGGATCGAGGCCGCACATCTGCACGACAGCAAGGTCGTGATCGAGCGGCATGTCGACGGCTTTGAGCTTGGCTGCGCGGTGCTGGGGAACACGCCGTACCTTGTAATGGGGGAAATGGACGAGATCGAGCTTGCGGGCGAGTTCTTCGACCATGAGGAGAAATATTCGTTAAGCACCGCCTCCATTCATCTTCCGGCGCGAATTGATCCGAACAAGGCAAAAGAAGCAACAGAAATGGCGCTCCGGATCTATCGGGCATTAGGCTGCAGCGGTCTGGCACGAGTCGATCTGTTTCTGACAAAGGACGGAACGCTGCTGTTCAACGAGGTGAACACGATTCCCGGTTTCACGGCGAAAAGCAGATATCCGAGCATGATGCGGGAGGCGGGGATGAACTTCCCCGAGCTGTTGGACCGGTTAGTGGCAGCGGCCGTTCAGGAGGTGCGGGCATGACGGAATGGACCTATTGGGGTGAAGCGCCGATAGCGGCGGATTATGAGGCTGTTCCGATTGAGCGGGGGCGGCTGTACGACGGAAATCTCATCCTTGTCAACCGCGAGCATCCCGTGAGACGGCCAGCACGGAATATCGTCGCTGTACCTGCCGGCATTCTTCAGATTGAATCGCGCGAGGAACCGCTCATCTCGCTGCAGAGTACCTGCCTGCTGCAGCTGACCGCCCTGCTTGAAGCCTGCGGGGGTAAAGAGGCGATAGCGGTCGTCAGCGGTTATCGCTCGAAGGAAGCGCAGGAACGTCTTTATGAGGAGTCCTTACAGAACAATGGCGCGGCTTTTACGGCAAGCTACGTGGCGCTTCCGGGAGCAAGCGAGCACCAAACAGGGCTGGCAGTAGACGTGGGGCTTTATGAAGGCAACATGGATTACATCCGGCCGTCCTTTCCCGATCACGGCGCCGCCGCAGACTTCAAGCGGCTTGCGGCGGAATACGGCTTTATCCAGCGGTACCAGGAAAGTAAATCGCAAATTACGGGCATCGCAAACGAACCGTGGCATTTCCGTTATGTCGGTTATCCGCATTCGGGGATTATGGAAAGAGAAGGGTTGTGCCTCGAAGAATATACAGCTTATATCAAGGAGCATGCGTGGAGTAAATCACATCTATACGTCAAGCGTCATGAGGCGCTGGTTGAGATCTATTATGTCGCCGCGGAGGAAGACGTTACAGCTGTGCGGGTGCCGAGAGCGTGCGACGGCTGGCAGCTGTCCGGTAACAATGAGGACGGTTATGTTGTCACCGCATTTAACAAGGCAGGGCGTGCCGTCTATGGCTAAGATTAGCCATGGAGAGGTGGATCGCTTCAAGCTGATCGCCGCCATTTTAGTCATTGCCATACATACCGGACCGTTCATCTCTTACAGCCCAAGCGCGGATTTTATTTTGACCGGCATCGTTGCACGGCTTGCGGTTCCGTTCTTTTTTATGGCATCGGGCTACTTTTTCTTCGGCAGGATGAAGGGAGAGAAGGCGCAGGAGCGGGCGGCATTGAAGCGATTCATGCTCCGCATCGGTTTGCTGTACGGGGCGGGCTTTCTGATGTACCTGCCGCTGAACGTTTATGCCGGGCATTTCAACGAACCGTGGAGTATTGCCTCATTAGCGAAAGACATTGTGTTCGACGGCACGTTTTATCACTTGTGGTATCTTCCGGCTCTTATGACAGGCACTTGCATCGTCTATTGGCTGCGCGCCAAGACAACGGACCGCTATGTGCTGGTTGTGGCAAGCGTACTGTATGTCTTCGCGCTGCTCGGAGACAGCTATTACGGGCTTGCCGCTCAAATCGGCTTCCTCTCTTCCTTTTACGATCATCTATTCGAATGGTTCGATTATACCAGGGGCGGCATCGGCTTCGCTCCCCTGTACATTGCCTTGGGAGCTTCGGCCGCCAACCGCGACGAAAAGTCCCGATCCGGCAATTGGTATGCGGCTGCATTTTTGGTCTCGATGGGGCTGCTGCTGGCTGAAGGGATTGTGCTGCACGAGGCAGGTTATCCCCGGCACGACAGCATGTATATCGCTTTGGTTCCGGCCGTTTACGCCCTGTTTCGCCTGCTGCTTACGTGGGGAGGCCGCGAGCGACGGTTTATGAGACAAGCAAGCACCTGGGTTTATATGCTTCACCCGCTTGCCATCGTCCTCATTCGCGGCATTGCCAAGCTGACCGGACTTGAGCCTGTCTTGGTCAAAGACAGCCTCGTTCACTTCCTTGCCGTTACAGCTTTGTCGATGCTTCTATCGTCTGCGGTCGTTTTCCTGGCCGGGATAAGGAGAACTAAGGTTGCCAACAAGATTCCCGGCACGGATCGGGCATGGGCGGAGATCAACCTGGAGCATTTGGATCATAATTTACGGGAACTGAAGAACGCGCTGCCGCCCAGCACGCAAATCATGGCCGTTGTCAAAGCAGAGGCTTACGGCCATGGTAGCATTCGAATTGCGAAGCGGCTTTACAGGGCGGGCGTACGCTGCTTCGCGGTTGCGGAGATCGACGAAGGGATAAAGCTTCGCCGGAAGGGTGTCCGCGGAGAAATTCTCATCCTCGGCTATACGCCCACGCATCGTCTTGGCGATGTTGTCCGCTTCAGGCTTACGCAGACGGCCGTCAGCGCCAATGATGCAGAGCGGCTTCAAGCATTCGGCAAGAAAATAAAGGTTCATATTAAAATCGATACCGGTATGAACCGGCTCGGCGAGCCGTACGACGATACGGAGCGGGTGCTGTCCATGTACCGGCACAGCCGGCTGAAAGTAACCGGCACCTTCAGTCATCTGGCGGCGGCGGACAGCCTGGAGCAGGAGGATGTCGCCTTCACCCGAATGCAAATCGAGCGGTTCGAAAGCATTGTCAGGCAAGTTCGTGCCGTGGGCTTCCGTCCCGGCATGGTTCATCTTCAAAGCAGCTACGGCATTCTGAACTATTCCGAGCTTAACCTTGATGTGGCGCGGCCCGGCATTGCACTTTACGGTCTGCTGTCCAGCGAGTGCGACCGGATTCGCGCAGACGTCGACCTTCGCCCGGTTTTAACGCTGAAGGCGAGGGTGACGAGGGTGAACGGCGTTCGCGCGGGCGAATCCGTCGGCTATGGCAGAAGCTTCACCGCACCGCTCGACTGCAAGGTGGCGACGGTATCGATCGGTTATGCCGACGGCATTCCAAGGGAGCTGCCGGAAAGAGGCGGCTGCGTGCTCATTCATGGTCAGCGGGCGAGAATCGTCGGCAAAATGTGCATGGACCAGATGATGGTGGACGTAACGGATATTAACGATGTCCGCCAGGGCGATCCGGTAACGCTGATCGGACAAGACGGCGAAAACCGGATTACGGCCGGGGAAATCGCCGAAATGGCCGGCACAATTACGAACGAAGTGGTTAGCGCCCTCGGGGCGCGGGTTTCGCGAATTTTTATTTAAGAACAACACGATCGCCATCTATCTATTTTTTGACGATTGATCGAGCAAGTCCTAAACAGGACACAAAAGGAACTCAGTTCCGCTGGTAAACCCCTTCTTATATTTGGCGATCATTTTATTGACGGGGCCGCCCATACTTCTCCAATTTTATAGGTACTTTTAAGTTCCTACGGTACAAAAAAGTACGTACTTTTCATTATATTTGATATATCCCATAATAACATTTGTCGGCTGGATACAAACAATAAAGCAAAGTTAAGAGGTGATAATATGGGTACTGCGTTTTTGAACGAAAAGTTGGCAATGATCGCAGAAGAGGAAGAAACGCTGCAGTTCGCTTCTTTTACGAACGAAGATGCTCTTCAATTAGGGTTATCGATTATTGAAATGGCCGATAAAGCAGGGAAGCGAATCGCCGTAGACATCACGAAAAACGGGGTGCAGCTGTTCCATTTTAAGATGACAGGAACATCTGAAGATAACAGCAATTGGATTCAGCGGAAAAATCGTGTCGTTGCCCTGCATGATCACAGCTCCTATTATTTGCAAGTCCAGAGCGAGCTGAATGGGGTACCTTACCACGAAAGCTATCTGCTCGATCGTTTTAAATACGCTGCATTTGGCGGAGCTTTTCCCATTAAAGTAAAAGGCGCCGGAATAATCGGGACGGTGACGGTATCGGGATTAACCCCGGAAGAAGATCATGAGCTCGTTACAAAAGCGATTCGCACTTTTATTAGCAAACCGCTTTAATATCAGGATACCCGGCAATGTTAATCCATATGGTTCTCATTATCTGAATGGATTATTGATTATATAAACAACAATATAATTGGAGGAACACATAATGGCTAAAAACTTGCAAGATACAACAACGCTGCAAAATGGAGTGAAAATGCCTTGGTTTGGTCTGGGCGTATTTAAAGTGGAGGAAGGTCCTGAACTTGAGAACGCGGTAAAAGTGGCGATCAAACACGGATATCGCAGCATTGATACGGCAGCGATCTACGGAAACGAAGAGGGAGTCGGACGCGGGATCCGCGAAGGACTGGAAGAAGCCGGAATTTCCAGAGAAGAGCTTTTCGTAACATCGAAAGTATGGAATGCCGATTTGGGATACGAGTCCACGATCGCCGCTTATGAAACGAGCTTGAAAAAACTCGGTCTGGATTACCTGGATCTGTATTTGATTCACTGGCCGGTTGAAGGGAAATACAAGGAAGCTTGGAGAGCGCTGGAAACTCTTTATAAAGAAGGCCGCGTAAAAGCGATCGGGGTAAGCAACTTCCACGTCCATCATCTTCAAACACTTCTGCACGATGCCGAAATTAAACCGATGGTGAACCAAGTGGAGTTCCATCCTCGTCTGGCCCAACACGAAGTGCGCGCTTTCTGCAAGGAGCAGGGCATTCAATTTGAAGCATGGTCTCCGCTCATGCAAGGCGAACTGCTCGATAATTCGGACTTGAAAGAAATTGCCGATAAATACGGCAAATCGATTGCCCAAGTTATTTTGCGCTGGGATTTGCAAAACGGTGTTGTCACCATTCCGAAATCGACCAAAGAGCATCGGATCGTTGAAAATGCGGCTGTGTTTGATTTTGAGCTGACAAAAGAAGATATGGAGAAGATTGACGGGCTGAATCAAAACCATCGTGTCGGTCCGGACCCGGACAACTTTGATTTCTAATAAATGAAAGACGAACGGGCTGTTTCGAAAGGTCATTGGCCTTTTGAAACAGCCCTTTGTGCTGTTGCCGAAGCGTTATTCCGGCATGTTGCCGGCGTTTGGATCAGGAACAAAGTTCGTCTTGAAATCATCATACTTCACTTCCGCTACCATACCCGCGGCAGCGTGGTGCAGATCGTGGCAGTGGAACATCCAGTTTCCTTCGTTATCCGCTTTAAAGGCGACAACATATTCTTCCCCCGGTTTGAGGTTGAGTGTATCCTTTATGACGGGAGAGCCTTCAAGCGGCTTGCCGTTTTTGCTCAGCACCTGGAAGAAGTGACCGTGCAGATGCATCGGATGGTCGTCCATCGGGGAATTGTTGACCATGCGCACTTTTACGGTGTCTCCCTTCTTCACGTTAACGGGCGGGATATCCGGGAAGATGCTGCCGTTAATGGTGTAGACCATGCTGCCGTTTTTCATTGCGGTATTCAACTCCAGATCGTACGACTTCGAATACGTTTGATCCAGGGTAAACATAGCTGCGCTTGCTTCGCCGTAGCGGGTAATATCAAGCAAGGGCAACGAATCGGAGACGTCCGGTTTGTCTGTACCGGCGCTTGCTCCTTCGTATCCAATAACCGCCTTCAGTCCTTGTCCGGCTTTGCCGCCGCTATGATCCTCGATGAGCCATTGCCCAGGGTTATCCGCTACAAACTCAAGATCGTAACGCTCGCCGGGAGCGATATTGACCAACGTATCTTTCAAAACGGCAGGGTTGTTGAACGGCTGACCGTCCGATGTAACTACTTTGAATTCATGGCCGTGCAGATGGATTTGATGACTTAAAAACCCGGCGTTAATGAGACGGATGCGTACTTTTTCCCCTTTTTTAACCGGAAGCTGCTCCACCGCAGAACCGGATTTGCCGTTAATGGTGAACAGATCGTACATACTCATATCATGCCCCATATTCATACCGGCTTCGTTTGATGCCCCATGGCCGCCATGTCCGCTGCTTGTATCTCCCATATCGGAGCTGCCGCTCGTATTTGAACCGCTCATATTCATCGTGCCGTGGTCCATACCGGCCATATTCTCGCCTTTATCTCCCGTTCCGGCGCTTACCCACTCATCAAGCATAAGGGTATAGTCGCGATCCGGCTTGTCCCCGTCTTTCGCTTCTACAACGAAGGACCCGTACAGTCCGCGGTCCGTCTGATTAGCGCTGTCTTGATGGGAATGATACCAGTACGTGCCCGGGGCTTCCGCTTTGAACGTATAAGTAAAAGTCTCTCCAGGCTGAACCGCATTCTGGGTTACACCAGGGATGCCGTCCATTGCATTCGGAACCGGAACTCCATGCCAATGGATCGATGTCGGCGCAGGCAGCTCATTTTTCAAGTTAATGGTAACGGTATTCCCTTGCTTGACGCGAATTTGTGGGCCGGGAACAGAGTTATTGAACGTCCATACCGGCAGCGTAATGCCGGGAGCAAGCTCCTGCTTGCTGACCTGGGCGGTGAGATTGAAGGCGGTGCCGGTTAATCTTTCAGTGGAACCGGTATTCGTTGCATTGTTTGATCCGGTTTCCATATTATGGCCCATGCTTGAGTGATCCATGCCGGAATGCCCCTTGCCGCCGGAACCGGAGCAACCTGCAAACAGAAGGGCTGCAGCCGCGATGACGGCCGCGCTTTTCAGTGTAGTAGCGTTCCTCATTCTTATTACCTCCTGCGCTATCTGCGTGAACAGCTCAATCGTACCTTAACAGGAGAATATGTAGAAGTTGTGAGCAGCGCGGGAAGGCGAGACGATGTTAACAGATTTGTCACTTTCGTGACTTGCGGATGCGGTGAAAAAGGTTTCCCTTCATTCAGAGTACCGAATGTTTCGGAAAGCGAACGTAGACGGTTGTTCCATCGCCGCTTTCGATCCATACGGCGCCGTCATGGGCTTCCACAAGCTTCTTGACTACGGCAAGCCCAATTCCCCCTCCTCCAGACTTGCGGTTTCGTGACTTGTCCACCCGGTAAAATCGTTCAAACAGCAACGGCAGTTCGGTTGATGGAATGCCGATTCCCGTATCTTGAACGGCGATCAGAACGGAAGCCTCCTCATCCTTTGCCTGTATATGGACACTCTTTCCTGCAGGAGTGAATGTAAGGGCATTGCTCAAAATATTAACCATTATCTGGATGAACCGGTCGCGATCCGCATACATATAAAGGGATTCGTCCGCGCGAAAGGTGAGATGGACGCCCTTTTCCATAAATGCGGCCGTCATAATATCCGCACTCTGCCGAATAAGGGCAGAAACGTTTTCTGTTTTTTTGTTCAGCTGAAAATGGGGGGAGTCCATGCCGGACAGCTGTTCAAGATCGGCCACGAGCGCAATCAGACGCTCAATTTCTTCATAGCAGGCGCTCAGGCGGTCAGGAGTCGGCTCCCATACGTTGTCCAGCAACGCCAACATATGGCTTTTGAGAGTGGCCAGCGGTGTTCGGAGCTCATGCGCAATGTCCTGCGTCATTGTGATTCGCAGCTTTTCTTGTCTTTGCAGCTGCTCTGCGAGATGGTTCAGCGCTTTCCCGAGATCGGACAACTCGTTCCTTCCGGCGATAAAGATCCGGTTATCCAGCTTCCCTTGCGTCATGAGCTCCGCCGCTACTTTCATTTGCTCAAGCGGAGCCGAAACCCGCTTCGCAATGTATAGACTGATCAGAATAATTAGCGCCACAGCTCCTACTAACGTCCATAGCATCGACTGGAACACCGCCTGCTCCAAATGGTGCATCAGCCCCGGCATGCTGTCCCGACCGTCTGAGGTCTGGGCTGCGAACAGCGCGAAATGATCGTGAACCAGAGCGAATAGGCTGATAATGGAAATGAGCAGAATGCTGGATGCTACGCCGATTAGCAGAAACGACAGGCGAAGACTTATGCGGCTCATAATGCACCGCCGATAAATTTGTATCCGACTCCGTAGACGGTTGTAATAAAACGCGGCTGCTTCGGGTCCGGCTCGATTTTTTGACGTAAATTTTTGACGTGCTGGTCGATGGAGCGAACGTCGCCTTCAAAATCGAATCCGAGCACTTTCGCAACCAGCTCCTCCCGGTTGAATTGACGCTGCGGGTGGCGAGCGAGCAGGAGCAGCAATTTATATTCGCTCTGGGTCAAGTTGACGGGTTCCCCTTGTACAAATACTTCGCTGCGGACGGAGTCGATAATGAGCTCGTCATTACGGAATGAAATGCGGTCGGCGAGCAGGTGCTGATTGTCGGTTCTCCGCAAAATGGCCCGTACGCGCGCGACAAGCTCCCGAGGATCGAAAGGTTTCAGCAAATAATCATCCGCACCGATGCTAAGACCGTGAATCCGGTTATCTTCGCTGACTTTAGCTGTGAGCATCAAAATCGGCAGTGAGGAGAACTGCCGGATTTGCTTGCATACCTGCTCACCGGACATATCGGGAAGCATTAAATCGAGAATAATCAGGTCAAGCGCTTTGAACTGAACAATGTGAAGCGCCTTTTCTCCCGTATCCGCCTCCAGTGTACGGAATCCGTCTTTTTGCAAATAAGAAGCTACGACATCGCGAATTTTGTCTTCATCGTCGACAACAAGAATCGTTTTGTTCATCATATCCGCCTTTCAAGCCAGTAGATAAGTGCATCATGTAACATTACTTGAAGAAAAAGATGCTTTTTTTGTAGCGATAATTATACTATAGCGCATAACACCTTTACAGGTACGCCGATCGGTAGGGTCTAGCGCAACAAATAAAGCTTTAGCAGCGGCTGCAAATGCAGCGAAAACGATGCAAGGGCAGGAAATGAGAAAAAGAGATCCGTATCTTCCAATAGGGATCTCTTTCTTTTGATTACTTCATAAACAACCGCACAATATAAAAAATGAACGACAACACAACGCTCACCACAATGCAGGTCACGATCGGAAAGTAAACCTTGAAGTTCCCCTTCTCATAAGCAATGTCGCCTGGAAGGCGTCCAAGGTTGAAAAATTTCCCTCCAACCATCCAGATCACCCCGATGACGATCAGAACGATCCCCGCCCCAATGAGCAGCTTCGGAAAAGAATTCATTCGCATCACCCTATATAATTATAGGTCAAAAATCGAATCCAAGTACAGTCTACGCGCGTAATTAGTCTTCCGGTGTCCGGTCCAGATATAATCGCGTCACCTCCGTATAATCTCCGCGTTGTTTTTCTTCTTCTGTTGCCTCTTCCTCCAGTGAATTATGGGTATCCGTACCGGGGGCAATCGTCGGTTCATCGTTTTGTTTTCTTTGTTTCGGCAATGTTATCGCTCCTTTCTTTCATGCCGTTAGTATTGCTTATTGAACAAATATCCATTCGTACATAAAGTTACCGATCCTGGAACCGCTGGCCCGTGCGGTTGCTCGCTCCAATGTGCACAAATAATACGATTAATCTTTATGCAATATATATATGTCATATTAACTTACATAAAAATATACTGGAGCTAGCCTATCGGTTCTCTTAAAGCGGCCAACAAGGAGGAAGGGAATTGTATAACTGGATTGGAAAATCGGTAGCAAGAAAAGAAGATTATCCTTTGCTCACGGGAAAAGGGAAGTTTGTCGCCGATCTGAAAGCGGATCATATGCTGCACGCTTGTTTTTTGCGGAGTCCCTATGCCCATGCCCATATTCGTTCCATCGATACCGGCAAAGCGGTTCAAATGGCCGGAGTTTACGGTGTTTGGACATCGGAGGACTTAAAGGAGCTGGGTGAAATTGAGCCGCTGGCCATGCTGCCCTTATCATTGCGGGAGAAAGTGTCGCTGAAACGCAGGGAATGGACGCAGCCTGCGCTCGCGAAAGGGAAAGTCCGGTTTGTCGGTGAACCGGTGGCGGTTTTGCTAGCGGAAAGCCGCCATATCGCCGAAGATGCGGCTGAATTGATCGAAGTGAACTATGAGGTTTTGGAGTCTGTTACATCGTCCGAGCAAGCTTTGCGTTCGGATACGAGATTGTTCGAAGATTGGCCCGACAATGTGCAGGCGCAGTTCGAAGTCGAAACCGGCAATTACCGTGAGTTTTTCGAAATTGCAAGCGTCGTTGTGGAAAGAACTTATGAAATGAAGCGGTCGACAGGCGTGCCGATGGAATGCAGAGGGGTATTTTCGGAGCTCGACCCGCATACCGGCCAACTGTTAGTAACGTCATCAACCCAGGTTCCCCATTTTGTCCGCGATAATTTAGTCGCAGCGTTCGGATGTCCGGTGGAACAAATCCGTGTCGTTGCTCCTGATGTCGGGGGTGGATTCGGGATTAAAGGCAATGTGTATCCTGAAGAGCTGGTCATCCCTTTCTTAACATGGAAATTGAAGGTTCCCATCAAATGGGTGGAGGACCGGATGGAACATATGAAAACGGGGAGCCACGCACGCGACCAAATTCACCGGATCCGGGCCGCGTTCAGCAAAGACGGCATGCTGCTGGCCGTTGACGACGAATATCATGTGGACAGCGGAGCGTACAACCTATGGGAAACGTGCGTATCGTACAATTCGGCCGCCCATCTGCTAGGACCCTACCGATGTTTGTCCTACCACAATAAAGGATACGCAGTGCTGACCAACAAATCTCCATCGGCTCCTTATCGGGGGGCCGGGCGGCCGGAGGCTGTATTTGCCATGGAGCGTCTCTTGGATGAAGCGGCTGAGCTTCTGTCGATGGACCGTATGGAAATCAGAAGAAGAAATTTAATACATGCGTCGGAGATGCCTTACATTGCCGGCATTTATTACCGTGATGGGAAACCGGTCGTTTACGACTCCGGCGATTTCGCGTCCAGCTTCGAACGGCTGCTGGAGGCGGTCGACTATAAGCAATTCAAGGAAGATCAGCTGGCACTTAGGCGGAATAACCGATACATCGGACTCGGCTTGGCCTGTTTTGTGGAAGGCACCGGCATCGGACCGTTCGAAGGGGCGGTTGTCGGGATCGAACCGGACGGGGTCATTCGGGTTGCCACGGGAGCGGCAACGCAGGGTCAGAGTCATTATACGGTTTTTGCACAAATTTGCGCCGAAGCGATGGAGCTGGATCTGGACCGGATTCAAATTCGCGAAGGGGATACGCAGCTAATCGCAAAAGGGATCGGAACGTTCGCTAGCCGGAGCGCTGTTGTTGCCGGCAGCGCAATCTTCGAGGCGAGCAAACAATTCAAAGAGAAGCTGCTCGCGTATACGGCCAAATGCTTCGATATGTCCCGTGAAGATTTGGTTTACGATGAAGGAACGATCCGTCATACCGTGGACGATGCGGTCAGATGGTCGCTCCCCGATCTGGCCCGTTACGCTTTTGAGAATGGAGATGCGGCGGATTTGGAAGTGGAGCACTACTTTTATCCGGAAACCGTCACGTATGCTAACGGCGTTCACGCCGCGATTGTGGAAGTGGATATCCATACGGGGCAGGTCAATGTGCAAAAATATTACGTTGTTCACGACTGCGGGGTGGAGATCAATCCGCAAGTCGTCAAAGGACAATTGTTTGGCGGACTTTTGCAGGGGCTTGGCGGCGCCTTGTTCGAGGAGCTTGCTTATGAGCATGACGGCCGATTGGGGAGCGGCACGCTCAAAGAGTATTTGCTTCCCAACGTCTATCATATGCCGGAAGTGGAGATCATTCATGCCGAAAACAGGTCCATCCGGAACGAATTGGGGATTAAAGGAACGGGCGAAGGGGGGGCTATTTGTCCTCCGGCCGCTGTTGCCAACGCGGTGGCGAATGCGCTTGAGCCGTTCGGTGTTCAAATCCGCGAAGTTCCGGTGATGCCGGAACGGATCAAACGGTTGATCAATGAGAGCAAGACGCCGGAGTATCGGTATATATAAATAAAAAAGATGTACAACAGTAAAATTTTGAAACACGATCTGACGTCTTCTTGATTAGTTTAAAAAAATGCAGATGGAGGTACTTTTAATGGACAAGATGCAAACGAACAGAGGTTTGGGACGGCATTCGATTTCGTTGTTCGCAAAACGGTTTCGTTCTCAACGAAGGGCCACGAAGATTTGGCTGTTTGTGACATTGCTGCTGGTGAGCCTTATCGCGGCCGGATGTCAAGCGAAACCGGCCAATCCGGCAAGCGGTGAAAGCGGCGGGAGCGGGGCGGCTGGCGGAGGTGAAGGGGATACTCTGAAACAGGTCATGGCAAAGAAGCTCGTTGTGACGGGAAACGAACCGGACTTTTTTCCTTTTCAATATGTAGAGAATGGAGAAAACAAAGGATATGGCGTCGATCTGCTAGCTTACGTAGCGAAGGATATGGGAATTGAGTATAGACAGATTTTGCTGCCATGGGACGGCGTACTGCCAGGACTGGAATCCAAAAAATTTGATTTTATTTCCGATGTGCTCCTTATGACACCTGAACGTCTCGAGAAATATCTCTTTACTTCACCGATAGCCGATGGCAGCGTCGCAGTATTGGTGAGAAAAGATAACAAAGATATTCAATCTCCCGCGGATATGGCGGGGAAGGTCGTTGGAGCTCTACGAGGTTCTGCCATGATGAAGATTTTGAAAGATTATAACACAACCGAGCTGAATGGAGGTGTTAAGGAAATCAAGGAGTTTGTCGGATATCCGGAAGCGTATGAAGATCTCAAGAACGGAAGAATCGATGCTGTCGCTAACACAATGCCGAATCTTCAAGCCCTTGTCATGAAATTCCCGGATCAATATAAAATCGTGGATAAAATCGGTCCCAAAGTGTATTTGGGGTGGGCGTTCCGCAAGGAAGACAAAGCACTGAGGGACAGGGTGGAGCAATCCATCACCAAAGCCAAAGAAGACGGAACGATTGCAAAATTACTGGAAAAATACTTTGCTGAGTCTTATGATCTGCCAAAGGATGTGCCGAACTAACGGGCCGAAGGTGAACGTAAATGATGGAATTTATACCGCAGTTGCTTAAAGGAGCCGTCGTATCCCTGGAGTTGACGGTATTGGGCGTTCTCGCCGGTTGGCTCTTGGGGCTATTCATTTGCTTATTGAAAATTTCTTCCAACCGTGTGATCTCCGGCTTTGCCCGAGGGTATATCGCATTGCTGCGCGGCCTGCCGTTTCTCGTTCTTTGTATGTTTATATATTACGGCTCACCCATTCTTCTCGGGTTCGATATTCCTCCATTTCTGAGCGGGGTGACGGCCTTAGCGGTTACTACTTCGGCTTTCAGTGCCGAAATCATCCGCGGCGGCATAATGGGTATAGCCAAAGGACAAAAGGAGGCGGCGGAATCACTCGGTTTCAACTCCTGGCAGACGATGCGGCACATCGTACTTCCGCAGTCGCTTTTATCCGTTTTGCCGCAGTTGACCAATGAATTCAGTATTGTATTGAAGAACTCCTCTCTGGTCATGGTGATCTCGTTGACGGAGCTCACATTTACCGCAAGTCAAATTGTCGGAGTCTATTTCAATCCGACAGAAATCTACCTGGCCACTGCGCTTCTCTATTTCATCATGACGTTTTCCATTTCTACTCTGGCACGCTATATCGAGCGCCGCAAGGTTAATGTATTCCGCTGAATGTTCGAACGCTGCACGCTCGATGTCCGTTGATATTGGGAGGTGAAAGAGCTTGGTTGAACTCTTGCCCTATGCCGATGATTTTCTGAAAGGCTTCTACACGACCGTTGTAATTAATGTACTTGCAGGCATCCTCTCTATTTTGGTCGGGTTCTCTGCGGCGTTAATCGCATTATCCAGATTTGCGGTGCCGCGACTCATCGTTCGGTTGTACATCGAGTTTATGCGCGGCATTCCAATACTGATCTTATTGTTTATCATCTACTTCGTGGGTCCCAAGGCCGGGTTTGTTCTGAACAGTTTTACGACGGGAGTGATTGGCCTCGGGCTTTATAACGGAGCCTACGTGGCTGAAATTATCCGGGCGAATTTGTTGACGATTCCGAAAGGTCAAGCAGAAGCGTGTTCGGCTTTGGGCATACCGAAACGCTATCAATTCATTCGCATCCTGTTGCCGCAATTGTTGGTCTCTTCGATTCCCTCGTTAACTAATCAATTTATTATGATGTTAAAAAATTCTACGGTCGTTTCCATCATAACGGTAGGCGACCTGCTGGCGATCGCGAAAATGGTAGTGTCGGAAAGCTTCAGTTATATCGCTCCGTTCTTTATTATTTCGATTGTCTATTGGGTACTTGCCTATCTGTTATCCCTCGTGGGTAATAGACTCGAAAACCGTTTATCAGCCCATTTGAAATAGACGGCTGATAACGCGTGTGCGGCCATCGCTGCCTTATCGAGAAGGATTATGATCTGCGGTATCCTCAACGGAAAAGCGAATGGAAGGAGGAGAGTTATCTGTGGGAAGCACACAAGCGAAAGTATCCCGATTTTCTCAAACGATGATTTCCGCTAAAGGACTTACTAAGTTGTTCGGTACGCAAACGGTTTTGAAAGATATTCGGCTCCAAGTTCAAAAGGGCGATGTCATCTCCGTTATTGGTCCAAGCGGTTCCGGGAAAAGTACGCTGCTACGCTGTTTGAATTTACTTGAAATCCCCGATGGTGGAGAAGTGAACGGCTGCGGTCACCTGATCCGATTTCCCGTCCGGACCGATCGTCAATTTAACCAAGACGTTCAAGCGATCCGCTTGAAAGTGGGGATGGTTTTCCAATCGTTCAATCTATGGCCGCATATGACTGCGCTGCAAAATGTGACGGAAGCGCTGCTTGTCGTGAAACGGATGAGCAAAGAAGAGGCGAAAACAATAGCACTCGAACAGCTTGCTACGGTCGGACTTTTGGACAAGAAGGACAGTTATCCGAGCAAATTATCCGGCGGACAGCAGCAGAGGGTGGCCATAGCGCGTACGCTTGCAATGGACCCCGAGGTGATTCTGTTCGATGAGCCGACGTCCGCACTTGATCCCGAACTGGTGGGGGAAGTGCTCAAGGTCATTAAGCGTTTGGCCGAATCGGGAAGAACAATGATGGTTGTCACGCATGAGATGGGTTTTGCCAGAGAGATTTCGAGCCGAGCGATTTTTATGGAAAATGGTTCCATTCTGCAAGAAGGCTCTTCGGAAGATATCTTTTACAATTCCAATGAGTTCCGCATTCGCAGCTTTCTCACAAATCTCAAATAGGAGGGATTTTATTATGACAGAAGAACAGTTTTGGACGGAATTTAACGGTATCAAAGAGGAACTAATGGCCCATTCCGGAGCGAATGCGAAACAATTCTGGTCGCGGGAAGACCTGACTCATGATGAAGTTTTCGAGGCGATTATTGTAAGGGATTGGCTGGAGATCGCTTATGTTATTTTCCTGGGTACCGAGCTGCTTAACTACTGGAGAGAGTTTGACAGAAGTATTGTAACGGCCCTTTGCAAGCATATGTGGGATGAAGCCAAGCATTATGAAATGTTGAGTAATGTCATTGAGAAGCACGGATACAGCGTGCCTAAAACGACGCCGGAGACATCCAAGGAATGGGAAGAACTGCACATGAAAGCTCTTACGATGGATTGTGCTTGTGCCGTAGCCGTTTGGAATGTGTCCGAGACTTCTACCACAACAACGATGGATGTCCTTATTGAAAATTGCCGCAGAATCGGACTGGACGATCTGGCTCGCTGTTACGAAAAAATTAAAAAAGACGAAGCGTTTCATTGCAATCTCGGAGTGACCATTTTAAAAAAATATTTAACGACGGATGAACGGCGGATGAACGCCATTTGGGGCGCGAGGCAGCTGCGTGATCGAATGTTCAAATTGTACAATGTCATTTACCCTGTTAATGCGGTAAATTAAAGTCTTGAGAACTCACACTGTCATGACACAGTAACGATACCTTATATAACGCAAAACTGCACAAAACCTTAAACTTTATTTTGTATAAAGTGTATATTTCAACGGTTCCATAATAAGGATTATAATTTTGTTATCAACGGGTTAGGAATTAACCTTATACGAAACTTGATGTTACATATATATGACAAAGATGATGAAGAAGGGAGTTCCGAATATGAAACCTGCCCCTTTTCAATATGAATGTCCTCGGGGTGAAGCGGAATTGGCGGAGATTCTCGCCTCGCGCGGTTCGGAAGCAAAAGTGCTGGCCGGCGGACAAAGTTTGCTGCAGCTCATGAATATGCGGGTGCTCAAGCCAAAACTGGTCGTGGATATCAATCGGATCGAAAGCTTCCACTATATCCGGGAAGAGGAAACGTCGATTGCGGTCGGTCCGTTGATCCGCCATCGCGATCTGGTGAAGAGCGACCTTGTCCGGACAAAGTGTCCGATGCTTTCGAAAGCGGTCAGGTTCATCGGCCATCAGGCGATCCGCAACCGAGGCACCGCTTTGGGGAGCTTGGCTCATGCCGACCCGGGAGCGGAACTGCCGACGGTCATGACGGCGCTGGGCGGTGAGCTGACGGCTGCTGGCCTCAACGAGCGGATGGAGATAGTGGCGAGCCGGTTTTTCCAAGGGGTCAATCAGACATCGCTGCTGCCCACGCAGTACCTGCAGGAAGCGCGGTTTCCGAAAATCCGGGCAGGTGAAGGACACGCGTTTCACGAGTTCTCTATGCGCTATAACGATCCGGCTATTGTAACGTCGGCCGTCAGCATTTTTACCGATGAGTTCGGGGTCGTGACCCGAATCCGGGGGGCGCTTGGGGGCGTCGGAAGCACGCCGGTATACTTCGAACCGGAAGCCGCCTCGCTTGTGGGCGCCATAGCGGATGAGAAGGCTGCCGCGGATGCGGCGGAGCGTGTGGCATCGGGACTTGAGCCGCCCGATCATTTGTTTTCTTCGGCGGCGTACCGCAAAGAACTGGCGGTCCATCTGCTTAAGAAGGGGATCATGGAAGCTTATACTGAAGCTGTCCGAAAGGAGATGTAGGGATGAGCGAGCTCACAAGAAACATCGTGCTGAACGTCAATGGAACAAAACAAGAAATAACGGTCCCGGTTCGTTACACGCTCGCGGACGGTCTGCGCGAGGTGCTGGATTTGACGGGCACGCATCTAGGGTGCGAGCACGGTTTCTGCGGAGCGTGCACCGTGCTGGTGGACGGAAGAAGCGTCCGTTCCTGCCTGATGCTGGCGGTTCAAGCGGACGGCTGCTCCGTTTTGACCATTGAAGGACTTGCGAACGCGGACGGTTCGCTGAGTCCGCTGCAGCAGGCGTTTCATGAACAGCACGGACTGCAATGCGGGTTCTGTACGCCGGGGTTTCTTATGACGGCAACTGAGCTGTTCAGCGGCAACTCGAATCCGACGGAAGAAGAGATCAAGGAAGCGCTGTCGGGCAATATTTGCCGGTGCACCGGGTATCAAGGCATTCTGGAAGCGATGAAACAAGCGGCGCTCCAATCATCGGGGGGGTGAATCGGTTGTCATCCTGGATCGGGAAATCGGTCAAGCGGACGGAAGACAAGAAGCTGTTGACGGGTAAAGGGCAGTTTGTCGCCGATATGAAACGGGAAGGCATGCTGCACGCCTGTTTCTTGCGAAGCACGGAAGCCCATGCTCTCATTGCCGGGATCGATACGGCAAAAGCGCGTGGCCTGCCCGGTGTCGTCGGCGTCTGGACGGCCGAAGAGCTGGAAGGGCTCGGCTATGTGGAGCCTATGGGGGTCCTTCCCGCGGGGATGCATGAAATATCCCGATTGAAGCGCAGAGAATGGTCGCAGCCTCCCTTGGCCGGGGAGAAAACGAGATTCGCCGGGGAGCCGATTGCGGTCGTGTTGGCGGAGAACCGGTACATAGCAGAGGATGCCGTCGAGCTGATCGAGGTGAGCTATGTGCCGCTCCAGCCGGTCGTCACCATGCGGGCTGCTTTGGAAAGCAGCGGTCCGAAATTATTTGATGAATGGCCCGATAACATTCAGGCGGAATTCGTGATCGAAAAGGGAGATTGGAAACGCGCGTTTCTGGAAGCGGATGTTGTGGTTGAAGGAAGCTATTCGGTCGGCCGGATTACCGGCATCCCGATGGAATGCCGCGGCATCATGGCGGAAATCGATGAAGACGACGGGCGGCTTACGGTTTGGTCGGCCACGCAAATTCCGTACGATTTGCGGGGCAACCTGGCGAAAGCGCTCGGCTGCGCCTCGGAGGAGATCCGGGTGGCCGCGCCGGATGTCGGCGGCGGATTCGGCATTAAGGACAATGTCTATCCCGAGGAATTGGTCGTTCCTTATCTGGCGAAGAAGCTGCGAAGGCCGGTGAAATGGATTGAAGACCGGACGGAACATCTGCTGACCGCCAGCCATGCGAGGGACCAGCAGCACCGTATCCGGGCCGCATTCCGCAAAGACGGCACGCTGCTCGGGATCGAGGACGAATTTTATGTGGACTGCGGCGCTTACAATCTGTGGGAAACTTGCGTCGCCTACAACACCGCATCGTCCATGAGCGGGCCTTACCGGTGTCCGGCGTTGTTCTACCGGGCGTACGACATCCTGACGAATAAGACCCCGGCCGCACCGTACCGCGGAGCGGGCAGGCCCGAAGCGGTATTCGTGCTGGAAAGGCTGCTCGACGAATCGGCAAAGAAGCTGGGAATCGACCGGATGGAACTTCGCCGGAAGAACATGATTCAAGGAGATGAGTTTCCTTACGACGCCGGCATTTTGTACCGGGACCAGACAAGGATGGTCTATGATTCCGGAAATTTTTCAGAAAACTTTGACAAATTGATGGACCAGGTCGATTATGCCGAATTTCTGCGCGAGCAGCAGCGGCTGCGGGAGGAAGGGAAATATATCGGTCTCGGCGTTGCCAATTTCGTGGAAGGAACCGGTGTCGGCCCTTATGAGAAAGCGGTGGTAAGTGTACTTCCGGACGGGACGGTCCGTGCCGCTACGGGTGCCGCCTCGCAAGGACAGGGCCATAAAACGACGTTCGCCCAGGTTTGCGCCCAAGCTTTGGAGCTCGACCTTGACCAGATCGACATCATCGAAGGGGACACCGGCATCGTGCCGGACGGAATCGGCACCTTTGCCAGTCGTAGCGCCGTGGTGGCGGGCAATGCGATTTATGCCGCCGGCATCGGCCTGAAGGCGCGGATCATCGAGCTGGCTGCCGAGCGGCTGCTCATTGACCCGAAGGAAGCGGCTTATGAACGGGGGACCGTTTATTCGGTCCGGAATCCTGATCATAAAATCCGCTTGAAGGAGTTGGCGGACGCATGCGGAGATGACCTTACCGTTTCGAACAGCTTTCACCCCGGTACAACGACCTATGCCAGCGGCGCGCACGCCGTCCTGGCGGAAGTCGAGCCCGCTACGGGAAAAGTGACGATCAAACGTTATTGGGCGGTTCATGATACCGGCAAACAGATCAATCCGAAGGTGGTGACCGGCCAGATTATCGGGGCGATGATCCAGGGAATCGGAAGCGCCCTGATGGAGGAAATTCAGTATGGCGAAGAGGGCCGGCTCAAGACCCCCACGCTCAAAGAATATTTGGTGCCGAGCATATTCTCTCTGCCGCCGATTGAATTGCACAAAGTGGAATATCCTTCGACCCGCAATACGCTCGGGCTCAAAGGAACGGGAGAAGCAGGCATCATATGCGCCGCCGCAGCTGTCGCAGGCGCGGTGGCGGATGCCCTCGAGCCTTTCCGCGCCGAAATCCGGGAAATCCCGATGACGCCGGCGCGTGTCAGGGAGGCCGTTAAAAATGCCAGTCCATTAACCATTAACTAACGGGAGTGAAATGTTAATGAGTGAGAAAGCTCTGGGATTTGCCGGTACGGATGATATGAAGGAACTGCAGCCTGTTCCCGAAGATGAGAGAAAAGGGACTGCGATCGACCAGTTTTCAATCTGGATGGGGGCGAATATTTCGGTAACGAACTGGGCGCTCGGCGCGCTGCCGATCATACTGGGACTTAGCTTGTGGGACGCCATTCTGATGATGGTACTTGGCAATCTGGTCGGCGCCGTATTCTTTGCCCTCACGACGCTGCCGGGGAAGAACACGGGCCTCACGGCCATGGTGTCCACGCGCTATTCTTTTGGAACAAAAGGCGCCCTTTCGATTACGTTGCTGCAGCTGATTAATACGATCGTCTGGCTGGGCATCAATACTTATTTTGCGGTTAACGTGGCGGTCGAGATCTTGAATCAGCTTGGCATTGGGAAATCGTTCTTCGTCTATTTTTTGTCTTCGCTGTTCATCTTCGCGGTACAAGTACTGGTTGCAGTCTACGGCTTCCGGCTTATTCAGCGGTTCGACCGGGTCATTGTGCCGCTCATGTTCTTGATGATGCTCGTGATGACCTGGTTCGCGTTCGACAATCCGGTCAGTATGACGGAAGGGAAACTGACCGGTGGAGAACGGTTCGGCATGATGGCCTTGATTTTCGCAGCGGCCGGCATCGGCTGGCCGCTTTCCTGGACGACGTGGGCGGCCGACTATTCCCGTCACGTTCCGAGAAGCATGTCAAACGGCAAACTGTTCTGGGCTTCCTATTTGGGCATGTTTGTCGCAACCGTCTGGCTCGAAATCGTCGGCGCAGCCATCGCGCAATCGATGGGTACAGGGCTTGACCCTGCCGCCATGGTATCCCAAACGATACCGGGCTTTGTTCTTCCGGCTCTGATTCTGATCTTCCTTGGAACGGTTTCGACGAACGTGCTGAACGTAGAGTCCGGCGGATTGTCGATTCTGGCCATGGGCGCCAAGCTGCCGAGATGGGGGGCGGGCCTCATCAACGGACTCATCGGCTTCGTGATCTGCATTCTCAGTATCTATTTCGAAGCGATAAGCGGTGTGATGCACCAGTGGATGCTTACTCTTATTCTGTGGATGACACCGTGGACGGTCATCACCATTATGGATCTGCTTTATTTCAAGAAAGATCAGTTGATGAATGGCCAGCGGCTGTATGATCCGCTTCCTGCCGTCCGATGGTCTGCGCTCGCCAGCTGGTTCATCGGTTCGGTAGCCTCCCTTCTATATGCGAACACCCCGCTGTATACCGGCCCATTCGCTAAGATGTCCTTCGGCGCGGACTTCAGTTGGGTAATCGGCATCGGACTGACGGCAGTGCTCTACTACGCCTTTGCATCGATTGAGAAGAACCGGAGCGCCTCGGTCATGCTGCAGGAAACAACGACACCGTAGAGCGGAAGAGGGGAACCATGAAAGCTGCTGTCATCACGGAATTCGGAAAACCGCTGGAGATCACCGACGTTCCCAAACCGGAATCGTTGGCGTATTCCGAATGTTTAATTCGCATCCATGTGTGCGGGGTATGTCATACCGATCTGCATGTCGCGCGGGGAGACTGGCATGTCGAAGACGGTTTGCCGTTAATCCCCGGTCATGAAGGCGTGGGAATCGTCGAACAGGTGGGGCCTGGCGTCACGAATATTAAGATCGGCGACCGGGTAGGCGTTCCGTGGCTTCACAGCAGCTGCGGGTACTGCGAATATTGTCTGACGGGACGGGAAACGCTCTGCGAGTTGCAGAAAAATACCGGCTTTACAGTTAACGGCGCGTTCTCCGAATACATGAAGGCGGACGCCCGGTATGTGGTGAAAGTGCCGGATAACCTTCGTGACGAACAGGCGGCCCCGATCTTCTGCGCGGGCGTAGCGACCTACAGGGCGATGAAAGTGTCTGGAGCGAAGCCGGGCGAGTGGGTGGCTGTGTTCGGGCTCGGGGGACTCGGGCATCTGGCGGTTCAATACGGGAAAGCGATGGGCTTGAAAATCGTCGGTATCGACATCCACGAGGAGAAGATCGAGCTGGCGAGAGAACTCGGTGCGGATCTGGCCGTAAATGGCCGCTCCGAGGATCCGGCCGCGTACATGAAAAAGGAGCTCGGCGGCGTTCATGCGGCCGTATGCGTTGCGGTAAGCCAGCAAGCTTATAAGCAGGCTTACCGATCCCTTCGAAAAGGCGGAACGCTCGTCATGGTCGGCCTTCCTTCGGACGACCTGAGCGTGCCCATCTTCGACATGGTGCATAACCAGACCCGGATCGTCGGTTCCGCCGACGGCATCCGGCAGGACCTGATTGAGGCGCTGCAGTTTGCCAGCGAAGGCAAAGTCAGCGTTCATGTCAACGAGCGACCCATCGAGCAAATTAATGAAATCTTTGCGGATATGGAAGCGGGCTATATCAATGGACGTGTCGTTGTCAAGCTTTCATGATGTTCATTTTCCGAGGTGGAAAATGATGGATCTATTGACAGCCAAAACGCTGCAAATCCAGGATATTTACGGTCTGGAGCCGGGCAAACCATGCAGCTTGATTATCGTTGACGGCACCGATCCGTGGGACCTCATGCGCCGTATGCCGGTCACGACATGCGTGATTTACCGGGGCCGGGTCGTCTGAATCTCATTCTATCTTAAATCTCACTATCGAACCGAGGAGGATTTCACATGTACGATATGATTATCAAAGGCGGACGACTGCTGAGCAAATCCGACGGACTGGACGTCATTGGAGATATCGCCGTCAAGAACGGCAAAATCGCGGCAATCGGAGGAACGCTTGAAAGCGGTCCCGATACGGTCGTCATCGATGCCAAAGATTGTTACGTCTCCCCCGGTTTTATCGACCTGCACATCCACGGGTATGCCTACAATACGGATTACGGCACGTTCCCCGACAAAGTCGGGGTGCTGACGGGCGTCACGACCGTCGTCGATCAGGGCAGCTGCGGAGCGTTGACGTTTCCGGGCTTCAAGCATTATATGATCGAGACGTCGAAATCCCGCGTCCTTTCGTTTATCAACATCGGCGCGGTCGGCACGATAAAAGGGAGCATGCTGCCTCCCCTTCACGGCCCTCAGTCGGTCGATGTCCGAGTAACGATCGAAACAATCGAGGAGAACCGCGACATCATCCGCGGCATCAAGACGCATGCGGAGATGGGCGGCTATTCCAGGTGGGGGCTGGAAGTGCTCCGGCTCGCCAAAAAAGCGTCGAGAGCGACGAAAGTTCCCTGCTATGTCCATACCGGAAAGCTGTTCACTTTTGATGAAGACCGAATTCCAAATCCGGACGAGGTGCTTCCCGAAGCGGTACAGCTTCTCGACAGCGGCGACATTCTGACTCACTGCTTTACCGCAAACGAAGGCGGCATTCTGGCGAGGAACGGGAAAGTTCATCCGGAAATTATCGAGGCGCTGGAAAGAGGCATCGTGCTGGATGTAGGCTACGGCGAACATTTCTCTTTCGAAATCGCGGACAAGGTGCTTGATCAGGGTATCGTTCCGACTGTGCTGAGCAGCGACGTGCATGCTCCTTTCAATAAGCCGCACAGCTTGGAAGTATCGTACGGATTGAACAAAGCGATGTCCCGGATGCTCGCCTTGGGCTTCGATCTGCCGACCGTTATCGATATGGTGACGGCGAAGCCAGCGTCCCTCATCGGACTATCTGATGAAATCGGCCACCTGGAGACGGGCAAAGAAGCGGATATTACGGTATTCGCCATTGAGAGCGGAAGGTTCGAATACAAGGATCCGTGGGGAACGTCGAGAATGGGCGACAAGAAACTCAAGGCCAAATATTGCATCAAATCCGGCGAAGCCATCGAGCTTGCCGAGGATGAAGAATCGAACTTGGTGGAATTTGCCGGATGAGTACGGCCCGCCAACAGATCAGTGAACGCCTACAGGCGGTGAAGCCTCGATGGGTCGGTATCCTTCCCGCCGGACAGGCCGTGCCGGAGCTGCGCGGTACGATCGGTCATTCGGGCCCTCCCATGAAGGCGGAAGACATGCTAACGGTGCACAAGCACGGCCTGATCGACCTGCTCTGTTACGAAGGAAAGGTAGATCCGAGGGACCTTTCCCGGCTTGTTGAGCTTGACGGGCGCGAACGATCGGAAGAAATGGATCGGCTCATCAACCATTCCTTCTTACGAAGCGGCATATCTTTGCGGTCCAACTGGGAGATGAACATCGTAGCCCCTCTGGTCGGGATGGTCTCCGAATCGATGCCCGTTATGATAATCGAGGATGAAAGGTCCAAGCAAGTCGTCTACTCGCCGTTAAATGAAGGCGTCGGGAGAACGGTGCGCTTCGGTTCATTGGGCCTGGATGTTGCGGACCGGCTTCATTGGATGAACGGCGTGTTGGCTCCGCTGTTGTCTGAAGCTTTGCAGGCGGCAGGGAGCATCGAGCTGCTTCCGGTGTGCCAGGAGGCTTTGCTTATGGGAGACGAGCTGCACATGCGCTCGAAGGCGGCGTCTCTCCTGCTGGCCGCCAAGCTGACGCCCGCCATTCTGGAACTTGATCGGCCCGGTGAACAGAAAGCAGGGGTCATTCGATTTCTGCAAAACAATCCGTTGTTTTTTCTAAACCTGTCGATGTGCGTATCTCGATTGTATTTGAAGGTAATGGAAGATATACAAGAGGAATGCCTTGTGACAGCATGCGCGGCCAACGGAGTGGAAATCGGGATTCAAGTTTCCTCAAAGCCCGGCCGCTGGTTTACCGCACCGGCACCTCTCCCTTCCGGTTCGGGACATGGTTCCGGTGAGGTCGCAGGCCCGGTCATCGGGGATAGTCCTGTGATCGAAGCTTTCGGATGGGGCGGCCGCATCACGCTGCTTGCGCCCGGCTTGTGGCCTTCCTTTGGCCTGTCCGGCACGCGCGAGTGGCTCGCGGCTTCGAATCGGATATCGCTCGCGGCGGCAGCCGCTCTGCCCGGCGTATGGGTACCGAATGATTTCGGCAATGCCCTCACTGTCGGTCTTGTTGCCAAGAAAGCCGCGCACGGACATGTTCCGGTTCGCGTCAATACAGCCCGTCTTTCGCTGGACGGCCGTTTCTTAGGGGTTGGCAGCTTCGACATTCCAAGCCATTGTTTTCAAGCGGCAATACTCTAATTGTTATCGGATCGTCAAGGAGCTGAGCTAATGGACATGCACGATCTTCTTTCCCATATGAATGAAATCGACGGCCAGCTCGTACTGGCAACCATTATGGAAGTGGAAGGCCACGCTTACCGCAAGAAAGGCGTGTCCATGTTGATGTCGGCCGGCGGAGACACCCTGGGCAGCTTGAGTCCCGGCTGTTTGGAAGCGGATTTGATCGAACGGGTTCAAGATGTACTGCATACCGGAAAGCCGCAATTCTCGGTGTACGATTCCAGAGACCCGGATGATCTGTCTTGGGGGAGGTACTTGGCTGCGGGGGGATGATGCGCATTCTTCTTGAGCCCGTTATCGGAGAGCTTCGCGACGCATTGAAGGAAATAAAACGTCGGTTGGACAGCGGAGAGAGTGTTCGCCTGATCCGCTGCTTTCGGCAGTCACCAATGTCCGTTTCATACGAGGCAGCAGGCTGTTCGGACAGCGGAGCGCGAGACTCCGGCGAAATTTTCGAATCGGTATTCGACCCGTGCCCCAGATTGATTATTTTTGGAGCGGGGAACGATGCCCGGCCGCTGGCCGATTTGGCAGCTAAGACGGGCTTTCGGGTCGCCGTCGCCGATTGGAGGACGGGGTTGTGCACGAATGAGCGATTTCCGATGGCGGAGCTTCATATCGGTCTCCCCGATCGGCTCATTCCGGCACTGAAGCTGTCGGATAGGGATTATGTGGTCATCATGAGCCACCAGTATCAAAAGGATTTTCAATTTCTGCAGCTGGCAATTCCTTATTGCTTGCGGTATTTGGGCATCGTGGGTTCGAAGGAAAGGACCCGAAGAATTCTTGCCGGCTGCGACTCGCCGCCATGGCTTCAATATCCGGCGGGGATATCCATTGGCTCGCAGGGGCCAGTGGAAATAGGGATCAGTATAGTTGCGAAATTGATCCAGATCAAGAACGGACAGGTCATAAGCGCGAATTCGTTTGCAGAATGCAGTTTGAGCTGAGCTTGAGAGTCTCCGGCGAACTTTAAGATTTCTGCTGCTCAATGTATATACTAGGAGATCTACAGAAGCAGGTGGCGCTATTTGTCCACCTGCTTCTGTAGCAATATCAGTGCGAGCGCGGGTCAAATCCCTCTTAAGAGATCGTAAACAACTCTGATGCTCTTAGCATAAGCCGCAGAAGCAAATTTTTTTCCGGGTTTTTCAGACTGGAATCCAACAATTCTTCGCATTTCTCAATCCGGTATAAAACGGTGTTTCGATGAACGTAAAGCTGTTTTGCAGTTTCGGAAATATTGCAATTGTTCTCCAGGTAGATATAAAGAGTTTGCAGTGTTTCCTCGCGATCTTGTCCTTTAAGAACATGCAATTTACCGAGCGTGTTCGAATATAGTTCATCTATTTTATCTTGGGGAATGTATCGCAGCAGTTCAACGACTTCCTTTGTTTTATAATATCGGATTTTGGGAGAAGCTTTACTTTGATAACCCGCGTCCAGAGATTCCTTTGCCTCTCTGAACGATTTTGGAAGATCGGCGAGCAGCGGATAGCGTCCTCCTACGCCAATTTTGAATGGAAATAGTTGGTATTTTTCAAACCAAATCGTTATTTCAACCAAGCACTGTTCCAATTTCGCTGTGATGTGATTTTCTTTGCCGCGGGATGAGTGCTGCGGGCAGGGAATCAGTAAAATAAACTCGGCGCTATTTTGGATAACGATTGTACTAGGAAACGCGGGGAGGATCTTCTGCTCAATTTGATCTCGCAACAAATGTTGAGAATTTTTCCCGAATATCTTATCTGGTGGTTGAACAATAACACAAGTATAAGGAGAATCAATTAATCCATAAGTTTTTCCAAGCAGGATTTCTTCATTCGATAAGGTGTTCTTCTCAAGAAGGTGTGAAAAAAAATCAAGTTGTTTTTTCTTTTCATTTTCAATAATTGCTTCATTTTTAATTTGTTCGAAACCTAACATCGTGGATACTTGCTCCAGTATGGTAAGGTAATGTTCAACGAAGTTTTCAGTCGTTTCAGTAAGAATGATGAAGTTTTTAATCCTTTTTCGGATATATACCGGGTACGCGATAATCCGAAGTGAATTGCCGTTTACAACAAGATTATTCGTATGGATTATGTTATGTTTTAGAGGAATATTTGAAACATACTGCTGTATAAGCGGAATGATTGAGTTGTAATATTTTTTAATCCGATTGGAGTGCGCGATAACAACACCTTTTGCGTCCAAAAAAATAACCCCGGTACAAAGTAAGCCCTCCAGCTTGTTTGCGATCGCAGAAAAATCGGAACCATTCAGGATCAGTTTCGTTAATTGATGATGTACATTGCGTGTATGCTGCAAATTATCGTTGCGAGGATATAAAATTTTAGACAGGACGCAATTCATGACATCGGCAAAATGACTGTCCACAGGCAGCTCAATGATTGGAAAATTCAATTTATCGGCTAATTCAATTATGCTAGGATTAATTTCCATAAGAAAGCGTTTCGTTTTAATTGCGATTCCGGCACAACCGAGATTGGCCAAATCCGTTATCAGTTTTTTTTGCGCAGTAATATCATCTTTGATTACATAACCTGTTGTTAATAAGATTTGATTTGATCTGACCCAGTTTATTATATCCGGAGCATCCATAACAGTTACCGATTGCACAATTCGGTTAATCCCATTTTGTCCTGCTTTCAACACTCCGATTTTATCTGGATCTTGTATGATTTCCCTGATCGTAACTGCCACGGTAGACCCTCCCTGTTGATAAATTCACCGAGTAACTGTTAAGTAAGGTCACTTTAAGTGTTATATTAGCACATGATGTACACAAATTAAATCATGTTTTGCGAATATCCGCTCTGTCATTTCACTACCCACCACCGCACTTGCCGTATACAGCCCTTCCAGCTGCTGCGCTATTTTATTTGTACCTGCCGTTTCATGCAAAATCCGGCTTACTCTATGACTGATTCTAACTCATCTTAATGAGAGAAATGACAGGTTTTATCAAAACGGTTTAACGAACTTACGTTCGTTAATTGGCGTGGAAACGGTGATTTTATGCCTATTATATCCGGTTTACAAAAGATTCGTTTTGATCTAACACTGCTTTTACAAAACCGGTTTAATGTTACTTCTTGAAAAGAGAACGATCTCTAATCGGATTGAAGGTGAAAGCGAGGACGACGAGAGAATGGCAACGATTGATGACGTCGCGAAGGCGGCAGGCGTATCCAAAGGAACCGTATCCAATGTGTTTAGCAAAAAAAGGCCGATCAGCAAAGAGGTCAGTGAGCATGTGCTGAACATCGCCAAACAATTGAATTATAAACCGAACTATTGGGCGCGGAGCTTGGTCAATAAGACAACCCGCATCATCGGCTTGAACATTCCGGGCGAACAGTTCAAGTTCAGTCAATTTCATTTGTCATTGCTGAACGGCGTGCTGCGGGTTTGCTTCGATCAGGGCTACAGACTGCTCGTCAACACCCTTTCGTCGTCTTATTCCAATCAGGTTGAAAACTTGTCTTCCGACCCCGTTGACGGTGAAATCTTACTCGATCCGGCCGTTGGAGATCTGCGAATAACCGATAGGCTGCACAATGAGGTGCCGATCGTGATCGTCGGAAGACCGCATAAGGAATACGATACCCGTGTCTCTTATGTGGACAATGACAATACGGGGATCGCGGAGCAGGTGTCCCGGCATCTCATCTCCCTCGGTCACCGCCGTATTTTATTTTTGAATGCGCCCGAGGGACGCACTGTCGCAGAAGACCGGGGGCTCGGCTTCCTGCGCGCTTTCCAGGACGCCGGTTTGGCAACTTCACCGGAGTGGATCGTACATAAACCGGATCAAATCTCCTCATCGTATTCGTTTGGCTATGAAACGACCCTTTCCATGCTGAAGGCGAACCCGGACATCACCGCCGTCATCGCCGATACGGACACGATGGCTTTAGGAATTTACAAGGCGGCTGAAAAGCTGAATCTGCGCATTCCGGAACAATTGTCCGTATTTGCGTTCAGCGATGACTCCGTGTTTTCGCCGGAATTCAACCCGCCGCTTACCGGCGTTCGCTTAAATGCGGAGCAGCTGGGCGAAGAAGCGGCCGCAATGCTTATTGAACAACTGGCGTCCAAGAGCAGAACAGCCAAGCGTACGCTGGTACCAGCGGAACTGGTGATGCGCGGGTCCTGCTCGAAACCGCCGGAACTATAAAAGGAGGCAATATTCATGAAAAAAACATTGGCAACTCTCTCCGTGCTGGCGATTTCAGGAAGCTTGCTTTTATCTGCGTGCGGCCAATCCGGCAACGGCGGCAACAACACGGCACAAGGAAGCAGCACGACTCAGCAGCAGACAGCTGAGAGCAAAACCCCGGACAGCAGCAAGAACAGCGGCACGAACAACAGTACGGACAGCAGCTCGGAAGGAATGAAGCTGCGCGTGCTGGCGGGAAATGTCGGGGGTAAAACGCCCGAAGAGAACAAGCAGTTCGAAGAGGCGCTCAAGAAGCTGACCGGTATTGACGCAACTGTCGAAAGACCGCCGAGCGAATACGATCAAAAAGTGCTGACGGCGCTCAGCTCCGGAGAGAAATACGATTTAATCGAATTGAGCGACCTGGGCAAATTAAACCAATTCATCAAGCAGGGCGTCGTCTCCGATATGACGGAATTTGCCCAATCCTCGAAAGTGCTCTCCGATCCGGCCGTTATCCCGACCATTGAATGGGAGCAGCTGAAGGGAGAAGACGGCAAAGTATACGGCGTATTCGTGAAGTTTCAAGGCGGCACGATGCCGATCGTCCGCAAGGACTGGCTGGACAAGCTGCAGCTCAAGGAACCGGCAACGCTGGACGAGTTCTATAACGTGCTGAAGGCGTTCAAGGAGAAGGACCCGGACGGCAACGGCAAAAATGACACGTACGGACTTTCCACCTCCGGATTGTACGACATTCAAGGCTTTATGAGCGCGGCGGGACTCAAATACCGCTATGTGATGAAGGACGGCAAACGGACGATTCCTTATGCAAGCGATGCGGCTATTCCGATGTATGAATGGTTTGCGAAGCTGGTGAAAGAAGGCATTATGGACCCGAACTTCATTACGAATGATACCGGAAAAATGCGCAATTTGTTTCTGACGGACCGTGTCGGCATGGTTACGTATTGGGATGCGTGGGTCGGCATGTTCAACAACTTGCGCAAGGAACAGGACCCGAACACGACGTTCCAGGCCAAAGGCATCCCCGGCATTCCCGACGCTGAGGGCAATCGTCTTATGCGGCGCGGCGATCCGGACTTCTGGATCGTTCCGGTCAATGCGGAAAATCCCGATGCCGCGAAGAAGTTTCTGGAATTCTGGCATTCGGAAGAAGGCATTACGCTCGGAAGCCTCGGTATCGAAGGCGTCGATTACACGAAGGAGAACGGCAGCTTCGTCCTGACGAAAACCGGCAAAGAGCACAATATGGACCACGGCATTCCGTTCTGGTACAACCAAAACGTGAAAGCGCCTTTCGGCAAGCTGCCCGGCGTTGAGGATGCGCAGTCCATTGCAACGCAATACGCGACGCTTGAGCTGTCGCTGCCGGGATGGGCAGACGCGGAAAAAATCGTTCAAAACTATGCGCTGAAGGCGATGTCCGGACAAATGCCCGCGAAGGATGCCGTTCAAAGCATGCAAAAAGAGCTGAAAGCGGCCAATTTGATCGACGAGTAGCTCTCGCTTGAGACGTGACGGAGCCAAACGGACATTTCCGTTTGGCTTTCTTTTCCAAAGGTGAGAAAGTATAAAGTTTCAAACCGGATAGGACGTGAACGAATCGGATGAAAGTGTTTCGGAAATACGCCGCTTTATATTTGATGATGCTGCCCATCGTCATTTATTTTCTCGTTTATTCGTATTATCCGCTGTTCAAAGGGCTGCAAATCAGCTTTCAGGATTATCGGCTGATGGGCAACAGGCCCTATATCGGATTGGATAACTATATTAAAGTTGTGCACGACCCGATCTTCTGGCAATCGTTCGTCAACACGCTCGTGATTAGCGTCGGAATATTGCTGTTCGGCTTTATCGCTCCGCTCATCATCGCGCTGTCCTTAAACGAAGTGCTAAACGTCTGGTTCAAAAAAGCGGCGCAAATGATTTTGTATATCCCTCACCTGCTCTCATGGGTGGTTATAGGGGGGATGTGGATTTTTCTGCTCTCGCCTGATATCGGTCTTGTGAATCAGCTTCTTTCCAGAACGATCCAGCTGCAGCCGGTCCATTTCCTGGCCGATTCCTTCTGGGCAAGGTGGGTCATGATCGGAGTCGCCACATGGAAAGATATGGGGTATACGTGCATTCTGTTTCTGGCGGGCATCGTTTCGATTAACCCCTCGCTTTACGAAGCTGCGCGGATGGACGGCGCCTCGCGCTGGCAGCAGGTTCGGAATGTGACGCTGCCGCAGCTCGCCAATACGATGAAAGTGATTTTTTTGCTGAACACGCTCGGGATTTTGCGTATCTTTGACCAAGTATTTATTTTCCGCAACCCCTCGACTGCGTCCAAAGTGGATGTGCTGATGATGTACACCTATCAAAAGGGCATTATGGATCTGCAGATCGGGACTGCAGCCGCCGCAAGCTTTTTCGTTGTGCTGTTTACGCTCATTCTCACTTTGATCGTCCGGAAATTAACGCGTTTTGACGAGGTGTAAACGATGAATCGAATACGATACGACCGTCAAGGGGCGTTGAACAAGCTCTTTGATACGCTCAACCTGCTCTTTCTGCTGTTCCTTATGTTAACGATGATCATTCCGTTCCTGAATGTAATCGCGCTGGCCTTCTCTTCAGGCGTTTCTTCCATGCAGCCCGACATCATTTTGTTCCCCAAACAATTCAGCGCCGAAGGCTTTGCCATTGTCTGGAACAGCCTTGATATTTGGAAGCCGTTTCTGAACAGCGTCATCGTCACCGGAATCGGGACGGTGCTGCACGTTCTGCTCTCCAGCTTCGCCGGTTATGTGCTGATGCATCCTTTTCTCCCGGGAAAAAAATTGATGGTCACGTTCATCTTAATTACGATGATGATTCCCCAAGAGGCGATTATGATTCCACTTTATGTCGTCAACAAAGATTTGCATCTTCTCAATACGCTTACCGTGCTCGTCTTGTCGGGCCTCGTATCCGGATTTTCCATTTTGCTCATGCGGAATTTTTTCCTGGGCGTGCCTTACGAAATGGCGGAATCGGCCAAAATGGACGGCGCGGGGGAGCTCCGCATCTTTAGTACGATGTACATGCGTCTGGCGACGCCCGGCTTGGCGACCGTGACGCTGTTTGAATTCGTGGGCCGTTGGAACATGTTTACGGCGCCGGTGCTTTTCATTAATGACAGTACGAAATATACGCTTCAGGTCGCCCTTAAGTCGATGATTATCGATGCCAATTCGACTTCGGGCACCTATCTGCTGACGACTAATGTGAAGATGGCGGGCATCATCATCGCTATTATTCCGCTCATCGCTATTTATCCGTTTGTTCAAAAGTTTTTTATGAAAGGCATCATGCTCGGAGCCAGTAAAGAATAGAGAGGTTGATCGAAATGAAGATTCAGCGGATGATAGGCAAACATGAAGAGCAAACCTATCTTGAAGTGCCGTTTGAGGTTAATGGCGAAATCGAACGGATCGAGGTTCGTTACCGTTACGATAATCCGGACGGCAGAGCCGTCATCGATATCGGTTTACGGTCGCCGGAGCGCATTGCAGGTTGGAGCGGCGGAGCCCGGGACGAATTTTTTGTCGCGCTGGAGAAAGCGACGCCCGGCTATTTGGCCGGTCCGATCACGGAAGGGACCTGGTACGTCCTTCTTGGCGCGTATCGGGTTCCGGATGATGGCTGCACCGTGACGATTGAGATTGAGCTGACGACAAAACATGGCCGCTGGATGAAGGGCGATCTGCATATGCACAGCCTGCACAGTGACGGATCTTATACGATTGCGGAAGTAATTGAAATATGCAAGGAAAGGGGGCTGTCGTTTATCGCGCTTACCGATCATAATACAGCGTCCCAAAACAAGACGGCAGCCAATTCCGATGATCAGCTGCTGCTCATTCCCGGCGTCGAGCTAACGAGCTACAAAGGACATGCCAATATATTGGGACACCCCGATGCGCTGGACGATTTCCGGGTTTTGACGCCGGACCATGGCTCAAATGTACTGCAAAAAGCAGCCGGCCGTGGCGGTCTGGTATCGCTCAACCACCCCTTTTGTCCGGATTGTCCTTGGGAACTTGGTTTTGATGTTTCTTTTGATGCGGTTGAGGTATGGAACGGTCCCTGGCGTCCGCTTAATGAGGCTGCCGTCGGCTGGTGGCATAAGCAATTGTGTGAAGGGCGCAGGCTTCCGGCAATCGGCGGCAGCGATACGCACAGACCGGATCTGTTTGTTCGGCACGGCAGGCCGACAACGCATGTATGGGTGGAAGCCGAGACCGTCGACGATGTTTTGACTGCGGTCCGGACGGGGCGGGTTGTCCTTTCCTGCGATCCGGATGATACGTTCATTACGCTCGCTTCCGGTTCCAGCCGGATCGGAGACGAGATCGAAATGGACGGATTGGAGCACATTGAACTGACGCTGGAGGTGCATCGCGCGAACAACGACCGGGTCAGCCTATGGTCCGACTGCGGTTTGGAACAGGAATGGATTGTGGACGGAAATGCTGAGTTAACATGTGCCGCAGCGGCGGACCGGTTATTTTACAGGGTAGAAGCGCGCCGCTACATTCCAGAGATGGACAAGACGATCATGACCTGCCTGACGAACCCGATTTACTTGCGCGGAAGCGGGAAAGCGGGAGAAGGCCAGTGAATCTGCATACGGAGACTGCGGCGATAAACCGTCCCATGCTGCCAAAGGCGGCGAAAGTGCTGCTGTGGATTATCGGGTTCAATTCGCTTGGAAACAGTCTCTCCAATATTTTCATTAATGTGTATTGGCTCAAAATTACGCAGGACGTCTCCGAGACACTGATGTTCAATTGGATTTCGTATTTGGCTTGGCTGCCTGCTTTTGCTGCGGCGGGCTGGCTCAGCAAAAAAGCGGCGCGCAGCAAGGCGTTGTGGATCGGCAGTCTGCTGCAGGTGCTGTTTTATGTAGCGGTTCTCGGGTTGGGAGAACGTTCCGCAAATTGGCTGGAGGCGCTTGGCGTCTTGTATGGAGTCGGTTCAGGCTTTTACTGGCTTGCCGCCAATGTGCTGACCGTCGATGTTACCCGTCCAGCAAACCGCGACTGGTTTAACGGCTTGAACGGCATCTTCGGCTCGCTCAGCGGCATGTTCGGTCCGCTGCTCGCCGGCTGGGTCGTTGCGGTTATGCCCGGCTTTGCCGGCTATACGACCATTTTTGTGGCGGCGTTTCTATGCTTCCTGCTGTCGCTGCTCGCTTCTTTTCTGCTGCCGGCCGATTCCGTGCCGGGAGCTTTCGAATGGCGCCGGATGCTCGGCGTTTGGAAGAAACAGCGCGAATGGCGGCAAATCTCGTGGGCGTTCGTTTTTATCTCGTTCCGTGAAGGCGTGCTGTCGATCGTCATTTGGCTGTGGATTTATATGGCGACCGGAAGCGAGAATACGACAGGCAATTACGCCTTCGTTACGACATTTCTTTCCGTTGTCGTCTTTTATCTGATCGGCAGGTATGGGCAGGAACGGCACAGATGGCTTTTCCTCACGTGGGGGACTACATTGTTAAGCTTGTCGCTGATCGGAATTACGGTGCATTTGAACCCGTGGACGCTGATGCTGTTCGCGGTACTCGACGCCGTCAGCAAGCCGATGTTCAACGCGCCTTTCTTTACTATCTCGTATAACGCCGTCAGCCGGCACGATCTGAAAGGACAAATCCGCGTCGAGCTGATGGTATGGAGGGAATTGGCATTAAGCGTCGGCAGAATCGCCAGCGTCGGATTGCTGGTCTGGCTTTATAAAGCGACGGATCCGGCGAATACGTTAAGCTGGTTTTTGCTGGCCGTCATTGCCGCCGGGGTGCTGCCGGTTTATTTTTTAAGGACATTGTTCAACCGCCATCCATCCAGCTATTCTTAAACCATCAAGCGGTTCGAGCAGGAATGGAGATTTCGCACATATTCATAGTGCCGGCAGTTACGCCGGAATTGTTTTTCATATGATTGCCTGAGAGCGCCCGTGCAGGGCGCTTTTTATGTTCTTACAATTCGAACTCATTCCCGCTATTCGGGAGAGTGCCGTTTCGTTGACCGGTTGTATATGTGATGATGTCGTTAGATTCAGTCACATCATATATCACGAATGGAGGAGGAACTGCGATGCCGATGCAAGTGGTCAACAAAGCGATCAAAATGGATTTTCCTACGATGGGGGTTCCGGATACGAAGGCGTTTCTGGGGGACGTGCTCAGTTCGAGCGATCAGGAAAAAACGATTACAAGCGGATTCTTCCGTATGGAAAAGTCAAAGCCGCTTTCGTACACCTATACCTACGATGAAATGAAAATCATTGTGGAAGGCGAAATGACGATTACCGATGAAACGGGCAAAACCGTAAATGTCGTTCCCGGCGATGTGCTCTACTTTGAAAAAGGCAGCCGGATTACGTTCGACTCGCCGGATTACGGAATCGGATTTTTCTGCGGATTGCGTAAAGTAGGCGAAGCTTAAGCCGGCATGCTTGTGAGATTGACGGCTCGATGACTTGTTTCATCACACCAATTTGAATCGGGAGGTACCTGAAGTTATGTCTAATACTGCATCCTATGAATATGTAAGCCAAAAGCCTGGCGTTGTATTAATAAAAGCTGGCACGACGCCTCTGAAAGAGTTGAACGGATTGCTGGGCCTGCCTACTTTGGACAGCCAAATTAAAGATATACCGATTACAGCGGACAGCAATCCGCTTTCGGCCGGGCGTTTCGTGATGCGTCCATCCGTCGATTTTGAATTCGAATACACGTTTCTGGAAGTGAAAGTCGTTGTTTTCGGCAAAATCGTGATTCGGGACGAACAGAATGTGAAGTATGTAGCCGAAGCGGGCGACATCCTCGTATTTACTCCGACGACAAAGGTGATTTTTGACGGCGAAAGCGACGGCGAAGCGGTTTACTTCGCCCATCGGCTGCCGGCGGATGTTTTCCTGTAAGCAGCAACGATGATTGCAGCGGCTCCAAATATTCAAGGACGCTCAGGCATTCTTTTATATGCGGGGCCGCTTTTCATTGAAGGGAGAGATCAGACATGGACAAATTGCAATTGCACCGGACGGAAATAAAAGCAGCCCCGTTGCTGGAACGCTTCCCATTTCCATTTCAAGGCGACTCGTACCGGTACTCCAACAATTCCAGGGCGCTCACGCCACCGGTTTGCACCGATATCACACCCGAGTATTATGAAGAAATCGAAGAGAAACGAAAGCTGCTGGACCGTTATCCCGAACGCACGTTTCAGGCCGCCCCTCATACGCTCGAGGCGCAGTGGGAAATCATGTCCATGCTGATGAAGGAGCTAGCTTCGGTGCACGCCGATTATTTTTCGCTCGATATGAAAGGGGATCAATGGACGTTTTACAATCGGCTGCTGGATGAAACATGCACGTTCGTTTTTGGAGACCCTTCTACGCTCCCGTATGAACCGCTGGATTTTATCGGCAGACATATCCAAGAGGACCTGATCTACCTGCAGCAAAGAGACGGGGATTTGTATATGGACGCAGGTCAGTTGTGCTTCCCGGCTAACTGGTCGCTGGCGTTTGATCTCGGCATGACCTATTTGCAATTCCATTCCCCGGTACCGATTTACTCGGACAGCGGGCTTGCGGAGAAGGTGCTCGGCTTCCTGCTGCGAATGGAAGCGGGCAAGCCTTGGACGCGGATCAATTGGACGTTGAACGTTGGACCGAGATTGGATACGTCTCCGGAAGCGTTCGGGGAATGGGGGCGGGAAAAATTCGGACTGAACCTGGACAATGTCGGCGAGATCATGCACCTGCGCTCCGAAGACCAGCGGCTGTTCCGGATCCCTGGCAGCAATGGGATATTATTCAGCATACATACCCATCTGCTGCCATTTCAGGAGTTGATCCGCAATCAGGTTTGGGCGGAGCGGTTTTGCAAGGTGCTGGAAGATTTGCCCGATCCGCTGGCGGATTATAAAGGGTTTATTTCCTATAAACCATTATTGATTGAGTATCTGAAACGGCATATTTGATTAGACCCGGCGACGTTAGGGGGAGCAGGCTTGGAAGAAATCAAATGCGGAATATTGCAGGGAGAGACGTTAGGGAAAGCATTTTACATGATTAATGCCGAGATTTTGGAAGGGAGTTTAGCGGAGCCGGTGGGATTGATATCAAGCGGCATCTGGTTAAATGAACAGCGGCTGGGTATTCCCGTTTCATTCCTCAAGCTGGGTACAGACTTCAATCGGCAACTAAAACTTTACGTGGATATCCGATTATGCCCGGACAATGTGAGGCCTATCATCACGGATACGAAATCCGGTACACTTCGCATGCAACAGCCTGATCAAACGGTTGCACTGGAGGGCAGGAAACAGCTGTTGTTTATCGACGATTCCGGTGTTCTGCCGGCATTGCCGTCTCTTTTGGGGCTGGCGAGATCAGGGGCACAAATTGAAGTCTTCCGTATGAACGCAAGCGATAAAGCTGCCTCGAACGCATTACGAAACTACATCAAAAGGATGGATTTTTCAATCCGTTCGATTCGAGGCGGCGGGGAACAAGGCATCGCCGCAGCCATTAAGGAGCAAACGATTGGAACCCGGATTATGGCCTTCTGCGACTGGCGTGATTTCTCCCGCATTAAACGGATCGCCCGTCAGAGCGGCTACGCGAACGAGGAATTTCAAGGGATTGGTATTGGCGAAAAAGAGGAACGTGTATTTTGCGCTCATTGTTATGAAATGCAGCCTAAACCGAACGGGAGTGAGATGGATTGCGTACGCTGCGGCAGTCCGCTTCTTATTTCCAATCATTATTCGCCGCGGCTGGAGGCGTTCATGGGTTATGTTAACGTCAACGAGTAAGGAGTGTCACTTGGATGCATAACGCCAACATTAAAGTAAAGGTTACGGAAGCGGTACAGGAGACGCCGCTAGTGAAACGCTTCAAGCTGGTTCCGCTAACGGGGCGGCTTCCATGGTATTCAGCCGGCGCCCATATTACGACTTATTTGCAGAAGCAGGATGAATTTCTGGAGAGGCATTATTCGCTGGCCGGCAATCCGAGGGATAGAGACTCCTACACGATTGCCGTCAGGCTTAGCCAACAGTCACGAGGCGGGTCGGAGTTCTGGCATACCCAGGTGAAAGCCGGAGATGAACTCGAGATCAGCCATCCGAAAAATCATTTGCCCGTCAGCTTCGAGGCGAGGCATCATATTTTTATTGCAGCGGGCATCGGGATTACCCCATTTATGGCGATGATGGCGGAAATGAAGGCGGCCGGGAAATCGTTCGAGCTTCATTATGCAGCCGCTTCCGAACAATACTGTCCGTTTTATTCTTTTATTCAATCCCATTACGGGGAACAAGCCCATTTTTATTTTTCAAGTGAATCGAAGCGGATGCCTACGATGGTCATGTGGAATCAGCCGATCGGATCTCACGTTTATTTCTGCGGTCCGGAAGCGATGATTACCCAATTCAGACAGGCGGCGCAGAGCTATGGGTATCCTCCGTCCAGCATTCATTTCGAGCTGTTTACGCCTCCGAACCAAGGTCCTTGTCATCCGTTCGAGGTGGAGTTAACCGGCAGCAACATCGTGCTGCAAGTGCCCGAAGACCGGAGTCTGCTGGATGTTCTTCTGGAAAAAGGAATCGAAGCTCCTTATTCCTGCAAAATCGGGGGATGCGGCAGCTGCGAGGTGGAAGTGGAGGAAGGAGAGGTGGATCACCGCGATTTTTTCCTCTCCGAGCAGGAGAAGAAGAAACGCAATGCGATGATTACGTGCGTCTCGAGAGCGAAATCGAATCGGGTATCGATCCGGTTGTAATAGCGTGAAGAAGCCTTGACAGGAACGATCCTGGTCAAGGCTTTTTGGTTTACCATTTTTCTGCTACTGTCCAAGCGCGTCTTTTCCATGCTCTCCTGTACGGATTCGGATCACATCCGATATATCGGTCGTGAAAATTTTTCCGTCGCCGACTTGACCGGTACGTGCGGCTTCCATGACTGCTTCCACCGTTTGTTCGTAGATGTCATCGCGAATGACAATTTCAATCTTATTTTTCATGATAAAGTCGGTTTGATATTCAACGCCCCGGTACACGGTTTTTACCCCTTTTTGAATCCCTTGCCCGCGCACGTCGCTGATCGTCATTCCTTTTATGCCGAGCTCATGAAGCGCAGCGGTTACGCTGCTCAGTTTTTCCGGACGGATAATGATCGTAAGCAATTTCATAAGCCAAAGCTCCCTCCCAGATAATCAGGTCTATGACGTCATTATCGCTGATTAACAGATTGGACGTATCGGAAAATCTCATTATTCGAGAAAAGGGTCAAAAATCGGCAGCGACAAAAAAATATGGTTTTCCCGTTATACAGGAAACCGAGGTATGGCACTGCCGGTTTACGAGCTACTATTTAGCTATAGCAACATCCTATTTCGAAAAAGTGAGGGGAACCAACATGGAGCAGATCACCGTCAAGCTCGGAAACCATCCACTTGAGCCGCTTAGCAAAGAAGAAATTTTGGCAGCCGTACAAATTTTGAAGGTAGAGAAACAACTGGGCGATGCCGACCGGTTTGTCTCGGTCATGTTGAAAGAGCCGAAGAAGGAAGTCGTGCTCAGCTTTGACGGTACGCAAGCTTTCGACCGCCAAGCGTTCATTATTATTCTGAACAAGCAAGATAACGCCACTTATGAAGCCGTCGTTTCGCTGAATGAACAGAAAGTGGTTTCATGGACGCATGTTCCCGGCGTTCAGCCGACGATCATGCTTGACGAGCAGGTGGAATGCGAAGAAATCGTGAAAAAGGATGCGACCTTCCTGGCAGCGCTGCAACGTCTCGGAATCGATACACCGGAGCTTGTGATGGTTGATCTTTGGTCGCCGGGCAATTGGGGAACGGAAGAGGATGCGAACGTCCGCTTGGCCCGCCCGCTTATTTTCCTGCGCAGCGACGAGAAGGACAACGGCTATGCCCGCCCGCTGCCCCTCGTTCCGATCGTCGATCTGAACAAAATGGAAGTTTTGCGCGTGGAAGAATATGAATATACGAAAATCCCTTCGAAAGAATTCAATTATACGCCGGATCGGGTTGGCCCGCTGCGCACCGGCATCAAACCGGTTGAAATTACGCAGCCGGAAGGACCGAGCTTCACCGTCAACGGACATGAGGTGGAGTGGCAAAACTGGAAGTTCCGCATTGGCTTCAACGCAAGAGAAGGATTAACGCTGCATACCGTTTCATATAATGACGGTGGGCAGGAACGTCCGGTCATGTACCGCGGGGCACTGTCCGAGATGGTCGTTCCTTACGGAGATCCGGGTCCGATCCAAAACCGGAAAAACGCTTTTGACAGCGGGGAATACGGCATCGGCCAGCTGGCGAACAGTCTGGAGCTCGGCTGCGACTGCGTCGGTTATATCAAGTATTTCGATGCCGTCATGACTAACAGCAAGGGCGAGCTCATGACGATTAAAAACGCGATTTGTATGCATGAGGAAGACTACGGCATCCTGTGGAAGCATACAGACTGGCGGACAAACGATGTTGAAGTCAGACGCTCGCGGCGGATGGTTGTCTCGTCCGTTTCGACGGTAGCCAACTACGAGTATGGTTTCTTCTGGTATTTGTACCAGGACGGCAATATTCAATTTGAAGTGAAGCTGACAGGCATTCTGTCCACAGCAGGTCTTCATCCCGGCGAAACGCCGAAATACGGCAATTTGGTCGGTCCGGACCTGTACGCTCCGAACCACCAGCACTTCTTCAACGTGCGTATGGATATGCAAATCGACGGTAACGAGAATTCCGTCTATGAAGTCAACGTCGTACCGGAAGAGCTCGGCGAAGGCAATCCGCGCGAGAGCGGATTCTATGCGAAATCGACTCTGCTGGAGACGGAACAGCAGGCCATTCGCGATATTAAGCTGGAAACGGCCCGCTACTGGAAGATCGTGAATGACAACGTGAAGAATGAGCTGGGCCAATCGGTAGGCTATAAAATCGTGACGGGCGAGAACTGCTTCCCGTTCGCTTCCGACAACTCCAGCTTGATCAAGCGCGCCGGCTTCATCAAGCATCACCTGTGGGTGACGCCGTATAACGAGGATGAGCTGTACGCATCCGGCAAATACCCGAATCAGCACATCGGCGGAGACGGCCTCTCGGTATGGGCGGAACAGGATCGTTCGGTTGCCAATACAGATATTGTCGTTTGGTACACGATGGGTCATACCCACGTTCCGCGTCCGGAGGATTGGCCGGTCATGCCAGCCGCCTACATCGGCTTTATGCTGAAGCCGGTCAGCTTCTTCAATCAGAACCCGGCGATTGACCTCCCCCCTTCACCAAAGAAAAACAGCTGCAGCAGCGCGGTCAAAGAGAGCGGCTGCCACAGCTGAACGTAGAGGAGTGTTCATGTGATGATACAGAAAATGAGTTCCATGGGTAAGCAATCGAAATATTCCGCTCTTTCCGTTGTTTCCCTGCTGGCGGTTCTGCTTCTGCATCTCATTCACTGGCTGTCGACCCCTTTCCTGATGGGTGCCGCTTCTAAAATGCATTCGCATCACCATGATCTGTCGGGGAGCGGCTCCAGTGTGATGACACTGCTCATGCTTGCGCTCGTAATCGCGAATTTGATCAGTATGTATCTTGCCGTCAGGCAGCTGGCGATGGCATGGAAAAAACGGGAGGGCAGCAGGCATCATTCGTATCTTTGTACCGGAGTTTCATTAGTTGTTCTTGGTATGGGCATCTATACGACGATTTCCCTTTAAGTAACAGGATCGTTAAACTGGCTGGCGCTCAATAAGCGCCAGCTTTCCTTTTGGAGCAAGATTTGAATTTGGACTCGAATCATTCATCTTAAATGCACCAAATGGCCGGTCAAGGGGAATAGCTTCCTTGTCCGGCCATTTGACTTTATTGGAATGTCTACTTACCGGTGTGATAAAAATCACCCGTTCGGGTGATAGTTAAATTCATGCCAATATTTCATAATAGTATTACATAGATATGTTAAAAAACGTAACATAAATTTTTGAATTGTTTTATTTTTTTCGTAATTACAGATAAATGGTCATAAAATATAACGCGATGGGTGGATGAGGATCATGTCTGTCATTTCTAAAGCGATTAATATTTTAGACATTCTGGTGCCGCAGGGGAATGAAAAGGAGGTAAGTGTCACCGAAATCAGCAGGGAGCTTGAGATGCCGGTTCAGAGCGTGCACCGAATCTTGGTTTCTTTATCTCAGCATGGATTTGTTTCGCAAAATAACAAGACCCGAAAGTATAAACTCGGTTTATGCATGATGAAGTACGGGTTCCTAATGCAAGACAGTTTAATGCTGAGATCAACCGCCAGACCGTTCATGGAGGAACTGTCGAAACAAACGAAAGAAACCGTCTATTTGGCCATGAGGGAAAATATGGAAGGTGTCTATATTGACAGCATCGATTCCTCCCAAGCCCTGAAAATATCCGAGCCGATAGGGTTAAGGCTGCCGCTGTTTATCGGCGCATCAAACCGGGTTATACTGGCTTACCTGCCGCAAAAAACAAGAGAGAGAATATTAGCGGATGTGGACTGGTCTTCCGTCTCGTCCTTGAAACCGCTGACCCGCGAGTTTATAGACAAAGAACTGGAACAGATACGTGAACAGGGCTATGCCGTAACCTCGGGAGAGGCTACCGAAGGAACGACAGGCATCGGAGCTCCGATCTTCTCTTACGAGAATACGGTTATCGGCTCTCTGAACTGTGCAGGCCCGACGCAGCGGTTTACATCTGAAAATATTGAGAAAATCAGCTTTTATCTTAAAAAATATGCTCATCTCATCTCAAAGGAACTGGGGTACCGCAAACTTTATCGCTTGTAACTAATTTTGCAGGCAGGAACCTTAGGGTGCCTGCCATTATTTATTGACCCAATATGCTACCCACGGTCAACTTTAGCTCGAGGCCTGGTGGCTATGAACCATTGCAAACAAAGAATAAAGATAAAAAGAAGCTCAATGGCATCGCCACCGTAATACATTAGCATGCCGCCTGTTTCCGCCTCGGCTGCAGGAACGCAGGCAGGCGGCTTGGCATAAATCGTCTTGGAGAGGATACCGTGACCGGCCAATGCCGTAACTAGTACGACGGCACGGTAAACGAAGCTCGTCCGGTGCGGTGTCGGATCAATAGAGATCATAGACACCGTGAAAAGGTAACCGGCAAAGAATACATGAATTTGCACTGCCATATGCAGAAGCATGTTTTGCTGCATCGCCGTATATAAGTTGGTTGTGTAAAGTACCCATAGCCCCCCGACATTGAGGGTGGAGGCAACAATAGGGTCACTAATAATTCGTATGGGCCAGCTTCTTAAGAAGAGCGAAAAGCGGCGTGCCGAACTTACGTTGAGAGACCGTAATATAAGAGTCACCGGGGCAGCTAGCACCATAAGAAGTGGAGCCGCCATGCCAAGGAACAGATGACCGAGCATATGGGTTGTGAAATCCATGCGCGCGCGATCAGCTAGAGGCCCTGCAACAGCAGCGACGGCGCAGAAAACACCGGTTACCCAGAAGGCGGTACGGTACATTGGGCATAACTTGTTTCGACGATTGGATGTAACAACCGCAACAAGATAAGCAATCAATACCATCACAAACGGTAATGATAAGATAAGCTGGGGCAAAATTCCTTACGTGTGATGAATGTAGCTCCCAGTACCGTATTTGAGGTAATTATTCATATGCATTTTCGGCAATAGTGCCTGCTTGTTTTGATTGACTTCGTGTGCGAATCAGGAGAATGAAGCCCACTACAATCATTACAACGGCAGATATGTTCCAAACCAGGTCGTAGGGTAAGATGTTCACGTTGTAGCGAATCTGATGCAGCTCCATTTGTTTATGTTGAACGATGCCGTCATATAACTGGAATCCCCCTGCCCCAAGGAATATACCACCTACCCACCTCGTTCGCCGCCATGCGCTTCTGCGGCGAAGGTCAGCAACCATAAACAACGATCCAACCGTCGCAAACCAACTAAAAGCATGAAAAAAACCATCTGAAACGAGGCCAATTTCATTCGTTGCTTTATCATAGAAATGATGCCAATGCGGCAGTTGATGAAAAACAGCTCCATCTATAAAGGCGACTAAACCAAGGCCGAAAAGAATACCCGACCATAGATTTCGACTTAAGTATGCAGAACGATCCATATAGGCAGCCTTATTGTTTGGATTTACATTTTTAGAATTCATATGCAACTCCCGTGTGTAAATCGTTGTTTCTTTGTTCTTATTCCACTATATCCAAATTAGTAAAATATAAACGAAATCAGCCGAAATACACATCTAATTTTGCCTTGGCACTCAAGAAAATATTTCCACTTCGATTTAAAGATAATTTATGCTATGATGATGTCAGGTTTTATTACATATTGATTTCAGGAGGGATTTGCTGTGGTGAACTTGTCACCGGACAGTATGCGGAAAGTTTTATCTTTCATGGATGATATTTCTTCGCATCGTGAACCTGATCTGACACACTGGCTGTCTTCATTTGAGAGCACATTCGGGTACTCACAATCCTTGCTCTGGTCGTGTGACAAAAACCTCAGCATCCACTGCATCACATCCCGTAATATTGAACAGCGCGCCATCGAAGAATATGACCAGTATTTTTACAGCCTGGATTTATTGGCGCCCAAAGTTGTATCACCGATGCTTAAGGAAGGTCGTGTATTGAGGCTTCGGGATATCGTGCCTGGGGCAGCATATGAGAAAAACCCCTACTACCACGATTATATGCTCAAGTACCAGCACTATCATTTGATGACGGTATATCTGGTCAGCGGTCAAAGGGTGGTGGGTCTGATTGACTTGATAAGGTCGAAGAATGAAGCGCCATTCAGTGATGAAGAAGTGATGAAATTGGAATTTATTGCACGGTTTCTGTCGCAGCGTCTGGAAATGTACAAACAAACCGTACCGTTCTTTGCAGAGAATACTCAAGTGCAGTTAACGCGAAAGGAAAAAGAGATTTTGGAATATGTCCGAAAAGGGTATTCTAACGAAGAGATATCCGCACAGCTCTACATCAGCGTCAACACGGTCAAAACCCACTTGTTAAACCTCTACCGCAAGACAGGCGCCTCGAACCGAACGGAACTTTCCTATAAAATGATCCTATGAACTTTATCCTCCCCTAATGATTCGTCCCAAAATTTTACATAAAAGAACCTCCAAATCCACTGCAGAATAGTGGGGTCGGAGGTTCTTTTGGCAGGTTCAATACATAGATAATTTTACATTGGGATCCGTTTCTTTTTTCTCAACCGATCATGTTTTTGCCTAATGCTGTTTGGTTCGCAATAGGTTGATTCACTTCATATTGGTCAATAGCCGGATTTACCATCTCGCTTCGGCCTGCTTCAAATGTATTATAAGCTGCTTCCCCATGGAGGCTGATGTCAAGCCCATTCGTCTCTTCTTCTTCCGTTACACGGATCGGCATCACCGATTGAATAAGCTTCAATATAACAAACGTGCCGACGGAAGCGAGCAGAACGGCGACTCCAATCTCGATCAGCTGATGGACTAGCTGCATCGGATTGCCGAAAAGGAGCCCGTTATTTCCTGCGGAATTAATTTCTTTGTTGGCAAAGATTCCTGTTGCCAGAGCGCCCCAAATGCCGCCGATTCCGTGGACGCCGAACACATCCAATACATCATCATATTTAAGTTTGGATTTTAAAACATTAACCGCCCAGTAGCAAACAACGCCGGCGCCTCCTCCGATAACAAGAGAGGAAAGGACGGATACGTAACCGGCGGCTGGAGTAATGGCTACCAGCCCGGCAATAATTCCGGTGACGGTACCGAATAAGGTCGCTTTTTTGCGAAGCATCCATTCCATTGCTCCCCAGACAATTCCTCCCGCACAAGCCGCGAATTGTGTCGTGGCAATGACATGTCCGGCCAAGCTGCCGGCAGAAAGTGCGCTGCCTCCATTGAAGCACATCCAGCCAAACCAGAGGCACATTGCACCGATCATGAAGAACACCAGATTGTGAGGGGGAGATGTACGATTCGGGAATGTTCTTCTCGGGCCAAGAATGATTGCGGCGACCAGTGCACTAACGCCTGAAAGAATGTGTACTACGGTTCCGCCCGCAAAGTCGAGTCCGCCGATTTTGGACAGCCATCCGCCTCCCCAGACCCAGTGGGCCATCGGCACGTAGATAAGAGTCACCCATATCGGTGCAAATAAAACCCAAGCCGAGAAACGGATTCGTTCTGCGACGGAACCTGCGATCAGTGCCACCGTTATTGCGGCAAACAGCGCTTGAAAGACCGCAAATAAAATATGAGGGATCGTAAGCGAACCGAATGGCAATTGGTCAACGCCGTTGAAGCCGATATAATCGAGTCCCCCGATCCAACCGCCTACATCAGTGCCGTATGCAAGCGAATGCCCCCATAGCACCCAAACGACACTAATAATAAGCATGCTGCTCGTGTTTAACATGATGACGGATAGAACATTTCGCTGTCCAACCATGCCTCCGTAATATAAAGCGAGACCGGGAAGGAACATGAAGATCACGATCGCGGTGGAGACAAGCAGCCAGGCCGTATCCCCGGAATCAATGGTCGGCGTCTCGCCGGCCGCGAATGCTGCTGCGGGGAAACTGAACATAAAGGTGAAAAATAGGCCAACCATTAACCAAACCCAGCGCGTTGGTCGAAGCATGGAGCTTCCTCCTAACCATAAACTTTTTTTCACTCAAAGCCACCCCAATTCGTAACGTGTAATATAACATGACATCATATTAACTTACTTATACACTTTGATTACATACGGACTTCCCGAATTTCGGGAAAATAGCAAATTCACATGTTTAACATGTAGTTTAATGTCGTCTCGCTTAAGCGGGTGCAGGGGGTAAGCATGCCAAGCGCATCTGACAGCGGGATTCGTCGATACGTTTCGGTTACGCGCCCGTCTGTATACAGAAATTGGCGGCTGGTTCGAAGCTGTTCGCGCTCGGAATCGGTTAGTTTGTGAGAGCTGTTAATGGAGGCGAGTACGCAGTTTTCGGCTTCGGGGCAGCTTCCGATTTGAATATCGGCATTCTTCGTTCGTCCAGTGGCAGAATACGCGAGGGCAGAAAGGATCCGGGTTTCCGCACTGCTGACCGTTTCGGCGAGAAAAGTCGCCGATGATGGGTCCAGTGTTTCTGCGGCAGCACGCTCGTAAAGAGCAACCGTGTTTACAGGCGCTGCGTCCGGAACGAGCAAACGGGTAATTCCCCGGTCGTTAATAGCTTCGAGAATTTGCTCAGCTTCATCGGCAACATCAACTTCTTTGTGAGACGGCCATATATCCATCCAATAATGATCCATATAGCGATCGCCGACATGAAAGATGTAAAATTCGGGGTAAATTCTTAAACGGCCGGGCTTGTTGCCCAACTGCTCTCGATAGAAATCGTAAAACTTAGCCATAGCGGCCATAAGCAAAGCACTTGCCCCGATCCCGCCGCCTGGCTGGCGCACGACGAAACCGATGCGGTCGAGCCGGTTGAATCCGGGAAAAATATGTTCCAGGGAAGCGGGGCGGCCGCATGCCGAGAGCTCGAAATCGGCTGAATGTATCTTTGTCGTTGTATGCATGTTCAACAGCTCCTTTTCTTTATTAAAGTAGGATGATTATAGCTTCTCTCGCTCGATTGGCGCAGAACCTTTTCCGCATAACCGGGAAAATTTAAAAATATAGCTCTTCAAGATTAAATATTTGACTTTTCCAATAAACGGGAAGGTGACATGACACCTCTCCTAAGTCTGTGGAACAATACTGTCATGAAATCGAACATGAACAAAAGGGAGAGATCGAGGATGGCGCTAGACAAAGTTATCGATGACAGTTTGTTGATGAAAGTTCCGGCATGGTGGAATTGCATCCCTGGATATGAAGATATGCGGGAGAAAGCAAAGCTTGTCGGCGAGCAGGTTCTCCGCCCGAACGCCGATATTTCCGACCGGGAAGGGGTCTATCCGAAAGTCAGTCTGCAGGCACTGGCTGATGCCGGTTTCGGCGCAGTTACCGTTCCGAAACAATACGGCGGACTCGGTACCGGTTGTTCCGGGTTTGCAGTGCTTGCCGAAACGTTTGCCCAATATTGCGCTTCCACCACAATGGTGTGGGTGATGCACACCGCAGCGGTTCAAACGCTGTTTGCGGCCGGAACGGAAGAACAGAGACAGCGGTATATTCCTAAAGTTGCGCGCGGAGAAATCGGAGGCTTAGCTTTTAGCGAACCGGCGACAGGCAGTCACTTCTGGAACGTCGTCAGCAAAGCGCCCCGGACTAGCGGAGGATATTTGCTCAATGCGGACAAATCGTTCGTCACCAGCGCAGGTCAGGCGGATTGGTATATTGTCGAAACGAACTCTCCGGACAGCACAAAATCCGATCCGTTAATGTTTTTGATCGTCGAGAACGATCAGCCGGGAGTCGAAGCGTTTCCGTTCGATGCGCTTGGGCTGCGCGGAAACAACAGCGGTCCGATGAAATATAAAGATGTTTTCGTGCCTGCTTATAACCGGCTGGGCGATGAAGGCGGAGCCGGATTTTACAACGATACCGTTATCGATCCGTTCTTCTTGCTCGGGTCAAGCGCTTGCTGGGTCGGAATTGCGCAGGGAGCAATCAGTATGGCGGTCGAGCAGGCGAAGAAAAAGGTTCATCGCGATACCGGCCAATCGGTTGCAAGCTACCAGGTCATCCGCCATGAAATGGCCAAGGCGCAAATTTTGGTCGACAGCGCAAGAAGCATGCTGTACCGCGTAGCCGAGAAGATGGACGAGACGACTGCAAAAGGAGTTGGGCTGGATACGTGTTTGTATCCGCTGTGGGAATTAAAAACGCATGCTGCCGACATCGTCATTGATGTCACCAACAAAGCACTGCAAATTTCGGGCGGCCGGGGTTACTTGCGCGGAGGTGTCGAACGGTATATGCGGGACGGACGCGCGGGCGCGGTAATGGGGCCGACAAACGAGATTTTGCGCGACTGGATTGGAAAAACGTTGATCGGACTGCCTTGGCTCGAATAGGCGGTACTACCAAAGGAGGGTTAGATGCATGGAGACCATCTTTTTGTCAGAATCTGATTCCTCCGGTTTCTTTTCGATTGAACAAGAGCGCTGCGTAATGGCACTCGGCTCCTTTGACGGCGTCCATCTTGGGCATCGGCGGGTCATTGGGACGGCTAAGGAGTTGGCCAAGCGCCACAACATGCCGTTAGCCGTGCTGACTTTTCATCCGCATCCCCGGGAAGTGCTGGGTCAGAGTGGCGGAGAGATCGATTATTTGATGCCCTTGGAATTAAAAAGGGACGTTATGGCTTCGCTCGGAGCAGACCGCTTTTATGTCGTGAAGTTCGACCGCGAATTTGCAAGCTTGTCCCCGCGACAATTTGCGGACCGTTATTTGCTGCGACTGAACGTCAAGCATGCCGTTGTCGGGTTCGATTTCACTTACGGAGACAAGGGAAGCGGAAACGCGAACACGCTTGAAGCGGATGGAGGAGGTTTTTACCGGGTGCATATCGTCCCCCGGATGGACCATCAGAAGCAGAAAATCAGTTCAACGATGATCCGGGAATTGCTGCGGTCAGGTGAAGTGAAGCGGATCGCCGACTATTTGGGCGGTTTATATACGACGAGAGGTCAAATTTATTCGTTCAACAACGATTCAAAGCGCGGGGTGAGTGCGAATATTCAAGTTGATCGACATTATATGCTGCCGGCGGAAGGTACGTATGAAGTCATGATTTATTTGAACAGTCAAATGTATAGCGGAATTGCAACTATCGATCTGCAGCCGGACGGGTTGCGCAAGCTCGATATGATATGGCATGATAAATCTGTTCAGCTAAAAGAGCATTCGGCAATCGAGTTCAGTTGGGTCGATCGGGTGAGAGAGCAAAGGTTCGCTTTACGAATGGGGGCTTCAAGCAACTGAAACGACATTGTCGCCAGCTTGATAAGGAAGCAATGAAAAGGAGCGGAACGATGGCAGCGAACATGAACGAGAAAATAAAGGAGTTCGCAGGCTTTATCGCTTGGGCGGAAAAAATGAGAAGCCTCGACCATGAGCTTTGGAGAAAGCCGATCACCGAAGGGAAATGGTCGATCCGGGAAATTTTGACCCACATCATGTTCTGGGACCGAAATTTGCTGGAGAAGATAGTTCCCAATGTGACAGAAGGCGCAGAGTTGTTTTTCGTGGATATAGATTCGCTCAATCAAGAAGCCTCATTATTTTCTCAATCGTATACGAAGCCCGATGCTCTTATCGATGACGCCGTGAACACTCGGAAGCAGCTGCTGCTCCTGTTGAATGAATGTTATGATGACACAACGCAATTCCGCATCGATCATGGGCAATATACATTTGAGAAATTGTTGGACGAATTCATTGAGCACGATGAGCATCACATCAAACAAGTGGAGTCATTTTTAGCACAGCCGAAATCATTATGAATTTTCTTATACGACAAACGAAGGGAAAAGGGCCGCTTGAAGCCCCTTTCCCTTTTTTCGCTTCGGTTCAATACCGTCCGTAACCTATTGCTCGATCAGGCTGTCCAGCGGCACGTTTTGCTCCTGCTCCGGTTGCCCGAGCGGATAAATCCGGGCGGTTTCGTCTTCATTTACATGTTGAATGTATACATTGGTGCCTTGAAAGGTTACATTTGCCATTACCGGTGAATCCGCAATCTCAACTGCCCGTTGTTTGTTCAATGTCGTATCCTCCAATGCGCTGTGATTGTAACCTGAAATAGCATGTAACGTTTCCCATGAAAATATTCCGATTTTATCAACGGGTGGTATCGATCTCCTTATCGAAAGCCCGGTCCGAAAGCAGCAAATAAGAAATGAGCGCCCCGCTTGAATCAATCAGTACATCGTACAGCCGCCCGTCACGATGAAAATACAGCTGGAAAATTTCCGTAACGATTGCGAACAGGATAGACAATAGTAAAGCGGTATTTTTTCTCCGGACCATATTGAACAACAGGACGTCCATAATGGCAAAACCGATGAAATGCCCGAGCTTGACGACGATCCATTCGTCATGAATTTTATTGATGTCCATCAGCCGGAAAAATTGCCGAAAGTGAGGATCCGGATTGAAATTAAAATGAATATATTGATGCTTCAGCAGCATGCTTAAACTGACCGTACATGTGAAAATAAAAAGGATGCTTGTCCATGACATCGCCAGTAAAATTCGGGTTTTCAGCTTCATTGTTTCTCACCTGTCTTATTCATATATAAATCTAGTATAGATCGATTTTTCTCCAAGCATACCTCCAAGACGAGCTGCTAGTTTCGGGAGGCTGCAATTCTTATAAAATCCACATCCATATAAGTGATGACGAACAACTTGATGAAAAAGTCTTTATCGGCGTGCACAGATATCCGTGTTCCGGAAGCAGCCATAGCAAAGGACTTGAAGCTCCTGATGTTACTTGTTAACATGATGAAAGAAAAAATCATCGATGAACGGTAAACCGGTTTATATTTAGCCGGCGAGAGAGACAAGAGGAGTGAGTTCGTGGTCAAGGTTACAATGGCCGATGTGGCGGAAAAAGCCGGTGTGTCCAAAAGCACCGTTTCCCAATATTTAAATAAACGGTACGAATATATGAGTGCGGAAACGAGATCGAAAATTGAAGAAGCGATTGAAGAGCTGGAGTACCAGCCGAACGCGTTGGCGCGGAGCTTGAAGCAAAAGCGGACGTCAACGATCGGCATCATTGTGGCGAACATTATGCACAGCTTCTCGACGGAAATTTGCCGGGCGATTGAAGATTATTTTCAGGAGTACGGCATGAATGTCATGCTGTGTAACTCGTACGAGGATGCGGAGAAAGAGAAGATGTATATCGAAATGCTGCAGGCGAAGCAGGTGGACGGCATCATTTTGTTTCCGACCGGCAAAAACAAGCAGCTGTACAAAAAGCTGACGAAGCAGCGCACCCCGATCCTGTTCATCGACCGCAAAGTGGAAGGGATTAACACGGACATCATCGCCGTGAACAACGGTGAAGCGGTTTATAAGGCGATTGAACATTTGGCGGAGCAAGGCCACCGGAAGATCGCCATATTGACGGCGCCGCTGACGATCAGTTCGCGCATGGAGCGGATGGAAGGCTACAAAAGGGCGGTGAAGGAGCTCGGACTGGAACAACATGAGCCGTTCATGATCAGCTGCGAAATGGCCGAAATGAAGAGCAGGCTGAACAAACTCTTTGCGGGGGAGATCAAGCCTTCGGCGATTATTGCCGGCAACGATTTGGTGCTGCTGGAGGTGCTTGCCCACATCAAAGCGAATGCGATCAAGGTGCCGGAGCAGCTCGCGCTGATCGTCTTTGACAACATCTCATTCGCGCATTTGTTGCAGCCGACGCTCACTTCAATCATCCAGCCTTCGCAGGAAATGGGCAAAGCCGCCGGGGAACTGCTCCATGAGCGGATTAAGGCCGACGGGCAAATCGACGCCTCGCCGCGCGAGCGGATTTTTGAATGCAAACTGGTTGTACGTGAATCCACCTTAAGAAGCACCCCTGCCGAAAAATAATTTTTTGGCGGGGTGCTTGAATTTTAAAAAGAGGTGCAGTATAATTTCGTCAAATAGATAAACCGGTTTAGTAAATCGGTTTATGAAGATTAAACCATTTATCACAATCGCAGGAGGTGAGCTTCTACTTGAATAAAGTTATTATTCCCACCTCGGTATTTGACCCGCAAAATCCAGCGGTAGACGGCCAGGAAAAGTATGCAGCATTCATTGCGGCAAACGGCGGACAAGGAATTGAAATCAGGCGGGAACTGTTTCGTACCGAGGATCTTCCATTAGAAAAGTGCCGGCGTGCCATTGAGCAGCATCAGCTCAATTGTGTCTATTCGGCTCCGGTGGAACTTTGGCTTGAAAGCGGCGAGTTAAATGAAAGCGGTTTAGAAGTGATCCTTGAAGAAGCGCAAGCGATTCAAGCGGACATTGTGAAAATGCCGTTAGGTCATTATGATGCTGTTCGATCAAATGTAAACGCAATATCTGGTTTATTAGGTCGTAATCTCCAAGGATCTAAGTCGATGATCTTAACGGTGGAAAATGACCAGACGGCTTACGGAGGCAATCTGCAGCAGCTGAACGCATTTTTTAAAGCGGTTTCAGAAAATGCCGTCCCTGTCCGCATGACGTTTGATATCGGAAACTGGGCGTACTCCGGGGAAAATGCGTTCGCTGCGGCCGAATTGCTGAGCAGGCATGTCGTGTATGTTCATTGTAAGCATGTCGAACAGGATGGCGATCAATTGAAAACGGTTCCAATAACTAAGGAGCCGAACGCGGACTGGAGACAGCTATTACAACGGCTGCCTGCGGACGCGCCGGCCGCCATTGAATTTCCTGTTGCGGATGCAAGCATGCTGCGTGATTATATCGCCCTGTTGAAAAAAGCGATGGAGAAGGAGGAAATCACTTGAACAAGCTGGATGTGGTCACTTTCGGAGAGGCGATGGCGATGTTTGTCGCCGATTCGCCCGGCGATTTGGCGGAAGTCAGTCAGTTCACGCGCCGTTTGGCCGGAGCGGAAACGAATGTCGCAATCGGGCTCGCGCGGCTCGGCCTTCGCAGCGGATGGGCAAGCAGAGTGGGGAAGGACGCCTTCGGTCAGTTTATTCAAGCAAAGCTTCGGTCGGAAAAGGTGAATATCGACTCGGTGACGACCGATGAGCGGAACCCGACCGGCTTTCAGCTGAAATCCCGTGTCGAAGCAGGCGACCCGCAGGTGCAATATTTCCGCAAACGTTCGGCGGCAAGCTTTATGGGAACGGAAGCGCTGGGCCGCGACTATTTTCTGTCCGCCCGGCATTTGCATATGACCGGCATTCCGCTTGGAATTTCGGAGAACACGCGCGCGTTTGCCGCAGAGGCGTTGAACTTGATGAAGCAGGCGGGACGAACGGTCTCGTTTGATCCGAATTTGCGGCCGTCCCTGTGGGCTTCGCGGGAGGAAATGATTTCGGTAACGAATGCATTCGCCTTCAAGTGCGATTGGGTGCTCCCGGGTATCGAGGAAGCGGAGCTGCTGACCGGTACGCGGAATGTAAAGGCGATTGCCGAGTTTTACCTGCAGCACGGAGTCAAGCTAGTCGTCATCAAGTTGGGTGCCGAAGGAGCCTATTATTGCAGCCGGACGGAGGAAGGCGCCGTTCCCGGATTCAAGGTCGACAACGTTATCGATACGGTCGGAGCCGGAGACGGCTTCTCGGTCGGCTTGATCAGCGGCCTGCTGCTCGGCTATGGCGTAGCGGATTCGGTTGTGCGCGGCAATGCGATTGGAGCGATGGCTGTCCAAACCTACGGCGATCATGAAGGTTATCCGGAGGAAGCCTCGCTGACGTCATTTATTAAACAGCATCTGAAAGGAGCGAGATGTTCATGAGCAAACCTCAATTATCCGCCTCCCGCTGGTTCCGGTTAATACCGGTTATTTTCATCACGTACAGTCTTGCCTATTTGGACCGGGCAAATTACGGTTTTGGGGCAGCGGCCGGAATGGCCGAAGATTTGTCCATTACGTCGTCGATGTCATCGCTGCTGGGCGCGCTGTTTTTTCTCGGTTATTTTTTCTTTCAGGTACCCGGAGCGTACTACGCGGAAAATAAAAGCGCCAAGAAGCTCGTTTTTGTCGCGCTCATATTATGGGGGCTTCTGGCTACCGCTACAGGGATGGTCACTAATGTAACGCTGCTGATTGGCATTCGCTTTATGCTTGGCGTTGTAGAGAGCGCTGTCATGCCGGCGATGCTCGTCTTTTTAAGCCATTGGTTTACGAAAAAAGAACGTTCCCGGGCCAATACGTTTCTCATTCTCGGCAATCCGGTTACGGTGCTGTGGATGTCGGTTCTGTCCGGATATCTCGTCACTTCGATCGGCTGGAGAGGCATGTTCATCGTTGAGGGGCTGCCGGCGGTGATTTGGGCCTTTATTTGGTGGAAGCTTGTGAACGATAAGCCGAAGGATGCGAAATGGCTTACCGATGAAGAGAAAAGAGCGCTGTCGGAAGAGATGAATCGCGAACAAGCAGATTTGAAAGCGGTTAAAAATTATCGTGAAGCGTTTCGCTCGCCAAGCGTCATCATCCTTGCCTTTCAATATTTTTTCTGGAGCATCGGTGTGTACGGTTTCGTGCTGTGGCTTCCTTCGATCGTCAAAGCGGCCCCGAATATGAGTATGATCGCCACCGGATGGCTGTCGTCGATCCCTTATCTGCTCGCGATTGCGCTTATGCTTCTGGCCTCTTACTTCTCGGATAAAACGCTGCATCGAAAAAGATTTGTATGGCCTTTCCTGCTAATCGGTGCAATCGCTTTCTACGCCTCTTATGCAATCGGACCCGACCAGTTCTGGATATCTTTTGTTTTGCTCATTATTGCAGGAGGAGCTATGTACGCGCCGTACGGACCGTTTTTTGCCATTATTCCGGAAATACTGCCGCGCAACGTCGCAGGAGGAGCGATGGCATTGATCAACAGCATGGGGGCGCTCGGTTCGTTTGCCGGTTCCTACATTGTCGGCTATTTGAACGGATCGACGGGCGGATTTGGAGCTTCCTATATGTTCATGGCAAGCTCATTGCTGCTTTCCGCGATTTTGACGATAATGGTAGGCAGAACGAAACAAGTAGGAATACGTTCACAGGTGGGAGTGAATCCGCGATGAATATTCAATTAGCTCTTGACCGGATGACGATCCAAGAGGCCGTTGATATGGCGCGAATCGTTCAGGACGAAGTGGATTGGATCGAAGTGGGAACTTCCCTCATTAAAGAATTTGGTATGGACAGCGTCAAGGAGCTCAAGCGGGCATTTCCGGATAAAACGATTGTGGCCGATATGAAAACGTTCGATAACGCCAAGTATGAGTTCGAGCTATGCTTCAATGCCGGCGCGGATGTTGCTACGGTAATGGGAGCCGCTCCGCTCGTGACGGTGGAGACGTGTATGGAGACTGCCGCCCGGTTCGGCGCGCAGGTCATGATCGATCTTCTCCATACTTCGACTGAACAGCAGAATACATTGCATCAATTCAACGATGCCGTTCACTGCATCCATGTCAGCAAAGATGAGCAGGAGCAAGCGGGGCATCAGCTTAAGAATGTCAGTCGGCAAGCTGGAGGAGTTCGCGCAGATGAAGGGCTGAAGCTGGCGATGGCCGGAGGGATCACGCTGGAATCGCTGCCGGGTTTGATGCTGCTTAAGCCGCATGTGGTCATTATCGGGTCCGCGATTACGAAGGCGGCCGACCCGCGGCAGGCGGCATTTCAAATAAGACAAGTGATGAATGAGCAGAGGGAGAGACGGATCTATGGATAAAATTCCGGCTATTATCGGGGAAATCGAAACGGTGCTGAACAAGCTGGAGGCCGGCGCTATTCAGGAGACGGCAGCGACTTTGGCGGAAGGGAAAAGAATTTTCGTCGTCGGAGAGGGCCGGTCGGGACTGATGGCCAAATCGTTTGCGATGCGCATGATGCATCTTGGCGCGACGTCGTATGTCGTCGGAGAGACGATTACGCCCTCGATGGCCGCCGGCGATATTTTGGTCGCGGTGTCCGGCTCGGGAACGACGAAAAATGTCGTGTGGGTTGCGGAAAAAGCGCGAGAGCTGGGCTGCACCGTGATCGGCGTAACAACGGACGAACAGTCTCAGCTGGGGCGCAGCGCGACAAAGCTCCTGCACATTCCGGCAGCCACGAAATATAGACGCGAGGGCGAAGCGGCAAGCATTCAACCGCTTGGGTCGCTGTTCGACCAATGCGTCCATCTCGTCCTGGACGCCGTATGCCTGGAATATGGCGGCATCCGGCAGGTGGACGGCGGCATGGCGCTGCGCCTGCACAGCAACGTGGAGTAATACGACGGAAGCGGACTCGTTCGAGTCTATAATAGAGGCCGAAAGAAGGACGGTTCCTAAACCGTCCTTCTTTCGGTTTTTTCGAAATAACAGAATGGTTAAATTTTGCTTTATCCATCTGAAGCGGGGCATTATAAAGCCTGCAGCAGGATTGTTGAGGAAGAATGTTGAAATATGCAAGAACACCGCTGCCGTGCGGTCAGGCGATCCTTTTTCACCAGATCGGTAACGGGCAGAATAACACAATGGAAGGGTATAATAAAATTGGTAAAGCAAACACTACATGAGCTGCCTTGTATTGATATAAAAAGTAGACGACCAAAAATATCATCATGAAAAAGGAGATAAGATGACAGAGAAAACAGCGGTAACCGAAACAGGATGGAACTTCGATAACAGTTATGCCCGTCTGCCGGAATCATTTTTTACGAAACAAAACCCAACTCCTGTACGAGAGCCGAAATTGGCCGTTCTTAATGATTCGTTGGCGAGAGCGCTGGGGTTGAATGTCCAAGCGCTGCGAAGCAATGATGGTGTAGCGGCGCTAGCCGGCAACCGGATTCCCGAAGGCGCTTTGCCGCTTGCTCAAGCTTACGCCGGGCATCAATTCGGGCATTTTACGATGTTAGGGGACGGAAGGGCTCTGCTGCTTGGCGAACAAATCACTCCCCTGGGCGCGCGGGTGGATATTCAGCTGAAAGGTTCAGGTATAACGCCATACTCCCGACGAGGCGATGGCCGCGCGGCACTCGGGCCGATGCTGCGCGAATACATCATAAGCGAAGCGATGCATGCGCTTGGTATTCCGACGACCCGCAGCCTGGCGGTGGTAACGACCGGTGAGTCCGTATTTCGCGAAACCGAGCTGCCCGGAGCGATTCTGACCCGCGTGGCTGCCAGTCATCTGCGCGTCGGCACCTTTCAATACGCTGCAAGTTGGGGTACCGAGGAGAACCTTCGGGCGTTGACCGATTACACATTGCAAAGACATTTTCCGGAAATTGACGCCGATGAGAACCGCTATCTTGTCCTGCTTCAGGAAGTGATCAAGCGGCAGGCCAAGCTGATTGCCAAATGGCAGCTCGTCGGCTTTATTCACGGAGTGATGAACACCGACAACATGGCCCTTAGCGGAGAAACGATCGATTACGGCCCTTGCGCCTTTATGGATGCTTATGACCCGGCCACGGTATTCAGCTCCATTGACGTCCATGGGCGTTACGCCTATGGCAATCAGCCGCATATTGCCGCGTGGAATCTCGCGAGATTTGCTGAAGCCCTCTTGCCGCTGCTGCATGACAGCGAAGAGCAGGCGATCAAACTGGCCGAGGATGCGATTTCTGATTTCTCCGAGTTGTATCACCGTCATTGGCTCGGGGGAATGAGGGCAAAACTGGGAATCTTTAACGAAGAGCAAGAGGATGAATCCCTCATTAAAGGTCTCCTAACCATGATGCAGAAATATGGTGCGGACTACACCAATACTTTCCGCGCATTAACTTTTGATCAACCGAAGGATTCGGATCTGTTTGACGCCAAGGAATTTGCTTCGTGGCATGAGCAGTGGCAGGCGAGACGAGGCAGGCAGCAGGAGCCCGAAGCCGCTTCGCAACAGTTGATGCAAAGCAGCAATCCCGCGGTAATCCCTCGCAACCACCGGGTAGAAGATGCACTGGAAGCTGCGGTGGAACAAGGAGACTACAGCGTGATGGAGCGGCTTCTTGTTGCTCTTTCGAGCCCCTTCGCGCACTCCCCCGAACAGGCGGAATACGCCACGCTGCCAGAGCCAGCAACCCGTCCTTACCGAACTTTTTGCGGGACTTGATCGAAGCATTGAATTGAAAGGCTGTCCACTCAAGGGACAGCCTGTTTTGTTTCTCACTTAAAGAAGTGCGGTGAACAAGAGCGAAGCGGCTGGTTTGGAATCGGAGAAGCGTCAGCGTTCGCATTTGAAGACGGATCGTAACCCTACAAGGGGTTAGACAATACTAACGATCCGGCTTCAACAGCGATCGGAGATCCGAACCAGCCGCGCAGCGATCCTACGTTCACCGCACTTCTTTTATCTCCCCTCGCGTCAGATAAAATGACATAATTCGACGTTTTTTATTGACACGCTCAAGAAGGTTCGTTTATAGTTAATAACATGATGATACTAATTAAACGGTTTTTTTAAGAAAAATAGCGATAAATCAGCTTGGTATCGTAAGTTTCCCCATATTTTCCATCTTAATTATTATTGCAATGAAATTAATTGACGAGAGGTTGGTACGATGGGGGATCGGTTGAAGCATGACCAGGAGTTCATCAAGAAAAAAAATCAGATTCTCATTCTTGAAATCATCCAGAAAAACAACAGGCGGATATCGAGAGCCGATATTGCCAAGATGACCAAGATGAGTCCGGCTTCGGTTGGACGGATCGTGAACACGCTGATCGAAACCGGGCTCATTAAAGAGACCGATCAACAGTCCTCAGGCGTCGGCCGCAAGGCGACGATGCTCGAATGCGATGTGCAGTCGCTGTTAGCGATCGGCGTTGAAGTGGACCGGAACGTTATCAAAGCGGCGATTGTCGATTTGGATGGCCGCATTATCACCGAGGCCGAGAAGAAGGCGGACAACAGCGCGAATTGTCCGGAGACGGTCGCCAGCCGCATTATTGACCTCATTCGGCAATTGGCGGACGGACAAAAGGTTGAGCTGAACAAGTTCATCGGCATCGGAATCGGCATACCGGGCATCATTAATCCCGACACCGGGGAAGTGATCATTTCGGCACAGCTGAAATGGAAAAATGAGCGCTTCGCTTCTTTAATCGAAGACAAATTGCCGCTCCCCGTCGTCCTGGATAACGATTTAAAGGTTAAGGCGCTTGGCGAAAGCAGTTATTGGCCCAAATCCGACGAAACCAAAACCGTTCTCGTCAGCGTCGGCAGCGGCGTCGGGTCCGCGCTTGTGGATGAAGGAGAGATTTATCGGGGAGCCAACAATATTGCTGGCGAAATCGGCCATTCCACCGTGAACCCGGATGGGATGCTTTGCGAATGCGGCAAGAGGGGCTGTCTGCAAACGTATATTACGGACTTGTCCCTGCTTCAGGAGGCGAACCAAGTGAGGCCGGTCCATCATGTGGAAGACATTTTCGAAGCGATGCGCAATGGCGAAACGTGGGCCTATAACATCATTGAACGTGCTTGTACTTATATTGCGGTCACGATCAACAACGTCGTCTGTACGTATAATCCGGACCGGATCATTTTAACGGGCAACTTTATTGAACATCATTCCGACACGTTCGAGATGGTGCGGGCAAAAATGAAAGATTTCATCTGGGAACCGTTCAGCGGAACGTTCGATTTGTCCCGTTCGAAATTGGGCGAGAATTCCGTTCGGATCGGAGCGGCCAAGCTTGTGCTGCAGCAGCGGCTTAAACAGGGGCTTCCGCTCGATTAAATTATTGGAGGGGGAAACAGCGTGGAAACAGCTCTTGTTAAAGAATATCGCGGAGGATTTGAAGAGTGCGTTCACTACGGTCATATTTGCGGTGTGAATGAGAAAGGACAAATTGTCTATTCCGCAGGCAATCCGGAAGCCGAGACGTTTCTGCGTTCCTCAGGCAAACCGTTTCAGGCGATTCCGGTTGTAAGGCATGGCGCTGACCAGGCATTCGGGTTTACCGATGCGGAAGGGGCGATTACGATCGGCTCCCACCGCGCCGAGCCGTTTCATGTCGAGATTTTGGAATCGATCATCCGCAAAACGGGAATTGGCGAACAGCATCTGATTTGTCATCCTACATATCCGCTCAGCGTATATGCAACGGAAGATTTGCTTCGCCAGAACGCTTCCAAACGGGCCATTTATCATAACTGTTCCGGCAAACATTTGGGCATTCTTGCGCTGTGCAAAAAGATGGGTTATCCGCTGGAAGGTTACGGCGAGCTCGATCACCCTGCCCAGCAGGAGATTTTGGAGACGCTCGCTTACTTGGCGGAGCTGCCGAAAGAAGCGATTCATCTCGGTACCGACGGCTGCGGCTTCCCCGTGTTTTCAATGCCGCTCCATGCTTTGGCAGTCGCTTATCTCAAGCTGGCCTGCCCCGATTTAATCGATAACGAAGAAATCCGGACGGCGGTGCAGACGATCGTACGGCGTATGAATGCCCATTATGAGATGGTCGCTGGTACGGACCGGATTTGCTCGAGTCTGCTGATGGATCCGAACATTGTTGCCAAAGGCGGAGCGAAGGGCGTCTACTGCTTCGGATTGAAAAAAGAGCGTCTCGCTTTCGCGCTGAAAGTGATTGACGGCTCCGAGGACGAATGGCCGATCATCGTCGCTTCGATTTTGGAGCAAATCGGCTACGACAATCCGGAAACGATCGCCCGGATGTATAAGCTGGCGCCGCTCGACATCAAAAATGACAACCAAAAAGTGATCGGCCGCAACGAGCCGGTGTTTACGTTACAGCAGTCAATCCAACCTTAAGTATCAATCTCATTATTGATATATACATGACATCTAGGGGGAAATTACGTGATTAAATGGAAGTCTTCAGCACTCGTACTATCCGGTGTATTAGCAATGTCAACCATACTGGCGGGATGCGGCGGCAAAAACGAAAGCGGCGCAAATTCAGCATCCGATTCGGGTAAAACGGTCAACATTTCCTACCTGGACCCGCTGCCGAGTCCGGAGCGGACGAAGCTTATGGAAGGGCTGATCGGTAAATTCGAAACGGCCAACCCGAGCATCAAGGTCGAATATATGTCGGTACCGTGGGATCAGGCGAGCAAGAAATGGATTACGATGGGAGCGTCCAAAACGCTGCCGGACGTCGTCAGCATTGACGATACGTCGCTAGCCGGACTTGCTTCCGCAGGTTATATCGAAAATTTGCAGCCTTACTACGATAAATGGGACCAAGTCGGCAATTTGACCGAAGCGGCCAAACAAGCACGCAACAAGTTTAACGATCAAGTATATGCGATTCCGGACGCATTCCTGCTGCAAGGTTTGTTTATTCAGAGCAACTGGTTTAAAGAGCAGGGACTTCCCGAGCAAATCGATACGTGGAACGATTACTTCACGCTGGCGCAAAAATTGACCGATTCCAAAGGGCATTACGGCATTTCCTTCCGCGGCGGAGCGAACGGCATTATCCGCGCCATGGAATATGTGATGTCGGCTACCCACTCGGATAGCTGGTATGACCAGGACGGCAAGTCGATTTTGTATAAGCCGGAAGCAAAAGCCGCCTTCAAACAATTTTACGATTTGTACATGAACGGTTACGCGCCGAAAGAATCCATTGCGTGGGGATTCAACGAGATGGTGCAAGGCTTCATGAACGGCCAAACCGGCATTTTGAACCAAACGCCGGAAGTTATTGCTGTCGCCGGGAAAAATATGAAAGAAGGCACGTGGAACGTCGTGCCGATGCCGAAATCGGATGACGGCAAACGGTACATCTTCTGGGGCTTTACCGCCGCTTACGCGATGTCCGCAAACTCCGAACATAAAGATGCCGCCTGGAAGCTGATCGAGTTTTTGAGCTCGCCGGAAAGCAACCTGGAATACAGCAAACAAAACACAAGCATTCCGATTTACAAGAAAAACTTGGACGATCCGTTCTTCAAGAGCGGTCCGATCGCCGGTTATGCAGGTGCGATGGCGGATTCCAACATTGTGTTTGCCGGACCGCCAAGCTATTTGACGAATCTGAGCGAGTTTACCGCGACGTACGCAGTGGAAGAGACGCAGAAATATATGTCGGGCAAACAGAACTTGGACGATACCGTGAAACACCTTGCAGACTGGCTGACCAATGCGCAAACGGAGTACACGAAGGCGAATTCCAGTAAGTAAGAAGCAGCACATACAAAACACGCATAATCAACCAAACTTTATTTGATTATGCGTGTTTTATTTTTTTACAGGTGGTGGAACGACATGTCAGCTAACGTTAAGGCAGCTGTATCGCCTTATCCAAAAAAACGTTTTTTCCGGCGGATGGAAGCGTACTTGTTATTGCTGCCCGCTTTAATTATTATCGCGGCCTTTTTCGGTTATCCGCTGTCGAAAGCGATCCAGCTTTCCTTTATGCACTACGTTTTGTTTGAACCGAACAATATTCATTTCAGCGGTTTGGATAATTATAAATCCATTTTAAGCGAAGACAATTTGCCCGGCATCCTGTTCAACTCGCTCATCTGGGTTGTGTTGACGGTAGGGCTGCAGTTTGGGCTCGGATTTGCGCTCGCGCTTGCACTTAATAAATCGTTCCGGGGAAAAAACGTGTATCAGGCCATCGTGTTTCTGCCTTGGGCCGTATCCGCATTTCTGATCGGCATGATTTTCAAATTGATGTTCAGCGAGCGCAACGGACTGATCAATGAGCTGCTCATGAAATTCGGATTGAGCGATCACGCGGTTCCGTTTTTGGCGCTGACCGGGACGTCCATTTATCCCGTCATTGCTGCGATGATCTGGTATGGGGTGCCGTTTTTCGGCATTATGATTTTGGCCGCTCTGCAATCGGTACCGAAAGACGTATACGAATCGGCGGATATTGACGGCGCCGGAAAAGTGCGGCAGCTGTTTCAAATTACGATCCCTTATATTAAACCGACCCTTATTTTGACGGTGCTGCTCCGCTGCATTTGGGTATTCAATTCCGCCGATTTAATTTATGTGATGACGAACGGCGGCCCAGCTAACAGCTCCCACAACTTGCCGTCTTACATCTTTAACAAAATCGGATATTCGACGGACTATGGACAAGCTTCCGCGCTCGGGGTCATGATGCTCATTTTCCTGACCGTTTATGCAGTTGTGTTCCTGCGTGCGACAAAATACGATGAAGCGGGGGATATTTAACATGCCGCTACTGCTTAAGAGAAAAGGTCCCGGACTCATTCGGTTCGTCATGCTCGCTTTATTTCTGCTCGGCACGCTGCTTCCATTTTACTGGATGTTTATCACGTCCTTGAAAGGCAGGCAGGAAATTTACGGCGACAAATTGACGTTTTGGCCGGAAGAGCTGACTTGGGCCAACTATATCGAAACGTTCAAAACGTCCAATTTCCCGCATTATTTCGCGAACAGCTTTATCGTCAGTATCGTCAGCGGCATTCTGGTCCTGATCGTGTCCATACTCGGCGGCTACAGCTTGGCCCGCTACCGTTTTAAAGGGAAAGGCGTTATCATGCTGCTGTTTCTCGGGACGCAGATGATTCCGGTCATTATTATGCTGGTGCCGCTGTTTATTGCATTCAGCGAGTTGAATATGCTGGATTCGTTGACCTCGCTCATTGTAACGTATACTGCGATCAATATCCCGTTTTGTCTCATTACGATTTCCGGATTTTTTCAACGCATCCCGGTCGCTTTGGAAGAAGCGGCGATGATTGACGGATGCGGCAGGCTGGAGACGGTCGTGCGCATTATTTTGCCGATTATGCTGCCCGGTATTGTCGCAACGTTCGTATTTGCGTTCACGGCTGCCTGGAACGATCTGTTCTTTGGCATTATGTTTACGACGAGCGAAAGCGTAAAGACGGTTCCGGTAGGACTGAACAATTTTGTGCAAAAGTTTGACGTCAACTGGGGCGAAATGAGCACGGCAGGCATTTTATCGCTGCTTCCGGTCGTTGTATTATTTGCCATCATGCAGCGTTATATTGTGGCGGGCCTTTCACAGGGCGCCGTAAAAGGGTAAGCGGAAAGGAAAGAGAATTCGATATGCTGCTGGAAGTAATTGCAACAAGTTTGGATGACGTACAATCGGCCGTCAGAGCGGGTGCCGACCGGATCGAGCTGGTGACGGGCCTTCTGGAAGGCGGAATGACGCCCAGCATCGGGTTGATGGAAGAAGCGGTGCGGTTGTCGGCCGTCCCGGTGCATGTGATGATTCGTCCTCATAATCAGTCTTTCCATTATGACCGGCATGATATCAAGGTGATGCTGAAAGATATCGAAGTAGCCAAACGGGCGGGTGCCGCAGGCATCGTTGTGGGCGCGCTCACTTCGGATGCAAGAGTGGACAAACAGGCATTGAACATCCTGCTCGAGGGAACGGAGGGACTTGCCGTCACCTTTCATCGGGCATTCGACGATACACGGAATATGGATGAAGCGCTGGACGATCTATTGGTGTTTCGTCAAGTCAACCGGATTTTGACATCCGGGGGCAGGCCAAGCGTGCTGGATGCGGAGGAGACGATCAAGCGTCTTGTTCGCAGAACGAAGGGAACGGCCATTCATTTGCTTGCCGGCAGCGGTTTGACGGTTGAAACGCTGAGCGGGTTTATTCAGGAAACCGGGGTTCGAGAAGTTCATTTCGGGCGCGGCGTCCGGATCGGAAACCGCACGGAAGGCCGGATTGACGAGAACCGGATCATGACGATTAAACAACTGCAACGAAATTTGTCGCGAGATTAAGAAAGAGGCTGACGATGAAAGAAATTTATTTGGGAATCGATTTGGGCGGTACGAAAATGCTGGCTGCGCTTGTAGATCCGGAAGGTCGCGTGATCGATCATATGCAGGCGGCAACACTTGCGGATCAAGGAAGCGAGCGCGTAATCAGCCGGCTTATTGCGCTGGCTGAAGCGTTAATCGATAAACATTCTGACGAAGGCGGAAGCAAGCTGCGTATATGCGGAATCGGAATTGCGGTTGCCGGCATCCTGGATCCGCAGGAAGGAACAGTACTGCTGGCGACAAACCTCGGCTGGCGCGACGTCCCGGTCGGGCGCATGCTGGAGCAGCGCTTCAGCTGTCCGGTTCAAGTGCTGAACGATGCCAATGCGGCCGCACTTGGCGAATGGATGGCGGGAGCCGGCGCGGGAACGAAAAATATGGTGTTCGTAACCGTATCGACCGGAATCGGCGGCGGCATTATAAGTGAAGGGAAACTGCTGCTCGGCGCTTCGAACAGCGCTGCGGAGCTTGGGCATATCAGCATCGACCGGAACGGACCGCTCTGCGCATGCGGAAACCGCGGCTGCGTTGAAGTGTACGCTTCGGGCACCTGGATTGCCGGGCGGGTTCAAGATGACATCGCTCGCGGCAGCCGGTTGCCTGAAGCGGTTGTTGCCGCAGCGGGCGGCGACCCGGACCGCATATCCGCGAAGCATGTAACGGCAGCCGCCCAAGACGGGAACGAATACGCCAAACAGAAGCTGGCCGATGCCGGAGCCGCGCTTGGAGCCGGTCTCGTCACGTTTATCCATCTTCTCAATCCCGAAATGATCGTTCTTGGCGGCGGCGTTTCCGAGAGCGGTCCGTTACTGTTCGATTCGATGCTGCAGGTTGTACGGGAGTACGGGATTCCCGGTATGGTCGACAACGTTCGGTTTACGGGCGCGGGGCTCGGCCTGTTTGCCGGTGCCGTCGGCGCTGCCCTCTGGTGGAAGTATGCGGCCTTATCGCGCGCTGTCCAAACGTGTTGAAGGCGCGTTACGGCGTTCCGCTTCAGAGGGCAGCGGCAGACAGACGCGGATGTCCGTCTTAACTTTCGATAACGAGCATATCCCAGTAGTAGAGGGAAGGAACCGTAATTTCAATCCGGCCGTCCTGCTGCTTGAACGGTAAAGATTGGCTTCTGCCGTGCTGCTGATCTGGCGAAGCCATGTATACTTTTTTGACCAGTTTATGAACCGGAACCTCGAGCTTAATCGCGTCTTGCGTCTTCGGATAAGGCGCGGTTCCATTATCGTCGCGCCATAAAATATCGTCGCGGTTCATCAGGTTAATGAGATGAACGATCTGCCTGTTCTCCTTCTCCTTGGCGAAATACCAAATCGTTTTTGGAGCGGGGGAGCTGGAAAGCGGATGGCTGTCGGACTTAAGCGTCACGTTTGCCTCCTGCACGTTGTCGCGCAGCAGATTTTCATAGGCGACAATAAAGTCGTAATAGCGCTGCAGATCCTGCTCCAGATCGGCGGACATTTTCAGCGATTTATTCGGAAAATATTCCTTCGACAGCATTCCGGAGTCCCCGAGTTCAATATGGGAACCCCCTAATGCAAAAATAACGCTGTTTGTCATCAATATGCCCGCTTTGTTAAATTGTCCCTGGTGATCGGCGAGCCGGTAATTCATATAACCCGCCAGTACCATGTTTTTTAATCCGTTGGTCAGTTTGGAGCCGGAATCGAGAATTTGCTTCAGATCCGCATAGGTGGGCTGGTTCTCCCACACTTCCGTATACAGAAAATCGGTTGCTCCGCTGTCCGCGATCTGCTGCTGACCGTACCCGGAAACGGCATTCATAACGAGCCGATTGCCGAGCTGATTGCGAGCTTCCGTTAGAAAGCCGCCGAAAGCTTGAGCCAGGTCGACTTGATTGCCCCGGGCATCCCACCGGCTGCCGCGGTCGCCGAGCTGATCGACGTGCAGTCCGTCAAAATCGAGATTGCCGAACACTTTTTTCTCCTGCTCGAACAAGTAACGCTGCCAATCCGGATTCGCCGGATTCATCAGCTGAATATTGCTCGCCCAAGAATCGGGCAGCGGATGAAAATCCTGCTTCGTATGCTCTCTGTCTTCGAATAAGCCCCACTCCGGTTTCACTCCGCTCCCTTCTTCGTTTGCGTAGGAACCATAGAGCAAATTGTAGTTCATGGCCATCATATTTTTGTTATGGGCGAATTCAATATATCGTTTTACGGTATCAAAGCGGACCTCTTGATTCGCAACATTGTTCCACCGGCTATGCGGGATATCGCCCGCAGTTGGAATAGGTTCATTATGCTTCCACTGCCAATCGTAAAATTGCAGGCCGTTCAAATGGTACCGGTTCAACCGGTTGATCACCTGCTGCATCGCTTCCGTCTTCATGTCCGGGAACTCGGATAAATACCCGTAACGGGGAAAACGGGACCAATCGCTTGAGACGTCAACCGCGGTTGTGATTCCATCCCGGATCTGCTCGCCCTGAATAAAGTCGGCTTCAGCCATATAGCCCTTATAATCGTCCGCCGGCGGTGTCCAAATGACGGTGTAATCCCTTTTCTCATTCGGTTGCAGCACAACGAAGAGCGGTTGATTCGCACCGACCTGCCCATCCAGATGCTTCCAGCGAACTTGAATTTTTCCGCTTTGCTGCTTCCCGGTCGGATTTTGGATCTGAATCAGAAGCTTTACCGACTGCCCGGGATTATACCTGGCGGCATCGGTTTCCACTCCCGTAATCCATGTTGCCGAATTTTCGCCTTCTAAAGAGTATTGGGCGGTCGAGTTGTCACTGCTTGCCGAGTTTTCACTATTATTTGGAGACTCCCCATCCCGGGGACCAATCAGAAGGAGCACAATCGCAAACGCGGTCACGGGCAATAGAATCAACAAGGTTCGACTACTAAAGGATCGAAGTTTCATCACGGACTCCCTCCTTTTCAGATGTTCACTTTCATTATATGCGAAACATTTCGTTCTTTTATAGGGGATAATTTTTATTAAAAATCATAATAAAGGGGGTCATTTTTTAATAAATTATAAAGAAAAAATATTAAATTCTATTCATTTTATTATAATTAGTCTTTTTGAGTTAATTTAACGGGAGTATTGTATGCGTTTTCAAAAATTTTGTAAACGATTACAATCTAGATTTTATCGTGTCACTAGGTCTATGGGCCTATAATTGGATTTGCAATTACTTACAGTGACAGTTTGTTTCGAACCCGGCTATAGTCTGTGTAGCGTAGAAGGCCAGATCCTTTTGCGTAATCTATCAGAGCGGGAGTGGGAAAATGACGATTAGTAAGAACTGGATGAAGGTGACTTTATGTTTTAGCTTATTAACCGGAACGGCGATTGCAGGAGCTTTGCCGGTGCAGCATGCGTTTGCAGAAACGCAGCCAGAAGCGGATACTCCCCTAAACAAAGAGAATTTAAAGCCGTTGTCCGTGCTTTCGGTCGAAGCATTGGATAATGGGGTGAAATTTGATTTAGGGGAATATGACGGTTACATCCGCCTTTATTCTTCCACGATGGCGAAAGTTTCCGTTGTCAAAAAAGGCGAACCTGAATTTGTTTCCGAGGGCGTAGCAAAAAAGGATTGGGAAAAACCACGTTTTAAAGCAATAGATGGAAAAGATGAATATACGCTTAAGACGGATGATATTACGGTAAAAATTCGCAAAGGCAAATTCGGCGTCAAATTTTTGGACAAGAAGGGCAATGTCATCAACGAAGACGCGGAGCAAGGGGCCGGTTACGAAAACGGGAAGCCGTACGTGTTTAAGAAATCGGACAAAAACGAGAACTTCTACGGTTTCGGCGAACAATCCGGCGGCTTGAACAAGCGTGGCAAAAGCCTGGGCATGTGGAATACAGACGCTTATGCTTATAACAAAAATACCAAATATTTGTATACTTCCATTCCGTTCTTTATCGGTCTGAAAGATAAAAAGGCCTACGGTATTTTCTTTGACAACACGTATCGCTCCTACTATGAAATGGCGAGCGAAAGCGACGATTACTACTACTTCTACGCCAACGGCGGCAAGCTGACCTACTACTTCGTGTACGGTCCGCAAATTGAAAATGTTATTGACCAATATACGGAGCTTACCGGAAAAATCACGATGCCTCCAATGTGGTCGCTCGGCTTCCACCAAAGCAAATGGGGCTACTCGGCGGATGAGCTGGTCAATATCGCCAGAACGTACCGCGAGAAAAAAATCCCGCTCGACACGATGCATTTTGACATCGACTACATGAACGGCTACCGCGTATTTACGTGGGACGACAAGTATAAGAAAGCGATGGAAACGCTGAAATCGGAAGGATTCCATGCCATTACGATTAACGATCCGGCCGTCAAGAAAGATGAGAACTACAACATTTATCAAGAAGGCACGGCGCGTGATTTCTGGGCGAAAAATCCGGACGGGTCCACTTTCATCGGTGAAGTTTGGCCGGGACCATCCGCTTTCCCGAATTTCCTGAAAAAAGATGTGCGCAACTGGTGGGCGGATCACCTCGGCACGCTTCTGAACAACGGCGCCGACGGTATCTGGAACGATATGAACGAGCCGGCTGTGTTCGACGGACCGCACCATACGATGCCGCTGGATACCGTGTTCGAAGGGGACAATGGCGAGAAAGTTCTGCATACGGAATTCCACAATTTGTATGGACACGCGGAAGCGGAAGCGACGTATGACGCTTATGCCAAGCATAAACCGAATACCCGTCCGTTTGTATTAACCCGCGACATGTACGCAGGTACGCAGCGTTATGCCGCACTTTGGACCGGCGATAACGTCAGCAACTGGGAACATCTGCAAATGTCGATTCCGATGAACGCCAACGTCGGTATGTCCGGGGTTCCGTTCGTAGGCAACGATATCGGCGGCTTTGCGAAAACAGGCGAATTCACTTCGCCGGAATTGTTTGCCCGCTGGATTGAAGTCGGCGCCTTCCTGCCGTTTGCCCGCGACCATTACGATAATAGTGCGAAGAACGGCAGTGCAGCAGGACAAGAGCCATGGCAGTTCGGTAAAGAAGTGGAGGATATCAGCCGCAAGTACATTTCCATGCGTTATGAGCTGATGCCTTACCTGTATAACCAGTTCAAGAAATCGGAGGAAAACGGTCAGCCGGTTCAACAGCCGCTTGTCTACCAATTCCAGAATGATCCGAAGACGTACAATGTGGAAGATCAATTCATGTTCGGCGATTCGATGATGCTTGCTCCTGTTGTGAAGCAAGGACAAACGAGCCGTGAAGTGTACTTGCCGGCCGGCGAGAAATGGGTCGATTACTGGACCGGTCAAAAATATGACGGCAACCAAACGATTACGGTCAATGCCGATTTGGGAACATTGCCGATCTTTGTGAAACAGGATTCCATTATCCCGCGTCAAGAACTTGAACAGCACACGGATGAGAAGAAACTGGAGAACCTGATTCTCGATGCTTACCTGGACGAGCAAGCAAGCTACAGCTTCTATGAAGACGATGCCAAGTCGTTGGATTACAAGCAAGGCAAGTACAACGTGACCGAATTCAAACTCAACAAAGAAGGCCGTACGATTGAGTTCAAGCAGGATAAAAAAGTACAGAATTACGATTCCGCGATTCGTTCGTACACGTTGAAGCTTCATGACGCCGAAGAGCCGCGCAAAGTAGAAGCCGGACGCGCCAAATATGACGCAGCTGGCAGCACGGACGAGCTGAACGGCAAAGAAAGAGCGTACTACTACGACAAGCAATCGAAGACGCTTTATGTGAAGATTCCGGTCAATGAGAACGAAAAAGTAAAAATTAAATCCGGTAAAGAGAACTAAGCCATCCTAAGCGTTTAACGCTAAGTTATCGGATTCGTACGAAAGGCAGACGAAGGACATGAATGTTCATGTTTCTTCGTCTGCTTTTTTTTGCTGTGGTAAACAGAAAGCGGGTTCACATATCCAATTGCGGGGCAATTCTAATCACGGTTTATGTCAGCACCAGTGGCGTGTTCAGCCTTATCGCAAATTGGCATGAATGAAGGGCAATCACGGTTTTGTATAGAATATGGAACAATAAACCACAAAATATTACCATTTTCTGAATTTGTAATTGATACTTAAGCAGATCATGACGACGTTCCTTCATAGGCGGTGACGGTATTGAAGTGGAAAGTTGCAATAGTTTTTATGCTCGCTGTGCTTCTATTGGCTAGTACATGGGCATACCATCATCGCAGCGAGGCTGTGTATGACCGTATTATTCATCAGAGAGGATACGTGGTATCGCTAGTCAAGGAACATATTTCTTCGGAATTTTTTCTGAGACCGGAATGGATTCCGGAGAGGAACGGCGATGAGAAGCAGTTGAATCTTGTTATTGACGATAAGTTTGGGACCAAGATCATACTGGAGAAGATAGGAAAGCGAGAACGTGACTTCTTTATTCAGCTCAATGCCATACCATACCCGAATCGTAAATTGGGGCAACTTTTATTGACATCCTTCATTACTCCCGATGGTTCGTTTACGACATCCGGGAATTTCGATCGATGGGTTGTCACAGATCCTGCAGGGCAGGACATTCTTCATCGCAATTTCGGTACGGGTAACGGACCGGGGAATATATCTTCGATTTTTATTGATGATCCATACCGGGATAAGTTTGAGCAAGGAGCCTATGTTCGTTTTTCGGGCTACAACTTGTACGGGTATCAGCAATTGGACGGTGAACTTGAGACATACTGGATTCCAATTTTGTTTCTCGGATTGTTGTTAGTTCTTGTGGCGTTATACCGGCGGCGCTCTGTTCAGGAAAATTGGCTAGGTTGGAAGCTCGTCGGTTATTTGTTTCTTGGCGGTTTTACCCTCTCGATTAATGAAGTAAAGCTTCCGCTGGGCTTTACTGTTTATTTGCTTCTCTTTCGAAAACTGAAGCCTAACAGCAAGATTAAGAACAAGGCGGCACTGCTTGGGCTGCTGGTTTACGTTTCACAACTACTCGTGCCTGCGTTTGCGGGAATGGTTGATTGGCATCCTAGAGAAATGGCTATTCGCAATGTCTCAATAGAGCAGCTTGGTATGGACGGGGTATGGAAGACAGTTACAGCACAAGCGCCTGTAAGTAAACAAGCAAAGCTTTTAAGTTACGAAATGGTTCTTTCGAGCCGCGGTGAAGTGCTGGAGCTTACGTTTCGTTTGGTCGAACGCGACGAAGGTCGTTTCATCCATACAGATGCGGTCTATGATGTTCAGGAGCAAATTCTCACGCTTAAACGCAGTTCGACGGATCAATGGCTGCAATACAATCGGCAGATCTCTGCTGAACATTTTTTTGCGAGGGTTGTTGAACTACATTTGATGAACTTGAGATCAGCCGGTGATCATCCCTATGTCAAACTGGAGCTTATGGAGGATGGAACGCCAGTGAATTATGGGATCAAAGAGGGTCACAAATTCGGAGTTGATGAAAAAGGTGTTTACGAGATCGTTAATGAGCAACTTCCGGTTACAGGAAACTGGATATCCGCGTGCGGGTTCAGGGTGTATGCAGAGCACTACAGCGGCTGTGAGGATCGAGTAGATTATCTTTTCGATATCGTGGGGGAGGGACGTTGGGATGGGGTTCCAGAAGCCAATCAAGTTCAATAGCTTTTGCGGAAACTGATTCATTAGGGGGTATTACATAAAATGAAGGTGCGTTTAACTGATTATAGTAAAAATTGGGTTCGCATTTTTCAGGATGTGATAATACGGTTTGAACATTTTTGGAGTACATCCGTTCCTAGGATGAAGGCGAAACCTATAATAGACATGATGTGTATTGTGAACAACATAGAAAGAATCGATCTATACAATGATAAAATGCTATCACTCGGATATGACGTTGCTGGAGAATGGGGAATTTCAGGAAGGAGATTGTTTCGCAAAGGAGGAGAAAATAGAACTCATCATTAAATCGAGCGGCATCTAATCTTTCGAGATTATTTACGGTGCCATCCAGAAGAAGTAGCTAGGTACAGTAGCTTTAAAGAAGAATTATTTCAACGCTTCGAGAATACAAGTGAATATAGCCCAGCAAAAAAAGCATTCGTGAAGGACTTGGAGCAACTTGCACTCTCTTGGTTTGCGACAACATTACGTTAACGGATACGATAGCTCAACAATACATCATGAGGCTGCCGGCGATCGGCAGTCTCATTACGCTAATGGGCAGTTTACGATGGTACAAATTTTAGCCAAAATACCGTAATTATTATTGTTATTTGGCGACATATACTTTCCAGATTTTCGTTGGTGGCTGACGGCGATTGTATTTATTCTCTTCTGAAAACATGGATTATATATCGGGTACGGACCATAACTTATCGAATGCCATTAGCGCTTGCTTTTATCATTGTAGGTTTTTTCATCTGGCTAGCTGAAAATATAGCCACATTTTTTGATGCTTGGAAATACCCTGACCAGCACCAAACCTGGCAGTTGGTTAGTTTCAGTAAGATTAGCTCGTGGTTTCTTCTGGTAATCATTAGCGTCATAATCGTTGCTCAGCTTAAATATGTTAAAGCTAGTCGAACAACGAACGATTCATGGTCCAGTTAATATTAAGATAACGTGTAACGATAGTGGAGGAGTTTGCAGCTATGCATCCCTTCCATTTTCATTGAAGTAACGGGAGGATAGTTTTATTCCTTTCGTGAATACCTTATATGTGGAAAGTTCACGAAGTTCGTAAATAAGACGTTATACGCAAGTTCGTTTAAGGCGCTAAAAAACAATTAAATTCTCAAAATCTATTTTCAAACCAAAAGATGAAAGAATATCAACCCCTAGAATAGCGTCAAAGCCATAAGGTTCCTTAGTTAATCCAAGTTGAATGGTAAAGTTCTGTAGAAGAATAGTTTCAATTGTAAGATTAGAAACAGATTGTTGGTAACATAATTCACTCTGGCCACCAACCCCATACATACGGACCGATTTTCCATTAATAAAATCGATTTCTAAACCAATAGGTTCAACGGCATCTGTATCAAATATAGTCGTAGAACACCCTGTGTCAAGAAGAACCTTAGAGAGAACAGTGGACTTATTGTTGTAAGATAGTGGAAGCGATATAATGGGAAGACCATTAATTAATTGGATATTCATTGGAGACCTCGAATGCCGGTAAAGGGCTGTTCAATAACTTCGATATAATCATTACCTGTATAGAATACATAGAGTTCACGAGTAGGTTCTAGCAGGTGAAGATTTTTATAGGAAGACCAAGCTTCTTTAGGATTTGTATAACCCGCAATAACCGACATTTCTTCAATATTGCGTTTATGATTCATAGAGTAAGCAGATAAGGCTTCAACGAGAACCCAGCGTTCTGGGTATTGATTGCGAATTTGATCCCATTTCATAGATGACCACCTCCGAGAAGAGAGTATAGATTCATTGTACAACCCCTATAAAGAACAAGCAATTGTAAGGAATTCGAAGAAGACGAACCAGCGTATAACACTATATTCCCGCTGCGTCGCTGACGCTCCTTGGTCCGGCACGAAGGTAAAAGCCAGGAGGCGGATTCAACCGGACACATTCAAGAGACTAACTGCGCGCCGCGCAGCCGTTTTGATGAATGGCTTCGCCTGATTCTCATCGCACCTTAAGCCTCACGATTGTCGGGAACACACAAAACGTTACCTGAAATTACCGCTAATAAAAAACAATAAAAAAATAAGAAAATAAAAAAGCAATGGTATAGATAGCATTAGAAACCTTTATAAAGAAAGGAGAATCGCTTTGATACCTATTTAAATTACCTAAAGAACAAAAGGATCAAATCATTAATAATGTGCAAATTTTTTTTGAAGAGGAAAGATCAGAAACAATAGGTAATATTGCAGCAGAACAATTCGTTGATTTTATGATTAAAGAAGTAGGCCCATATATTATAACAAAGCAATTGAAGATTGAATGCCTAATGAAACGAGAACTGAAAATGATCCTTACCTGTGGGGATTTTTTAGGAAGATTCCCCTTTTGTTGGGGCGGTGCCTATGTAGCTTACACCACCGAAATACTGTAAGGAATGATCAACACTCGGTTTCCGCACCCCTAATGTAAAAAAGCCCCTACATCCATTTTGAGGACATAGGGCTGTGTGGTTCTTATTGGATTAACATTGTTGATCCCATAGGATCACGCCCTTGCACCACCGTCAACCGGTAGTACGACTCCTGTCACATAGGAGGCACGATCGCTCAGGAGCCAAGCAGCGGCCTGCGCCACCTCATTCGGATCGGCTGCGCGTCTAAGAGGTGTAATGGAGTTAAGTTTTTTGAGAATTGTAGGATCTTGAGAAACCCATCTCTGGATCATCTCGGTCATGGTGGTGCCAGGTGCAACAGCATTTACGCGAATGCCCATAGGTCCGTACTCAATAGCGGCAGTTTCGGTGAGACTATTGACCGCCCGTTTGGCTGCTCCGTACGCAGCTAGACCCGGATTGCCTCTAAAGCTACCGACGCTGCTGTTATTGACAATGGCTCCGGAACCGGCAGTGCTGAGAATGGCCTTGATTTCGGCAATCATCGATAACCAGACTCCCTTGTAGTTCACGGAGTGGATGAGGTCGAAGTTTTCTTCCTTGTCATCAATCATCGGTGATAATCCGATGGCAATACCAGCGTTATTGAATGCGATATCGAGGCGGCCATGCCGTTCCACCGTCGTCTGGACCGCCTGTTCGATACTTTTCGCGTCTGCAACATCGGCTATAACGTAGTCGGCACTTCCGCCTTCCGCCGTAATTTCATCCACTACTTTGCGCAGTTCCGATTCCGTTCTCGCGACAAGCGTCACTGTGGCACCCTCCAGCGCGAACAGTTTGGCTGCGGCGGCGCCGATTCCCCGGCTGGCACCTGTAATCAGTGCCACCTTATTGGCCAGCAATTGTCCCGTGGCGTTTGAGTTATTGGGATGTATTGTTGTCATATGAATTCCTCCTTTTTGCCGTATTGTTAGATGTATCAGTGTTACCGCAGTATTGATGTTTTATTTGTCATTTTTGAAGGAAATGTCGGTCCGTTCATTTATCCCCCCCAAGCTTCTTGTTAGATTGATTTACTTGCTACAACATGAGTATACTTATTAAAAATCTTAAGACTAGAGGTTGCTTAATCATAGGTTTCTGAGTACTAGGATGAGGAGGGGTTGTGATGAACGATAGCGAGCGTCGCTCTGCTCTCGGTGATTTTTTACGTAAACGGAGGGCTTGCCTTTCTCCTGATGATGTTGGATTACCACTTGGCACTCGACGCCGAACACATGGGTTACGCCGCGAAGAAGTAGCACAGCTTGCAAATATCGGCACCTCTTGGTACATGTGGTTGGAGCAAGGACGTGATGTCCATCCCTCGGTGCAAGTGCTGGAAAGTCTTGCTTTGGCTCTCAGACTTAGTCCCAATGAACGCCGTCATCTTTTTCTTCTCGCCGGAGAATCGCTGCCTCCTCACTTGTTTCCTACCGAAGAAATTATCGAACCAGCACTCCAAAGGATGTTAGATGACCTCAATCTGACTCCTGCATATGTCTTAGGAAGACGGTGGGACTTTCTGGCATGGAATAAAGCTGCAAATGAGGTTTTCTCTATTTCCCAACCGTCGCCGCCTCATGATTTCAATTTAATCTGGCGTCTTTTCACCAGCCCAGCAAGGAAGGAACGCTTTCGAGATTGGGAACAGATCGCACGGGGGGTAGTAGCGGAGTTCCATACTGCAAGAGCTCGATATGTTGAAAACTCGTCGTTCGAGGGATTAATCGAAGATCTTAAACGGGAAAGTCCTGAGTTTAACCAGTTATGGCCGCTTCATGAAGTTCCCAGTTCTCTTGAAGGACATAAAGAAATGGAACATCCTATAATGGGACACTTGGAGTTTGTGCATATTACCCTCCAAGCCCCCAATGATCCCGATATAAGAGTGATGATTTACACGCCTCTCACAGTAACAAGGGTAAAACTGGAAAGATATCTATCAACGGTAACAGGAACCACTGTTCTCGATATCCATAATTGTTAGGGATAGGTACAATTCTGGAAATTATAATCCCAATTCCAACCATATAATCAAAATAACCACAAAAAATTGCTTTTTTCGAAGAAGAATTATACTCACTTGAAAAACCAATTAAAAACAAATAAAGACCAAAAAAATAAAAATGAAAAATGAATTAAAATTATTTTTGAAGGCAGTTTCAAAGAAGGCGGTTACTTCAGGTAAGACCGTATTCACGCTGCGGGGCTGACACCCCTCTGGTCTGCAGAAGCATAGCAGAGGAGTAATTCAGCAGACAACCCTGCACCACCTAACCGCATCGCGGCCGGCCTAAAGGCCTTAAGGTAGAGAGGGTTCGTGAATGCAAGAACGTTATGCGAAACTTCCGAAGAGCTGAGAAGAACGATTAAATCAATTATCTTTAAGAAGTTTCCAATATATCATTTCATCTTTATTATCAACTCGATGCATACCTATTTTTTCAAGAACTTTTATTGATTGATGATTTTCTATAAGACATTCAGCAATAACTTGGTTTACTTTATGAGTAGAGAACGCCCATTTGATGAGGGCTTCAACGCTTTCAGTTGCATAACCTTTATTTCTAGCTTCTGGTAAGAAGCCATAACCAACTTCTACTGTCTCTTCAACCGGCTTACCTTTAAATCCAATATCACCAATTGCTTCTTTAGTATCTTTACTTATCACTAACCATACACCCCAACCCAATAAATCAGGATCTATAGTTAATTTTTCAAGGTATGATTTTATATGTTTTTTATTGTTAATGTAGTTCTCGAACACAGAAGTATGAATATTGACCAAATCAATTGGGACAAGTTTAAGTCGCTCTGTTAAGACTCTCAAAGAAATCACTCCAATTACATATTTAGACATAACAAATATATAGATATTATCTAGATGATACAAGAAAAATATGTAATATAGAGTGAATCTGAATTGCATTTTGAAAGCGAACTCTAAGGAGACGGAAGACCCTCAAACCTCTACATTTGGAATATACGCTTTGGCGGTATTATTTGTACTCTTGTAGGGTGCACAGGTTTATTGATTTATTTAAACCTATGATAAATTAAACAACAGAACGTGATTACGCTAATGGATAAAAGAACTCTATTTAACACATCACGAGCTTCGTAAATCAGATTATAGAAGATTCTAGAAAAGTCCCAAGAACCCGTTTTGTCTTCGCAATAATAGAGCAAACACAAAAAAATGATGCGTGTTTTTACAACCTGCGACCTCAGGAATATAGGGTCAAAAAGGTGCTTACCAAACTTGGGATGACCCAGTAAGGAAGATTACGGGGAAATTGACTAATAAATGACGGGTGGCGTGACTCCCTGGTATTCAGCATCCTAGAGCATGAGTGGAAAACAAAGTTTAGCAATTAGTAAAGCGTAATTTACATATTTGCCAAGAAATCTTCTAATACAAACCTCAGTCCATCCGGATCACTAAGCATCGGTAAGTGTCCGGTTTCCAGAATTCGAACTGATTGTGGGGAAAGATTTGAGATCATGTTATTTTGTAAGGACGGGCTGAACTCCTTATCATGGGTTAGCTTCACGTACAGCTTCGGTACAATCGGAACGGACGCATCAACCTGGTCTGTATATACGCGTACGGCCTCGGGAATGAATCCTTGTACGATCTTCGCTGCCTGATCCGATGAGAGGTCATTGCATAATCCTGAGCGAATGGCGGACGCTGGGGGCTTTGTACCTATTTTTCTCAGAATAGCAGACATTAGAATCCTCTTAGGAAATGGTAGCACGGATAAAAATGAACCGCCATTCTCCGGAATTGCGGCACCTACAGCGACAAAACCTGCCAATCGATCGCTCACTTCGTATGCCAGTTTAAGAGCAAGAACGCCCCCAAGTGAATGCGCCACGATTACGAACTTCCGAGTCCCCCACTCATCCACTTGTCTTTTCATATGGGCCACATAATCCATCATCGAAAGGTCTTTCCTCGATTCCACTGAACCATTTCGATGAGGAAACTCGACTAGTAAATAAGGATGATCAAGTCCTTCCACTACTTTGCTCCAGATCCGGCTTTCCAGACCTGCTCCATTCACAAATACGAAACCTGTTTTTTCCCATGTTCGCTCTTGCTTATTCATCTTCAATTCCCCCAATTGATCGGTTAATCGTGCTTATAAGAGGATGATATCACTTAAATAAGACAGATTATGTCTTATTATTATGATAAGATGGAAAAAACGATCGGGAGAGAGGGGAGCCATTGCAGAAGTCACAGCGCCTTGTCCAAATGATTATGAGGATCAACGCCAAAAAGTCATTTACCGTTAAAGAGCTGGCCGATGAATTCGGATTATCCAGCCGAACGATTACGCGGGATTTGCAGGAACTGAGTGAACTCGGTGTTCCCATTTATTCCATTCAGGGAAGAGGGGGAGGGTATAAGCTGCTGCAAGAGAGGCTGCTCCCGCCGATCAGCTTCTCCGAAAGTGAAGCGATCGCGATGTTTTTTGCTTTACAGTCTAAGGACTATTTCAGCTCCGTACCTTTTGGCGAGGGGGCTGATTCTGCGCTTCACAAGTTTTATCATTACTTGCCTGCCGATGTAAGGGAACAGATAGACCGCTTAAATTTGGCAGCTGGGAAGCGATGCCCAAATATTAGGTCCAATTGAAGCAATTGCATACATGAAGCAAAAAATCGAATCCATGCAGGTTTTGTATCGCTGAGCATGATTGGCGCTTATTACCTTTTTTATCGTCTGTTTGTTTTTCACGGAATCCGCACCAAACCCGCGCGTTCTGACGAAAGCGAAATCGTTTCAAGTCTTTTTTCCAGCTTGGCTCTCGTATCTGCCGTCGGGGTGTATATCATGACCCGAACATCGGGATCGTCGGGAGCTTGCAGCGTGACATGCTGGAATTCCAGGAACCCTAAGGTCGGATGATCCATCCGTTTGTGTCCTCCAAGCGAGCGGGGCGCTTCGTAGAGCGGCCATAACCGGCAAAATTCGGAGCTTGCCCGCTTCAAATCTTCAAACAGCGCCTCGAATGAAGCATTGCCGGCATAGCGGGTAAGGGCAATGTGAAACTCCGCTATGACGGCCTTCGCGATTTGTTCCCAATCCCGAAAACATGTTCTCGCTTCCGGATCGGTGAAAATCCGCCAGATCATATTCCGGTCATGGGGCGGAGCAGGCCTGGAAATGAAGAACACCTCATCGGCGGCCTGATTCCAAGACAAAAAGTCCCACCGTCTTCCCAGGACGTAAGCGGGAGTGGGCTCTAGATCATCCAGCACCTGACGGAGAACAGAGCCGACCTTCTCTTCCGGAGGCGACGATTGAGGAGGCAGCGATTGCCTGGCAAGCAGAAACAGATGGCGTCGTTCGTTGGGCGTTAACCGGAGCGCCAGAGCAACGCTTTCCAGCACTTGTGCCGAAGGTTGGACATCCCGGCCTTGTTCGAGCCAAATGTACCAGGAAGTACCGACATTGGCAAGCTGGGCGACTTCTTCGCGGCGCAGCCCCGGCGTCCGGCGGCGAACGCCGGATGGAAGTCCGACGTCGTAAGGCGTAAGGCTCTCCCTCCGTTTGCGCAAAAAGTGGCCGAGGGCGTGACGACGCTCGGGATCGTTCATGCGAATCCCCCTTATCCTGTTACTGAAAGACCTATGATCATGCAGAACTGGTTCGGTGTTTTTACGCCTAGTATACTCTGACGTAGTATTTGATTTCAATCAAGTTTGAAGGAGTGAAGACGACTGAGCAAGCTCGACCGAGGAGGAACGAAACCGATGATTGCCCAAAAGTCCAGGAGGAGAGTTATGTATATCATTTTGGCTGCAGTTGCTGTGTTTGCGCTCGCCGCGACGTTCACAATCCGGCAATTGTTGTCCCCGCCCAGGACGCCCCCGGATTTTACCGGCCCCCGGCCGGAAATCGCCGAAAACGGCTATATTACCCATTCTGAAGAGATCATCATCGATATGCCGCTGGACCAGTATCTCGCATGGGTCGAGACACAGCCGCTTGAAGCCGGCTTGACGGGGCAGGATGACATTCCGAGCGTTGCCCGCACGGAGATCATTCAAGGGACCTGGCATGAAGTCGGCGCCCGGCGCATGATCGTGCTCTCCGACGGGCATTACGTGGCGGAAGAAGTGCTTGCCGAAAATCCTAATCTGTTCCGTTACCAGGTATGGGGTTATACCAACTATGCCCGTTTTGCCACAGATTACGCCATTGGCGAGTTTCAGCGGGAAGAAGTCGACGGCAAAACGCACATCAAATGGACGTACTCCTACCACAAGCGATCGAACCTGACCGGCAGATTCCTTGAAAGCTTCGTCGAAAACAGTTGGGGTCCTTATATGCGTCAATATCTGCAGATTTCAAAGGAGCAGAGCGAAAAAGACCTGAAAGGCGCATAGAGTTCACGTAGTGATTAAAACCTGATGCGTTCCAGGAGAAATTTTTTTAATTCGGAAATCGGCATACGGATCTGCATCATCGAGTCACGGTCACGCACAGTTACCTGGTCGTCAGTCTCGGAATCGAAGTCGTAGGTGATGCAGTACGGTGTACCGATCTCATCGTGACGGCGGTAACGTTTACCGATTGAACCTGTATCGTCGTAATCGACCATGATGTCTGAGGTTAATTCGGCCAACACACGCCCGGCGCCTTCTGCCAACTTTTTCGAAAGAGGAAATACAGCTGCTTTAAACGGTGCAAGTGCAGGGTGAAGACGAAGAACGGTGCGGCTATCGTTATCTTCAAGCTGCTGCTCCTCGTAGGCATCGATCAAAAAAGCTAACGTGACGCGATCCGCCCCGAGCGAAGGCTCGATGCAATACGGGATATAGCGCTCGTTCGCTTCTTGGTCATTGTAGTGAAAATCTTCACCCGAATGATCCATATGCTGTTTCAGATCATAATCGGTACGATCCGCAATCCCCCACAGTTCTCCCCAGCCAAACGGGAACCGGTATTCGATATCGGTCGTTGCATTGCTGTAGTGCGACAACTCATCTTCCGAGTGATCCCGTAAGCGGATATTATTCTCGTTCATCCCGAGCGTTAAGAGCCAATCGCGGCAGAAGCTGCGCCAGTATTCGAACCACTTCAGATCCTCGCCCGGCTTGCAAAAAAACTCAAGCTCCATTTGTTCGAATTCGCGGGTCCGGAATGTAAAGTTTCCGGGTGTGATTTCATTTCGGAAGCTTTTGCCGATTTGTCCGATGCCGAAAGGCAGTTTCTTCCTCATGGTGCGCTGTACATTTTTAAAGTTGACGAAAATGCCCTGTGCCGTTTCCGGACGCAAATAGATCTCATTGGAGCTGGATTCTGTAACACCTTGAAATGTCTTAAACATGAGGTTGAACTGGCGGATATCCGTAAAGTCGTGGCTTCCGCAATCCGGACAAGCGATGTGGTGTTCTGTGATCAGCGCCTTCATCTGATCGAACGTCAAGCCGTCGACAACCATTTCAATACCCTTCGCATGAAGGGCGTTCTCAATAATTTTATCCGCACGATGACGGGCCTTGCACGGTTTGCAGTCGATCATCGGATCGTTGAAGTTCCCGACATGGCCGGAAGCGATCCAAGCTTGCGGATTCATCAAAATCGCCGCATCGAGGCCGACGTTCCAGTGAGATTCTTGAATGAATTTTTTCCACCATGCACGTTTGATGTTGTTCTTCAGTTCGACGCCGAGCGGGCCGTAGTCCCAAGTGTTCGCCAGACCGCCGTAAATTTCCGATCCCGGAAAAATAAATCCGCGATGCTTGGCCAGTGCGACGACTTGCTCCATTGTTTTGCTGCTGCTCATGATTGACCTCTCCTTCACTTTAGAATAAAAAAGCTCTCATCCCAAGGCATCAAACTTCGATGCCAAGGGACGAGAGCGATTTGCACCCGCGGTTCCACCCTAGTTGACGATCCGTACAGATCGTCCTCTTTTTTACAAGTTTCGGCTCCGGACTGCCGTTTCCCTGATGCTTGTTCCGGGCTTTCACCATCCCCGAATCGCTGTGAAACAAGACAATCAAGTACTATTGGTCCATCACAGCCAATATAAACCTTTCGGTAATATTACCGAAAAATAAAGTAATATTCAAGTGGTTATTAGACATGGTTATTAGACATGACTTCTTGGGTACGACAAGAACCCTTGGTCGTTATCATTTAATCTTCTGCTGCTCTTCGTCGGTAATAAAGTACGCATGAATGTCGTAGTGCGGATCTTCAAAACCCGGATGCCCCTGCGGCTGGTACTCGATATCCAATTGGACGACGGCGGGTGACGGGACTCCTTTCATGCCCCCCAGGTTGACAAAGCTGTTCCCGTTGACAAAAGCATCCTGGTCAATCATATATTCGAGGAATACGAGTTTCCCGTTGTATACGCCATAAATCGGTCCGACAGGAAGCTCTCCGGCTTGCGGATTTCCCCAATGCTCGCCCATCGCAGGCACGACCTCCGAAATTTTAACGGATCCTTCGGGCAAAGCGAGTACGTAGATCTCCCGATTTGCAACATCCCAGCTTACGTTCTGTGCGCCCGCCGCGCTTGCCAAATCCCGGATCCAGGCCGTCGGTTCGCCATGCTTCATCCGGATACCCGAAATCGTTTTGCCGTTGAATTGGACAGTCCGGCGGCTCTCGCTGACCGTAAACGGTTTGCCGAACAAATCGGCAAAGGCTTTGACGGAAACGTATACTTTACCGTCAGGCGTCGAATGATTGGCCTCGGACTTCACTTCAACGCCGTTGACCTGAACCGTGATAACGCCGCTTTTCCCGCCATGGGATTCCGCTCCATGCGCAGATACGCTGCCGCCGAGCAGAATAAACAAACCGATTGCTATTGCAATCATCTTTTTCATCGATAATACACTCCATTTCCTTCATAATGTCACTTGCGAAGCAAGTCCGGACCGTCGTCCTAGCCCGGCTTCAAACGTTGATATGCCGGGTCCCGTTCCATCCATCTGTCCACTGAGCAACGGATTCGGCTGCGAAAGCGTCGAATGAACGGGGATCACGCTGCAGAAGCTCCTTCTGGCGCGCGAAATCATGTTCCGTTCCCAGGCAGCCATACTTCTGAAAGCATTCGTACATCACCCGGTAATCTTGAGCCAGCCATTCCGGCATCATCGTAACCGCTTGTTGATACCATTCGTCCAGATTATCGCCAACATAACGAACTTTCGCGCCGGCATGCCGGCTATAGATTTCAGCGATCGCTTCCCCTGTTAATGATTCGGGTCCGTTAAGGGGATAGGTTTTCCCGTCATACCCGTCCAAAAGGAGAGCGTTGGCAGCGGCATGGGCGATATCCCCAACGTCAACACGATGCAAGCCTACCGAACCGAGCGGCTGCGGATAAACCCCGTATCGAAGAATGGCATCGCGGAACCAGTAGTCATTCTGGAAGAAATTGTTCGGCCGCAAAATGGTGTACGCCATCCCGGATTGCTGGATCGCTTTTTCGATTCCAATTTTGCTTTTGATATGAGGAATATGAAGCATCTGCGCCGTCATTGGCGTGGACAGAAATACGATTTTGGGAACGCCGGCTTGACATGCCGCCTCAACGGCAGCAATCCCCTGGCTTGTTTCCGTCTTTGCCATACCAGTCAACAGAAAGACCGCATCCACTTGTTCGAACGCCTTTCCCAAGCTGTCAGGGACCTCCAAATCGCCTTGAACCCATTCGATGTTCGAATCCATATGCTGATATTTGCCCGGATTTCGTGCAAGGATGCGGACGGATGCTTTACGATGGAGAAGCTCTGGAACGAGCCGGCTGCCTACTGTACCTGTACCTCCGACAACAAGAATAGTCATATTTAGAAATGAACCCCTTCCGGTTATAATTCTTTCAGCGCAGCTTGAAGCTGGTTCCAGCTCGGTTGATCCAGGCGAATCTCCGCTAATCCCAACATACCGGCCAGCGCTTCCTTCGGCGCAAATTTCTTCATCTCGCTGAACATCTCCACCCGATCCTGATGACTGATTGACGGAATCATGTAATGCATGAAAATCGCCATGGTCTGCGGCGGAATGGAGGAACGGATGTTTTTGGAGATTTCTTTGATCTGGCCGTCCGTCAAATTCTCCCACAGCGTCTTCATGCCAGGCCCTTCTTCGGTTTGCAGATGGATCAAGTAATCCGCTGTGAAGCGGTTCAGCTCTTTGCCAATTTGGTACCAGATCTTCCGTTGCTCGTCGGCTTGCTGTTTGCCGGCTTCCAACTGATCCACGAGGGCAATCAGCTTCTCCAGCATTTGTTCCAGGGCGCCATGCTCCTTCTCCAGTTGCTGCAAGGTCTCGGGCGCATACTTCTCGTAAGCTTCGTTAATATGCGTATCCTCATCTCTCGAGTGGGCTTCCAGAATGATCACGACCCGCCTGAATTCCTCGACAAACGCGCTTACTTTCTCCTCGTCCGTACTGTCGGTCGATCCGGCCTGATGGCATAAATTGCTTAAGGCCAAGCGAATTCCCTTGTGGACGGGAGCATACAAATCAAAACGGTGAACCATCATCAACTCTCCTCTAGGTTTTTGTTTATGAACATTTCGTTCACGTTTGTAAAAGTACCACGCCAGCGAAAGAGAGCGTATCGGTTAAATTACGTATTCTTTCGAAATCCGATTACGTATTCTTCGCTTCGGCTCACCCCGGGATATACGCAAAAAACCGCCTATTCCCGTTCAGGCCGGGCAACAGGCGGCAATTCTCATTCCGTTTCCATCAAATACTTCACCAGAGAGGCTCTGGAGTTGATCCCAAGACGCCGGTAGATGTTCTCCAGATGGGTGCTTACGGTCCGCGGACTTATAATCAAAGCATCCGCAATCTCGATGTTCGTTAATCCTTCCGCAACGAGACGGGCAACTTCTTTCTCGCGCTTGCTAAGTTCGGTATCTTTGCCGGCAGCGTTCGACGTACTGCGTTTCGGCAAACGACTCCCAAGTTTTTTCATCAGCGCTTGCGCCATGAGCAAATCCTCTCCCGCATCCAAATGTTCGAAGGTCTCCATGCTTTGGAGCAGCATCCGGCTCGCTTCTTCCGGATTGTCCTTGAGCATCATCCCGGCAATGAGGAGCAAGGAACGAGCATGCTCTAACGGCATTCGCATTTCCTTGAAAGTGCGGGCTGCTTCATCAATGGAGGTCAAGGCGGGTTCCTTCTCTCCGGAAGCGAATTCCACTTTGCCGGATAATCGTTTTCCAAGCGCCCAAGCGTACCTGTTTTCTTCCTTCGTGTCGGCTAGAAGGTCCTTGGCGGTATCCATGGCTCCAGGCCGATCGCCTGCGGACAATTGAATCTCCCCCCATAGCGCCAGATTCAGCCAAGGACATGCTACGTAATAAGGCCTTGTCCGATTCATGAAGGAATAATAGTCCGCTGCACGGTCCGTACCAAGAGCAATCATCATTTCGATCGGAGCCAGCATATCCGCGACGTGCCCGTCCTTGGTTGAAAAGAGTGGAAACAGACCATTCATTTCGTCCAGGCAGGACTGAGCCTCCGCGTAACGTCCTATCCATGCATAAACGATCCCTTTGGTAATATAGGCATAGATTAACGGTCTGCCGGCGTCGATCCGCCTCGCCTTCGACATGATCGACTCCATCTTGGGCACTGTCAGCTTCCATTCGCCGCTTAAGAGATCGGCCAGAACCTGTATCCAGTAGCTGCGGATTTCATATTCCACAATATGCAATCGCCTGGCAGCCTCCAAGGCTTTCTGTGAACAGGTTCTGCTTAACGCATATTGACCGCAGAAGGTGAAGTTAATTGCGCTTACATAGAGGCCGCGAAACAGCGTCTCATCGTCAACCTCCATCTGCTCCAGATTTTCGATCAAGACTTGAACCTTCCGGGGCTTATAATTTTCCTTGCGGACATAGCTGGTCCAAAAGTCGATTTCCGCTACGATCGCTTGAGCCGCGGCTTGAGTGGTTCCAATTAACCGGTGTACCGCTTGAATTTCTTCATATACTTGGTAGTATTCATCAGGCCGCTTGAGCCGGCTCAGAAACATCAGGCTTGTATGCAGAAGCTGATAGCGGATTTCAGGGAAATCCGGCAGCTTTCTGGCAATGACCAGCCCATCCTCCAAATATTGCAAAGATTGCTCAATGTCTCCCGATTCCCAAAATATATTTGCCAGTAACCGGTGCAATCGCGCGATCTCGGTCTGATTCTCATATTGAACATAGGTGCGTATGGACTCCAGACAATACCGTGCGGCCTCGGAGCGCTCTCCCAGCATGTAGTGAACCTCGCCCAATCGTTGCAGGAGCCAGGGGACTCGGCTTTTCTCCTCCGATATTTTATTGGCATGGATTAGCTGGAGAACGGACTTGTAATACTTGGCGGCGGACGCATATGCGTACAGCAGGTGAGCCCGCTCCGCCTCCTTAAGAAACACGCGTATCGTTTGCAAAGGGTCGACTTCGGCTCCTGCCCCGAAATACAAGCGGGCCAAGTACTCGACATCCTCGAAGCCGCTCTCCTCCAGCACGTCAATAAAAGCTTTGTGTGCGCGGCGGCAGATCATGATCGGAAGCTCCTCATAAACAACGTCGTTCACGATCGCATGATAGAAGCCGTAATGGACTTCCATCTCTTGAATCTCTTCGTATACAAGTCCGGAAGCCTTGAGCCGATGAATGACGGTCAGGAAGTCATCTTCGTTCATCTTCGTCAGACGATGGAGAATGCGGTGGGAAACGGTACCCTTAGAGATGGCGATGTAAAGTAGGACGTTATGGTCCTCGGAGTGAATACGCGCAATCCGATCTTTGATCAGCTCTTTCAACCGATGCGGAATGGTATCGATCGACTGGATGGACAGAACCCAAACGTCATTTCGCATCGATAATACACCGGTTTCAAGCAGGGCTTGCAGCAATTCATCAATAAACAAAGGAACTCCTTCGGAATGTCTTATGATCATAGATACGAAGCCATCCGGAAGGGCAGGCCCGAGCCGATCTTCAAGCAGATGGACAACTCCCTGCCCGCTCAGGCGGTTCAGGCGAAATTCCCGAAAAAACTCTTCTTTTCGCAAGGATTGGATAAAGGCATTCGCGCCGGCATTGTTCGAAAGTTCAAATGTATCGATCGTAACAATGAGCAGAAGAGGATAGATGGTCATTCCTCGGCTCAAGTAATGGAGAAATTCCAAGGAAGCGAAATCCGCAAAATGCAAATCCTCTTGAATGATCACAAGCGGTTTTCCGTCCGCCATTCGTTCCACAAGACAGACCAGCGACTCAAACAGACGTGTCTTTTCTAATGCGGGATCCCCGACTTTAGCAGGCTCAGGGAGCTGAAGCCGGCGAAACAGCTTCCCTAAATCCGGCAGGTCGCTCGTCCAAGCGGTTACAATCTTTGGAGCAAGGCCCCGGAAATATTGATTGCACATCTCAATAATCGGCGTGTAAGCGGTATCGCTTCCGACCGAATAAGATCGGCCCTGCAGAATGCTGCATGGATGTCCGGCTGCGATCTTCACAATCTCCTGGGCCAGCCGCGTTTTCCCAATACCCGGCTCACCTGTAATGGCAATAACAGTGCCCTTGCCATCCGCAAGGTTTGCAAGTATTGCAGGAATCTGGTTAACGTATTGATCCCTTTCTACGATCCGCAGTGTCTTTCTCGTCATGATTGGAAAATGATCCTCCCCCGGGTTGCATCGTTCATTCGATCATTCAACAAATATATAGTTATTCTACTCGCTTCCACTGTTTTCCTTTCCTGCAAATACGTCATTCTCCGGATAGAAGTATGCTTTCAATTCACGTAATATGGATTCAGGAAGCATAACGAGTAAGGGGGGGCAATTGTGCGCAGCATTATTCCATTGTCAGAGGCAGCGGCAGAGGATGCTCTCGTCATCGGCGGAAAAGCGAAAACGATTGCGCTGCTCCTCCAGTCCCATTTTCCGGTTCCCGGAGGGTTCATTATTCCGTCTTACGCGTTTGCGTACGGTTTCACTGAAGAGCTGCATCAAGAAATCGAAGAGGCGTACCGCAAGTATATTGTCCCTCCGGCGGTTGTCCGTTCCTCCTGTTCCATCGAAGACCTTGGATTCGCTTCGTTTGCCGGACAATACGAGACGATTCTGAACGTGACCTCCGTCAACATGCTGGAATCGATAAAACGCTGCCGGCAGTCAGACGGTCAAGCCCATGCCAGATCCTATCTTGTAGAAAAAGTCCCGGCATGCGACCGGGCACCGGCCATGGCCATTCTTGTTCAGGAATGTATTGATGCGGAAGTAGCTGGTGTTATCTTCAGCAAAAACCCGGTTACAGGAAATGAAGACGAAATCATCATTAATTCCAGTTTCGGATTGGGGGAGACGGTTGTGTCCGGACGAGTCACTCCGGATTATTATATCCTTTCCAAGCGAAGTTCAGCGATTGTGAAGAAGGAGCTTGGCGACAAAGACTGCAAGCTCGTTCTCGATCCAGTCGGGACGCGCACCAGGGAAACAACCGCCGAGGAAAAATCGAGTTTCAGTTTACGGGATGAACAACTGGATGAGCTGACGAACATGGCTATGGCGATCGAAGCGCTTCTGGGATACTCCGTTGATCTGGAGTTTGCGTACCGGCAAGGAAAGCCCTATATCCTGCAGGCAAGACCGATTACATCGTAGAGGAGAGGAACGTGAGCGTGAGTACTCCATTATCTGACTTCAAGAAAACGTTGTTCTTGAGTGAAGCGGACAAACAGCAAGGATTCTGGATGCTGGATGACACGCACTTCTCCAGACCGTTAACGCCGTTGTTCGCTTCTTTTATGCTGCCTGCTGTAACAAAAGGAACCCAAAGAGCGTTCGAAACGATGAAAATGCCGCTCATTCAATTCACGGTGAAGACGGACCACGGCTATTATTATCAGTCGATGCCTCCTCATCCCGAACCGTTCGAAGAGCGAATGAGCAAGCACAAAAACAAGATGGAGGAGCTCTATCCTCAGATCAAGCCGTATTTGGAACGCATCGTCGATGAATTCTATATGCCGTTCTATAATAAGCTGTCGGAACGATCCGCAGGTAGCTTATCGTTGCAAGAGGCGCTGCTGGATGTAGAAGAATTGCAGCAATTCTATACGAAAGCGTGGCAGTACCACTTTGAAATCACTATCCCCCGCACTTCGCTCGCGATCGCATTGGAGGAAACTTACGGGCAGTTGACGGGTTCGGCGAATACGAAGGAGGTATACGATCTTCTGCAGGGTGTCATGAACATGTCCCTGGAGACCGACCGCGGGTTATGGCTTATGGCCAATCAGGTTAAATCTTCACCGCTGCTGCGCGCCGTGCTTACGGCAACCGGAAATCCGGCCGAAGCGCTGAATCAGACAGCCGAAGGCCGGGATTTCTGGCGGGATCTGCAAAGTTTCTTAAACATTTATGGTCACCGGACGGCAATTACCCATTCGTTCACAGAAGAGATCTGGGTTGAGAATCCATCCTATGCCCTGTCCATCATTGCGAGCTATCTGCAGCAAGATTACGATTTCGACGCGGAGTTCAAGCAAGTGGTTGCGGAACGCCGCGCAAAGGCGGAGGAGCTGTTCGAGCGTCTTCCCGCCGGTGAAATGACAAACCGTTTTCGGAAGATCTATGAATGGGCTTTAACATGTTGGGGTGTGGATGAAGACCATCATTTCTACATTGACGCGATGATCGCTGCGAAATCCCGCTGCTTCCTCAAGAATGTAGGACGAAGCCTGGTGCAGCATCAAGTCATTTCCGGACAAGAGGATATTTTCTTCCTGTATCTGGACGATTTGCTGGAGGTTCTGCGTGATCCTAAGCCTCTTCATACGGTGGTCGAGCAAAATAAACATCATTATCAGGAGTATCAGAGCATACAGCCCAAGCCTTATTTCGGAGTTCCGCCGAAGCTGCTGCCAGATCCGGTTGTCGAGCGCATTTTCGGTTTGCCAAGAGATGTCACCGAAGCTCAGTTGAACACCATGACGGGATATGCCGCTTCTGCCGGAACATATACCGGGAAAGTGAAGGTCATTAACGGGCAAGAAGACTTCGCCAAGCTTCAGAAAGGCGATATCCTAGTTTGCAAAACGATGACACCGCCTTGGACCGTTCTATTCCCGATTGCCGGGGCGCTCATTACCGACGCCGGTGGCATCTTGTCCCATGCGAGCATTGTTGCCAGGGAATATAAGCTTCCGGCCGTAGTTGGGACGAAGGTGGCGACGTCCATCCTGAAGGACGGGGATTACGTCACGGTAGATGGGACGAACGGGGTTGTTTCGATTGGAACGGTTTGATGAGGAGGGCATTGTCTTTCACTGTCGAAATCCGGGCGGGACTCCCGATAAAGAATTTTATACATATTCTTGCAGGGCTGTTAGTGCAGGATTACGCGATCAAAATGGGATTCGTTTGGAATGGATGACGTAGTCATGCTCGGCTGCCCAATCGACGAGTCCATTCCAAAACTGTTCGCAGGCGGATACGATCCGCGCGGGCTCCGTTAATTGTCCGGACATCACCAGCTCGGCAACGGTATCGAATCCGGCAGGACGATGCGGCAGCTCCAATGCTTCCGGCAGAACCATCGCCCCGGTTGAATACAGCTTCCGATTGTGCAAGCCGATCAACATGGCTCCGTAATGGGCGAATTCCATCGCCAAGTACGGCAAGTAGCTGTGAGGACCATTCAGGTTCACATTTCTCAGCTTGCCGGCAAACTCATACATTTCACCGACAAGAACTTCACTTATTGCGCGGCTGAAATCCGAACGGGTCGGAGATTCCGCCGCCTTCTTAAGAGCCGGAAAAAATTGATCCGGATCGTACAAGCTGCGCGTAAAAAAGTAAGGTCCGTGAGTAAGCGGCCATCTGCCTTCAACAATAGCGGCCTGTTTAAGCAAAATGTCCGAGCTGTAAATGTCCACCTCCGCTTTCCATGGACCAGACGACCATTCATAGCTGAATTCAATCGTTTCACCCGACTCGCGTAACACGCAAAACATCTCAATGTCCGAATAAGGACCGTCCGTTCCCCGCGAAACCGAACCGTAAACCCCTATCGCTTGGATTTGATCTCCGTAAACCTCATGCAGTCTCTCAGCAATTTCATGGCATGTTTGAAGTCTTTCGCTTTGAGACATTTTTTCCGGTCCATTCAGGTTCATCAGCGCGCACCTCCTTTTGATCACTCCTTATATTCGTCTCTTATGGAAAATTGTACTGGACCGCTCTTGTCTTAACAAGTCAAAAGATGCAGTTCATCTTTATTGTGTCATTATTATGTAATATTACCTGACGAAATCTTGACTTTTTTGTTGACAATTTAACAAAGGATCGATTAATGTAAATTCATGATGTAAACGATAAATGTAAAAGATGAAAAAGGGGGCGGCAACTACTTTCTGTATCCGGTTTTATAGGCCAATGACAGGTCTGTCGCGTTTGCAATTGTTTTGAATTTCATCGACTAAAGGAGCTATGTATCCAATGAAAAAGAAACTTGGACTGTTAGCGTTAACCGCCGTCATGGCATTATCGATGACTGCCTGCGGCAGCAAAAGCAGCGAAAACGAAAGCGGAAACGCTCAAACCGGAAGCAGCAATACGGCTGCTAACGAACAGACTGCGGAAAACGCGACAGACGAACTCAAACCGGAACCGGGTGCCGAGCTGACCCTCTGGACGAAAAAGGACGACTTTGTCGTCCAATCGATTGCCGAATTTGAAAAAAAATATAACGTCAAAGTAAAACTGGAAGATGTGTTCTACACGGAGACGGTAGACCGGCTGAAAACCGACGGTCCGGCAGGTCTTGGGGCGGATTTGATCGTATTCGGACATGACCGTCTTGGAGATGCGGTGAAATCGGGGATCGTTCTTCCGAACGATTATTTCGAGGAGGATGCGAAGGCGTCCAATATTAAGACGGCCGTAGATGCACTCACTTACGACGGCATCATGTACGGATATCCTCAATATTTGTACACGTACGCTTTGTACGTAAACGACGATCTGGTGAAGGGCGCCAAGCTGGACACGTGGGACGAAGTGAAGGCCGTCGCAAAGCCACTTACCGATGTTAAAAACAATAAATACGGTTTTATGTTCGAGGGAACCGGAGCTTCGCTGTTCTTTGATTACTCCTTTATGGCCGGGTACGGCGGTTACGTCTTCGGCAAGGAAGGGACGGATAAGAACGATGTCGGCGTTAACAATGAAGGCGCCGTAAAAGGAATGGAATTTTTCCGCTCGATCAAGGACATCCTGCCGCTCAAGCTGACCGATCTTACACGGGACGTCAAGGACGGGCTGTGGCAGGACGGCAAAGTGGCAATCAATATGGATGGCAGCTGGAACATGGGTCCGGCCAAAAAACTGCCGTTTAAAGTACGAGTCGTGCCTTTGCCGGTTATGACGGAAGGAAAAAGCCCGGTCGCTTTTGCCGGCGTGAGCGGCTACTTTGTGACGGCATATACGAAATACCCGAACGCGGCGAAACTGTTTGCGCATTTTATGACGACCAAAGAAGCGCAAATCAAAAATTACCAGGTTACCGGCGTCATTCCGGTCGCCAGCGGCATGGATGAAACGAACGAGGTTTTCAAAGACGATCCGATGATGCAGGGCTTTATGAAGCAGATTAAAAACACGCAGCATATGCCGAGTATTCCGGAAATGAATTACTTCTGGGAAAGCATGACGCCGGCGCTTGAGCAAATTTGGAACGGCGCTGATATTAAAGCAACGCTTGATAAAGCGGCGGAAAAAATGAAAACCAACATAGCCGCAAGCAAGTAAAGACGGGCTAATAGCAGCGTAATTGTCGGCCATTCGGCGTTTATCCGGGTGGCCTGTTTATTTACTACAACAATGAATATCCGCGACCCGACAGAATGCGCTATAATTAATAAAGCGTAAAAATTTTCTTACATGGGATTCATTAGGTTCTGGAGGACGCGTATTATGAGCACGATTCAAGATGTAGCAAAGCATGCCGGCATTTCAATCGCCACCGTGTCAAGGGCATTGAACAATCCGGACAAGGTGAGCACGGAAACAAGGGAACGGGTCATGGAAGCGGTCCGCCAGCTGGAATATTATCCGAATGAAAAAGCAAAGCTGTTAAGCTCCAAAACGAAGGAGATTTCGGTCGGCATCATTATTCCGTATATCTCGTCCTATTACTTCGGAGAGCTGTACAAAGGAATTAGCCGGACGGCAAAAGCGCAAAATGTCCGCATCGTGCTTCACGAGCTGCACGACGAAAGCGGGGAGCAGTCGCTGATGGATGCATTAACGTTTTGCAAGCAGCAAGGGGTCTCCGGGATATTGCTGTCCAGCCAGTTCGTGGAAAAGGATTACGATCTGGCGATCAGCCGTTTGAAGCTTCCGGTTGTTCTCGTTCTTGCCCATCATGAAAGCGCCATGCTCCCGGCTTTCAAAATCGACGATATTAAAGCTTCTTTCGATGCGGTAAGCTACCTTGTGACGCGCGGCCATAAACGGATCGGCATCATCTCCGGTTCGCTTTCGAACCCGGTGGTAGGGGAGCCGCGGTACATCGGCGCCAAAAACGCGATCGATTTCTACCAGCTTCCATTTCATGACAAACAGCTGGTGAGCGGCGGAATCCGTTTCGAGGACGGCTATAAAGCGATGAACGAACTGCTCGCGGCGAGGGACATAACCGGGATTACGGCCGTATTTACCGCAACGGACGAGCTGGCGTTCGGCGCCATGAAACGAGTCCGCGATGCGGGGCTTCGAGTGCCGGAAGATATTTCGGTGATCGGCTTCGACAATTTATCCATTTCCGGTATGTTCAGTCCGGGACTTACAACCGTATCGCAGCCTTTTGCCGACATTGGAGTCGAAGGGGTCAATCATCTGATTCAGGCGATCAAGAACCCCGCGGAAATGAAGCCGGGAACGTACTACTTGCCCTACAACATTGTGGAGAGAGAATCCGTAGCGCAAACGTCCGACTAAGGACCCCCATTGCTCTTAAGCGGTCAGCCGCGCTCCGGCTTCGTTTTTCTTTACGGGAAAATGATTTCTTGATATGATTTAGAAAGTCGGTCAATCGGCCGCTTTGAAAACTTGAAGGCAATGCTATCTGCAAAGGTACAACCTCTGAACGTTTGTTTCGGAGGATTGTGCCTTTTTTTTCATGTCAAAGCGATTTGCCCAAACAGTTGAACAGTTAGGAGTGTGTTTAGAGATGTTGAAAGAAGCTTTGCTGCATATTGCCGACCATCCGTTCGCTTTCGCCGTAGGTGATCATGAGCTTAAAGTGAGACTGCGCATGAAAAAAGGAGACGCTATCCGGTGCAGCATTTTACACGGTGACCGGTATCAGTCCGAAGGGCTGGAAAGCGCAATGGAAATATCCAAAGTCGCTTGGGACGATCTGTATGACTATTTCGAAGGCGTTATTGTAAGCCCGACCAAACGTGTACGCTATCTGTTTCATCTGACGGGCAGCGACGGGCAGCATCTCTGGTACGGGGAAAAGGGCATTGCCGCGAACCGCGAAGGGGCGGGATTTTTTCAGTTCGCTTATATTGCGAAGCAGGATCGGTTCGTCATTCCCGACTGGGTTCATGACGGGATCGTGTATCAAATTTTTCCCGAACGCTTCCGCAACGGCGACTCGTCCAACGATTCCGAAGGCACGCTCGAATGGAACGAGCCGCTGACCGATTGGAACGTTTATTACGGAGGAGATTTGGCCGGAATCATCGACAAGCTATCGTATCTGGACGAGCTCGGTGTGAACGTCATTTTTATGACTCCGCTATTTGCGTCGACCTCCAACCATAAATACAACACGACCGACTATTACCGCATCGATCCTCAGTTTGGCGATATTCAAACGGCGAAGCTTCTCGTTGCCGAGGCACACCGCAGAGGAATGAAGGTTATTTTCGATGCCGTCTTCAATCACTGCGGCGATACGTTCTTTGCGTTTCAGGACGTACTGGCAAACGGCGGCAGCTCCAAATACGCCGACTGGTTTTTTATCGACGAATTTCCTGTTCAGCAGCAGCCGAAAGTCAATTATGAGACGTTTGCCAACAATATCGCCAACATGCCGAAGCTTAACACGAGTCACCCGGAAGTACGGGAATATTTGCTGAATATCGCCCGTTACTGGATTGAGGAGGCGGGTATCGACGGTTGGCGGCTGGATGTGGCCAACGAGGTGGATCACGATTTCTGGCGGGCATTCCGCAAAGTGGTAAAAGCAGCGAATCCTGAAGCGGTCATTATCGGGGAAGTTTGGAACGACTCCAGGGCGTGGCTGCGGGGAGACCAGTTCGACGGCGTCATGAACTACTTGTTCAAGGAAGCGCTGATCGATTTTTTTGCCAAACAAAACATCGGCGTCCGCTCCTTCAACAGCCGGCTTACCCATTCGCGCATGATTTATGCCGATCAGGCCAATGCCGCGATGTTTAATTTGATCGACAGCCACGATACGGAACGGTTTATAACCTCCTGCGCGAAGGGCGGGATGGGGTGGAACGTCGGACTTCATACGCTGGAGAGGATGAAGCTGGCCGCATTTTTCCAATTGACGTACATCGGCATGCCGATGATTTATTACGGCGACGAGGTCGGGATGGACGGAGAAAACGACCCTTACTGCCGCAAACCGATGGTCTGGGACGAGAGTTTACAGAACCGGGAGCTGTTCGAACATTACCAAACGATCATCAAACTGCGCAAATCGCATCCGGAGCTGAGAAGAGGCCATTTTGAAACATGGGTGGAAGACGAGCTGCGCAATGTGTACGGTTATATCCGAAAATGGGGGGATGAGGTTGCCGGCATGCTGATCAACAACAGTCCGCGCGAGCAGGAAGTGAACGTTTCTTTCTTCTGGAAAGCGGATGGCGGCACGGCGGTCGAGCTGTTAAGCGGGCAGCAGATTAACGTGGCCGGCGACATGACGGTTAGTCTAGCGCCTTATGGATATATGGTATTTAAGTAGAAAAGGTGGAGCAGAAGACATTGAACAACTATCGGATAATTACACTGCTTGTTCTGGCGCTGCTGTTTGCGGCGACCGGCTGCAGCGATGAGACGCAACAAGCGGAGCAACCCGCCCAGAAGGCGGAGAAGTCGGGACAAGCTGAAAAGAACGGCGAGACGACTGCAACCGCCGAACACACAGGCAGTCAGAAGCGGGACATTGAAATCGATGAACAGCCGTCCACGGTCTACTATGAAATTTTCGTCCGTTCTTTCTATGATTCGAATGGGGATGGGATCGGCGATTTGCGCGGCGTCATCGAGAAGCTGGATTACTTGAATGACGGCGATCCGAATACGGATACCGATCTGGGTATCGGAGGCATTTGGCTGATGCCGGTCAATCCTTCCCCGAGTTATCACGGTTATGATATAACGGATTTTTACGGGATCGACTCCGAATACGGGACGGTTGAAGATTTCGGGCGTTTAATCGAAGAGGCGCACCGGCGCGGCATAAAAGTGATCATGGATATGGTTTTCAACCATACAAGCTTGGAGCATCCCTGGTTCGCCGATTCCCGAAATCCGGACAGCAAGTACCGTTCATGGTATTACTGGATGAACAAGGAAGAGGACACAGGCGGCGCGGCAAGCGCTGCGGGCAGCGGGGACGCGTGGCATACGCTGGGCGGCGGCAAGTATTTGGGTATTTTCTCCGATCATATGCCGGATCTGAATTACGATAACCCGGAAGTGAGACAGGAAATGATCCGGATCGGCAAGTTCTGGCTGGAAAAAGGTGTGGACGGATTTCGCCTGGATGCGGCCAAACATATTTATATCGACACGAAAGATGACGTTACCGCCAAAGAGAAGCTGGACAAAAACATCGCCTGGTGGAACGAATTCAGGGAGGCGATGAACGAGGTTAACCCGGGTGCATACATCGTCGGCGAAATGATGGATAAATCACCGGCGATTATCGCTCCGTATTTGCAGCCTTTTGATTCCGGGTTTAACTTTGGGCTAGCCGAACAATTGGTCAATATGGCGAAGCTGGAGCAGAGCGCCGATTTGGGCTTTACGTTGAAAAGGACCTACGATTTGTTTGCCAGGATGTCCGATCCGACGTTCGTCGATGCTCCATTCCTCACGAATCATGATCAGACGAGGGCGATGAGCACCTTGTACGGAAATGTGGAGCGCGCGAAATCAGCCGCCTCCCTGCTGCTGTCGCTGCCCGGCAACCCGTTTATTTATTACGGCGAGGAGATCGGAATGCAGGGCATGAAGCCGGATGAATTTGTGCGGGAGCCGATGGTTTGGTATGACAAAGCAAAAGCGGGACAGACGAGCTGGGAACCTTCCAAATTCAATCTCGAAACCCCTTCCGTTGAACGTCAATTAAACGATCCCCAGTCGCTGCTGAGCCATTACCGCAAATGGATCGGGGTGCGGAACAAGTTGAAAGCACTGCGTGACGGCGGTATGGAAGAGTATGAGAGCGATAATATGAAACTTACCGCATTTATCAGAGCGACGAATGATGAGCGCGTGCTCGTCGTACACAATACAACAGGTGATGAACAAAAGCTGACGCTCGCGATCCCGAACGAGTTTGCGCGAGTTATCATGTCAACAAAGAACGGCAGCGAATTGGCCGATGGCGGTAAAGTGCTGGTGCTTCCTTCTTATAGCTCCGTCATTTTGGGGCGTTAACGGGGCTGTTTCATAAGCGTTCGCATGAAAGAGCGCGTCCCAAATATGACGAAAAAGGACCTCCAGTTCATCGCCGGCAAAGCAGCGGAGTCGGTGAACTGGAGGTCCTTCGTCGCTAAATCTGCAACGACGGTGCAGGTTTTATCGGCCGAAAACGCATGTCTGGAGGGAAAACCTGCGATGGTGCAGGCTTTTTCGACCGGAAATGCTTGTCTGGAGGGAATGCCTGCGATTGTGCAGGAATTCCTGGCTCTTATGGCCTGAACGTGAGATGGGATGGACAAAAAAAGCATTTTTGCAGGAATTTTAACATTTTCGATCAATAACAAGAAAAAAGATGTACGAACGCAGGCTTTTCACTTATTACCTCTGCGAGCAGAGGTAATGCAGCGTTCGAACGGCGGTACGATGGTGGCGGATAGCTTCTTGACCATTTTCGCCGCCTTCACTTTCGTTCGCAGGCATGGGGACACCCGCCGAATATAACGTCCGTCGGACACAGCCGCTCTCAGCTCGCCGATCGTGCGCACGTCATCATTCAGCTCGTTCCATACACTGCCGTATTGCAGGCTTTGATGGGTATCGCTGCCGGCTACAATCGGTTTGCCAAGCCCGGCTGCAAAGGGAACGAGTCTGTCCATATAGGCGTCTTCGCCTGCGGCATACAAATCTTTGGCGTTCAGATCGTCGAGCCGGGCCAGCAGCGGAGCTTCCAAGGGGTGGAGCGGAGTGCTGACGCGGAACGGGTGCGCCCCGATTCGAAGCAATCCGCGGTCCTCGGTCGCGTCGAGCAATGACTTGAACGGAATGAAGTTTTCCTCTTCGGTGTGCTCCTCCAGCTCGGCACGAACTGAGCGAATCTCTTCGCGACGGCCGATCAGCAGAATATGGCCGGTCTCCGCAATGTCGACCTCTATGCCGGGAAAGACGCGGAAACCGTCGATCTTGTAGAAATCTTCCTCATAAGGAAAGGCCGCATCCAATGCGTCATACATATCATGAAAGCGCAGCGTATTAAAGTTCCGTAAGCGCCAGCGCCTGCAGCCCGTTCTCTCGGGCTTCGGCAATCATGTCTTTAAAGTAGTCAAGGGAAAAAGGGACAGATTTGGTCAGTTTGCCGTGGGTGTGAAAATCGAAATTCATGGTAGCATTCCTCCAATCCATAATACAGCCGCTACATAAACGGCCGAGCAAGCGATAAATGCCCCGTCGCGCCGGCTGAAGCGCAAGTAAGAGAGCTTCAGGCGCTTCACCTCAGCCCGGTTAAACGCGTAAGTGAAGCCGCGCGTCTCGAGGGCCTCTACAGTCGTGCGGGCGCGCTTCGCCGTGCTCAAAAAGAGCGGGTAGAAGCATAAAATCGAAATCTTTATAAAGTAATAGATCGATCGCCAATATAAAAAGCCGTTTTTGCCCGGCGACCGGCCGCGCAGCCGGAACGAAAGGAAGAGATGATGATATTCTTCCAGTAGTGTGGGCAGAATCCGGTAACCGTAAGCGATGCTGAACGAGACGTGACCCGGCAAGCCGAGACTGAGCAGGCCGTCGCTTAACCGTTCCGGATCCAAACTTGAGAAAACGGTGATGCTGGCGAGCGAAATGACCGACAGCTTCATCGTAAGCACCAGCAGCGGCAGCGCCCCTTCGAGAGATCCGCCGAAAAAGAGCGTAAAGACGAACAAATATCCGACTTGGCTGACAAGGCCGAAGATCAAAATGACGATGATCAGCGGACTGACGCGCGACATGACCGTCGTTACAGTCATTAGCGCAAGCAAGCCGAACAAGATCCATTCGTTAAAGATGAACCAGGGGGCGATGGCAAAAAACAAATACCACAGGATCAGCGTACGAGGATCAAGCCGGGCCAGAAATGTATGTCCGTTCCCATAAGCGGTGTTCAGCAGCTCAATCTTGATCTGTTCAACCGATATTTTGTTCAGAAAGCTTCGGACCAGTTCCAACGGTACGCTCCTCTCCGGGCACAAGAGTGTAATTGTGCCTCTGAATGAATTCTGCAAATGTATATGCCGGCGGAACGAGGTTGAGACGATGGCTTAACTCGAGCATCTGCGGCGGCACTAAACCGGCTCTGCGCATCAGCGCCATGTCAAGGAACACGTCGTCGCGGTCGCCGTCTCTTGCGATACGCCCTTGGTGCATGACGACGATACGGTCCGCCCATTCGGCGACCAGCTGCATGTCGTGTGAAGCCATAACGACCGTCTCGACGTAGCCATCCAGCCATTGCAGCATCCGCTGAACCTCGCGGCGCGCCGCCATGTCCAGGTTCGAGGTTGGTTCATCGAGCAGCAGCACTGCCGGGCGCATTGCCGCTCCAATCGCGAGCGACGCCTTTCGCTGCTGCCCGCCGCTCAGGAGCCGCCCGTCGCGGTGCTGCAGATGGGTCAGTTCGAACCGTTCCAGTACTTCGTCGACGCGCATTTCCACGTCCGGTACGCCCCGCGCCTTCAAGAAGTAGGAGATATCCTTGCGGATCGTATCGTCGATGAACATGGCTTCCGGATTCTGATAGATGAAAGAAACCGTGTCGCTCAACTTCTCGGGCCAGACCGAACGCGTATCCGTGCCTTTTACGAATACCGCTCCGCTTTTGGGCCGGGTGATGCCCGTCATTAATTTCATCAGCGTCGACTTTCCGGCACCGTTGTTGCCGACCAGCGCGATCCGTTCGCCGGCTTGCAAGCTGAGCGTGATGTCCTGCAGCACCGGTTTGAACTTCCGGTTTACAGTCTGAAACGCATGGGATACGCTGCGGAACTCGACGGTTGTCTTTGCAAAGCCGTCATTGCTAGATGAACTCAGCGACGAAGGCGGTGCCGGTTCCCTCTTGTCCGCAATAGCTGCCGACCCGAATGCGTCCGCAGCCTCTTCCATCCGAATCGGATAAAGACCTTCCGTACCGACCGTTATGCCGAGCGACGCCGCGGCTTGTGTGACCGGCGGCGGAAAGATGCCCCGCGCCGTCAACGCCTCGACGTCGGACAACGCTTCACGCGTCGGCCGCTTCCACAGCAGCCGCCCGCCGTCCATCAGGGCGACGGTTCCGCAATAGTCCGCAATGAACTCGGTATGATGCTCAATGACGATAATCGTTTTGCCGTAGACCTCGTTCAAGTCCCTCAGAAGAATCTGATTCTCAGCGTCGGCAAGCGTGAAAAGGAAGCAACCGTGCAGAGGCTTGAGAGGCTAAGCGGACTCCGTCGGAAGTACGGATCTCTTTTGCCGCGTTAACTCTGAACATCGATGCATACGACAGGCAAACCGTTAGGAGCCGGCTCCAATATTCAAACGATGAAGCTTTCAAGCCTGCTGATCATATACGGCTGGAAGCTTCTTTTTCTGCCCCTACCTATATTCACGATAACATTGTTCATTGTTAATGATTGACAGCAAATATACCTCTGATATAATGAGGGTAACCGGTTACGGTAACCGCTTACGTTTTTGATCTCAATGGCCAGAGAGGAAAAAACAACGATGAACCCCACGATAAGAGATGTTGCAAAAAGAGCCAATGTTTCCGTTGCTACCGTTTCCCGGATCCTGAATAATTTAACGGGCTATTCGGACAAGACGAAACAGAAGGTGCTGCAGACGATTGAAGAAATGGGCTATCAGCCGAATGCCATTGCGCGCAGCTTGAACAATAAGCGCACGCAGACAATCGGCGTCCTGTTTCCGCTCGTTTCCAGCGAGTTTTCTTCGGAAATTTTGTATGGGATCGAGAATTACGCTCATGACAACAATTACAGCGTATTGGTGTGCAATACCGAGATTGACGGTACCCGGACCCTGAAATATTTGCAGCTGCTCCGGGAGAAACAAATTGACGGCGTCATTTTTGCAAGTGAGACGTTGAAAGATGAATATTACAGCGCACTGCAATCGGCACAAATTCCGGTCGTGCTTGTCGCTTCACAATCGGAGCGGCCCGATGTCCCGTATGTGAAAGTCGATGACAAGCAGGCCGCCTACGATGCGACCCGATATTTGATCGAGCGGGGGCATCGGGATATCGCCATGATCAGCGGAACGAAAGGAGATCCGATCGCAGGGACGACCCGCTTCGAAGGTTATCTTCTCGCGCTGCACGATCATGGTATCGAATATGACGATGAGCTGGTACGGTACGGCGATTTTCTTTATGAGAGCGGTTGCGAAGCGATGAAATCACTGCTGCAGATCAAACGGCCGCTAACAGCCGTATTTGCCGCCAGTGATGAAATGGCGATCGGAGCAATCACGGAGGCGAGCCGGCACGGGATGCGGGTGCCGGATGACATTTCTATTATCGGGTACGACAACTTGAGGCTTTCCAGCATGTTGATTCCGGCATTGACGACGGTTCATCAGCCGCTCAATGAAATGGGCCGAATCGCTGCCGAGAAGCTCATTACGATGGTTGAAACCGGAGAAGCCGTACCAAGCAGCATTGTGCCGCATGCAATTATGGAAAGACAAACGGTAAAGAATGTCATTTAACGGCGAGGAGAAGACCGATGAACAAAATATGGTGGAAGGAAAGCGTCGTCTATCAAATCTATCCCCGCAGCTTCATGGACAGCAACGGGGACGGAATCGGCGATATTCAAGGCATCATTTCAAAGCTTGATTACTTAAAAGAGTTGGGAGTCGACGTCATTTGGCTGTGCCCGGTTTATGAGTCGCCTAATGATGATAACGGTTACGATATCAGCAACTACCAAACGATTATGGACGATTTCGGAACGCTTGCCGATTGGGAAGCTCTGCTTGACGGGCTGCACGGACGCGGAATGAAATTGATTATGGATCTTGTCGTGAATCACAGCTCCGATGAGCACGCCTGGTTTGCCGAAGCGAAAACGTCCAAGGATAACCGTTATCGCGATTATTATATTTGGCGTCCGGGACAAGGCGGCCGGGAGCCGAACGACTGGGGCTCCTTCTTCAGCGGCTCCGCCTGGCAGTATGAAGAACAAACGGACGAATACTACCTGCATCTGTTCTCCAAAAAACAGCCCGATCTGAACTGGGAAAATCAGGATCTTCGCCAGGAAATATATAAGATGATGACATGGTGGCTCGATAAAGGCATCGACGGCTTCCGGATGGATGTCATTAACCTGATATCGAAAGATCAAGAGCTTCCGAGTGTCGGCGACGGCAGCTCCGGTTCCTACCACTTCGGAGGACAATATTTCATGAACGGCCCCCGCGTCCACGAGTATCTTCAAGAAATGAACCGGGAAGTGCTGTCCAAGTACGATATCATGACAGTTGGCGAAGCGATCGGCGTGACACCCGAAGATGCGGCATTGTACGTAGGTGAGGACCGCAATGAATTGAACATGGTGTTTCATTTCGAACTGATGGATGTCGACTCCGGTCCGGGCGGCAAATGGGACGTAAAGCCGTGGAACCTGGCCGACTTTAAACGGATCATCTCGAAATGGCAAACCGGGCTGCACGGCAAAGGCTGGAACAGCTTATATCTCAACAACCACGATCAGCCGCGCATGCTGTCCCGATTTGGAAACGATTCCACGTACCATAAGCAGTCGGCTAAAATGCTGGGGACGCTGCTTCATACGCTGCAGGGAACGCCATATATTTACCAGGGCGAAGAACTCGGCATGACGAACGTTCAATTCAATTCGATTCTGGAGTACAAAGATATTGAAACGCTGAATATGTACAACGAATATATCGCTGCCGGACATGACGAACAAGTGATCATGAAATCAATCTACAGCAAGGGCCGGGATAACGGGCGCACGCCGATGCAGTGGAATGACGGGCCGCATGCCGGCTTTACGACCGGAAGCCCCTGGATCGCCGTCAATCCGAACTATACGACGATTAATGCCGAGCAGGCGCTGAACGATCCGGATTCCATTTTTCATTATTACAAAAAATTGATCCGTCTTCGGAAGGAACATAACGTAACCGTTTACGCTGATTATCGCCCGCTTATGGAGGACGACCATCACGTCTTTGCTTACGTGCGGACGCTCGGAAATGAGCAGCTGCTTGTCGTTCTCAACTTTTTTGAAACGCCGGCAGATTTTACGCTGGAAGAGTCCGTCCAATATGAAACGAAACAGTTATTAATCAGCAATTATGAAGTGGCAGACGACGATGACATACGTCAAATTGCACTCCGGCCGTATGAAGCCCGAGTATATAAATTGCATGGGATTCACTGAAATTGATTTGTAAGGGATTAATACAATGGACTGTAGTGCGCTGAAATGGGTTATGCGTTATAGTGGATGTATTCTGGAGCGGGAGGCGCATACAAAAATGATCCGAATCGGGTTACTCAGCTTCTGGCATGTCCATGCGAAAGATTACGCCGAGGAAGCGTTGAAACACCCGGATACCGAAATTGCCGCCGTCTGGGACGAGGATCCTGAGCGCGGGCGCCGTGAAGCGGAAAGACGCGGCGTTCCTTATTATGCCGAGCTTGAAGAGCTATTTGCAAGCGATCGCATCGATGCGGTAATTGTAACGACCTCGACAAGCGTCCATCACGAGGTGATGATCAAAGCGGCAAGGGCAGGCAAGCATATTTTTACCGAAAAGGTAGTCGCGGCTACCGCGCATGAAGCCGGCGAAATTATCGCGGCTGCAGACGAAGCGAATGTGGCGCTGACCGTGTCGCTGCCCCGCCTGTATGAAGGCTACACCCGGACGATTCAATCGATGCTGGAAAAAGGGCTGCTTGGCGATTTGACGCTTGTCCGCGTCCGCCTGTCGCACAATGGAGCAACGGCCGGCTGGCTGCCGGAGCACTTTTTCAACCCGGCTGAAAGCGGGGGAGGAGCGATGATCGATCTCGGCTGCCATCCGATGTATTTGACGCGATTGTTTCTCGGTAAGCCGGCCCGCGTCCAAGCAGCCTACGGGTATGTTACCGGACGAGAAGCGGAAGACAATGCGGTGGCCGTGCTGCAGTATGACAACGGCGCGATCGGAATTGTGGAGGCCGGTTTCGTTAACGCGCATTCACCTTTTTCGATTGAAGTTCACGGGAAAGACGGCACTCTTTTGTTCAGCACGCACGACAACCAACTGATGTTCAGAAGCTCAAGGCAAACCGGCACGGGTCAACCGGAATGGAGCGTGATCGACAAGCTCCCGAACGTTCCCGGCGCGTTTCAGATTTGGGTGACTCATATTAAGGAAGGGACCCGGGCCGACGAAAATATTCGTCTCGCCGCTGATCTCACATCGTTGATGGAAGCGTCCAATCGGTCCGCGAAAGAAGGACGAACCGTTGCGTTGTCCGAATTGCAGCCGTAAGCGGCCGGACGTGCAACCTGATTTTAAAGCCCTTGATGTTGCCATTTTTAATATCAATTTCAAGGGCTTTAAAATTTACAAATTTTTAGTATTGCATTATTGGTATGGAGTATGTTATTCTATTCTTCGTTGTCACGGAAAAATATTAGCTGCAGCTGATTATGATAGATATGGAGAGCTGTCCGAGTGGTCGAAGGAGCACGATTGGAAATCGTGTATACGTTAACCGCGTATCGAGGGTTCGAATCCCTCGCTCTCCGCCATTCATTTCATCATTCGGGTGAAATGAATCCTGAAAGTCCATCGCGGCCCGTTGGTCAAGGGGTTAAGACACCTCCCTTTCACGGAGGTAACAGGGGTTCGAATCCCCTACGGGTCACCATTCAACTTTTGCCGCTGTAGCTCAATTGGTAGAGCAACTGACTTGTAATCAGTAGGTTGGGGGTTCAAGTCCTCTCGGCGGCACTGTAACTTCATACTTGCGGTCATGGCGGAATTGGCAGACGCGCTAGATTCAGGTTCTAGTGTCAGCAATGACGTGGAGGTTCAAGTCCTCTTGACCGCACCATCTGCGGAAGTGGCTCAGCGGTAGAGCATCGCCTTGCCAAGGCGAGGGTCGCGGGTTCGATTCCCGTCTTCCGCTCCATATGTTCACATCAAACTCTTTGCGCTCAGCGAAGAGTTTTTTTGTTATATCGAATATAGTAACATGAAAAAAAGAGTGGAGCTTGATGGACGCAAGGAGGAATGAAGCGTGGATACGCCTCTTCAGCTGTTCAGTCAGCTTTGCCGCCGTTTCGGACTTCCCCGTCCCCCGCAGTCCAATCCGGTTCATTTTTTCCGATGGATAGATTCGGAATATCCGTATGAAAACCATTCATATTCGATTTACTATAAATGTGAATCATGCATTAACTTTGGAAAGGGAGAATCGGTTATGACAGACATTACGTCAGTTAAGGATAAGCGGGTACAATTCGATTTCGAAGTGGATTTTTCCAATGGAGGGGGAATTCAAGGACAAGGCTTTCGACTTGACATCGACGGCGATGATATCCCGGACCGCGAGTTAGCGGACTACATCATCAGAGATCTGCGCCTGCTTATGGTGGAAGAGGTGCGGATTCTTAACAAACAGATTATCCAAGAACGCCATAAGCGCAAGGCGACAACCGCAAGCTCAACCGGGCAACGACCGAACCTGATTGATCTCAGCCACACGATTGTGAGCGGTATGGAAACTTATCCGGGCTTTCCGAAACCGCAAGTCTCCGATTATCTGAGCTATGAGGCTTCTGAAGGGCGTTACGCACCCGGAGTGACCTTTCATATTGGACGAGTCGATATGGTTGCCAACTCGGGTACCGCAATTGACAGCCCTGCTCACCGATTTGCCGGGAAGGCGGACGTTGCCGGATTGCCTATCGATTCGGTCGCCGATCTTGATGGCGTTGTCATCCGTCTCGAAGGGATGAAGGGGAGGGCAATTTCACGGCAAGCACTTGCTGCATGTAATGTCCGCGACCGTGCTGTTCTTATCGAGACAGGACATGGGAAATTGTGGGGTACGCCTGCTTATTTTGAGGAACACCCGTATCTTACCCGAGATGCTGCGGAATATTTACGTGAAGAGGGAGCCCATCTCGTCGCACTGGATAGTCTTAACATCGATGACACCCGCGATCCGCATCGTCCCGTTCATTCGATTTTGCTTGAAGCAGGAATTCCGATCGTGGAGAACCTGTGCAACTTGGAGCAACTCCCGGCGGAAGGGTTCCGATTCTCTGCGGTGCCGATGAAGCTTCAAGGTATGAGCGCTTTCCCTGTTCGCGCGTGGGCTAAAGTAACCTCTGCCGTCGACTAGTTCGCTTCCGTAAATGGAATGAACAATGACTAAAGGCTGGTCAACACAAAAACCTTGCGCCGATTGGCGCAAGGTTCTCAAATAGCCGGACGTATTCACTCTTGATATGCGTTACCATTCCCCGGTGCCGAGATTAAACTGCCAAATGATGCCGAATTTATCGGTCACACTGCCGTATAACGGGCTCCAGAACGTTTCTTGCAGCTCCATGCCTACCGTGCCGCCGTCAGCGAGTTTATTAAAGGCGGATTCAATTTCGTCCTTGTTGTCGGTTACGATCGAAAGGCTGATGTTGTTTCCTGCTGTGAAAGGCATGCCGGGAAAAACATCCGAAAACATCACATTGCTGCCGCTAATGGTAAGACGCGTGTGCATAATTAAACCCTTTGCTTCTTCCGGGAGCGGAAACTCCGGATGCGGCGGCGCTTCACCAAAGGTCATCATTTTCGGTTCCCCGGCTTCAAACACTTGCGCGTAATACTCCACCGCTTCGCGACAGTTCCCATTAAAATTAAGATAAACATCAACCGACATGTTTTTCACTCCTCTATATTCGTTAAATAGAGCGTGTTCCGATTCATAGTGTATCATGTTAACTCTGCACAATCAAAGCTCACAGCAACTTTTACAATACTCAATTTTTTCGTAAAAAATTATTCATACAATTAACGATCGACACGAATTCGGGCTTGCCTGCAAAAAATAATGTAAACATTTTTCACAAAATTTGATACTATCTTTACATTGCACAAGCCGCAAGGAAGATCATCGGCAGCTGCGATGACCTTCCTTGCGGTCATGATGAAGGCGGATATAGCCGCCGCATGACTATTTCGCAAGAGAAAAGAGGATCTGATTATGAGCCGTTTAATTATCGATACCGATATCGGCAGCGATATCGATGACGCCATGGCGATTGCACTGGCGATGAAATCCCCCGAGCTGATTCTGGAAGGCGTCACGACCGTTTACGGCGATGCCGATCTGCGCGCTCGGATGGTGGCGAAGATGCTGCAGCTCGGAAAGCGGGAAGAAGTGAAGGTTTACGCGGGGCTGGATCGGCCGTTGCTCGGCAACCGGGACATTTGGATGGCCGGACACGAGGGGGAAGGGCTGCTTGAAGAAGGCGAAGAGCTGCCGTATGAAGACCGTCACGCCGTCGATTTCATCATTGAAACGGTAATGTCCAATCCAGGCGAGATTACGCTCGTTCCGATCGGCCCGCTCACGAACATTGCCGCCTGTCTTATTCGCGAGCCGCGGGTGGCGCAATATGTAAAAGAAATCATTTTGATGGGCGGCGTTACGAGACTGGGCCCGGGCGGGGCCGACATGAGGGTCGTGGAACACAACATTGTGTGTGATCCGGAAGCGGCATCTGTCGTATTCCGGAGCGGCGCGCCGATTGTCATGGTCGGACTCGACGTTACGCTGCAGGTCGTCATTACCGATGAGGAACGCAGACAGCTGCAGGCGACGGGTGATCCGCTGAACGCCGCTTTGGCGCGGCAGATGGAGCGCTGGTTCGCATTTGTTAAAGAGAAACATACGTTTATGCATGATCCGCTTACCGTCTCTCTGCTTCTCGACCGCTCACTCGTGAAGACGAAAAAAATGAAGGTTACGGTCGAATACGACCATCGTCCGCAAACGGGTCAGACATTGGCGGTAAGTGCCGAGGACGGCAACGTGGACGTTTGTCTGGAAGTGGAAAGCGGGCGGTTTCTGGACTTGCTGATGAACCGGTTGACGGGAAAATAAAGCCGGCCGGGAAGGGGAGCACCATGGGGAAGCTTGCATCTGATCTGAAAAGAAGGGCACTCGGCATCAATCTGAGGACCAAGCTGGTCGTGCTGTTTTTGGCCCTCGCCGTCGTTCCGATCTCCGTCCTCGGCACGTTCTCCTACGACAAAGCGTCGAGCGTCGTTCAGTCCCAGGTATGCCGGACGATATTGGAAAGTTTGTCGCAGGTGAACAACAGCCTGAACTATTTTGTGCAGGATGTCGAGCAGCTGACGATGTACGCGTACCGGAGCGACGAAATTCAATCCGTTCTCTCGAAGCCGGGCAATCGTCCTGTCGCCGAGAAATATGCGGACAAGCAAAAGGTGAACGGTCTGCTGGACACCTTTCTCGGTTTCAAGGATTGGGACATTAACATTTATTTGATCGGCAGCAATGGCGACCGGTATTTTACCGGCGGTCTGCTGCCCGGCGGCTACGACGATTACAACCCGAACTGGGGGCTGTTCCGCAAGATGAAGCTCGCAGGAGGAAATATCGTCTGGGATACCCGCTACAGCATGAAGAAGACCGACGATTACGGCATCGTGCTCAGCAGCGGCCGCATGCTCAAAAACATCGCCAGCGATAAGCCGCTTGGGTTTGTGGTCGTCGATATCGACGAATCCGCGCTTGCCGACAAATATAACAAGGCCGAACTGCAGCCGGGCAGCCAAATGCTGCTGCTTGACCGCAACGGGTACATCATATCCGGCCCTTCGAAGCAGCATGTGGGGACAAAACTCGCGGAGCCGTATACCGAGCGGCTTCTGGAAAAGAACAAAGGCTTTTTCCAAGTGAAACAAGCCGGCGGCAGCAAGGCGATGGTCATCTTCGATACGTCGGAAACATCGGGCTTCAAGCTTGTCTCCATTGTCCCGGTGTCGGAGCTGACAAAGGCCAGCGCAAGCATCCGCAATTTGACCTTGCTTGTCGTTGCGGCGGCGATTCTCGTCTCGGTGCTGCTCGCTTACCTGTTGTCCGACAACATAACCAGTCCGCTGCGCAAGCTGAAGTCGCTCATGAAACAGGTCGAGAACGGGAATTTGGACGTCGCTTTCCACTCCAGATACAACGATGAGGTGGGGCAGCTTGGAAGCGGCTTTAACCGGATGATCCACCGGCTGAAGGAGCTGCTGCTTGAAATATCGGTCAAGCAGCGAATGCTGCAGCAATCCGAGATGAAGGCGATCCAGGCGCAGTTCAATCCGCATTTTTTGTACAATGCGCTCGATTCGATCAACTGGATGGCCCGGATCCATAAGCTGGATCCGATCAGTAAAATTGTCGTCGCACTGGGGGAACTGCTGCGCTTCAGCATCCGTAAGGACCGGAGCATGATTCCGATCCGCGAGGATATCGGGCAAATCCGCAATTATCTGCTCATCCTGAAAATGAGATACGGAGACAAGTTCGAGGCGGCGATCGATATCGATCCGGATCTGGAGCCGTTATATTCCCCGAAGCTGCTGCTGCAGCCGATCGTGGAAAATGCGATTACGCATGGGCTGGAGCCGAAAGCCGGCAAAGGTCATCTGTCGATCGATGGCCGAATAACCGGAAACCGGGTTGTCTTTGAGGTCGCAGACGACGGGATCGGTTTTGCCGAAGCCCTTTCACCCGATACCGCCGGTCTTAAGCGCCTTGCGTCCTCCGGTTCTTCTCATACCGGAATCGGACTTGAGAATGTGCGCAAACGGTTGGAGGTGCATTTCAAATCGGAGCAGCGCCTCGACATCCGCAGCGTGCCTGGCGAAGGCACGGTCGTGCGCGTTGAATTTCCCATCATGAAAAGCCTGGAGGAAATACCCGATGTATAAAGTATTTTTGGCCGAAGACGAATGGATGGTGCGCGAAGGCATCAAACAGACGATTCCGTGGGAAGAGCTCGGGTGCCGGGTAATCGGGGAAGCGTCGGACGGGCTGTCCGCGCTGGAGGGAGTCATGACCGAGGAACCCGATATTTTGTTGACGGATATCCGGATGCCGGCTCTGGACGGCATTCAGCTGGCCGAGCGGGTCAGCGCAGAGAAACCGGGCATCCGTTTTTTGTTTCTGACGGGATTCGATGACTTCTCTTATGCGCAAAAAGCGGTCAGGCTCGGCGCATCCGACTTTCTGCTGAAGCCGGTCGATCCGGATGAGCTGATTCGGGTGATCCGGACCGTTACCCGGGCGTTGGATGAGGAGAGACGTCACACCGAAGCGGTGGAGCGGCTGGAAGGACTCGTACGCTCGGATCGGCCGCTTGTGCTGGAGAAGCTGCTTGCCGACGTCATGCTCGGCCGGGCGGTTGAAGGCGAAGAAGATCGGCTCGCAAGAGTCGTCACGGCTTGCAATCCGACGTTCGGCAGCTACAGGCTGGCACTGCTGCATAACGGAACCGAAGGCGGAGACATCAACGCCGCGCTTATTGCCGGCACTTACCCGGAGATCGAGGCGGTTACCTCGCTGCCGGTCGTTCGCTTGTACGACAACACCGCTGCGCTGCTGCTTGACCTCAAGGGCGGGCGCGATAAGCTGGCACTGGCGCTGGAATGCTTGCGGGAAAGGCTGCTTGCCGCAGCCGGCTGCGACTGCTACATCAGAATAGGCAAGCCGGAGCAAACGTTAGCCCGGCTTGGCGCGGCGTTCGGCGACACGCTTCAGCTGCTGTATCCGGCGCCGTTTCAATCCAAAGACCCGGTCGTGTGGCTGGAGGACGCCGCTCCAGCGGATGCCGTCTTCAGCGAAGGCGGCGAGGATGAACTGAAGGAAATGATCGAACGGGTGAAATGGGGGACGGAGGATTCCATAACGGGAGAGCTGCAGCGCTGGCACGACCGGATAAATCTTCGTTATAAAGGCAGTCCGTTTGAAGCCGGAAGACGGTTTTACCGGCTCAACGTGCTTCTGTACTTATCGCTGGCGGGCGAAGGCGAGCTGCAGCAGATCGTCCGGGAAACCGAAGCGGAACGGGCGCTTTGGCAAAGCGGCGATTCGCTGCAAAGCTGGATGAAGCGGTGGGGCGAGGTGCTGGCCGAATGGAACAGGCGGCTTGGAGAGCGTTCGCAGCCGGGGCGGCCAAGCGGAATCGAAGAAGCCGCCCGTTATATCGACGAGCATTATGCGGTTATTACGCTTCAGAGCATTGCGGAGCGTTATCATATGAGCGAAAGCTATTTCAGCCGTTTGTTTAAACGGGAGGCGGGCATCAGCTTTGTCGAATACTTGACGAATGTGCGGATGCAGCGGGCGAAAGAGCTGCTGGCCAACCCGAAGCTGAAGATGTACGAAGTCGGCAATCAGGTCGGGTACCAGGACGCGCGCTATTTCAGTCAAATTTTCCGCAAATGCACCGGCGAAACGCCGTCCGACTTCCGGAAAAGAATGGGCATTCCAACTGCGCTTCTCTAGCGGCCGCGATGAGCGGCCGGCCAGAGCTTCGTTCCCAAGCGGGAATGAGGCTCTTTTTTTTAAGACGGCTGCCGCCCAATATCCTCTTTGGACAAAAATTCAAACAAAAGCGAAATTTCCTCGCATTGAGGGATGACGGCACGGAATCTACAATGATGATGTGAGATAAAATGACGTGTATATAAGGGAGAGGGACGAGTGATGAGACTGAAGTTGGCTGGGATGGCAAGTTTGCTTGCATTGACGACTGCGCTTGCGGGCTGCGGAGCAAGCGATTCGGGAAGCGGCGATTCCGCACAGGGCGGCAAAAAAGAGAAACTGACGCTCTACACGCCAAACGGCGCTGAAATCAACAACCCGATCATCAAGGAGTTTCAGGACCGGACAGGCATTGAGGTGGAAATGATCTCAGGCGGCACCGGCGACCTGCTCAAGCGGGTACAGGCGGAAGCTTCCTCGCCTCAGGGCGACGTATTCTGGGCCGGCGGAGCGGATTCGCTGGAAGCCTACAGCAAATATTTCGAGCCGTACCGCACGGCCGAATACGACAGCTTGCTTCCTCAATATACGGATAAGAACGATATCTATACACCGTTTGCGGCGCTGCCGATGATCATCATGTATAACAAGGATCTGGTAAAAGCGGGCGAAGAGCCGAAAGGCTGGGCCGATTTGACCGATCCGAAATGGAAGGGCAAGATCGCGTACGCGGATCCTTCCAAATCGGGTTCCTCCTTTACGCAGCTGGCGACGTTTCTTACGGCGTTTGGCAAAGAAGACGGCAAAGGATGGGAATTCGTCAAGAAGTTCTATCAAAATCTCGACGGCAAAATATTGTCCGGCTCCGGTCTCGTCTATAAATCGGTTGCCGACAAGGAATTCGCGCTCGGCGTGACGATGGAAGAAGCGGCGGAACGATATATTATGGGCGGCGCCAACGTCGGCATCATCTATCCTTCCGAAGGAACGTCTTCCGTTCCGGATGCGGCCGCGTTGATCAAGGGAGCGAAACACCCGGATGCGGCCAAGAAGTTCATTGATTTTCTGGTCGGCAAAGACGTGCAGGAGCTGATCGGCAAAGAGTTCAACCGCCGTTCGGTGCGTAAGGACGCGACCCCGCTGCAGGGCTTGCCGCAATCGGATGAAATAAAGCTGCTCGATTACGATTTCGCCTGGGCCGCATCCAACAAAACCGATATTATTGGCCGCTTCCAGAACATTGTGACGGGAGTCGAGTAAGAGAGGACAAACGAACGAAGACTTGCCCTGTTCTTCACCTGAGCAGGGCAGCGTCATTTATGGATTTCGACCGGAGGGATGGTTCATGTCTGCAATCGTTTTTGATCATGTGAACAAATATTTCGGAAATGCCAGAGCGGTAGACGATGCGCATTTCAAGATCGAAGAAGGGGAATTTTTTACGCTGCTCGGGCCGAGCGGCTGCGGAAAAACGACGCTGCTGCGCACCATTGCCGGGTTTTACCGCCAGGAGGAAGGCAATCTTTATTTCGGTTCCGACATCATCAACGATGTGCCTACCCACGAGCGCAACATTGGAATGGTATTTCAAAATTACGCGATTTTTCCGCATATGACCGTATTTGAAAATGTGTGCTACGGCTTGAAAGCGCGCAAAGTGCCGAAGGACGAGATGAGGGCCCGTGCGCTTGAAGCGCTGGAAATGGTGGAGCTTAGCCACTTGAAAGACCGCGTCCCGTCCAATATGAGCGGCGGCCAGCAGCAGCGGATCGCGCTTGCGCGGGCGATCGTCATCCGTCCGGGACTGCTGCTGATGGATGAGCCGCTCTCCAACCTCGATGCCAAGCTGCGTGTCAAGATGCGTTCGGATATCCGCCGCGTGCAGAAGGAGCTTAACATTACGACCGTCTATGTGACGCACGATCAGGAAGAGGCGCTTGCCGTTTCCGACCGGATTGCCGTATTAAACGAGGGCAGAATCCAGCAGATTGCAACGCCCGCGGAAATTTACGCCTACCCGCAAAACCGGTTTGTCGCCAATTTTATCGGAACGTCCAATTTCATTACGGTCTCGGTGCAGATGTCCGGCAATGAGGCGGGCGAAGCGCGGGTCGGGGTGCTAGGTACGGAGGTAACGCTGCCGCTTGCAAGAGCCTACAGCGGTGAAGGCGTGCTCTCGCTGCGCCCGGAATGGATCAAGCTGTCGACAGACCGCCCGGCAGGGCCTTCTCTGACCGGAACGGTGGAGACGGTTACTTATCTCGGTGAGAAAACGGTATATGATGTCCGTCTTTCCGCCGACACGACGATTCAAGTGCAGGAGCATGCACTGGAGCCGGACCAGGCAAAGCACAGCGGCCAGATGATCTATATCGACTTGCGGCTGGAGAAGGCGACGCTGTTTGACGGCAGCGGCGAGGAGGTGCTCTACCGTGCAAAATCCAGCCGTTGAAGCCCGGCGGCCCAGCAGGCTTTCCTTTCTTGGACTTGGAAGGGGCAAGCGTGATTTTTGGTCATGGGTGACGCTGATCTCCTTTTTGTTCTGGATCGCTTTCGTCGTCTATCCGTTGTTCTCGCTGCTTTTCAACAGCTTCTTCAACGCGGAGGGCAAGCTGACGCTGGCCAACTACGCCCATTTTTTCAAGCTGAAATATTATTATATGGCACTGTGGAACAGCGTTAAAATATCGGCATTGACGACGGTGTTTTCGGTTTTGATCGGCGTCCCGCTCGCATACGCGGTTACCCGTTACAACATCCCGTTCAAAGGCGCGATTCGTATTCTCGTTATTATGTCGCTCCTGTCGCCGCCGTTCATCGGGGCTTACTCCTGGATCTTGATGCTTGGGAACAACGGATTCATCACCCGTTTTCTGCATGAATTCGGCATCCCGTTCCAATCCGTTTACGGCTGGAAGGGTATTGTGTTCGTCTTCACGCTTCAGCTGTACCCGCATATTTTCCTATATGTTTCCGGGGCGCTGAGAACGATCGATACATCGCTTGAAGAAGCGGCCGAAAGCTTGGGGCGCTCTTCATTCCACCGGTTCCTGACCATCACGCTGCCGCTTATTTTTCCGACGCTTTCGGCCGGGGCACTGATGGTGTTCATGACATCGTTCGCCGATTTCGGCACGCCGATGCTGCTCGGACAAGGCTTCAAGACGCTGCCGATTCTCGCTTACGAGCAGTTCATCAGCGAAACGGGCGGCAATCCGGCCATGGCCAGCACGCTCAGCGTCATTCTCATCACCTGTTCAACGCTCATTTTGTTCGGACAGAGATATCTCGTATCCCGCAAAACGTACACGATGAGCGGGATGCGCACGCCGAAGGAGCAGCAGCTTAAGGCGCTGCCGCGCATTGTTGTAACCTGTGCGGTGCTGGTTGTCGCCTTCGTATCCGTCATTCCGCAGATCACCGTTTTCGTCACGTCATTCCTGAAGACGAAGGGGCCGGTATTTCATTCCGGTTTCAGCCTGGATAGCTACAGGGAAGTGCTGTACCGCGTACCGAAGGCGATCATGAACACGTACGGCTTATCGCTTGTCTCCATCGTCATTATGATTGTAATGGGCATGCTCGTCTCGTACGTATTGGTTCGCCGCAAATCGAAGCTGAGCGCGCTGCTTGACGGGTTGCTCATGGTTCCTTATGTCATGCCGGGCACCGTGCTCGGGATCAGCCTCATTATCGCGTTCAACAAGCCGCCGCTTGTCCTGACCGGAACTTGGATTATTCTTGTCGTCGCGTACGTCGTCCGCAAGCTTCCTTATACGATCCGTTCGAGTACGGCGATATTGTATCAGCTAGATAAAAGCGTGGAGGAAGCTTCGATCAGTCTCGGCGTTCCGCCGATGAAAACCTTTTTCAAGACAACCGGCAGATTGATGGCTCCGGGCGTATTGTCCGGCGGCATACTGAGCTGGATTACGTCGATCAATGAGCTGAGCTCCACGCTTGTACTCTATGTCGGTGCGACGGCAACCATTTCGGTTACGATTTACAGTGAAGTGTTTACGTCCAGCTACGGGACGGCTGCGGCACTCGCTTCCATACTGACGCTTTCGACGCTTGTGTCCCTCTTGATCGCCAACAAATTGGGCGGAAAAGGACTGCAGCTTTAGAAAGCGGCCTTCTCCATTGCGGACGTCTTCGGTTATGATAGGAAGCGTAACGTTGAGAAGACGCGCCGTTTAAAGGGATGTTTGGAGGATACGATCATGAAGCGGATCATACGGTTTGGCATCGTGCTGACGCTGCTCGGCGCGGGAGCGACGGGCATCGTCTTGACGCAGAATAACAACGGTGATGACCGTGCGTCAGAGCCGCTCAATCCCGCTGCCATTACGCTGTGGGTATACAGCGGCGGCTGGCAGGAGTACGCCGATGCATACAACAAAGATCATCCGGACGTGGAAGTAAACATCCGCAAATTTTCTTCCTACGAACAATTGCTGGTGGAGCTGCTCGCGTCCATATCGGCCGGCGATGCCCCCGAGATTGCCGAAGTCGACAGCCGGTTCGGCATCTCCCAGCTGGCTCAGAGCGGGCAAGCGATCGCCGTCGAAAACGGAAGGGCGGACCACTCACAGATATCGCTGCTGGAGCGGACATTCAGGGACGCCTTCGGCTTCAGCGGGCAAATATGGGCGGCTCCGGTTGGGGGTGCGCTTCCGATGATCTATTACCGGGAAGAAGTACGCACCTATGCCGGAATCGGCGCAGCCGATTTCCAGGATTGGCATGAGCTTACGGATGCAAGTACGCATGAAAGCCAGATGACGGAAAAAAAGTACGGCAAAGGGGGCGCGGCAATTGCCGTTGACGCCGACATTCCCTGGTATGCGGTCAACATGTCCGCTTCCGCGGAGTCGCCTGGCACAAACGGGATGTTCGCGGAACTGTGGACAAGATGGACGCAGGAAGCCGGAATGATGGAGCCGCTTCAGCACGAAAAAGCGGTCAGCGATTTTATTAACGGCAAGGCGCAGGTGCTGATCGCATCATCGGAGAAATTGGGTATGATCGAGAAATATATCGGCGGGAAATTCGCTTATCATATGCAGCGGTTTCCGCAGGTGGAACAAACGGGCGTCATTCCCGACGTCCACGCATTGATGCTGTTTTCCTCCGAGCCGGCCAAACAGGAAGCGGCGCGCAGCTTCGCGGGGTATATGCAGGGAGCCGAGGCCCAGAAGCTTGTGTGGACGAACTCGAGTCTAATCCCCGCCCGCCCGGATATTACCCAGTCGCTGACGGCCTCGGACGAGAGAAGCCGGTTGATTTTGGACTCGGTACGGCTGTTTGTCTCCCAAATGCCTTCGCCGGACGATCAATCGCAGTGGCAGAAGATGAACGACGTTTTTATCCGGATGGAGCTGGACGGACGGAGGTAAAGAGCGACATTAAAATGAAATGGAGGCAGCTTAATTGAAAGTGGAGACGATATCGCTGCAGGGAACGGGCGAGTGGAACGAGGACGCCTTTGTCGCCGAAGAGCGGCTCGGGATGTACGGGGTACTTGATGGAGCAACCTCGCTGCGTCCATACCGCGGAGACGGGGGCGAAACGGGCGGCTATCTGGCATCGCATGGGATCAAGCATTATTTTGAGTCGCTCGAACCGGCCGAAGCAGCCCAAAAAGAGCTGGCGGAGCTGGCCGTAGAAGCGAACGAGTTTCTCGGACGCAAAATGGCCGAAGCGGGCATTGACCTCACCGATAAAACGTCCCTGTGGACAAGCTGTTTGGCCATCGTTCGCATTCATGACAAATATATCGAATACGTGCAGGCGGGCGACTGCATGATCATCGCTTTTTATACGGACGGAAACATCAGAGTGCTGACCCGCGATCAGGTGGAAGCGATCGACAAGCGCTCCATGAAAGCGTGGCAGGACGGCGCCAGTCAAGGCATCACATCGCGCGAGCAGCTGTGGGAGAAGGTCAAGCCGACGATTTTGCAAAACAAATACGGCATGAATACGCTCGACGGCTACTCCGTGCTGAGCGGCGAACCCGAGCTTGCCGAGCTGCTGGAATATGGCCGGATCAACCGGATTCGGCTGCGGTCGCTGCTCATGATAACGGACGGTCTTTTTTTGCCGAGAGAAAAGGACGATGCCCCTCGCAGCGAGATGGAGCTTCTTGGCCGCCGGATCGAGGAAGACGGGCTGTCCGCTTACGCGCACTGGCTGCTCGAAACCGAGCGGCAGGACCCCGAATGCCGGAAGTATCCCCGCTTCAAAGTGTCGGACGACAAAACGGGCATTTATATCGATTTCGGCCAATAAGATCGTTTTTATTTTAACGTTATAAATTTACGGCAATACGGCAACGGCCCCTCTTTTGAGGGGCCGTTCTGAATTTGATCCGTACTATTGCATATTCACTTCCCGCACATAAAGAATGCGACTGTCCGGTTTCCTCATGCTCCAGTTAGGATGTATACGACCGGCCCAGTCCCAGGTCGGTAAGGAGCTGTCTATACGCAATGGAGGTGCGGTCTGCCGGAATATGCGCTTCCGCCTGCAGATCAAGCGGAAGGTCTTCCGGCGTCTGCGCTTCGACCATATCCGCGTCTTCCCTGAAGATTTGCAAATTGAACTTGATCGTGTCCTCTTCGGGCACGTGCTTATCGAAATTGCGCGTAATCGGGCAGAACAGCCGGGTGTAGCGGGCCGATACCGGGGACGCACAGTTCAAAATCATCAGCTTGCCGTCATCCGGAAAATGTACCGTAAGTCTCGCTGCAAACGGCGGGAACACACGGAATTCACGGAGCCACTGGAAGCCTTCCGGTGCTTTGTTCGCAGATCCGACCGCATAATTGCTGACGGTGCTCCAGTATTCGGCCAGGAGCTCGTTGCCCTCGCGCTTCACTTTATACTGGGGAACGTAAGCGTTGTTCGGATCCGCAAATGATTTCGTGTGTACATGAGCGAAGTGCGATACGTCCAGAAATCCTTCCATTTGACGTCCTGCCGAACCGGCAATGTCGAAGCTTGGCACCAGTACGTTGACATAGTCCGGGTCATCCCAGCCGGGCAATGCCGGAATATTTTCTTCCGTTGCTGCAAGGGAAGTCCAGATGAGGCCGTACCGTTCAACGGCCGGATAGACGATCAGTTTCAGCTTCGGTGAAATCTTCGCATCCGGGTGCGCCGGAACAGCCGTGCAGGCGCCTTCGCAGTTATAGCGGAAGCCATGATAAGGACAAACGATTTCTCCGTTCTCCACCCAGCCCTTGCTTAAGGGTGCGCCGCGATGGAAGCAGAGGTCGCGGGCAACGACGACCTTTCCATTGCTGCGGTAGCATACAAGTTTGACATCAAGCAGCTTGACGCCAACCGGTTTGTCGGCCACTTCGCTTGCTTGCGCGATCGGATACCAGTATTGGGCCAGCACGTGCCAATCTTCCGGCAGAAAGGTGCAGTCGCGCGGCAATTGAAGTTCAGGTGTTGCAGTTGTATTTTCGGTTTTCATTTACGGTCACTCCTATTCGTTTTTTGCATGGAAAGTGCCGGGTCGGCGTTTCATCCATGCGCTCATTCAAATGTTCTTCAAGCACCTCACGCAGTTGCCCGCGCGAGGTGTGACAGCGCGTGATGGCTGTCCACCTTTAGATTCTAGTGTTTATACTTTGCTGAGAACGCGTACCGGAATGCCGAAATCCTCCTCAAGCTGCCGGTAATGCTCTCCCTTGGCGAGGATCGCCTGTACACCGACAAGCTCTATTCCCATCTCTTTCATTTGAACCGCTATCGAACGGATTGTAGCTCCCGAACTGACCACATCATCAACGATCAAAACACGGTCATTTTTCTTGAAGCCGTCAAAACAAATATAGTTCTCGTTATAAGCGGTCTCCCGTTTGACGCAAAGCTGAAAGTCCTCGTATAATTCCGTGCTCAGTCGTAAAATGTTTATCGGTCTCTGCAGCTTGTAAGCGGCCAGCATGCCCCATGTATGGCCTCCGGGCTCGGGCGAAGCGATATAATCGAATTCGGGAAAATGTTCCTCAATGCTTTGGGTCAGGCTCTCGGTAATTTCAGTCATCAGCTCAGGGGCGATATAGGTTCCGCGTTCCCCAAAAGGATACAGCTTAAAATGATAGACAGTGCCATTGTCTTTCATGATTTGGACTGTCTTGGCCGAACGAATCACTTCATTCAGCTTGGCATACGTGTTGTTCATCTTCATTCTCACCTCGGGAGTAGTTTGGGGATAGCGCAAAAAGCCCCAGGAACAAGAGGCGCAGTACAAACAGCCTGTCCGTATGAACGCAAAGATGCATCCTCGAACAAGAAATCGGTACAACGGCCTCTTGTAGCCTGGGGCAATTTAGGGTTGCCTGGTCGAAACGCTCAAACCGTATTAATGAGCTTATACAAGAGATGTTGCGCTATTCAAATGTGATATTTCATAACTTCAATGACTTGAAAGTATGATAAACCAATGTTTCAATGCTGTCAACAGCATTTTTATGTGAGTTTATATAACGCATTTGGGAGAACTGCGGATGTCCTGTTTACGGCAGGAATGTCTTTGCCTCGGAGCGGCCTAGCCGCCGTATTGGGAGCTGACGGCGCCAGTCACCATACTCAAACCCGATCGGCCCTATTTATTTCTCTTTTATTAAAAAATTGTAAGCGTCAAACCCAGCACACCTTCAAGAACCCAAATATACATGAGACAATGAAGGCATCCCAATTAAATTGGAGGTTGCCTTATGACAACAAAAGAACAACGTCGCAAGGATTGGTCATCTCGTATCGAGGATTATCGAACGAGTAATCTTTCAATGGCAGCTTGGTGCGATGCTCAACAAGTAACCAAAGAGCAGTTGAAGTACTGGCTCCGCAAACTAAAAGTAGTTTATTCAGATGCTGATGGCCCTGTCACTCCTAGCTGGGTTCCGCTAAAGGTTTCCGATCCAATCCAATCTATTACCCATGAATCTTCACTTGTCGTTCGTATCGGTTCAGTCCAAATTGAGATCCGTCCTGGCTTTGACCAACGGTTGCTTAAAGAAGTTGTGCAGTCACTGGAAGAGCCATGTTAACATTATCCAGCGTCCAGCATGTCTATCTTGCCACAGGATCAACAGATCTGCGGAAGTCTATTGACGGATTAGCCGCAATCGTGCAGGAAGGCTTTGGACTCAATCCCTTTTCTTCATGCTTGTTTGTTTTCTGCAACCGCGAATGTAACAAGATCAAGATTTTACACTGGGAGCACAACGGTTTTTGGCTGTTTTACCGCAGACTTGAACGAGGCACGTTTCAGTGGCCGAACGAAAGCGTGGGTACCGCAACCATTACCTCCCGCGAGCTTCGCTGGCTGCTGGATGGACTTTCGCTTAGTCAGCGTCAGGCACATCCAATAGTTACGGCTGATTCTGTCGTATAACTCAAATGTTCGCTGTATCGCCATACCTTGCGGCAGGGATGATGCGACATTTTCCGAAAGTATACGATATGGAAAATCGAGCGGAAAACTTAACAACAATCGAAAAACTGAATCAGCGAATTGCTAAGCAGGAACAGCAAATTTCTGAGCTTACTGCTTTACTCAGGTGGTATGAGGAGCAGAACCGTCTTGCGAAACAAAAACGTTTTGTTGCATCCAGTGAGAAGACGAACCCGGACCAATTGGAACTGAATTTGTTCAACGAAGCCGAGGTGCTTGCGACACCTGAAGGACAAGAGCCACAGATGGAGCAGGTGACCTACGAGCGCCGGAAGACGACCGGTAGGCGTGAAGTAGATTTTGATCGGTTACCGATTGAAACGGTGACTTATGAACTCAATGAGTCGGATCAGGCCTGTTCGTGCTGTGGCGGTTCGCTCCATGAAATGAGCACCGAGACACGCAGCGAGATCGCCATTGTGCCGCCTCAAGTCAAGGTCATCCGCCACGTGAGGCAGGTTTACTCCTGCCGATCATGCGAGTGCAATGACATTCATACACCTATCATCACGGCACAGATGCCAAAGCCTGTCTACCCGGGGAGCCTAGCTTCGCCGTCAATTCTGGCGCATGTGATGTGCCAGAAATATGTGGAAAGCTTACCGCTTTATCGGCAAGAACAGCACTTTGCTCGTCTAGGCTTCACATTGTCCCGGCAAACGATGGCGAATTGGATGATCTACGGAGTGGAGAAGTGGCTGACGCCAGTGGTTATCGCCATTAAAGAATACTTGCTGAAGAAAGATATCTTACATGCTGATGAGACCACGTTACAAGTGCTGCACGAGCCAGGCAAATCGGCCGAATCGAAATCCTATCTTTGGTTATATCGCAGCGGACGCGGAGAAGACCCAGCTGTTGTGTTCGATTACCAGAGAACCCGAGGAGGCGAGCATCCGCGAAACTTTTTGGCTGGATTCAAAGGCTATCTGCATGTCGACGGTTACACAGGGTATCACAAAGTGGCCGATGTGACACTTGTCGCCTGCTGGGCACATGCACGGCGTAAATATGACGAGGCTTTAAAGGCGGCGCCGCCAGAGGCAAGGAACAATCCGGAAACGGTAGCGAAGCAAGGCCTGAAGTTCTGTAATGAACTCTTTGCCATTGAGCGGGATCTGAAGGAAGCATCGCCAGAGGAACGCTATACCGCACGGCAGGAAAGAAGCCTTCCTGTGATCGAAGCTTACCAAAATTGGCTGAAGCAACAGCGGTCCCGAACGTTACCTAAGAGTTTGACAGGACAAGCAATCGCCTACAGCTTAAATCAATGGGAAAAGCTGGCGGCATACCTTGCTGACGGACGACTCGAGATCGACAACAACAGAAGCGAACGGTCGATTAAACCTTTTGTAATAGGCCGGAAAAATTGGCTCTTTGCTAACACCCCGCGAGGCGCAAAGGCCAGTACTAACATTTACAGCGTTGTCGAAACTGCAAAGGAAAATGGACTCAAGCCATTCGACTACTTGAAGTTTCTCTTTGAACAGCTGCCTCAGCTAACAGGTCAGCTCGATCCGCAGGCGCTAGAGCCATTCATGCCATGGTCAGCCTCGCTGCCAGCGCATTGCCGGCTAAAGTCTTAAACAGCAGATATTTCTCTCTCTCCCCTCCTAAGATGGGGGCTGTTTGAGCTTCAATTCAAAGGAGAAATCAATTTTTCGCTTTCTTTACTTTAGATGGCGCCACCATCTGTTTGGATTTTGCATGCTAAGTGTAACCATTAGCCACCATGCCAGACAGGGGTGGTTTTTTCATTTTGGAAGATGTTTACTTATTTATTTTTTTTAAGAAACCATACTTTAGTAGGTAGTGAGGCCTTACACAATTCGTTATGTTTAATCTATGTTCAGTGGAAGGAGAGTCAATGAAAGCAATTATACAAGAAATATATGGACCTGCTAGTGTGTTAAAACTAGTTGAAGTGAAAAAGCCTACGCCTAAAGACGATGAGGTGCTTGTGCATGTGAAGGCAACATCCCTTAATGCTCCGGATTGGCGTCTTCTAAGGGGTAAACCGATGATGATGCGCTTAAGTTCAGGGATCTTTCACCCTAAGCACATCATAAAGGGCACAGATGTCTCTGGGATTGTTTCTGAGATGGGCAAGGGTGTGACGCGGTTTAAAGTTGGCGATGAAGTGTATGGAGATTTAGCGGATGCAGGGTTTGGCGCCTTTGCAGATTATGTCAGCGTCAAAGAAACACTACTGGTCCATAAACCAAAGCGCTTAAGTCACTTAGAAGCAGCGTCGCTACCTCTAACTTCCGTGACAGCCCTTCAAGGAGTAAGGGATCTCGGAAAGTTGCAAAAAGGGGAGCGGGTTCTTATTGTCGGTGCTTCTGGTGGTGTAGGGAGTTATGCACTGCAGCTAGCTAAATATTTCGGCGGTTATGTGACGGCGGTGACAGGTACAAAGCATGTCAAACAAGCAAAAAATTTGGGAGCTGATGCCGTTATAAACTATTCGATGGCGCCTCTTGACACCCTAAAAGCTCAATTTGATCTGATTATAGCCATAAATGGCTATAATAGTCTGTCAACGTATCGTAAGCTTTTAGCGCCTCGAGGTCGATTTGTCATGATTGGTAGGAAATCTATCAAGCAAATTCTTCAAATTACAGCCTTTGGTGGCATGTTGTCCAAAAAGGATGGTCAGAGCTTTAAAGGCTTATTATCAAAGCGCTGTGTTGAAGATCTAGCCTTTATCGCAGTTCTGATGGATGAAAAACGCTTAGTGCCGGTTATAGAAAAAGAAATCCAATTTCATGAGATCCCAATAGGGCTAGAAGAGCTTGAAAAAGGTCATTTAGGTGGCAAAGTTGTAGTATGGGTAAATCGAGACGAACAGCTCTAAGGTATGGCTCAGCCCTGTTAGTTTGGTTTTCTTCTGCAATATCTTAATGTCTATAGTACCGTGGATGCCATGTTATTGTTGTGAGCGTGTTGTGAATAATGGGTACGTTTTTATCAAGTGTGTTGAGAAAGGAGCATGAAAAATGTTAAAATGTAGAAGTAACTACTTGAATTCTTCGTAGGATATGCGAAAATATCGAATTATTATGGTTATCGTAAAATGACGTGGAATATAGGGATTACAACTTTTAATTTATGAATGGAGATTAATATGAATACACAAAATAAAGCACAAAATGCACTGGAAGACATCAAAGTCAGTTCGAAACTGAAGATTGCTACGCTGTGGGCGAGTTTTATGTTTCTCTATATTTATGTTGATTATTTCGCCTTATATATGCCGGGCAAAATAGAAGGTATTCTGGCAGGAAAAATATTTATATTTGACATTTCATATGTCTTTCTATTGATAGCACTGATTTCGGTAACAATTCCAGCTCTTATGATTTTCCTTTCTGTTGCCCTGCCGGCAAAAGTAAGTCGCTGGGCAAATATCATTATTGCCGCGGTGTATATTCCCTATACATTGTTTAATTTGACAGGAGAGGCTTGGGTGCACATGGTGTTTGGCGCTGTTGTAGAAGTCGCTCTTCTTTGTCTAATTATCTGGTATGCATGGAAATGGCCTTCTTCGTTGGCCAAATAGAAACAATAATAGCGGGACTAAGGGGCCACTGAAAAAGTTCAAAAGTACGAAAACATGCAGGCTGTCGAGATTGTTTCGGCAGTCTTTTTTAATTGTTCAAATGTTTAATGCGGCAATGCGTTAATGTGGTATAATAATAGTATATAATGGCGAAGGGGATTAAGATCATGTTCCAGCCTCAAATCTCATTTGCATACAGCCCTTACACGGCGCTATACGACCTCATCGTGCCTAAGGATAACATGCTGCGGCAGATCAACGAACTGGTGGACTTCTCCTTCGTCTACGACGAACTGAAAGCAAACTACTGCTTGGATAACAGCCGCAATGCCATCGACCCTCTGCGGATGTTTAAATATTTGCTCCTTAAAGCTATTTTTGAGCTATCAGATGTGGATCTGGTCGAGCGCTCCCGGTATGATATGTCGTTTAAATACTTCCTGCAGATGGCGCCGGAAGAAGCGGTCATTGACCCGAGTTCACTTACGAAGTTCCGTAAGTTGCGGTTAAAGGGTCTGAAACTACTGGATTTGTTAATTGGTAAAACCGTCGAACTGGCGATCGGACAGGGCGTTCTAAAGAGCACCTCCATCATTGTAGACGCGACGCATACAAAAAATTCGGTGAGAAGGTGCGCCGGAAAAGAGGGAGTGGAGCGGATGGTTTGGAATCGGAGAAGCGTAAGCGTTCGCTTTTGTCCACGAATCATAACCCTGCAAGGGGTATGATTCGTGGACGGCGGCGATCGGAGATCCGAACGATCCGCGAAGCGACCGCTGTTCCGCACGACGCCTATTCCGCCGCAATTTTCAGTGCCCCATCATCATGGCCGCATCCGGTTTGTCCGCGCTGTCGCCCGTCTGCTCCTCCGGTTTCACTTTCGGTTTGCGGAGAATAAAGCTTAACAGAAAGCCCGCGATCGCGATAAAGGCCGTTAACAGGAACGTATCCCCGTAGGCGTCGACGGCAGCGTTCAGCGGATTGGCGTTCTGGCCGGCTGCTGCCATATGGTCGGTGATGCGGGAAGTGAGAAATCCCGTCAAACCGGCAACCGCAAACGAGGTAACGACCTGCTGGGCCGATGTCGTCAGCGGGGTGACCCGGTTTACCAGCTTGCGCGGCGCGGCGTTAAGTACGTGCGTATTGAGCGACATCATGGAAAGCCCCATGCCGGCCCCCATCAGGATGAGCGGAATGATGATCATGATCAGCTTCGTGTCAATCGTGATACGCGCGAGCATCAGCATCGAGGCGCTGATAACGCCGAGACCGATCAATGCCAGCGGTCTGGCGCCGACCTTGTCGAACAAGCGACCGCCGATCGGCATAAAAATCGTGGAGGCCAGCGCTTGCGGCAGCAGGATGATGCCGGTCTCCAGCGCGGAGTAGCCTCTTGCCTCCTGCAGAAACAGCGGAATGAGCAGAATCGATCCGAACAGCGCGATTTGCGCAATCCACAGCAGCAGCACGCCGCGGGTAAAATCGGTAGAAGCGAATACTCGAAGCTCGAGCAGCGGCTGTTTCTGGCGGAGCTCCACGAAGATGAACAGAAGAAGTGCAATGCCGCCGACAATGAGCCCCGTCAGCGTCGTGTTGGCCGTCCAGCTCGTGCCGCCTTCGCTTACGCCGTAAGCGAGCATGGCGAACGCGATCGGTGCGAGAATCATGCCCAGCACATCGAGAGCCGGCGTTTGCTGACGTTCCACATTCGGCAAAAACCGGATGCCGACGAGTAAAGCGACAATGCCGATGGGCAAATTAATAAGGAAAATCCAATGCCAGGAGGCATATTCCACCAGCCAGCCGGACAATATCGGTCCGAGCGCGGGCGCAAGCAGCATCGGGACGCCCAGCATGCCCATTACGGCGCCTCTCTTCTCGGCAGGGGCAAGACGGAATACCATGGCCATCCCGATCGGGGCCACCATCCCGCCGCCAAGGCCTTGCAGTACGCGGTAAAAAATAAGCTGTTCCGGAGTTTGGGCGATGGCGCACAATGCGGAGCCGATCGTAAAGAAAGCAATCGTGAGCAGAAAAATCCGCTTTGCACCGAAACGGTCCGTCATCCATCCCGCGAGCGGAATGACGGCCGACAAAGCGAGCGTATAGCCGGTAACGGTCCATTGGATCGTTTTCAAGCTGGCGTTCAAATCCGAAACGAGCGTCGGAATCGCAACGTTAACGACCGTACTGTCCAGAATGACCATGATCATTCCGATAATGACGGCAAGCAGCGGCGCAATAATCGCTTTAAGCGAAAATTCCGGTGCCGCCGCTGTAGAAGGTACCGCTTTCGACATCGCCTTCATTTCTCTCCCTTATTATAGTCTCCCGGCCATGCGCAAGCATTTTTGACTGAAGGTTTTTATAAAAAACTTGCCAGTCAGAGCCGTTGAAGTTATTCTCTCTAAAAGAGGGATGAATGTCAAATCTTTTTTTGAAAGGCTGATGGGAATTGAGTATTACGAAGCAGACCGTCATCGAATCCGCCATCCACTATTTTTCCACGAAAGGCTATCAGGCGACGTCGATCCAGGACATTGCCGACGATTGCGGCATCGGTAAAGGGTCGCTTTATAAATTTTTTTCCTCCAAGGAAGAGCTGTTTATCGGCATATTGGAGTATCTTCACCATCAAATGTTTCAGAATGTGGAGCGGATCACCGGCGATCCTTCCCTCTCCAAGCGGGAGAAATTTGAAAGGGAGATCGCGTATCAGATCGAATTTTTTATCAGCCACAAGGTTATTATGTCGGAGATTCATTCGATGGCCATTCATGATAAACAGAAATATGCCGACCGTTTCTCGGAGCTGCGCAGCAATACAAGCCAGTATTACAAGGACAGCCTGCTCCGGGCGTACGGGCCCGAAACGGAACCGTTCATTTGGGATCTGGTCGCCATCTACTTCGGTATTATCAAGGAATATGTGTTTCTCATTATTTTCAACAACCAACCGCTCGCCATTGATGAATTGGCGGCATTCGTAGCCGACCGGCTGGACGACATCGCTGCCGGCATGCTTAGCCGCGGCGCCCGCCCGCTGCTCGGCGAATCCGCCTTTCACGTCAGCGGACAACCTGGGTCGCAGTACCAGGAGCAGGCTATGCTCCGGCGCAGAACGGAACTGCTGGAGGCGCTTGAATCGCTCATTCAGAAGCTGCCGGTTCGCATTTCCCGCCGTGACGAGCTGCTTGAGGCTGCAGCCGGGCTGCGGACGGAGTTGGAGGGCGGCCAGCCGAAGCCGGTTATGGTCCATGCGCTGCTGCTTTATTTGGAGACGGAGCATGCGCTGGCGGGTATCGTTAAACAGCTTGCCAATGTCATCCATTTACGCTGAAGAAGAAGGTTTGATAATAATTATCAATACTGGTCATAATAAGTAAAAAGAAAAAGGGAAGGGGTGCGGGAGCCCCTTCCCTTGCAACAGCAGCTTTACACCTTCGGTTCGAACGTTTTGCAGTCGGTTTCTTCGGAATTGCGTGCATGGTTGCCGCGGTGGCTGACCACATAGATAGAGGAAGCCGCGCATTTGTTTCCGTTGCTCCAATATTTGCAGGAGTTTACTTCGCACAACACATCTTTCGCCATGTCCAACACCTCCTTTCTATTTCAGAATGGTCGATTTGGGCATCGTTTTATACCTGTTTTTTTAAGGGAGCGAAAAGGAGCGGTTTTTTTCCGCAGCAGGCATTGTGACGTCAACCTTTAATTTCGGCGCATATAGTAAGGTAAAGCGCTGAAAAGAGGTGACGTGGAATGCCGCTGTTTGCCGCGAACTCCATATGTGCGCTGCTTGGTTCGATCGTAACCTTTGCGTTTGGGGGGTGGCAGGAATCGTTAACGCTGCTGCTTGTCGCAATGGGAATTGATTATGTAAGCGGGGTGGCCGCCTCCATTAAAGAGGGCAAAGGGCTGAGCAGCGTGTTCGGGTTCTGGGGATTAACGCGCAAGGGACTGGCGCTGCTTATTATTTTGCTGACCCACCGGGTTGACGTTCTGATGGGTTCCGGTGATATGGCGATGGGCGCGGCCATTTATTTCTATACATCCAATGAATTCATTTCGATTGTTGAGAACTACGGCCGAATCGGGCTGCCGCTTCCGGATGTCATCCGCGAAGTGATAACCAGTCTAAAAAAAAGCAAGTAAAATCATGTTCACAAAACGTTCAACAATTTGTCACCAAATCAGAAAATTTCAAACGGAGTTCCAGATTCATATTGAGAACTTCGCCTGCTGTTCGGTAATATAGAAAGCGAGTGGTGAATTTTTTTTCGCATTTATCTGACGGAAAAAGGGGAGCTCTCCATGCACAAGTGGTTGATGCTTGTCGTTCTGCTCGCTGCCTCCGTGCTGAGCCTTTACTTGCTGACTTTCGGACTTCCACAGAAGCCGGAGGACGAAACGGCAGGCTTAGAGGCGGGAGTCGAACTGTTAAAAGTAAGCGCCTCCAAAGACTTCGTGTTCGACAAAAAGGAATATACGGTGAAAGCGGGACAAAAGTACAAGCTCGTCCTGGTCAACAAAAGCGGCAGCCACGGTCTGGCCATCCCCGACCTGGGCATCGACCTGAAGGAAGACAAGATGGAAATGGAAATTACATTTGAAGAGCCGGGAAGTTACGAAATGGTCTGCTCCGTCATGTGCGGCATCGGACACGCGGATATGAAATCGGTGCTCATTGTTCAGTAATCGCTTTCAATAAGGAAATCTTTGCCTAATGAGACGCTTATCGCGATTGCGAAGCGTCTTTTTCCCTTTTTCCGGGACGAACGATTGCGGCTGCAGGCCGTTCTTTACAATTGCCGAATCCGGCAGCTTGGGGTATGATGTGACAAAAGGAGAAGTCGTCCGAATAGGCGGCGCCTAACCCCGGTTGTTCAACCTGTTTAAAGGAGCGAACTTATGATTACCCATATTGTATTCTTTCGGTTAAAAGACCGCAGCCCTGAAAGCGTGGCGCGCACCGCTGCCGTTCTTCGGGATATGGAAGGCAAAATCGATGTGCTGCGCTATTTGGAAGTGGGCACCGACGTTGTTCATTCCGAACGTTCCTACGACATTGCGCTGGTGTCCAAATTCGATTCGCTGGAAGCGCTGGGCGAATATACCGTTCACCCCGTTCATCAAAAAGTGATTGCCCATATGGCGGAAGTCCGCGAGTCGTCGGTTAGCGTCGACTACGAAGTTTAAGGAGATGCCGCGATGGGTGAAGACTTCTATCAGCTGATTACGTATCTGTTCGTATTCTTCACCAGCAGTATTGTTATGATCGTTTGGCTGAAACGCAAGGCGAAAAAAAAGAATTCCTAAAGGCAGGCGCATAACGGAATGTATTACGTAAACCGGGAGCAAATCATGCAGCGGCTCGCGGCGATTCCCGAGACGGTCGATGCGTTTGAGCACCTCTCCCGGGAATGGGACGGCACCTTGCTTCAAGGGCTTGCCCAGGAGCGGGCGCTGCATCTGGCCATTGAAAGCGTGACGGATGTCGGCAGCTGTTTGATCGACGGCTTCTTGATGCGCGACGCCAGCAGCTACTCAGACATTATTGAAATCATTCGCGACGAGGGCGTAATCGGCAGCGATTTGGCCGAGCCGCTCCTGCTGCTTGTAGCGCTGCGGAGGCCGCTCGTTCAGGAGTATTACGCTTGGCGGCGCCGGGAGCTGCATCCGCTGACAGCGCGGCTGGGGCCGCTGCTGGTTCAGTTCCGCGATGAGGTCGAGCGGTATTTGGAGCGTGAGCTATGACAATGTCCAGAGAAGAAGGAGCGACCCGAAGAGCGATCTTGAACTTGCTCAAGATCGGCGGAACGAAGAGTGCGGCCGACTTGTCGCAGCAGCTCGGTTTGACGGAAATGGCGGTTCGCCGGCATTTGTACGCTCTGGAGCGGGACGGGCATGTCCGGATGCAGCCGCTCAGACAAGGAACCGGAAGGCCGGTTCACCGGTACGGGCTGACGGAGCAATCAGGCGAACTGTTTCCGAAAAATTATGCCGCACTCGCCCTTGATTTGCTTGGAGAGGCGGCCGCGAAGGACGAAGCTGCGATTGAGCTCATGTTCAAGGGGCGCGAGCACAAGCTGCTCGGACGCTATAAACCGAGAATGGACGGCAGGCCGCTCCGCGAGCGCGTCGCGGAGCTGGCCGAGATCCAGAACGCCGCGGGATATATGGCGGTGCTGGAGGAGAAGGCGGCAGGCAGCTATGAGCTGCATGAGTATAACTGCCCGATCTCTCAGGTGGCCGATACGTATCAGCAGGCCTGCAATTGCGAGCTATCGCTGTTTGAGTCGCTGCTGGAGGCGGATGTGGAGCGACGGGAATGTTTGGCCAAGGGCGGCACAAGATGCACGTATACGATTAAAGCGAAAGCGTTGGAATGCGACCGTTAGAGGAGCCGGATGAACCGGGGAATCTGACGGTCTTTTTTTTGCAGATAGTTGTGTCAAGCCAAGCCCATCCTGCTTATACTGTCAGTAGAAAAATGGGCTATCGTCCAAACCGGATGGAGGGGGAAGCGGTGAACAACGTTACGGTCCTCGCCGTTAGCGCTGCCGTCGCGGCGCTCGCCATAACCGCTGCATGCGCAGGGCTGCTGATCGCGCTGCGCAGAGCAGTCGCGGCAGCCGCAGCCGTTCGCACTGCCGCGGAAGCGGCGCTTGCCGAGCTGCGGGTTTTGGCTGCCGAAGCGGGCGGGCTCGTGGAGCCGGCGGCCAAAACGCTGCGCACGGCGGAAACGCAGCTGCAGCGGCTCGAGCCGCTGCTCTCGGCAGCCGGCTCGATCGGCACAGCCGCCGAGCGGACATCCGCCGCCGCCAGTAAGCTCGCGGATGCCGTATCCGAGACGGCGGAGTCGGCCTCGCGGGAAGCGCAGCGGGCGGCCGGCAAGTACCGCCGCCAGATCGGGGAAGCGATCGGCATCGCCGAAGCGGGCTTGACCGCCTGGCAGTTTCTGCAGAGCAAACGGCTCGAGCGGGCAAAGTCCTCACCATCCGGTACGGAAGGAAGGCACACCGACAACGAAAGGAGCGACTAATAATGACAAAAGTAAAAGAAAAGAAAAATAACTTTGTGTGGGGTGTACTCGCGGGGGGGCTGCTGGCATCGGCGGCATCGCTGCTGCTGGCGGCCAAATCCGGCCGCGAGCTGCGTGGCGACATTGCCGAAGGAGCAAAAAAAGCGAGCGATGCTGCAGGGAAGTTCGCCGGTAAGGCGAAGGGAGCTGCGGACACCGTTATCAACTCCGTCAAGGAATGGCGCGACAAAAGCGGGAAGGCTGAGACTTCGGAGGAAATTACAGTCGTTGACAAAGCAGCCGCCATCTCCGATGAGACTGACGCGACAGAAAGCGGCAGCACGGACAGCAAGGATAAAGAGACGCCCGGTATTTGACATCATCTTCAGCCCTCTTTGGCCTGCGTCCGAAGGGGGCTGAAGTCTGTGCGTGACGGGATAAAAGACGGCGTTTATGACCGTTCCTTCAAATAATCGGACGGTGTGCGGCCGTTGATTCGCCTGAACATTTTTTGAAAATAAGAAACGTCTTGATACCCCAAATAGCGGGAAATTTCCCCCACGTTCAGCAGCGATTCCGTAAGCAGGTACAGCCCCGTTTTCATCCGGACGGCATGCACGTAACCGCTGATCGTTTGTCCCGTCACTTCTTTGAACAGCATCGCCGCATGATTGGGACTTCTGCCGATCGCCGCCCCCAGATCCTCTTTGGTTACTTTTTCCCGGTAATGGGATGCGATGTACGATTTCATCCGGTCGACCTGCTTGATCTTGTTAGGCACGTGCGGACCGCGCTGAAGCTCGCGGTTGAACAGCGCCATAATTTCCATCAACAATGCGCAGCCGCGCATTTCATAATAGGGACCTTGCTCCTGAAACTCCGCCTGCAAAATTTTAAACCGTTCCAATATGAGATCGTACATGCCCGCCTTGCGCTTGAACCATGCATCCGCGTAAGGCACGTCAGGCGGCTTATTTCCCGGGTTGCCGGTCGGCTGCACATCGTGGACTTCCGGAGAAATCCGGGGCAAGGAAAATTCGGCCGTATATTTCTCGTGGACGACCGTAGGCACGCTCTTGCCGTAATAAGCGCAGGTGGAGGGGATAAACAGCAGATCTCCGCGCTCGGCAATTACTTTTTCGTTGTCGATCCAATAGACGCAAGTGCCGTAAGAGACGAGCACGAGCTGGCCCGACAGGTCGGTTTGATCGGAAGGAATTTCCGCGCTTCTCTCCTCATACCAGTCCATTCCTTGCTCTTTTGCGATTTTCCATCGGGTCAGCATATCGGCCTCCATTAATCGTACTATAGTACATTTACCATACTATATTTCATCGCGGTTTGTACATAACAGCAGTACAATAGGATCAGCCTATGAAAGAAATTTAGAAGCCATGATGAACGTAATCAAGGAGGAAGCAACATGCGTAAAACGAAAATTGTATGTACACTGGGACCATCCAGCGAATCGATTCCGGTATTGAAGCAGCTTATGGAGGCCGGCATGAACGTTGCCCGTCTCAATATGGCTCACGGCGAGCTGGAGGATCATGCGGAGCGGATTCGCAGAGTCCGCCAAGCATCCAAGGAGACCGGAATTTTCGTGCCGGTGCTGCTTGACATTAAAGGGCCGGAAGTTCGGATCGGAAAGCTGAAAGAAGCTTCCTGCGTATTGAAACAGGGCGGGACGCTTGTGCTGACAACGGAAGAAATCGAAGGGGATGCGGAGCGCATTTCCGTAAACTATAAAGGACTGCCTAAAGATGTAGCCGTAGGCAATACGATCTTGATCGACGACGGCTTGATTGAGCTGCGCGTGAACAGCGTATCCGCTACTGAAGTTCACTGCGAAATCATTAACGGCGGTACGGTGAAACCGCGCAAAGGCGTCAATCTGCCGGGTATCCGCACTTCGCTGCCTGGCGTAACGGAGCGGGACGTCCGTCATATCCATTTCGGCATTGAGCAGGGAATCGACATTATTGCCGCTTCTTTTGTGCGCAAAGCCGAAGACATTATGGAAATCCGCCAATTGCTGGAGGATAACGGCGGCGCCCATATCCAAATTATTTCCAAGATCGAAAATCAGGAAGGCGTAGACAATCTCGATGCGATTATCCAGGCTTCGGACGGCATTATGGTCGCGCGCGGAGATTTGGGCGTTGAAATTCCGGTGGAGGACGTTCCGGCGCTGCAGCAGGAAATGATCTCCAAGTGCAACTTGGCGGGCAAACCGGTTATCGTGGCCACGCACATGCTGGAGTCGATGCAGGTTAACCCGCGTCCGACCCGGGCGGAAGTCAGCGACGTTGCCAACGCGGTGCTGCAAGGTACCGACTCGATCATGCTTTCCGGCGAGACGGCTGCAGGGAAATATCCGGTCGAATCGGTGCAGCGGATGGCAAGCATCGCGGTTAAAGCCGAGTCGATGATCGATGCTAAAGCCCAGTTCCGCGGAAGACGCTCGCTGCATACGACGACCACGACAGAGGTGATCAGCCAGGCGGCGGTCAGCTCCTCGCTCGACCTTGGCGCCAAGGCGATCCTGACGCCGACCGAAGGCGGATATACGCCTCGTATGGTATCGAAATACCGTCCGCAAGCGCCGATTATTGCCATTACGCCGAATGAAAAAGTATTGGCGAAGCTTTGCCTTCTGCGCGGCGTCATTCCGGTGCTGGGAGAGAAAGCAAGCTCAACCGATGAAATGCTGCAATCGGCGATTGTGGGCGGCAGCAAGACCGGTCTGTTGAACGAAGGCGATTATGTCGTTATTTCGTTTGGCGTACCGAGCGGCACAAGCGGCACAACGAACCTCATTAAAATTCAACAGGTTTAATCATCTTGTAAAATGAAGCCGCTGTGCATTCCATAATAGCGGATAAGACAAGCTCGGCTAACGTATAAAGCGCTGCTGCTGCTTGAACCGCGTTCGGCTGGCCGGACCGGCTGAAACGTTGAACCCCCTGACATTCCAACAGACGTCAGGGGGTTCTTTGTATTTTATACCAGCCGCCGGCATCATCAACTTGGCAACTTATTTTTGTTGGAGATCGCTGCCGGGTTTAACGTTTTGCGCGCTCCCGGCGGAGCCGGACAATGATCGCCGGTAATCCGTCGGGGACAGTCCCGTAGCTTTTCGGAACTGGCGGGAAAAGTAGAGCGGATCGGGATAGCCGGAAGAAGCCGCTACCTGCTCAATCGTAAGTCCGGTATGAAGCAGCTCCTTCGCTCGTTCCATCCGGATTTGCAGCAAATACTGCATGGGGGACAATCCGGTGATCCTGCGAAAAATTTTGCTAAGATGCGTCCGGTGATAGCCGAGCGAATGGGCCATCTGCTCGACGGAAATCGGCTGCACATACTGGGTCTGCAGCCAACGGGCCGTCTGCTCGACAGCTTTTTCCGCTTCGGTCACCAAAGAGGCGGATGGCGGCAGGCTGCCTGCATTTAACCGTCCGAATTCACCCAGCAGCACCCGCAGCCAGCCGCCGGATTCCAGATCGGCCAGCGGATCGGACGCATAATTGTCCAAGCTACTCCTGATCGATCCGTAAATGACAGCCAGTTTGCCCGGCTCGGCCCCGCCGAACACCGGCTGGTCGGGCCCAATGCCTGCGGCGGCGAGCAGCTTCATTGCGGAGCGTCCTTGAACGGCGACCCAAAGATACGTCCACGGCTGCTTCCCGTCCGCTTCGTAACTGAACAGCACGTTTGGAAAAATGACGAACGTGTCGCCGCTGCTTATCCGGTATTTGCGGTTCCCGGTTTCAAAGCTTCCGTATCCGGACACGACGGTGTGGATCAGGATATAATCGTGAATTGCCGGCCCGATCCGGTGCAGCGGATGGGGACTGGCCGCGCCGCTGAACAGCAGATTTAGTTCCGATTCCCCGCCCCGGACCGGATTAATGTGAACTCTAAACTCGTAATGCTCCGGAAATTCCAACATCGGCACGCTCCTTTCCGTTGTTAGCTGCAAAGGGCCGGATCAACATGCGCAGCCGAAACGTTTATGCAGCCCTTCCATTAATTTTCAGAGTATACGAAAAAACGACAAATGTCCATGTTTAAATGGCATCCTTCCATAGCCAGTTTTGTCCCCGGTATTTTATAGTGTAAGAAGAAAAACCTTATATTACAAACTATCAACCACGAACCGGGAGGGTATTCATCTTGAGTAAAATTGTTTTTCTAGGTGCAGGAAGCACGGTGTTTGCTAAAAATGTACTGGGTGACTGCATGCTGACCCCGTCGCTCCAAGAATTCGAAATCGCGCTGTTCGATATTAATCCGGAGCGTCTGCGCGATTCGGAAATTATGCTGAACAATATTCGTGAGACGTCCGGCAGCAGCTGCCGAATCAAATCTTATTCGGACCGCAAGGAAGCGCTGCGCGGTGCCAAATATGTCATCAACGCCATTCAGGTCGGCGGTTATGATCCGTGTACGATTACCGATTTTGAAGTACCGAAGAAGTACGGCCTTCGTCAGACGATTGCCGATACGCTCGGCATCGGCGGCATTTTCCGCAACCTGCGCACCATTCCGGTGCTGGATGAGTTCGCTGCCGATATCCGGGAAGTGTGTCCGGATGCGCTGTTCTTAAACTATACGAATCCGATGGCCGTACTGACCAACTATATGAATACGTACGCAGGAGTAAACACCGTCGGGCTCTGCCACAGCGTGCAGCACTGCATTCCGGGCCTATTTGATTCGCTTGGCATCGATAAGGAAGGCGTCAAAGCGAGAATCGCCGGCATTAACCATATGGCCTGGCTGCTCGAAGTGTCGAAGGACGGAGTCGATCTGTATCCGGAAATCAAGCGCCGCGCACGGCAAAAGCAGGAGGAAGGCAAGCATTGGGACATGGTCCGCTACGAGCTGATGTTCCGCTTCGGCTACTATGTGACGGAATCTTCCGAGCACAATGCGGAGTACCACCCGTATTTCATTAAGCGCAATTATCCGGAGCTGATCGAGAAATTCAACATTCCACTTGATGAATATCCGCGCCGCTGCGTCGACCAAATTGAGAGATGGACAAAAATGCGCGACGAGCTGGTCGAAAACAAAAATTTGGAGCATACCCGTTCCCATGAATACGCGTCCTACATTCTCGATGCGATCGAGACCGACGTTCCGTTCAAAATCGGCGGCAACGTCATGAACACCGGCCTCATTACGAATCTGCCGCGCGAAGCGTGCGTCGAAGTGCCGTGCCTCGTGGACCGCAGCGGCATTACGCCGACTTATGTCGGAGATTTGCCGCCGCAGCTGGCCGCGCTAAACCGGACGAACATCAACACGCAGCTGCTGACGCTCGAAGCGGCGGTTACGAAACGCAAGGAACATATCTACCATGCCGCTATGCTGGACCCGCACACGGCCGCTGAGCTGTCCATCGACGATATCGTCGCTCTGTGCGACGATCTGATCGAGGCGCACGGCGACTGGCTGCCGAAATTCAACTAAACATCTGCGAAGGCTTCATGGCTGCCGCCTTTTACGGGCGGAGCCGTGAGGCCTTCTTTTCTTGAACCTTGTCCCCAATTGGACTAATATGAAGGTACGTTTTATTATCGGGATTCATATGCTATCCTGATCTTCATCTTAATTTGTTCAAGAAAGCGGTGTGTTTGTGCAAAGACCGATAGCCATACTCGATTCCGGCGTAGGCGGGTTGACCGTCGTCAAAGAAGTGATGCGGCAGCTTCCGCGCGAGAAAGTCATCTATTTCGGTGATACGGCACGAACCCCTTATGGGCCCCGGCCCGCTGACGAAGTGCTGCGTTTCACGCGGGAAATCGTCGACTATTTGATGCAGTTTAAACCGAAAATGATTATTATCGCCTGCAATACAGCGACAGCGGTCGCTCTTGAGGATATCCGTTCCCGCGTATCGATTCCGGTCGCAGGTGTCATAAACCCCGGCGCAAGAGCCGCGATTAACGTGTCGCATACGAGCGTCGTTGGTGTTATCGGCACAGAAGGGACGATTCGCAGCAACGCTTATGAGACGGCGCTTAAACGAATCAAGCCCAACATTCAGGTCGTAAGCCTCGCTTGTCCAAAGTTTGTCCCGCTTGTGGAACAGGGCAACTTTCGATCGGATGAAACCTATGAAACGGTTCTCGGTTCGATCGGCCATCTTCGTGAACTTCCGATGGATACGCTAATTCTCGGATGCACCCATTACCCGTTTCTGTATGAAACGATATCCGAGGTGATGGGGCGGGGAGTTAAACTGATCAGCTCCGCCAACGAAACGGCGCGCGAAGTAAGCACGATTTTGCATGAAAGCAACCGGCTGTCCGGCGGCGAGGAGGTTCCGGTTCACCAGTTTTTTTGCAGCGGGGATCCGCGCATGTTCAAGGCGATCGCCCAGCAGTGGCTGGGGGAGCAGATCGAGCTGACGCCGGTCGTTTGGCAGGTGCCTCGCATTGGTTAGCCGGCAAAGCCGGACTCCTCTAATGAAGAAGGAGTCCGGCTTTTGTTCAAATATTCTCTGATATTTCTGTGCGAAGCGAATCTCTACTATAAATGGGACGGCGATAGCTGTTTTTGCTTGATATAGAGGCTGCCGGTGATTCCGTATCGCATGGGACTTCTTGTTGTCCGCATACACTATAACACCTAAGCGCGTGTTACCTGCGTTGCATACGGCCGTAGACCAAGAAATAATTGGGGGCTTATACACGTCGATAAAGGGGGATGTGCCGATGGATCACGGTACCGGTAAAGCTGGCGGCAAGGAATGGGACTCGCTGCAATACGGACCGGAACGTCTTGAAGCCGATGTCGAATATTTGCAGCGCCGGAATCCGTTTCTGGAAGTAAAGACGATCGGATACAGCGTTGCGGGAAGGCCGATCCGCGCCATCCGCTTCGGCTCCGGCCCGGCGCTGCTGCAAATTAACGCCTCGGTGCATGCGAACGAATGGATCACGTCGCTTCTGCTAATGCGGTTTGCTTATGAGCTTGCGGAGGCGGCGCTGCCGGAAGCTGGGGGACATGCGCAGCACGGTCAAATGCTGCCGGCTGAAGTGCTGGCAAAGCAGGTGAAGGTATGGCTCGTGCCGATGGTCAATCCGGACGGCGTAGAGCTCGTCCTGAGCGGTCCGGATCCCGCTTCACCGCTATATGCGGATCTTCTGCGCTGGCATGGACACGAGGGTTCGTTCCACGATTGGAAGGCCAATCTGAACGGGGTCGATTTGAACGATCAGTTCCCCGCGCATTGGGAAGATGAGGTCCGCCGCAGAGGACTGAATGGACCCGGACCGCGCGATTATCCCGGTTCAGCTCCGCTTAGCGAGCCGGAAGCGCGGGCGCTGGCGGACTTTACGGAAGCGGAAAATTTCGATATGGTTGTCGCGCTTCATACGCAGGGCGAGGAAATTTACTGGAATTATCGAGGGCTTGAGCCGCCTGTGTCCGAACGCATCGCCCTCCGCTTGGCCGGCGCTTCAGGTTATAACCCGGTGAAACTAACCGAAAGCGACGCGGGCTTTAAAGACTGGTTCATTCAGCGGTTTAACCGGCCGGGGTTCACGATTGAAGCGGGGCGGGGCGTTAATCCGCTGCCCGTCGAAGAGGCGGGAGCGATCTACAGCCGGATCAAACCGCTGCTTGTGGAAGCGTTGAAAGCGGCGGCCTCTCTGAAATAAGGGATGCGGCGGCAGTTATGTTATAATGGAGAGGCTAGGGACGATAAGACTTACGAAAAGGGTGATCATCCATGCGCAAGCTGCTGTCGCTCCGCCACTGGAGACATGTGTTTGTCCGTATTTACCGAATCATAACGGCGCCGGGCGTTACGATCGCGGACAAGCTGCTTTTTCTCGTTCCCGTGCTGCTGTATTGGGTGCTGCCGGATTTGCTGCCTCTGCTGCCGTTCGACGACATCGCGGTGACGATGATTGTAGCCGAGTGGTTTACCCGCAGAATGGAACGAAAGTACGGCTCCGGTGCCGGTTGAACTTTGCGGGAAATTTCTTTAAAATAGATTGGAGCGTCCTTTTTATATTAATGGAGTCTCTATAATACAATTTGCTCGACCGGCGAATAGATAAGGTGAACGGAGGATTTCTGAAATGAACGCAAAAATTACACGCAACGCAGCCAAAAAGCTTCGCGAAGAGCTGGACAAGCCCGAACATGCAGGCTGTATGGTTCGTGTTTACGTAACCCACTCTCATGGAACCCATGCCCATTACGGTCTCGGCATCGACGAACCGTCGGATAAGGATGAAGTGGTGGCTACCGATAAGGACATTAACGTCCTGCTGGAGAAAGGCGTCGACATTCTGGACGGCGTCAAAATCGATTACTTGTATGTGCCGAACGAGGGCTTCTTGATTACGAACCCGTCCAAAGGCAACCACGGCGATCATTAACAGCCGGGAACCGGTGGCCCGGCTCAAGACGGGAGAACATAATGGCTAACGATATACGGATCTGTGATAAATGCAAACATATCCGGATTAAGACGATGCTGCCTAAGCTTCAGAAGCTTGATCCGGATGCGGAAATTCGCGTCGGCTGCAAGTCCTACTGCGGACCTTGCGCCAAGAAGGCGTTCATTTTCATTAACGGCCGCTATGTGACGGCCCCGACGGAAGATGAAGCGGTCCAGAAAGCGAAGACGTTTCTGAAGAAGAAGAAATAAGGATGAATGCGCAGCTTGCCGGTCAGGCGGGCGGGATCCGCTTCAAGAAACGGAGCAATGAAATGAAAGAGCGGCTATTAGCTTCAAGTAATGGAATAGTGAAACGAAATAGCGGTTTTAAGCATCGGTAACGGAATAATAAAACGAAAAGCGGTTTTAAGCATCGGGCGTTAGGAGCGGGCTTAAAACCGCTTTTTGTCATCTGAATGTACGGAGTATGACCACATCTCTATTCGGATATTGGATGATTTTTCCTTTCCAAGGGGGCTTACTTATGGCGGCAGCACTTTTACGGCCTTACATTTTCACCGAGGACGCTCGTGAGCAGGCGGCTTTTTATGCCGCAGCACTTCAGGGGGAGATTGTCGACGTAAAGACGTTCGGCGAGATGCCGGGAGCCGCGGAAAGCATGAAGGACCGGGTCATGCATCTGCAGCTTCAAGCTGCCGGACAGCTGTTTTACTTGGCCGATGCGGAGTCGGTCGAGCGGGGCAATGGCATTGATTTGACGCTGGAGTTTGGGAGCGACGAAGAAACGGCACGTGCATTTGAAGCGTTGTCCGAAGGGGGCAGTGTAAAAATGCCGCTTGCACGGATGTTTTGGGGAACGCTGTTCGGGAGGGTGGAGGACCGGTTCGGCGTTAGCTGGCAGCTGGCGACGCAGCAGCAATCGTAACTCGTCCGCTGCGGCCTGGCCTCCGGTCCCAATTATAGGACAGTAATCGGCATAAAAGGTTGCCTCGCGGCGCGGCTTTTGCTGCAGCAGCCGGATTGAACATCGGCTATAATGCGATTTTTTTGCACCGCGCGCAGCTCCAATGCTCGGCGAGGCGATACTCGGGCAGCTTCAAAAGCAAAAACGAACCGATCAAGGGCTATCCTTGGCCGGTTCGTTCGTATTTTTATTTATTTTCTGCTTTTTGTAACGCACATCGTCCAATCTTACCCGATGTTTCCTTCTACCTACGCCTAGCGAGAAGCTGATCATCGAAAGTAATGCATCCACCGCCATCGTACCGTCGTTTGAATGCTGCAATGAGACGGCCCCGTTTCTAGGTTATTAAAGCCTATGTTCATCCGATTCGAACCAATCGGGACAGCTCCATTCACGCATAAAGCTTAATCGCCGGATTATCTGCTTTCTACTCGGGACTGCGCGGCGGAAGCGGGCCTAAATATTGAAACAGGTTGCACTCGATTCTGCCGTTAAACAGCTTCCGTTTCTTATCGGATGGCTTGCCGAAGAAATGTTCAAAGGAGCGGTTGGGGCTGAGGGCGAATGCCGACCAGTCCGACAGGATGGCCGTCATCAACCCGAGCTCCCGCAGCGCCTTCTCCGCTTCCTTATCGTTGCCGAGCCGCTCGCCGTACGGCGGGTTCGTCACGATACAGCCGTAGCGTCCTTCCGGCTTTGCTTTGGAAATGGGCAGCACGCGCAGCTTGATCTCTTTGGCGAAGCCGGCTTTCCCCAGTGCCGCATTTGCGACATCGATCGCCTCCGGATCGATATCGGAGCCGCTGATCTGCAGCGGAATGTCGTCGCGCACGCTGTCAAACGCCTCCTCGCGCGCCTGCTCCCAAAGCTCTTCGCCGATAATAGGCCACTGCTCGCTATTAAACGTGCGGCGCAGCCCCGGCGCCACATTCCAGCCGATCATGGCCGCCTCGATCGGTATCGTGCCCGATCCGCAAAACGGATCGTACAGCGGACGTTCGGGACGCCAGCGGCTGAGCAGCACCATCGCCGCGGCCATCGTTTCCTTCAGCGGCGCTTCCGTAACCAGCTTGCGGTAGCCGCGCTTATGCAGGCTCGGACCTGTCGTATCAAGCGTAAGCAGCGCCGTATCGTTCAGCAGCGAGACTTCAATCACGAAGCGTGCGCCGTCTTCGGGAAACCATTCGGTGCCGTAGCGCTCCTTCATTTTTTCCACGACCGCTTTCTTGACGATGCTCTGGCAGGCCGGGACGCTGGAAAGCTGTGACTTGTGCGACCGTCCTTCCACCGGGAATTCTGCATCTCCCGGTATCCAGTCCGGCCAGTCGAGCGCCTTCGTGCCTTCAAACAGCTCCTCAAATGTCGTCGCTTTGAATTGGCCCATCTTCACAAGCACTCTGTCCGAGGTGCGAAGCCACAGATTAGTCCGGCATATGTCCTGCGGTCCGCCGAAAAAAGTGACCCGTCCGTTCTCCGTCTTTACATTCTCATATCCTAATTGTTTCAGCTCCCGCGCCACGACGGCTTCAAGCCCCATTGGCGAAGTCGCGATCAATTCCAATTGCTGCACATCGTTCACTCCATCCGCTTCATTCCGGCGGTTGTAACTCCCCGGTGAAAATCATACAATCAAGTATAGGATAACCCGGGAGCTTACACAAGGCGGCGGCGCTGCAGGGAGTCTGTCAGAGCTGAATCACAGAGACTACATATGACCCGGGCGAGACGCAGCCAAAAGCCGCGCCATGTGCATGCATTAGCAGTGGCTAGGCGCTAGCATAGTCTTCGCTAATCGAACGATTTACTCGTGCTAGGCGCGTGAATAAGCGTCGCTAAGCGCACGCATAAGCTGGCTAGCCGCACGCGAGGCTGCGCAATCCGCTCGCCAAGCCGCGCTAGCCGCAACGGTCAGCGCTTCGCCCGGATTGAACGTCTGATAAAGGAGATAAAATAAATGACGATACCGACACCTGAACAATATACGGAAGGGCTGCATCCGGCGGATCCCGACCTTATGCGGGTCGAAGCGGGAATCCGCGCCAAGGGGATGCCGGAAATTTCGGTGTCGGCCGGGTACGGCCGACTGCTTACGATGCTGGTGCGAATGAGCGGAGCGAGACGGATACTGGAAATCGGCGCCTTGGGGGCTACAGCGGCATCTGTCTGGCACGGGGGCTAGGCGAAGGCGGACGGCTCACATCGCTTGAGCTGCTGGAGGATTACGCGCAGACGGCGATGGTGCATATGACGGCCGCAGGATACGGCGGCATCGTCGATTATATCGTCGGCGACGCGGTAGAAAGCTTGGCCCGGCTGGCGGAAGCGGGGGAGAAGTTCGATTTCTTTTTTATCGACGCCGACAAAGGCAACTATCCGTACTATTTGGAGCGTGCGATCGAGCTTGCAAGTCCGGGCGCGGTTATTGCCGCCGATAACACGCTGCTGCGCGGCAGGGTGGTCGATCCGAAGCGGGAAGGGCCATCCGTGCAGGCGATGCGGAGCTTTAACGAGGCGATCGCGACGGATGAGCGCCTGATGGGCGCTATGCTGCCCGCTTACGACGGCCTTGCGATAGCGATCGTAAAATAAGCGGCGCCGGCTAATACCGCTGATATATGCAGGCTGCAGTATTAGCGGCAAGCAGAGGGGAGTAGTGGAATGTAACTGGGCCAACGGGACGCCGTTGGTCTGTTTGTGCTGCTCTGAAACCCGTTGAATTTGTTTTGAATTGTGTATACTCTACGTAAAGCATCCTTTAATAAAATATTGCCGTTATGAACACACAAAAACTGCTTAAGAGGTGAGGCTTATGACATTCAAAACTGCGCAAGCTGCGTTCGCTCAACTTCTTATTACCGGAACACTCGTACATGAAGCGGCTTACGATGATATGCGCAGAGCGCTAGAAATTGATGCAAATCCCAATACGGTTCTGGTCGTCTCCATCGACCGTTATCCGGAGCTTGCAGTAGGGATGCCGATTGAATGGAGAATTGAAATCGGCAGAACATTAGTCCAAGCGATAGTCAAATCGATCTCAGAGCCTTTTCTATGGGTATGGACCGAAGAAGGCATTATGGCTGTTCTGCTTGAACTGCAGCAGGCACATAATCCGCAGCTCAACCTGGATAAACGCCCCATGTCAATCGTCCGGAAAATTCAGAATATTATTGATACGCAAGGCTTTTCCGTATCAGTTGGCATTGGCTCGCGTTATGATAATCCATATATGCTCTTTCATTCCTATGAAGAGGCCAAGAAATCGATGGTCAACCGGTTTTTTCAGGGGAATCGGATCGTTTATCAATTTGATCAAGAAACAGCGCGCGAGCCCAAATTAACAAATCCGATTACGCCCGAGGAAAAGATGGAATTGCTGGCAAGGGTACGGATCGGCGATGAGGAAGGATCTGTAAATCATCTGAAAATATTGCTGGAAAGGGCGGCTCATTCGTACAAATTTAATGTCGATATGTTCAAGTCCGAAGCGCTCGATCTTATAATGTCCCTGTCGCGCTTGGCGGTTGATATGGGGGGAGACGCCTCGGAAATTTTATCCGAAAATGCGAGAATCATTCAATCGTTGGTCGGCACGGTCCGCTACAACAATTTTGTGAGCAAGTTATGTGATTACTGGCGGGAGATTGCCAAACAAGTCGGACAAGCCGGCGGATTTGAAGCGTCACCGATCATTCGTGCTGCCATCAAATATATAAAGGAAAACCATGCTCAAAAGCTGACATTGAAAAAAATGGCAGAATATTGCCATGTAAATGCGTATTATCTTGCGCATCTGTTCAAGAAGGAAACAGGTATGAGCTGTATTGATTTTTTAACTAAAATTCGTATTGAAAAATCAGCTTTTCTATTAGAAACGACCGAAATGACCGTACAGCAAATCGCCATACAGGTTGGTTTTCAGGATGCCAATTATTTTTCCCGAAAGTTTAAGAAGATGATGAGCTGCAGTCCCAGCAGCTACCGGGAAGCAAGATTGTGCTAGACATAAGCAACTTTAACCCATTGTTGGTGTGGAGGTTAGGAATTATTATAATCGTATGTCAGGTAAATGAACACCGCTAGTGACGGTAATAAACATAAGGCTCATTTTTATCTGAAATGTTGTCAGGTTAGTTTTTTCAAGCTGAGACTTGAGACAGGAGGCTGATAATGAACTATTTAGTTAAAAATTTGGACAAGGTAATGGGACTGTTTGTTGATCATGTCGTATTGGTTGTTATTTCACTCTTTTTATCGGTGTGTATCGCTGTGCCGATTGCGGCTGTTATTTCAAAGTTTGCGAAATCGCAGGCTCCGGTCATTGGGACTTTCGGTATTATTTACACCGTTCCGAGTCTGGCATTGTTTTCTTTTTTGATTCCCGTATTCGGCTTGGGACTCAAACCTGCGGTTATTGCGCTAATTTTGTATTCCCAAATGATTTTGGTGCGGAACATGGTTGCGGGAATAAAAGGGATTGACCCTTCCATTTTCGAGGCTGCAAAAGGGATGGGAATGGATAAATGGCGAATATTCCGCAAAATTACAGTTCCTCTTGCCCTCCCGGTTATTATCGCAGGTATTCGCATTGCAGCCATTTCCATGATTGGTACCGCAACAATCGCCGCGTTTATAAATGCGGGAGGACTTGGGAAATTGATTTTTGAAGGCATTTATCAGGACAATTCCGGTAAAATCATCGCCGGTACGATCGCGGTTATCATACTGGCTGTTACGACAGAGGTATCGCTGCGATTGCTGGAATGGAAAGTGAGCTTAAAAACGAGATGAAGGGGGAGAAAGATTGACTATTTTGGAAGATACGCTTCGGGTCATTACGGACAAGCCAGATGTATTTCAGGAAGCGCTGAAAATTCATTTGCTGCTCAGCTTCATTGCCTTATCCGCCAGCATTCTGATCAGCATACCTTTAGGCGTATATTTATCGAAAAGAAACCGGGCCTCCTTAGTCGTATTAAACGTTTTGTATCTTGGAAAGGTTATTCCGAGCTTGGCGGTGCTGGCGCTGCTTATGCCGTATGTCGGCGTCGGATTTTTACCTTCTCTGATTGCATTGGCTGTATTTGCCATCCCTACCATTCTGATTAACACGGTCACTGCGTTTAAGGAGGTGGATAAAAGTGTCATCGAAGCGGGGCAGGGAATGGGCATGAATCCGGCTCGCATATTTTGGAAAATTGAGTTTCCGCTTGCATTACCGGTTATTTTGACCGGAATTCGGACGGCGCTCGTTGAAGTCATTGCGGGTGCGGCGTTAGCATCTTTTATCGGCGGAGGCGGCCTGGGAGATTTTATCGTAAACGGAATTGCGCTCTCCAAGACATCCATGCTGCTCGCCGGAGCCATACCGATTTGCGTAATCGCATTTACAGGGGATTTAATTTTTGGCGGCTTTGAAAAGTTTGCAAGACAAAAAACTGGCAGTTAACAAAAAAACGATAAAAATTAAAAGAAACGGAGAGATTAAGAATGCAATCCCTTTTTAGAAAGCTCTCACTTACTGGTATCATGCTTTGTTTGGTCATTACAGCGGCAGCTTGCGGCAGTTCCGGCAACAAAACGGCAGAAGGCGGTAAGCCCACCATTAAAATCGGTTCGAAAAATTTTACGGAACAATTCATTCTCGGGGAAATTTACGCTCAAGTTTTGGAAGCCAATGGCTATAATGTCGAACGTAAACTGAATCTTGGCGGCACGGATGTTGCGTTCCAGGCGCTCAAGAACGGTGACATCGATCTATATCCGGAATATACCGGAACAGCTCTGCAGGACGTTTTGAAAGGCTCGGTACTGAACGATGAGAATGCGGTCTATGATGCGGTGAAGAAGGGTTACAAGGAGAACTGGAATATCGACGTATTGAATCAAACCCCCTTTAACAATACCTATGTATTGGTGACTACGAAGGAAGTTGCGGAAAAATATCAGCTTAAAACGTTATCGGATCTTGCGGCTAAAGCCCCTGAATTGAATTTTGCGCTAATACCTGAGTTTGGAGAACGTGCTGACGGACTGCCGGGACTTCAGAAAGCTTATGGGGGCTTCCAGTTCAAATCAGCCAAACTGTTTGATATCGGGTTGAAATATAAAGCATTGACCGACCATAAGGTCGACGTTACGATCGGCTTCGGAACAGACGGACAAATCGCAGGTTATAACCTTGTTTCATTGCAGGACGATAAGCGGTTTTGGCCTCCTTATCATGCCGCTCCGCAAATCCGCGGGGATCTGCTGAAAAGCCATCCCGAAGTCGGCGACATTTTGAATAAAGTGGATGCGCTGCTGACGGATAACGTTATGGCCGGATTGAACTGGCAAGTGGACGGTCCGGAAAAGATCGAACCGGAAGATGTGGCGAAGACGTTCCTTACCGAGCAAGGTCTGCTCAAGTAAATGAACCTTGTCGTTAAGCTGAAGAACTAGCTTATGCTTACGAAGCGGTTTTGACTTCGTCAAAACCTTTAGGAGGAAGAATATGAGCGGAATAGAGTTCCGGAATGTATCGAAATCTTATCCGGGTTCAAACAGGCCGGCTATCCAAAATGTGAGCTTTACTGTAGAGTCGGGACAATTTATCGTCTTGCTCGGAAGCTCCGGATGCGGGAAAACGACACTGCTTAAAATGGTTAACCGACTGTACGAGCAGTCTGAAGGACAAATATTGATTGACGGGGAAGATACGAAATCCGTTTCTCTCAATGATTTAAGAAGAAGAATCGGATATGTTATCCAGCAAAGCGGTTTGTTTCCTCACATGACTGTCGAACAAAATATTTCCGTCGTGCCGGAAATGCTTGGCTGGGATAAAGCGAGAATAAGCGCAAGAATCGATGAATTGCTGGAGCTTGTCCATTTAGAGCCTAAGGTTTACCGCAAACGGTATCCGCGTCAAATGTCCGGCGGCCAGCAGCAGCGGGTGGGACTGGCACGCGCGCTGGCCGCAGATCCGCCGTTTATGCTGATGGATGAGCCGTTTGGCGCAATCGACGCCATTACCCGCACGAAATTGCAGGATGAGCTGGTGAGCATCCAGAAAAAACTGCATAAAACGATCTTGTTTGTGACGCATGACGTGGAAGAAGCGCTGCGAATGGCCGATAAAATCATTATTTTGAAAGATGGCGACATCGTGCAGTATGATACGCCGCTTGAAATATTGCTCAATCCCAAAAATGACTTTGTTAAAAATTTGACCGGCGGGCATGATTTGATTCGTCAGATTAGTCTGATTAATGTGACCGACGTAATGGAAAAACTGGATGCGCCTTACATGAAGCCGGAGAAAGCGGCGGTTTCCGAAAATAGCGATCTTAAAACGGTATTGACGCTTTTGCTGCGTGAAGGTGAGGAAGCTCTCCATGTTGTGAATGAAGCAGGATATGCAGTCGGCAGGGTGACACTTTCTGATTTGCAGAAGCTGTGGTCTCCCGCCAAGGAAAAAGTGGCGAATTCATTATAAACGTTGATGAAGCTGCCCCGGGAGATGATTATGTGACCACTATTGTTATTGACGGATCGGCACTTCGTATTGATGACGTCATTCTTGTCGCAAGAAAGGCAGCTCAAGTAGAACTAGCCCAAACAGTAAAAAATAAGATCATGAAATGCCGTCGTTTCGTCGACCAAATCGTAGAGGAGCAAAAACCGGTTTACGGCATTACAACCGGACTTGGCGACCTGGTCAACGTTCGTCTGACGCCGGATGAAGCTGCGCAACTTTCACGAAACGTCGTGATGAGCCATGCATGCGGCGTTGGCGAACCGCTGGAAACCGATCAAGTGCGCGCCATTATGTTTGCAGCCATTATTAATTTCGCGCAAGGGTATTCCGGTATCCGCTTGGAAACCGTTGAAACGCTTGTAAAAATGCTTAACGAAGGTGTAACGCCTTTCGTTCCATCTCAAGGTTCAGTCGGTTACCTGACGCATATGGCCCATATCGCACTTGTGTTGATTGGGCTTGGCGAGGCTAATTACAGGGGGAATTTGCTGTCTGGATCGGAAGCGATGCGGGCGGCCGGAGTTCCAACCGTGACGTTGAAAGAAAAAGAAGGACTCAATCTGGTAAATGGAACGGTCTGTATGATTGGAATTAGTGCTCTTGCCATCTATGACAGCATTCAGTTATCGAAGTGGGCCGATATTGCGGGAGCAATGAGCTTTGAAGCTTTGCAGGGAACTTATTATGCGTTTGATGAACGGATCCAGCAGGTCCGCCCTTTCCGCGGGCAGCGGCAGGTTGCTGATAATTTGCGCCGGCTTATCGCCGGCAGTGAAATAAGCGAAGGCTCTAAGGATTTGCGTATTCAGGATGCGCTAAGCATCCGCTCTATGCCTCAAGTGCATGGAGCCTGTAGAGATAAAATATCTCATGCGCTTGAAACGGTGGAGATCGAATTAAACTCCGCAACCGACAATCCGCTCATCTTCGATGACGGGGGAGTAGGGCGGCCGATTTCGGCCTGCAATGCTCATGGCGAGCCGCTGGCGTTAACGATGGACATGTTGACGATGGCCGTTACTGAATTGGCCAATATCTCGGAACGGCGAATCGACCGGCTTGTTAATCCTCATGTCAGCGGATTACCGGCTTTCCTGGTCAAGAACAGCGGTTTGAACAGCGGGTTTATGATTGTCCAGTATGTAGCGGCATCGTTAGTGGCGGAAAATAAAGTATTATCGCATCCAATCTCCGTTGACTCCATTCCAACATCGGCATTTCAGGAGGATCATGTCAGTATGGGCACGCCGGCCGCGATAAAAGCGGTGAAAGCGGTAGGGAATGCAGCGCAGGTGATTGCAATCGAGCTGTTGTCGGCTGCGCAGGGGTTGGATTTTCATAAGCCGAAGCAGTTCGGTGCCGGAACGGCGATTGCTCATCACATGATTCGCAGCCATGTGCCGGAATGGACAGAGGACCGGGTATTTTATCCGGATCTGAAGCGAATGGTCGCATTTGTCGCGCATGATGAAGCAATGGAACGAATCGAATCGACAATAGGCACTCTATAAGCCTGCTTAAAAAGGCATAGCGCGAAGGAACGGCTGAGTTAGCCTAATAGCTTTCTGTTAAAGAAGCCAGTCTGGAACAATGCTTTGTTCCCTGATTTTTCCGCTTGGAAGCAATCCGAAAATCAGGGAACACTAGCGGTTCAGGTTCCCACTCTTTTTGCGGGACGATTAGATCATCAGACTGCTATTGTATACGGCACATTGATTTAAAATAAAGATTTAATGGAGGTAAATATAAGTATGACAACAATAAATCGAACAGAAATTAGAGCCCAACGGGGCGTTGAACTGCAAGCAAAAGGATGGGTACAGGAAGCGGTGCTTCGGATGCTGATGAACAACCTGGATCCGGAGGTTGCCGAACATTCCGAGAAGCTGGTCGTTTATGGCGGAATCGGCAAAGCGGCGAGAACCTGGGAAGCATTTGATCGTATCGTGGCCTCCTTGAAAAATTTGAATGAAGACGAGACGCTCCTTGTTCAGTCGGGAAAACCGGTTGCCATTTTCAAAACCCATAAAGATGCGCCGCGGGTGCTGCTGGCGAATTCCAATCTTGTTCCTGCCTGGGCGACTTGGGATAAATTCCATGAGCTCGATAAAAAAGGCTTGATGATGTACGGTCAAATGACGGCCGGAAGCTGGATATATATCGGCAGCCAAGGAATTGTACAAGGCACTTATGAAACGTTCGCAGAATGCGCAAGACAGCATTTTAACGGAACGCTGCAAGGAACGATTACAGTAACGGCCGGCTTGGGCGGCATGGGCGGGGCGCAGCCGCTCGCGGTCACGATGAACGATGGCGTTGTCATCGGTATCGATGTAGACCGGTCGCGGATCGAGAAACGGATTGAAACCCGTTATTGCGATGTGCTCGTCGAATCGCTCGACGAAGCGATATTTATGGCTGTGGAAGCAAAAACAGCAGGGAAAGCACTGTCAATCGGCTTGCTGGGCAACGCGGCTGAAATACTTCCGGAAATGATCAAACGGAATTTTATTCCCGACATTATTACGGACCAAACGTCCGCCCACGATCCTCTTAACGGATATCTGCCGGCCGGAATGACGATGGAAGAAGGGGAGGCATTGCGGAAGCAAGATGCGGATGCATATGTCCGCAAATCGAAAGCCAGCATGTCCGTTCATGTCCAAGCGATGCTTGATATGCAAAGCAGAGGTTCGATTGCGTTCGACTACGGAAATAACATTCGTCAAGTCGCGCTTGATGAAGGGGTTACGAATGCATTTCATTTCCCCGGATTTGTTCCGGCATATATCCGTCCGCAATTTTGTGAAGGCAAAGGGCCTTTCCGCTGGGTCGCTTTGTCCGGAGATCCGGAAGATATTTACAAAACGGATGAAGTTATTCTGCGTGAATTCGCTTATAACGAGCATTTGTGCAAATGGATTAAGATGGCTCGCGAAAAGATTGCCTTTCAGGGCCTCCCTGCACGTATTTGTTGGCTCGGATATGGAGAGCGCGCGAAATTCGGCAAAATTATCAATGAAATGGTCGCTTCCGGGGAGTTGAAAGCTCCGATCGTTATCGGACGCGATCATCTCGATGCAGGCTCGGTCGCTTCCCCGAACCGGGAAACCGAAGCGATGAAGGACGGCAGCGATGCGGTGGCGGATTGGCCGATTCTGAACGCGCTCGTCAACACGGCTGCGGGAGCAAGCTGGGTATCCGTTCACCACGGCGGCGGTGTAGGTATGGGTTATTCGCTTCATGCCGGCATGGTTGTCGTTGCAGACGGTACGGAAGATGCCGCCAAGCGACTTGAACGCGTATTGACAACGGATCCTGGCATGGGAGTTGTTCGCCACGTTGACGCGGGTTATGAGTTGGCGATTCAGACGGCAAAAGAAAAAGGCATTCAAATTCCCGGGTTGGCATAAAGGGACGAAAAGGGATGAAAACGGTCATTTATGTGAAGTCGGCTGAGCAGGTTTTGACGGTTAAGGGGGCGAGCCTTGCCCCTAAGAAAGGAAAAGAGATGTCCGAGCTCGGCATCATCGAGCATGGAAGCGTCATCATTGAGGACGACCGGATTTCGTTTGTCGGACCGGATTTGGAAGCGACCCAATACCTGGATTCGCTGGAAGGCCCGGTAACAACGATTGACGCCTCGGGCAAAGTAGTCACACCGGGGCTCGTCGATCCCCATACCCATCTTGTATTTGCAGGCAGCCGCGAGAAAGAATTCGAAATGCGGCTGCAAGGGGTCAAATATATCGATATTTTAAAGCAGGGCGGTGGCATTCTCAGTTCGACCCGAAGCACGAGGGAAGCGACGCTGGAGGAGTTGGTCGAACAATCCCTTGTCCGCTTAAACCGTCTGCTTGAACATGGCGTTACGACGGTGGAAGCCAAAAGCGGATACGGATTGACGACCGAGGACGAACTGAAGCAGCTGGAAGCGGCCCGGAAATTGAACGATATCCATCCGGTAGACATTGTATCAACCTTTATGGGCGCTCATGCGGTGCCTGCCGAATATAAAGAACAACCGGATCAATATGTTAAGCTGGTCATTGAAGAAATGATTCCTCGCGCAGCGACGCAAGGACTTGCCGAGTTTTGCGATGTGTTTTGCGAGGAAGGCGTGTTTACGGTCGAGCAGTCCGAGCGTATTCTGGAAGCCGGAAAAAAACACGGCTTGAAACCGAAAATCCATGCCGATGAAATCGTTCAACTCGGCGGAGCGGAGCTGGCCGCCAAGGTAGGGGCAGTGTCGGCTGAACATTTACTGCAGGCGTCCGATGAAGGGATCAGGGCGCTTGCACAGAGCGGGACAATTGCCGTCCTGCTGCCCGCAACCGCCTTTTTCCTGATGGAGAAGCCGGCGCGTGCCCGCAAGATGATTGAGGAGGGAGTGGCGATTGCCCTCTCGACAGATTGCAACCCCGGTTCTTCTCCGACGCAGTCGATGCCCTTTGTCATGAATGCAGCCTGCTTGACGATGAAGATGACGCCTGCCGAAGTGTTAACGGCAGCGACGATCAACGCGGCGCATGCTATTGGCAGAGCGGATCAAATCGGCAGCATAGAAGTAGGCAAAAAAGCGGATCTTGTTCTGTTTGAAGCATCGAATTACCAGAAGCTGCAGTACAACTTTGCAGTCAATTTGGTCGATACGGTTATCAAAAACGGGAAGATCGCGGTTCAAGGAGGAGTTGTACTTGGAAATCAAGCAGCTTCGAATTAATGCTGCACGTTTGGAGAACAGTATTTTTACATTGGCTGAATATGGAAAGAACGAATCTAGCGGACTTGATCGGACGACGTTTACGCCGGCTGAATTAGCAGCCCGGGATTGGCTGAAACAGGAACTAGAATCCTTGTCTTTGGAGCTGCGGGTGGATCAGGCAGCCAATATTTGGGCGAAGCGTCCTGGTACAGAACCGGCGCTTCCATCCATCGCGTTTGGCTCGCATATCGATACGGTTCCTAACGGGGGAAAGTACGATGGCGCACTCGGCGTATTGATAGCCCTTGAGGTAATGAAGCTCTTGAACGAGCATGGCATTCGGACTCGACATCCGCTGGAGCTGGTTTCATTCAGCGCCGAGGAGCCCAATCCGTTCGGATTATCCACCTTCGGCAGCAGGGCCGTGACCCGCAAGCTCAAGAGGACGGATATAATCGGCGTAACGAATCCGTCGGGCCAACCGCTGACAGAAGCGCTGCGCAGCGCCGGGGGAGATCCGGATCGTTTCGAAGACGCCGCTCTTAGCCTAGCGCAATTGAGCGCCTTTATGGAAGTTCATATTGAACAGGGGAAACGGCTTCTAAACCGCGATATCCCGGTTGGCGTGGTCACCGCCATTACCGGGATATACCGCGAGGAGGTTATCGTAAGCGGTGAAGCCAACCACGCCGGAACGACTCTGATGGAAGACCGGAACGACGCTCTGACAGCCGCATCCGAAATTGTATTGGCATTAGAGGACGTTTGCCGCCGGCATCCGGCCAGCGAGGTTGTCGGCACGGTCGGAAGAATGACCGTTAAGCCTAACGCGGCCAATATCATTCCCGAGGAAGTCTCGTTTATCGTAGAAATTCGCGGTAAAAGCCGTGAAGAAATTCGCGAGGCTATCGCCGCTTGGGAAACAAGGATCCAAACGGTTTCGAGGCATGCGCGGGTGAAGCGCATAGTGATGCTGGATCAGGATCCTGCCCAGATGGATGAAACGGTCATTAGGGTTAGTCAGGAGCAGGCAGATCGGCTAGGTTACCCGTCGTACCTGCTCGGAAGTATGGCCGGACACGATGCGACGCACATGGCTTCCATTACGAGAAGCGGCATGCTGTTCGTCCCGAGTATCGGCGGCAAAAGCCATTGTCCGGATGAAGAAAGCCGAATGGAAGATATCGAGAAAGTGGCGAACGTGCTGCTGCAAACGATTTTGGAACTGGATCAACGTCTGGATTAAGCAGACTTATGAAGAAGGTGTTTGCTGCCGCAAAGCCTTTAGGAGGTAAACTGCATGATACAATTGTTTAAAGCCGATGCAATTTATTATCAGGAGAAGTTTCAGAAAGGTTTAGCGATTCTGGTTGAAGACGGGACGATTATAGAGGTTGGCGAACAAGAGGCGATGGAAGCGAAATACGCTGGCGCTACGCAAGTCGAATTTAGCGGCAAGGTAATCGTTCCCGGCACGGTTAATGCCCATAACCATTCTTTTCAAAGCCTCTTAAGAGGAATTGCGGTCGACCGCCCTTTCCTGGAGTGGCGCGATAATGCACTTTATAAATACACGCCTCTGCTGGATGAAGAAGCGATTTATATCGGCGCTCTGTTTGCGTTCGGCGAAATGCTCAAATACGGCGTGACAACCGTCAGCGATTTCTTTTATGTTCATAACGGCGGAACGGCGACCGATGAGGCCGTCATTCAGGCCGCCCGGGATCTTGGAATCCGCCTCGTGCTTGCGCGTACGATGTACGATTGGGACGGCGCGCCGGCAAGCTATCAGGAAACGGTAAGCGACGCGGTACGCAGAACCAGGGATCTGGCTGTAAAATACCAGGGCAATCCGATGGTTGACATTCATCCTGCTCCGCACAGCCCTCACGGCGCTTCGCCGGAAATGATCCAAGCCGGACATCGGCTTGCGCAAGAGCTGGACACACCTTTCCATATTCACGTTGCGGAAGAAATGTTTGAAGTGGAAGAAACGCTCGAGAAGTACAATTTAAGACCCGTTCATTATCTTAACAAACTCGGCGTTGTCGATGAACGAATGATCGCGATCCATCTCGTCTGGCTGGAGGATGCGGAGATTCAATTGCTGGGACAGCGCGGGGCGACGCTGGCTTACTGTCCTTCGAGCAACATGTTTCTATCGGATGGCGTGACGCGGATTCCGGATCTGCTGAAAGCCGGCGTACGCATTTCGCTCGGCTCGGACGGCGCATGCAGCAACAACCGGATCAGCGTTTTCGAAGAGATGAGAATGTGCTCCTTGCTGCAAAAGGTTACCCACTTGGACGGGACGTGCATTAATGCGAAACAAGTATTCGACATGGGAACGAAAGTTGGCGGTGAGCTGCTTCGCCTGCCGGTAGGCGTTATTCGGGAAGGATATAAAGCCGATTTCGTTACGCTTGATCTGTACGACATGTCGCTTTCTCCCAAAACGGAATTGTTTGCGAACGTCGTTTATTCCTTGCAGCCAAATGCCATTCGTGATGTAATTGTAAACGGCAGGAAGATTGTTCAAAACGGAATTCTTGGAACGGTTGCGGAGAAATCAATCGTATCGAAAGTGGATCGACTGTTTGAAAAATGGCAAAGCAAGCTGAAATGACGGAAAGAGCTTAAAAGGCGGTTTCCCCGATGAGTTTTTCCATTAAAATCGTTCGAAGAGAGGACCAGAGAACAACGCGGTGGTCAGGAGGTTCCACAACTGAAATGGCTATTTTTCTGGAAAATGCCGTTTACGCCGAGCGAAATTTCAAATGGCGGATTAGTCGACGATGGATGCCGAGCAGTCGTTATTTTGGTTACTGGCGGCTGCTGATGACAACGGACGGCGAATTTAAGCAAGGAGCATTAAGATCGCCATTTAAAGCAAACTGTTGGAATGCCAACCGGAATTCAACTAATACGGTTACGATGATTCGTATAACGATTGTTCAGAACTGAAAGAGTCTTTGTAACGAAAGTTGATTCCTAATTTAACCGAAGATGGCATTTTGCTATACGCCTCTCACTGTTTGTAAAGTGGGGGGCTTTTCACGTTTCTTGCCGATTACGTTTTCTGTATGGAGTGGTAATTAATTACGCCGAATGTCAAACTATTGTCATGGATAATAGAAGGATGACGGTTGTTTGCCAATATGAAAACGGGCATAATGGGAGGAGAGAAAACAGTCAGACAGAAATGGGGAACGGATATGATCGCAAACGACCGGTTCCTCCGGGCCGCCCGGAAGGAAGCTATTGACCGGGTTCCGGTATGGTATATGAGGCAAGCGGGGCGTTACGATCCCGATTACCGCAAAATAAAAGAAAAGTATTCGCTGCTTGAAATATGCCGGCAGCCCGAGCTGGCCGCGGAAGTGACGATGATGCCCGTGCGCAAGCTCGGCGTGGACGCGGCGATTTTGTATTCCGACATTATGAATCCGGTCGCTTCGATCGGCATCGATTTTGATATTGTGGCGGGTGTCGGGCCTGTCATTCATAACCCGATCCGCAGCGCCGAAGATGTGGAGCGTCTTCGCCCGATTGATGTGGAAGGCGACCTCAGCCACGTGCTCGAGACGATCCGCATTCTGGAGCGCGAGCTTACCGTGCCTCTCATTACGTTTGCCGGGGCTCCGTTCACGATCGCCAGCTATTTAATTGAAGGCAAGCCTTCCAAATCGTATTTGCGCACGAAAGCGCTGATGTACGGGGAGCCGGATGTGTGGCACAAGCTGATGGACAAGCTCGGCGACATGGTGATCGCCTATTTGCGGAGCCATATGGCTGCCGGAGGCAAGGCGTTCCAACTGTTCGACAGCTGGGTCGGATCTCTGGCGCCGGAAGATTTCCGGACATTTGTGCTGCCGACGATCGAACGTATTTTCGCGGAGCTGTCGGATCTGCCGCAGCCGAAAATCTATTTTCCGGGCGTAAGCTCAGGCGAGCTGCTGCCGGAACTGACCCAAGTGAAGGCCGATGTGATCGGCTTGGACTGGCGCGTATCCATTACGGAAGGCCGTCGCCGGCTTGGCGGCCGTTTTGCCGTGCAGGGCAATCTGGATCCGGTCGTGTTGACCGCTCCGATGCCGGTCATCGAATCGTATGCGCGTTCGGTTATCGATCAAGGTATTCAGCAGCCCGGATTTATTTTCAACCTGGGTCACGGCTTGTTTCCGGAAGCGTCGCTTGACAAGCTGCAACAATTGACGGCTTATATCCATCATTATTCTTCCGAAACGATTGCCGCACGCATGGAGAAGGAGTCGAATCATGTCTAAACATCCGACAGGCGTCCTTGTCATGTCATATGGAACCCCCGAAAGTATGGAAGGGGTGGAACAATATTACACCCATATCCGCCGGGGACATCCCCCGACGGCCGAGCAGCTTGCTGACCTTAAAGGGCGGTATAACGCAATAGTGGGAGGCGTGTTCCCGCTGCGCGAGAATACGGATCGCCAGGTGCGGAGCCTGCAGGACAAGCTGGAGCAGCTCGCGCCGGGGCAATACCGCTGCTATCAGGGACTAAAGCATGCGCGCCCTTACATTGAAGACGGCGTGGAATCGATGGCAAAAGAAGGTATTTCCCGGGCAATTGGCATCGTGCTTGCGCCGCATTATTCGGTTATGAGCGTGGGCGCCTACATTAAGCGCGCGCGGGAGGCGGCGGAGCGGCTTGGGGTGGAAATGGAATTTGTGGAAGAGTACCATCTGCATCCGAAGCTGATCCAGGCGCTGGCCGAACGTGTGCTGGGCGGTTTAGCAAAGCTGGTTGACAACGGTCAGGGGGCGGCGCATCCCGTGAAGGTGCTATTCAGTGCGCACAGCCTGCCGGAAAAAATTCGCGAGCTGAACGATCCTTACGAGCGGCAGCTGAACGAGACGGCGGCGGCGGTAGCGGAAGCGGCAGGCGTCCTGCCGAACCGTTGGCAGTTTACGTGGCAAAGCGCGGGCCGGACAAAGGAGCCTTGGCTCGGGCCGGATATACTCGATACGCTGAAGGAGCTTGCGGAAGAAGGAGAGCGTGCGGTTCTGGCTGCTCCGATCGGCTTCGTATCGGATCACCTGGAAGTGCTGTACGATTTGGACATTGAAGCGAAAGCGGAGGCTGCGGAGCTTGGCATGCAGCTGGACCGGATTGCAATGCTTAATTCCGACCCGCTTTACATGGAAACGCTGGCGGAATCGGTTATGGCGGAGGACGGGAAAACGGCGAAAGCTTAGTGCGGTGTATGCTTGAAATACGGCGGATGCAATACGGCGGATGCTTGAAAGACAGCATATGCTTGAGAGATAACGGAAGGAATGAGAAATATGCGGAGCAGCGGACGTATGGAGCGGATCGTCATTATTGGCGGGGGGATCAGCGGACTGAGCTCCGCTTTTTATTTGCAGCGGGAGGCGGCAAAAAGAGGCCGCCAAACGGATATTACGATCGTGGACGGGTTGCCGCGGCTTGGCGGCAAGATCGAAACGCTCGCCAAGGACGGATTTGTGATCGAGAAGGGGCCGGATTCGTTTTTGGCGCGCAAGCTGCCGATTATTGAGCTGACGCGGGAACTTGGGCTTGAGGACGAGCTGACGACGACGAATCCGGACGCGAAACATACTTATATTTTCCGGGAAGGAACGATGCATCCGATGCCGCCGGGACTGATGCTCGGCATTCCGACTGATGTCGAATCGTTTCTAAAGTCGGAACTGATCAGCTTCGGCGGCAAGCTGCGGGCGACGATGGATCTGCTTCTTCCTCCCCGCAAAGAGCAGGGGGACGAATCGCTCGGCGGATTTCTGGAGCGGCGGCTCGGTCCGGAGATGGTGGACCGGGTAGCCGAGCCGCTGCTCGCCGGCATTTATGCCGGCAATTTGCGGGAATTAAGTCTGCGCGCTACCTTTCCGCAGTTTCAAAAGGCGGAGCAGGAGCACGGCAGCCTGATTCGCGGCATGCGGCGCTTGCGTGGGAATGCGACGCCGGCAGCTGCGGTGGTTCCCTCAGCAGACTCGCTTCAGCCGGAAGACCGTTCAAGCGGCCAATCGGCCCGAGCTGCAGAAGCCGGAAAAAGCGTCTTTATAACGTACAAAAACGGGCTTGGCACGCTAGTGGACGGACTCGACCGCGCTTTGGCGGACGTAACCCGCAAGCTGGGCGTTAACGTTACGCAGATCCGTCCGGGTGCCGGCGCTGGCGGCGGAGCACGGTACTCTGTGATGCTGGACAGCGGGGAAACGCTCGCTGCGGACGGCATCATTGTAACGGCACCGGCTTTTAACGCGGCCGATCTGCTGGAGGAGTGGACGGATGTATCCGCGCTTCGAGCGGTCCGCTACGTATCGGTGGCCAACGTTGTGATGGCGTTCGAGAAAACGGCGCTCGGACTGGAGTTTGACGGTTCGGGATTTCTTGTTCCCCGTTCGGAAGGCATGAACATTACGGCTTGTACGTGGACATCGGCGAAATGGCTTCATACGAGTCCGCAGGATAAAGTGCTGCTGCGCTGTTACGTAGGGAGGGCGGGCACCGAGCAGGTCGTGGATTTGCCGGATGACGAGCTGATCGCGTCGGTTCGGTGCGATGTGCAGGAAACGATGGGGATAACGGCCGAACCGTTGTTCACCGAAATTACCCGTCTGCACCGCTCCATGCCGCAGTATCCCGTCGGACACACGGAAAGTACGGCCGCTTTCCGCAGCATGCTGCAGGAACGGCTTCCGGGCGTTTGGGTAACGGGAGCCGCCTTTGACGGAGTTGGTCTGCCCGATTGCATCCGCCAAGGGAAGGAAGCGGCGGCCGCGCTGCTTGACATGCTGGAAGCTGTCGTTCATTAACCGCATTGCGGTGGGTTATATTGGGAATAGAGAAGGCCCAATTCCAGCTCTTCTTCGCTTCGAATGGTGAACCTGCTATAATGGGAGAGGTTCTGACTCCCTTAGCAGGTATCATCCAGTAGAGCAGGAGGAGCTGTTGTAATGTCTATGTCCAGATCGGAATCCAGACGGCACGACAAACAAAAACGAAAACGGCGCATGCGCCGTCTGTTGGCCGTTAATTTGACGCTGCTCGCAGCCATTATTATTTTAATCTCGGTTATCGTTGCAACTACAAAACAGCATTCAGTAGGCTCCGGGGAAGAGAGAATCGCCGATCAAAGAAATGAAACGCACGGCAATTCGCCGGGCGGCGCGATTGAACCTGCGGATCCTCCCGGCCAAGCTGACGATGCCGGCAGATCAGGCGGCAACAGCGGAAGCGTCGGAGACAACAGCAGCGATGCAGGCAACAGCGGAAGCGTCGGAAGCGAGAGCGGCAGTCCGGACAGCAGCGGAAGTGCTGGCAGTGGCGGCAGCGGCGGAAGCAGTTCCGCCGGGGATGAGCCGCCGGCGTCTGGCGGCAACGCGCAATCGCCTTCCGATGCCGCGGAAGACGGCCTGCCGAACGAGAGCGGCGCTCCAGGAACAGCGCCCGATGACGGGGGTTCCGGGTCCGGACAAGGCGGAGGAAGCGTTCCCGGGCGGAACTCCGGCGGCATGCCGAAGGGGGAAACGGTCAGGCTTGCTTTTGTCGGCGACATTATGATGGGTTCTTCCGTCGAGAAGCTGATGCGGCAAAAAGGGCTGGAATATCCGTTTGAGGGTGCGCTTTCTTATTTGCAGGGGCCTGATTTGACCGCCGGCAACTTGGAGAACCCCATCACGAAACGGGGGGTCCCGGCCCAAAACAAATCGTTTGTATTCAAAGGTTCGCCGGATCTGCTCCCCCCGCTTAAACAAGCGGGATTCGATGTCGTTACGCTGGCCAATAACCATACGTTGGACCAGGGGACAGAAGGTCTGTTCGATACAATGAAATATTTGGATGAAGCCGGAATTCCGCACGTCGGCGGCGGCCATAACGATACGGAAGCGTTTGCCCCGGAATACCTGGAAACGAAAGGAGTCAAGGTGGCTTACATCGGGGTCAGCCGCGTCGTTCCGGAAACGTCGTGGAAAGCGGACAAATACCGCCCCGGTGTTGCCGAAACTTACGACTCCACTCGGGCCGTGGCAGCCATTAAGGAAGCCAGAAAGCGGGCGGATCTCGTCGTCGTCATGGTGCATTGGGGCGTGGAGAGGCAGGATTATCCCGTCCAGCATCAAAAAACGCTTGCGCATACGTTTGTAGATGCCGGAGCGGATCTTGTCATCGGCAGCCATCCGCATGTGATGCAGGGGTTTGAATATTACAAAAACAAATGGATCGCGTATAGCCTCGGCAATTTTATTTTCAATAACACATCCAACGTGAAAACGAAACAGACCGGCGTATTGGATGCCGTCTGCTCAAAGGACGGCCAGTGCGGACTGCAGCTGCATCCGATGTTTGCCGACAAATCGAAGCCGGTTCCGATGAACGCGGAGGACGGTGCCGCACTGCTTGCCCGGCTGTCGAAATTGTCGATTAACGCCGCATTTGACCGAGACGGCGTGCTGGCGTCCCGCTGACCAGCACGAACGCCGTACGTATTTCACATCAGGAAAGGCGGTCGAAAATTTGCATGAGAAACCCGTGTGTAGCACACAGGGGCTGGTCCGGAGCCGCGCCGGAAAACACGCTGTCTGCGATCCGGCTGGCGGCGGATGCGCCGGATGTGGACTGGATTGAAATTGACGTCCGGATTTCACGGGACGGGATTCCGATGCTCATTCACGATGCCAAGCTGCGCAGGACGACGAGCGGCAGCGGCGAAGTAAGTAAATATACAGCGCAGCAGCTGTCCAAATTGGATGCGGGAAGATGGTTCTCACGGGAGTTCACTGGGGAAAAAATGCCTACTCTGGAACAAGCGCTGCTGATGGCTTCCGGAAAAGTCCGGGTTAATATTGAGTTGAAGACCGACGGGAAACGTTATCCCGATCTGGAAAATAAGGTGGTCGAGCTTCTCCGCCGCCTTAATATGGAGCAGAATTGCGTCATTACGTCGTTCAGCGCCGAAGCGCTGCACAAGGTCAGAAGCTTGTCCCGGGACGTGACGTGCGGGCTCATCGTCGATCGTTGGAGCGATCGGCTGCCGGATAGGCTGAATACGCTCGGATGCCGGTTTTTGTCCATCGGTTACGGAGCGATCAACAAAGAACGGCTGAAACGGCTAAACCGCGAGGGCATTCAGACAATGGTTTGGACATTAAATGAAGTGCGTCTCATCCGCAAGTATGCATTAATGGATCCGGGACTGATGATTTGCACGAATCATCCGGATCTTTGGCGAGCCGCGCTGCGCAGCGTGCCCCAGCTGTAAGCAGGGCGGAAGGAGATTGTTAAGGCGATCCGGTGCCGCTGCCCGGCTGCTGCCGTTTCGCAGCTTGGCGGCCTAGGGCGAGCCGGCTGCTGCCGGTCTTCAGGATCGGCTTAAGTTAGTCTTGATACAGGCTTCGGATTTCCAGAACAGGCTGCAGCTGCTTCATCAGCGCATCGACGACATCAGGGTCGAAATGCTTGCCCCGCTCGCTGTGGAACAAGGATAAAATCTGATCCATTTCCCATGCTCTTTTGTACACGCGGTCGCTTCCGAGCGCGTCGAAGACGTCGGCGACGGCCGTTATTCTGGCGTACAAATGAATATCTTCACCTTTCAACCGCTGCGGATAGCCGGTACCGTCCCATTTCTCATGATGCTGGTAGGCAACGAGGGCCGCCGTCCGCATCAGCTCCCGCTGCGAACTGATCAGCATCTTGTATCCGATTTCGGCGTGCCTCTGCATGATGCGGTATTCTTCGTCGGTAAGCTTGCCGGGTTTGTTCAGCACCGCGTCCGGAATCGCGGCTTTCCCGATATCGTGCATCGGGGAGATCACTTTGATCCGTTCCGCATCTCCCTTCGGAAGTCCCAGCCCGAGCGCCAGCAAATAGGAATATTCCGCCACACGTCTCACATGGTTGCCGGTTTCGCCGACTTGTCCCATAATATATAAGATTTCCTGCTGCGTCGCCGCAATCTCCTCTTGCAGGATGACCGATTCAAGCGATTTGCCGGCATATGAGGCGGCCAGGCTGAGCAGACTGGCGTCCGCTTTGGAGAAGGTGCCGGATGGCGTCCGTTTATTGATGGCCTGAAAAGCGCCGAGCGGCTGACCGTCGGCACCGGAGAACGGAATAATAATCATGCCTTTCGTCGGCTGGCACGTTGTTCTGCGGTCGTTTTGGGCATTGCGCCGGGGGGCTGCTTTGGCGTGATCCGTAACGACAATTTCACCTGTGGCGACCGCATAACCGACGATTCCGCTTCCGTGCGGGATGCGGGTCTGTTCGAAATGGGATTGGCCGATTGTGTAAAGCTCCCGGCTTCGTTTATCGATCAGCCAGATTTTGCAGCGTTCCGCCGCGATCATTTCACATCCCATATCAGCTAATAAGGAAAGTACCCGACCGAGCCGGCACTCGGAAGCAATCTGGGCGGTGTAATCGAAAACGATTCCGAGCAGCTGCTCCGGCCTGATGTCATCAGGCAGTAATGTCAGGTCTGGTTTTTCCGGTAACGACAAAACGAACACTCCTTTTACGACAGAATGGATGAACTTTTGCGGGTTGAGGTGAAGGTTGTAGGTGTGCCTAAAAAAACCGATCTGCATAAGGGATCAGCTTTGAAAGTGTAGTAAAAAGTCGCAAAACGAACGAATAGCTGGAATTTTTTTCTGTTTATTCGACATGATTGTCGGATTTTCCTGCTGCTTGCTGAAAAACGGGCGAATAGCTTTCGAAAGGGGTAGCAATGCAAAATGAGCGAATATGTTTTTGAATGGCTTCAGTCGGATTGGGCGCGCTGGGTTGCGGGAGCGGCGGGCAGCGGAGCGGTTGCGGGACTGGCTTACCGGCTGCGGTCGCTGTCGGGCTCCGGCGCCTGGTCTGCGCTCGCGATGGGCACCGCCTATGTCGGATTGGGAGGCCCGCTTTGGTATGGCGTTCTGCTCGCTTTCTTCGTTTCTTCTTCGCTGTGGTCCAAATGGAAGCGGCGGCACCGCAGCAAATCGTCCGCCGAGCGCAACTATGCGAAGACGGGCAGGAGGGATGCGGTGCAGGTATGGGCGAACGGCGGAGCGGGCCTATTGCTCTGCGCGGCATATTCCGTATGGCCGCAACCGGCGATCGTCTTCGCGTTCGTCGGGGTAATAGCCTCGGTCAACGCGGATACGTGGGCGACCGAGATCGGCGCTCTGAGCCGCCGCGCGCCGGTCTCGGTCACGACGTGGCGGCCCGTAACCGCCGGCACGAGCGGCGGCGTTACGCCGCTCGGCTCCGCGGCAGCGCTTGCGGGCGCAGCCTTCATCGGCGCCGCCGCAGCGCTGCTTGCCGGCGCGCCGCTCGCTTACGGCGCAGCCGCCTTAGCTGCCGCACCGGCCCCGTGGGCGCTGCTCGCCGCCGCTGCGGCGGCGGGCCTCGCGGGCGCATTCGCGGACTCGCTGCTCGGCGCCACTGCGCAGGCGATGTACCGCTGCGGCGTATGCGGCAGCGACACGGAGCGCGCCGAGCACTGCGGCGCCGCTGCTGAGCGGGTGCGCGGGCTCGCGTGGATGACCAACGATGCGGTCAATCTGCTCTCATCGCTGCTGGGCGGCTTGGCCGCGGTATTGATCGGCCTGCTCCTGACGTGACAAAAAGCCGCCTTTCCAAGTGACGAACGTCTGTCGTACTTGGAAAGGCGGCTTTTGTTCCATTACGAAGCAGGCGGAGGCGCTATTACGCAGCAAACCGGCCGCCCTAAGCGCGTTACTTGACCGCCGTCAGCTGCTCCATTTGCTCGATCAGGCTTTCGAACACGCTCATCGCTTGCTCGATCGGCTCCGGCGTGCTCATGTCGACGCCCGCTTTTTTCAAAATATTGATGGAGTAGTCGCTGCCGCCGCTCTTCAGGAAACCGAGGTAGCGGTCGACGGCTGGCTGGCCCTCCTCCAAAATCTGCTTCGAGAAGCTGGTCGCCGCAGAAAATCCCGTTGCGTATTTGTACACGTAAAAGCTGGTGTAAAAATGCGGGATGCGCGCCCATTCCATCTCGATATCTTTGTCCACGACCATGTCTTTGCCGTAGTACAGCACGTTCAGGTCGTAGTAGATTTTCGACAGGTCCTGCGGCGTGAGCGACTCGCCGGCTTCGGCTTTCTCGTGAATGATTTTCTCGAATTCGGCGAACATCGTCTGCCGGAACACCGTCGTGCGGAACTGGTCGGCATAGTATGTGAGCAGGTACATTTTTTCCTTCGGATCGACCGATTTGTTCAGCATGTAATCCATCAGCAGCGCCTCGTTCAGCGTCGAAGCGACTTCCGCCAGGAAAATCGTATACTGCGCGTCGCGGTAATCCTGGCTGCCGTCGGAATAATACGAATGAAGCGCGTGGCCCATTTCGTGCGTCAGCGTAAACATACTGTTCAGATTATCCTTATGGTTGAGCAGCACGTAAGGGTGGGTGCCGTATGCGCCCCAGCTGTAGGCGCCGCTGCGCTTGCCTTCGTTCTCGTAAATGTCGATCCAGCCGCCGCCAAATCCTTCCGCAAGCGTCCGGGAATAGTCCTCGCCAAGCGGCTTCAAGCTTTCCTGCACCGTTTTTTTCGCTTCCTCGAACGTGATGTCCATCTTGAACTCATCGACGAGCGGCGCGAACAGGTCGTACATATGCAGTTCATCGACGCCAAGCAGCTTCTTGCGCAGATTCATGTACCGGTACATGAGCGGCAGATGCTTGTGGATCGTGTCGATCAGGTTCGTATAAACGCTCTTCGGAATGTTGTCGCCGTAGAGAGACATTTCAAGAGCGGACGGGTACTTGCGGGCGCGCGCGTAAAAAATATTTTTCGTCACGTTGGCGTTCAGCGTGGAAGCGATCGTATTTTTCAGCTTGCCGTACGTGTCGTACATCGCCTTGAACGCTTCGCTGCGGACGGTGCGGTTTTTGCTCTCGAGAAATTGTATGTAGCGGCCCTGCGACAGCTCGACTTCCTCGCCCTGCTCGTTTTTTACCTTCGGAAATTTCAGGTCGGCGTTGTTGAGCATGCTGAAAATGGTGTTCGGCGCCTGGCTGATATTGCCCGCCTGGGCAAGCAATGCCTCCTCGTTCTTGGAGAGAATGTGCGCCTTCTGCCGTTTCATTTCTTGCAGCGTATGGCGGTATTTCGCCAAATCCGGACTGGAAATAAACGACTCCAGCTTCTCGTCCGGCAGGCTGAGCACTTCCGGCGTAATGAACGAGAGCGCTTCTCCCGCTTCTACGCTCAGCTTCTTCGACTTGTCGGAGAGCGCTTGGAACTCGGGCTCCGCCGTATCCTCGTGATGCTTCATATTGGCGTATACATACAGCCGTTCGACGTGCAGGGACAACTCGTCCTCCAGCTCGAAGCACGCTTTCAGCTGTGCGGGATCGTTCAGCTTGCCTTGAAATTTCTCGACCGATTTGAGCTGTTCCTTCGCTTCAGCATATTCCTTGTTCCATGCGGAAGCGTCCGCAAACAGGTCCTCCAGCTTCCAGCGGTGTTCAGGTGCGATCTCGGATCGTTTCGGTACAGTGTTCATCGAATGCCTCCTCGGTTGTGGCTGTGGATGGGTGAGCGCACGGTCCGCGTGCGGCGGGCGATCCGGTTCGTCCGGCATCGCGCGCACAGCGGCAGAACCGCTAGGTCCGCTGCCGGACAGCAGGCTCAAGGCCAAGAGCAGAGGCGCCCATTTCATGGATCCAGCACCTTCTTTACGCAGTTTGCCCTTTAGTATGGCTGCCCCCGCAGCAGGTTATGAGCTTCCCATCGACGCCAGGCTCATGACAATGAGAATAAATGCGAACGCGATAAGTACGACTGCGCTGAGCGCGAGGCCGCGGCGCATGTTCGGCGCAATGGATTCCCGTTTCATCAGAATAAGGGCTCCAAGCGAGAACGCTGCAATAATAAAAATAATGAGCGGTGTCGTATCCACGGCTTTCAAGCAATCCTCCCGTAATGACGGGTATGCGTTCCATCCCCGTCTTATGTTCGCCGCGCAGGAACGATTTTCCTGCCCGGGCGTTATTGAAGCGCATCCCGCGCTTCTGGTTAAACTTCGCGGAACGCCTTCATAATCGCTTCCAGCTCATCCTCGCGGCCTTGGTAGGACTCCGGACGGAACCGATTTTCCGCCCAATGCAGCATTTCCGGCCGACTGACAAAAGTGTGGCACTCCTCGCCCCATTGGTCGGAAATTTCGCGTACGATCAGCGTTTTGCCCTGCACCTCGACAGTTAGCATGTTGTATTTGTCCGTTTTGTATATTTGATGTTTTTTGAACATGGCGTTACTCTCCCCTCTGCAATCCTTTCATTCATCATAGCGAAAAAAAAGGGTGGAAAGCAAACCGGTTTTGCGCTAATATATTCGGCAAGCTGAAACAGCTGAGCTTAGCCGTAAGACGAGATGAGCCAAGATGAGCCGAGGAGAGATGAGCATGAGCAACATTTATGAGCAGACCGGAGTCGCCATGACTTGCCGGGGATTTGACGAGTACATCCGAATGTTCGATCTTAAGCCTGCCGATTTGGAGGGAGGGGAGACTGCCGATATCGCAGCGGGCGGATCTTCCTTTGCCGCGGAGGCGTTCCTAAGAGGGCAGCATGTGACGGCGATCGATCCCCGTTACGCGCAGGCTGCCGAGCTGTGGGTGGAGGAGTCGTCGCAGGAGATTGAGACGTCGACGGCGAAGCTTGCGGCGATTGCCGATATATTTGATTGGACGTATTACGGCAACATCGAGCGTCACCACCTTGGAAGAGCGGACAGCCTGGCCAAGTTTGCGGCCGATGTCGTGCGTCCGGACCGGAAGGGCAGTTATGTGGCGGGCGCTTTGCCTTCGCTGCCGGTAGAGGACGGCCGGTTCCGACTCGTGCTGTGCAGTCATTTTCTGTTTCTGTATGCGCGGCAGTTCGGGTATAAGTTCCACCGCGACGCACTGCTGGAGCTGCTGCGAATATGCAAGCCCGGCGGGCAGGTGCGGATTTACCCGCTGAGCTCGCTACACTGGGAACCGTATGCCCGCATGGACGACCTGCTCACGGAGCTTAAAGCTGCCGGTGCGGAGACGGGATTTTTCACTTCCCGATTGCCGTTCATTCCGGGCTCGACCGAAGGGCTGCTTATTTCCCGCCCGCTTTAAAGAGGGAGGGGGCTTCCGATCCGCCGACGATACCCGTTAATTCGGAGTGAATCACATTGCTTTTTTCCCAGGCAGCGGTTATAATGGGCTTACTCGCCGTACTAACGGCGGTCATTTTAGGAGGTAGTTCATTTGACAGGAACAGTTAAGTGGTTTAACGCAGAAAAAGGCTACGGATTTATCCAAGTTGACAACGGTGACGACGTATTCGTTCACTACTCCGCGATCCAAGGCGATGGCTTCAAGTCCCTTGAAGAAGGTCAATCGGTTGAATTCGACATCACAGAAGGCAACCGCGGTCCGCAAGCGGCTAACGTAATCAAGTTATAAGATTCGTCCCCGGACGAATTTGCCCATACTTAGAATATAGCGGTACGAATATGGCAAGGCTCCCGATCTTCGGGGGCCTTTTTTTGGCTCGAGATCTATAATCCGCTGTTTATTAGCTGCTCTTCTACCGGCGGCAACATCGTGCCGATTTCTTTGACCAAACCTGTCTTTTGGTGATAAACTGTTGCTTGACAACCTTTCAGGGGAGCGAGAAAAATGAAATTCAAACTGTTTAAAGACCGTAAAGGAAAAGCCGACCAGGCTAAAAATAATAAATTCGTCAAGCTTGCGCGGGAAATTTATGTGCAGGCACGCCGCGGCGGCCCGAATCCGGAAGCGAACTACGGGCTGAAAACGGCGATTGCCAGCGCACGAGCCGAGCAAATGCCGGTCGATAACATCGAACGGGCGATCAAGAAAGCGACCGGGGCGGGCGATGGCGTCGAGTATGAGGAAATTATGTACGAAGGGTACGGACCCGGCGGGGTGGCAATTATGGTCAAATGTTTGACGGACAACCGCAACCGGACGGCGGCCGACGTTCGCGCCGTTTTTAATAAGAGAGGCGGGAACATGGGCGAAAGCGGCTGTGTCGCTTACATGTTCGATCATAAGGGACTGCTCGTCATTGACCGCGAACAATTCGAGGTCGATGAAGATACGATGATGATGCAGGCGCTCGAAGCCGGCGCGGAAGATATTGTCGTCGAGGAAGAAAGCTTCGAAATTTTGACGCCGCCGTTCGAATTCGACAAGGTGAAGATGGCTCTTGAAGCGGAAGGCTACGAGTTCGCGAGCGCTTCGGTGCGCTGGCTGCCGCAGAACACGATTATAGTCGAAGGCGAGAACGCGGAGAAGCTGCAAAAAATGATGGATGCGTTTGAGGACAACGACGACGTTCAGGACGTTTATTCCAACTTTGAAATCATCGAGAATTGATCGGAACGCAAAAGGATCGTCCGCAAAAGAGGGACGATCCTTTTTATCATTATTCAATAATTGTCAAAATCGCGTCGACTTCCTTGCGCGGAAGCTTGCCGGGCTGTTCGGCGGGATAACCGAGCGCAATGACCATATTCACGGTTTTGCTTTCGTCGATATTCAAGTACGTCTTAAGCTGCTGCTCCGCCAGCAGGACCGGACCGGTCATCGGACAGGTGGCCAGTCCCATCGCATGCGCGGCCAGCATCAAATTTTGCGACGCGAGACAGCTGCTCTTGATGCCTTCCTCGCGCCATACCTCTTCCTCCGCAAGCGAGATCGGATCGAAGATTTTGTCGCGGAATTTGGACGTATAAGGCGTTGCCAGACAAATGACAAGAGCGGGAGCGTCGGAAAAAGCGGTCGCATACGGCCCGAACGACTTGACGAGCATCCGCGCTTCCCTTTCCAATCCCTGCTGCTTGGCAAGCTCGGCGCGGATGTGGATTTGCTCCCAGGTCAACTCTTCAATCGCCTTTATTTTGTCGCGGCCCGTCACCACGATAAATTCCCATGTCTGCGAGTTCGTATCGCTCGGCGCATAACGGGCGCAATCGATCAACTCGCGGATCTGCTCGGCCGTCACCGGCTGCTCCGTATATTTGCGCACGCTTCTCCGGTCGTGAATGACGGTTTTCAACTGTTCATAGCTCATTTTAAGTTTCATCCTTTTTGTTAAATTTTTCGTTCTGTAATTGGCTTATTCGCGCTCATCTCCGGGCAAGCATATGCTTGCCGATAAACATCAAGCCGGCGAGCAGCGCGAGCGCCGCAGCGACGTCAAAAAACAGCCCGCTTCCGTATTGCTGGTATAAATAGCCGCCGAACAAGCCGCTGATAACGCCTGCGAAGCCGGTCCAAACGATGGCAAAAAGAGCCATGCCGGATGAACGGTATTCGTCCGGAATAATTTGGGCCACATAGCGCAGCGCCGTTGAAAAGAAAATGCCGAACGTGACGCTGTGCAACAGCTGAGTAAGCACGAATCCGTACGGTGTCGTAATGTGGCCGTTCAGCCAAAAGCGGAGCGCGTACAATACCGATGCAAAAAACAGCAGCGGCAGCTCTTTGTACCTGTGGCCGTATTTGCCCATCAAATAAAGGATCGGAATTTCGCTCAGCGACGACATCGACCATGCCGCCCCGACCAATGTATCGCTTGCTCCCATCTTGTTCATCGTGACGCCGAGAAAGCCTTCGTTCATCCGATGGGCGATGGAAACGATCAGCACGATGCTGAAAAAGAGCACGACGTCCGGCTTGCGTACGAGCCGGAAAAAACCTGAAAAATCCATTTTGCGCATCGTGCCTTGATAATCCCGCATCAGGAACGCAATCAGCAGCGTCGCGATAATGGTGGCTATACAGACGGCGACGGTCCACTGCGTTCCTACCGCTTTCAAAATAAGTCCCAAAAAGTAAGCGGACACGCAGAAGCCGATCGAACCGAAAATCCGAATCAGCGCGTAAGGCTGCTTAATGTGAGGGGAAGCGAGTACGATCAAACTGTCGGTCAGCGGTACCATCGGCGTTTGGCAGAAATAAAAAAAGAACATGATCGTGACGACGGCCCAAAACGATGACGCGGGAAGCAGACAGGCTGCAGCGACGAGTTGGCCGAACAGCAGCAGGATCAGCACTTTTCGTATCGTGCGGTATTTGTCGCTGGCCGCTCCCATAAGCAGATTGGCGAGTATGGAAATGAGCGGACCGGATGAATACAGGACACCGATCTGCTGTTCGTTAAATCCTTTGGACAAAAAATATAGCGGAAAATAGGAGACCAGCAGCGCCTGGGTGGTATAGATCGCGAACGTATACATGCGCAGCATCCAAGCCTGTCTGGCTGTAGCGGCCGACACCCCTTCCATAACGCCTAGATCCGATGAACTCATGTGATTTTTTTCACTCCGTATCTTTACAAAAATTGATTAAATAAAAGTATAGCATGTTTGATGCGCAGGAAGGAAACATGTTTTCCGCTTCGGACTGGATTTCTATGGAGTGAAATGGTACATTTATCTGTGGAGGTTTACTATGGAATCCTGTCGTTTCGTATGAATAAGCGGCTTGAAATTCAGCGGACGTAAGCTTGAAATCTGGTACCGCATCAATCAACCGATTGAATCGCGGCGCCATCCCGGATTGGTTGTCAGACATGGAGGGCGCTTTCTTGAGAGAACAAGGTTTGAAGGCCGGCCGAGTTCCGCGGGGGCCAATATTGTTGATGTACCGAGTATACAAATATGTGCTGCCCGACGTTGCCGTTCAAATGGACGCGCTGCGGGAGCGGGCAAGCCGTATCCCGGATGCCGAACTTAGGACGCAGGCGCTGAATAGCATGACGGAGAAAAAATTTCACTGTCAGGGAGGAGCCGTTTATGCGGCGGCCAGTCTCCAGTACCGTGATGTGCTCATTCCGCTCATTGTTGCTTTGCAGACGATCAGCGATTATTTGGACAATTTGTGCGATCGGAGCACTTCGCTCGATGAAGAAGATTTCCGGCTGCTTCATCAATCCATGCTCGATGCGGTGAATCCCGGAACGGCGCTTCAGGACTACTACGCGCTCCGGAAGGAACGCGACGATTGCGGCTACTTGCATCATCTCGTCCAGATGTGCCAGCAGTCTGTTGCCCGCCTTCCTTCATATAATAAAGTCCGGCCTTACGTAACGGAGCTGGTCGGTCTTTACGGCGATTTGCAAGTATATAAGCACATTCGCAAAGATTTGCGCGAGCCCAAGCTGATGCAGTGGTGGGAGCTTCACCGCAGCCGTTACGCGCATCTGCAATGGAACGAATTCGCTGCGGCGACCGGATCCACGCTGGGAATGTTTATGCTTTTTCTCGCTGCGGCGGATGCCGGATTGACGGATGAGCAAGCGGTGCAGATTCGCGATTGCTACTTTCCGCATTTATGCGGTCTCCACATCCTGCTCGATTATCTGATCGATCAGGAAGAGGACCGCGTAGGAGGCGATCTGAATTTCTGCAACTATTACGATAACTCATCGCACGTCGTGCAGCGGATTGGAGACATTGTCCGTCTCGCCAGACAGGATGTGACGAAACTTCCGAATGACCGGTTTCACCGGCTCATTATCGAAGGGCTGCTCGCACTTTATTTATCCGATCCGAAAGTGAGCGGGCAGGAGGATGTACGGCGGGTATCCAGATCGCTGATGAAGAATAGTCCCGCGACGCGGATGTTCTTTTTTCTCAACAGCGTTTGGATCCGCAGAAGAAAAGCGTAACACTTTTTTTAAAATATTACCGTCATTGGAGGACACACAGATGTCAGCAGTTAAATCAATTGCCGTTCTGACAAGCGGCGGGGATTCGCAAGGTATGAACGCTGCGGTACGGGCGGTCGTTCGGAGCGCTCTTTACTACGGGCTTGAGGTATACGGCGTGCAGCGCGGATATCAAGGGCTCATTAACGACGATTTGCGGCAGATGGATCTGCGCAGCGTCGGCGACATTATCCAGCGCGGCGGAACGATTTTGCAGACCGCGCGCTGCAAGGAGTTTATGACGCCTGAAGGTCAGGAGCGCGGCGCGCAGGTGCTTCGCAACCGCGGAATCGACGGGCTGGTCGTTATCGGCGGCGACGGATCCTATCAAGGTGCCAACAAGCTGAGCAAGCTCGGCATCAAGACGATGGGTCTGCCCGGAACGATCGATAACGATATTCCGTTCACCGATTTCACGATCGGATTTGATACGGCCGTCAGTATTGTCGTCGATGCGATCAACAAGCTTCGGGATACGATGACTTCGCATGAGCGTTCTTCCGTCGTTGAAGTTATGGGACGCCATTGCGGCGATATCGCTCTGTACGCCGGCCTTGCAAGCGGCGCAGAGACGATTCTCGTTCCGGAAATTCCGTTCAACCTGGATGAGGTTTCCAAGCGGATGCAGGATAATTTCAAGCATGGCAAACGCCACAGTATTATTTTGGTGGCGGAAGGCGCGGGCAAAGGAGAGGATGTGGCGCGCCACATCACGGACTGCTGCGGCATCGAACCGAGGGTTACGGTGCTCGGACATATCCAGCGCGGCGGAGCTCCGACGCATAACGACCGCGTGCTGGCCAGCCAGCTGGGCGACTTTGCCGTGCGCCAGCTGATGGAAGGCGAATCGGCCAAGTCGTGCGGCATTATCCGCGGTGAGCTGGTCGGCACCGACATTGATAAAGTTGTCAACACGAAGAAGCCGTTCAACATGGAAATGTACAATTTGGCGCTCCGTCTGTCCCAGTAACGGTTCGGCCGCGATACGCGATAGATTACACATACGAAAGCCATATATCCGTCCTGTTTGTCGGATATATGGCTTTCGTTTTTTTCACCGCGATTTGTCTTCGTCGACTCCGGGCGCCTAACTGCCACCGGACAAGGCGGCGATAATTTCCTCCGTCGGCGGCAGCCCTTTTTTCGCGAATTGGATGCGGCCGTTTTTCCCGATCACATAAACGACGCGCTGCTGCAGCACGATACCGAGCATTTTGCCAACGGCGTAGCGCCTGCGTATCGATCCGTTCGCATCGGCAACGAGCGGGAAGTCATAGCCTTGGGCCGATGCAAACTTGTGATGCTGCTCCAGAGATCCGGAATTTATGCCCATTACGACCGCATGATGCGCCGCATACAGCGCTTTGGAATCGCGGACCGCGCACAGCTGTTTCGTGCACCCGGGCGTTTCATCCATCGGGTAAAAGATCAGCACAACCGGTTGCCGGCCAATATAGTCCTGCAGACGGATCAAGCCTTCGGTACTGTTGGCTTCAAATAAAGGTGCCTGGTCACCTATCCTCAACATCCCTATTCCTCCATTGCTTTTCTTCTCTCTATTATCATACACCCTCTAATGCCGGATCTCACGTTCACCGCATTTTTTTGTCGTCCGAAACCAACTACACGAACCTTCTGGGTGTTCAAACCGTTATTGCGGCCTATTTTTCAGTGACGTGCCCATAGGTTGGAGCATATATTGCTTATGACACTTTAGCTGGAAGAAGGAGAACGCGATGAGGAAAAAAGGAAGAGGGAGAATACCGAACAGCCGCAAACCCCTTTTTTATGTCGATAATCCGAATGTGTCGGAATTGACGTGGATCGACGAAGTCCCGAAGAACGTCACCATTAACACGACATCAGCACCGGTTAACCCGAATGTTATTTTACAGGAAAAACCGGTCTCTGAAGTCGAAACTCCGGCATCCGATACCGCCATAATCGAAGAACATATCTCGCCATCGGTCGTTCAACAAAAGCTGAATAAAGCGGAAGAGAAAAAACTTCCCGCTCGTTCGCTTCCTTTTATCTACACCGACGATTTAAGTGAAAATGCGGTTACGACGGAAAAAGTGGCTCCCGGCGCCATTGACAGCACCCGCCTGCAGACCGGAAGTGTCGTTACACGTACGATTGCCGATTTTGCGGTGGGGAGCATTCATCTTGCCGAAGGATCGGTTACTGCATCCAAAATCGCCAAAGAATCGATCACGGGGGAGCATATCGTCGCTCATTCCATCAGCGGCAATATGCTGTTGGAACGGTCCATTACGGGAGACAAATTGACGGACAACAGCGTGACGAGCGAGAAACTGGCCGACCGCACCATAAGCGCCGACAAGCTTGCAGAGGGCTCCATCGAAGCGAAGCATCTGAAGCCGTTTCTGATTACGTCGGAACTGCTGGACGAACAGGCGGTCGATTCAAGCAAAATCAAAAGCGGAACGATTCGTTCCGAACATATCGCCAACGAAGCAATCGATACGTCCAAATTGGCGGAAGGGTCGGTTACCCGTTCTAAATTAAGGGAAGGATCGGTCGGCACAGAACATATCGCTCCTGAATCCATTGAAACGTTTCATTTAAAACACGCCTTATTGCGCGCCGATCATATCGAGAGAGGAACGCTCGAGGGCGGTCATTTGGCTCCGGGCGCAATCGGTTCCGAACAGCTCGCTTCTGGATCTGTAGGAACAAGGGAGCTTAAACCTCAGTCCGTAACGTCCGAGGTGCTTGCGGAAGGAGCGGTCGGTTCCGACCATTTGCAGCAAAATACCATTTACGGAAAGCACGTTGTAAATGGAGAGATCGGAGCGGCACAAATTGCCGATCGGGCGCTAACTGCAGCCAAACTGGCCGACAACGCGGTAACGACAATCAAAATCGTGGACCAGGCGGTAACGGCGTCCAAAATCGCCGACCAGAGCATCAATGCCGCCAAGCTGGCGGACCAATCGGTACAAAGTCGGCATATGGGACGGTTTGCCGTCTCGGCAGAAAATATCGCCGATGGAAGCATCGAAGCCCGGCATTTGAAGCAGGCATCGGTCGGAAAGGAGCAGCTGCGCAACGAATCCGTCACGGAATACAAGCTTGCGGATAACAGCGTATCCGGGTCGAAGCTGCAGTACGGGGCCGTCCGCAACGAGCATCTTGCAGTCGAATCGATCACGTTTGACAAATTGGCGCCGAGATCGCTCCATACGTTCCATTTTGCGGACGAATCGGTTAGCGAGGAAACGATTGCCGGAGAGGCGATCGTCTCGCGTCATTTGCGGCCGGGATTAATCCAAAGCGAACACATCGGCAAGCAAACGGTCCTGTCTGAAGCGCTTCAGGATGGAGCGGTCACCGGCAATAAGATTGCTTTGAACGCCGTAACGGAACGCCATATTGGGCCGGGTGTCATTGAGTCGCATCATCTGGGCGATTACGCGGTAAATGCAGTTAAACTTTCGCCCGAATCGGTAACGACGGATAAACTGACGGAATTGTCGGTTACCTCCGCGAAGCTTGCCGAAGGCAGCGTCACCTCCTCCAAACTGGCGCTGGGCTCCGTCGATTCAACCGCGATTGCCGATCAATCGGTTGCGGAACGGCATATTCAGACTCAAGCGATTATTTCGGAGCATCTTGCGACAGGAAGTGTGGAGCGGCAGCATCTTCGTATCGATGCGGTACAAACCGAAGCGATCGCAACCGGTGCCGTCACCTCGGAGAAGCTGGCTCCAGGCTCTGTGACAACCGCACATTTGGCGGAAGAATCGGTCACCGGCGAAAAATTGGCCGTTCAATCGGTGTACAGCTTTCATCTAACGGACCAAAGCATAGCGGACTATCATTTGCTGGACGGCGCTGTGACCAGACCCAAAATAGCGTCAGGCAGCGTCGGCAGCGATCAGCTTGAAGAGGACAGCGTCAGCAACTGGCATTTGCAGATCGGCTCTGTGACCGGGGAAACGATTTCGCCGCATTCGATTGACGCGTCGCATATTCTTGAAGACTCCGTAGGCTCAGCGCATTTAAACGAGGGCTCCGTAACGGAAACGAAACTGGCGGACGGTGCAGTTATCACCGGCAAGCTTGCCGATCAAACGGTAACGGAAGCGAAGCTGGCGGACAAATCCGTCACAGCGGCGAAATTGGCGGACGGCTGTATCGGTTCAGACCAGCTCGGGGTAAACAGCGTTACTTCGGCCCATCTGACGGCCGGAAGCGTCAATCGTGAACATTTGGCAGAGGGAGCCGTTACGGCAAATCATCTGAGCGATCAATCCATTGCAGCGGAAAAGCTTTCACCCGATTTATTGGCGAACATCACGCTTCGGGAAGGCGGGATCGATGCAAACCATCTCGCATCCGGGGCGGTGACGGCGGACAAAATTGCTGCCGGCGCGGTTGGATTCACCCAGCTGGAAGACGGTTCCATAACGGAAGAGAAGCTGGCGGACTTTGCCGTTGTTACGGGCAAAATTGCGGATCAGGCGGTAACATCCGGGAAGCTGGCGGAGAAAAGCGTGACATCCGCACACCTTGCTGCGGCCAGCATCAAACGAAAGCATTTGGCAGATGACTCCATCGTCACCGAACATCTAAGCGCAGAGTCGATTACAGCCGATAAGCTTTCTCCGGAACTGCTCACAAGCATTACGCTTCAGGAAGGCGGAGTTACGGAGCGCTTCCTGGAGGACGGAGCGGTAACTTCGGTGAAAATAGCGGAGGGTGCGGTCGGTTCAACCCAACTGACAGACGGTTCCGTATCGGAAAATAAATTGGCAGACGGCGCAGTCGGCAGCGAAAAGCTGGCGGACCAGGCGGTGACGTCGGCGAAGCTGGCGGAAAACAGCGTCACATCGGTGAACATAGCGGAAGGCGCGGTTGATACCGTCCATCTGGAAGACGGTATCGTAACGGAAGAGAAGCTGGCAGACGGCGCAGTCGGCAGCGAAAAGCTGGCGGACCAGGCGGTGACGTCGATGAAGCTGGCGGAAAACAGCGTCACCTCCGTCCATTTGGCCTCATCCAGCGTTAAAGGAATTCATTTAACGAAAGGATCCATCGCTTCGGAACATTTAAGCGCAGAATCGATAACGGCTTCAAAGCTGTCCTTGGATCTGTTGGCCAGTTTTACGCTGCAAAAAGGCGGAGTAGACGAATACCATCTCGCATTTGGGGCGGTGACTTCTTCTAAAATAGCGGAAAGCTCGGTTGGCAGCGCGCACCTGGAAGACGGCGCGGTCACGAATGCGAAGCTGAGCGAATACTCCGTCGGTACCGCTCAACTTGATTACGGTGCCGTGACAAATGAAAAGCTTGCGGAAGGAGCCGTCCGTTCCATCCATCTGGAAGAAAGCTCCGTTACGGAAGCTAAGCTCGCGGAAGGCTCGGTCAGTACCGGCAAGCTGGCGGATCAGGCAGTGACGTCAGCGAAGCTGGCGGAGAACAGCGTTCAATCCGCACACCTTGCAGCGTCCAGTGTGAAAGGAGAGCATTTGGCGGAAGCATCCATCGTTTCGGCCCATTTAAGCCCCGGTTCGGTGACGTCCGACAAGCTGTCCGCCGGCTTGCTGGAAAGCCTCCAATTTCAACAAGGGGAAGTGGATGATTACCACCTGGCATACGGCTCGGTGACTTCGTCCAAAATTGCGGAGGGAGCGGTCGGTACCGCTCATTTGGAAGACAGCGCCGTAACGAAAGCGAAGCTGGCGGAAGGCTCCGTCGGAGCCGCCCAGCTCGAATTCGGCAGCGTTACGGAGGATAAGCTTGCGGAAGGCGCGGTCGGTACTTGGAGGCTTGCGGATCACGCGGTAACGTCGGCGAAGCTGGCGGAGAGCAGTATCCATTCCGCACACCTCGCTTCGTCCAGTGTGAAGGGAGAGCACGTGTCGGAAGGATCCATCATGACGGAGCATTTGAGCACCGGCTCGGTGACGACCGATAAGCTGGCGGACGATGTGCTGGAAAGTCTCAATCTGGGGCAAGGCGAAGTGAATGATTACCACCTGACATACGGCGCGGTGACGTCGTCCAAAATTGCGGAGGGAGCGGTCGGTTCCGCCCACTTGGAAGACAGTGCCGTAACGGGACCGAAGCTTGCGGAAGGCGCGATCGGAACCGGCAAGCTTGCGGATCAGGCGGTAACGTCGGCAAAGCTGTCGGAGAGCAGCGTCAGATCCGCGCACCTCGCCGCATCCAGCGTGAAAGGAAAGCATGTGGCGGAAGGATCCATCGCCGCGGCCCATTTGAGCGCCGGCTCGGTGACGGAAGAAAAGCTGTCGGCTGCCTTGCTGGAGAGCCTTCGGCTTCATCAAGGGGAAGTAAATGCCTATCATCTGGCAGACGGATCGGTATCGGCAGAGAAACTTGCAGCCGACCTGCTGGAAAGTCTCCGGCTTCACGAAGGGCAAGTGGACGCTTACTTCCTGGCGGACGGATCGGTCAACGGCGCAAAGCTTTCAGCCGACCTGTGGGAAAGCCTTCGTATACACGAAGGGGAGGTAAATGCCTACCATCTGGCGGACGGCTCGGTCAACGGCGCAAAGCTTTCAGCAGAGCTGTGGGAAAGCCTTCGGCTTCATCAAGGGGAAGTGAATGCCTATCATCTGGCAGACGGATCGGTATCGGCAGAGAAACTTACAGCCGACCTGCTGGAAAGTCTCCGGCTTCACGAAGGGCAAGTGAATGCTTACTTCCTGGCGGACGGTTCGGTAACGGGCGAGAAGCTTTCAGCCGAGCTGTGGGAAAGTCTTCGGCTTCACGAAGGGGAAGTAAATGCCTACCATTTGGCGGATGGTTCGGTATCGGCAGAGAAACTTACAGCCGAGCTGCTGGAAAGTCTTCGGCTTCATCAAGGGGAAGTAAATGCCTATCATCTGGCGGATGGTTCGGTATCGGCAGAGAAACTTACAGCCGACCTGCTGGAAAGTCTCCGGCTTCACGAAGGGGAAGTAAATGCCTACCATCTGGCAGACGGCTCGGTCAACGGCGAAAAGCTTTCAGCCGATCTGCTGGAAAGTCTCCGACTGCACCAAGGGCAAATAAATGCCTACCATCTGGCGGATGGTTCGGTATCGGCAGCGAAACTTACAGCCGACCTTCTGGAAAGTCTCCGGCTCCAGGAAGGGGAAGTAAATGCCTACCATCTGGCAGACGGCTCGGTCAACGGCGAAAAGCTTTCAGCCGATCTGCTCGAAAGTCTCCGACTGCACCAAGGGCAAATAAATGCCTACCATCTGGCGGATGGTTCGGTATCGGCAGCGAAACTTACAGCCGATCTGCTGGAAAGTCTCCGGCTGCACCAAGGGGAAGTAAATGCCTATCATCTTGCGGATGGCTCGGTGACTTCTTCCAAAATTAAGGATGGTGCAATTGTTTCGGATCATTTAAGCACCGGTTCGGTCTCAATCGATAAATTGTCAGACGATGTGTTGGAATGTCTCGATCTGGGGCAAGGAGAAGTGAAAGAGTTACACCTCGGGTACGGAGCGGTGACGCCGTCCAAAATTGCCGGGGGTGCAATCGGTTCCGTCCATTTGGAAGACGGCGCCGTAACAAATGATAAGCTCGCGGAAGGCGCGGTCAGCACCGGCAAGCTCGCGGAAGGTGCGGTCGGCACCGGCAAGCTTGCGGATCAGGCGGTGACATCGGCGAAATTGTCGCAGAACAGCGTCCAATCCGCACACCTTGCAGCTTTCAGTGTGCAGGGAGAGCATGTGGCGGAAGGTGCCATCACGACAGAGCATTTGAGCACCGGCTCGGTGACGGCCGAAAAGCTTTCAGCCGACCTGTGGGAAAGCCTCCTGCTTCACCCAGGGGAGGTGGCTGGCTGCCACTTGGCGGAAGGTTCGGTAACCTCGTCCAAAATTGCGGAGGATTCGGTCGGTACCGTCCATTTGGAAGACGGCGCCATTACGAAAGATAAGCTTGCTGAAGGCGCGGTCGGTACCGCTCATCTGGAAATCAGCAGCATCACGAAAGATAAGCTCGCGGAAGGCGCGGTCAGCAGCGGCAAGCTTGCGGATCAGGCGGTGACATCGGCGAAGCTGTCGGAGAATAGCGTCCAATCCGCACACCTTACAGCTTCCAGTGTGAAGGGAGAGCATATAGCGGAAGGGTCGATTGTCTCGGAGCATTTGAGCATCGGCTCGGTGACGGCCGATAAGCTGTCGGACGATGTGTTGGAAAGGCTCGATCTGGGGCAAGGAGAAGTGAAAGAGTTTCACCTCGCATACGGAGCGGTGACCTCAGCTAAAATTGCGGAGGATTCGGTCGGTTCGGTCCATTTGGAAGACGGCGCCGTAACGAAAGATAAGCTTGCGGAAGGCGCAGTTGGTACCGCTCAGCTGGAAAACAGCAGCATTACGAAAGATAAGCTTGCGGAAGGAGCAGTTGGTACCGCCCAACTGGAAATCAGCAGCATTACGGAAGATAAGCTCGCAGAAGGCGCGGTCGGTACCGGGAAGCTCGCGGAAAGCTCGGTTATTACCGGCAAGCTTGCGGATCAGGCGGTGACGTCGGCGAAGTTGTCGGAGAACAGCGTCCAATCCGCACACCTTGCTTCCTCCAGTGTGAAAGGGGAGCATGTGGCGGAAAGGTCCATCACGACAGAGCATTTGAGCACCGGTTCGGTGACGGCTGATAAGCTATCTGCCGACCTGTGGGAAAGCCTCCGAATTCACCCCGGAGAAGTGGCTGGCTGCCACCTGGCAGACGGCTCAGTAACCTCGGCTAAAATTACGGAGGATTCGGTCGGTTCGGTCCATTTGGAAGACGGCGCCGTAACGAAAGATAAGCTTGCTGAAGGAGCAGTCGGTACTGCCCACCTGGAAATCAGCAGCATTACGGAAGATAAGCTTGCGGATCAGGCGGTAACATCTGCGAAGCTGGCGAAGAACAGCGTCCAATCCACACACCTTGCAGATTCCAGCGTGAAGGGAGAGCATGTGGCGGAAGGCTCCATCACTTCGGAGCATTTGAGCACCGGCTCGGTGACGGCCGATAAGCTGTCCGACGAGGTGTTGGAAAGTCTTGATCTGGGGCAAGGAGAAGTGAGGGAGTTCCACCTCGCATACGGAGCGGTGACGCCGTCCAAAATTGCGGAGGGAGCAGTCGGTTCCTTCCATTTGGAAGACGGCGCAGTAACGCAAGAAAAGCTTGCGGAAGGCGCAGTTGGTACCGCCCAACTGGAGTACAGCAGTATTACGGAAGATAAGCTCGCGGAAGGCTCGGTCGGCACCGGCAAGCTCGCGGAAGGCTCAGTTAAAACCGGCAAGCTTGCGGATAAGGCGGTAACATCGGCGAAGCTGGCAAAGAACAGCGTCCAATCCGCACACCTTGCAGCTTCCAGTGTAAAGGAAGAGCATGTAGCGGAAGGATCCATCACATCGGAGCATCTGAGCACCGGCTCGGTGACGGCCGATAAGCTGTCGGACGATGTGTTGGAAAGTCTTGATCTGGGGCAAGGAGAAGTGAGAGAGTTCCACATCGCATACGGAGCGGTGACGCCGTCTAAAATTGCGGAAGGAGCAGTCGGTTCCGTCCACTTGGAAGAGAGCGCCGTAACGCAAGATAAGATTGCGGAAGGCGCAGTAGGCACCGCCCAACTGGAATTCAGCAGCATTACGGAAGATAAGCTCGCGGAAGGCTCGGTGATGACCGGCAAGCTTGCGGATCAGGCGGTGACGTCGGCGAAGCTGGCGCAGAACAGTGTCCAGTCCGCACACCTTGCAGCTTCCAGTGTCCAATCCGCACATCTTGCAGCCTTAAGTGTAACGGGTGAGCATGTGGCGGAGGGGTCCATCACGACAGAGCATTTGAGCACCGGCTCGGTGACTGCCGATAAGCTTTCAGCCGACCTATTGGAAAACTTCCGGCTTCACCAAGGGGAGGTGGCGGACTGCCACCTGGCAGACGGTTCGGTAACCTCGTTCAAAATTGCGGAGGGAGCAGTCGGTTCCGTCCATTTGGAAGACGGAGCCGTAACGAAAGATAAGCTCGCGGAAGGCGCGGTTGGCACCGCCCAACTGGAATTCAGCAGCATTACGGAAGATAAGCTCGCAGAAGGCGCGGTCGGTACCGGCAAGCTAGCGGACCGGGCGGTGACATCGGCGAAGCTGGCGGAGAACAGCGTCCAGTCCGCACACCTTGCAGCTTCCAGTGTAAAGGGAGGGCACGTCGCGGAAGGGTCCATTACCTCGGAGCATTTGAGCACCGGCTCGGTGACGGCCGACAAGCTTTCAGCCGACCTAATGGAAAACTTTTGGCTTCACCAAGGGGAAGCGGCGGACTGCAACCCGGCTGACGGATCGGTAACCTCGTCCAAAATTGCGGAGGGAGCAGTCGGTTCCGCCCATTTGGAAGACGGAGCTGTAACGAAAGATAAGCTCGCGGAAGGAGCTGTCATCACCGGCAAGCTCGCGCAAGGCTCGGTTAAAACCGGCAAACTTGCAGATCACGCGGTGACGTCGGCGAAGTTGGCGGAGAGAAGCATCCAATCCGTACACCTCGCAGCGTCCAGTGTGAAGGGAGAGCATGTGGCGGAAGGAACTATCGCCTCGGCTCATTTGAGCGCCGGCTCCGTAACGGCCGACAAGCTATCCGCCGACTTGTTGACGAAGTTCAGTCTGCAAGAAGGCGGAGTGGATGAAATCCACTTAGCTGACGGAGCCGTTACAGCTTATAAAATTGCTGCGGGCTCGGTCGGCTCCGCTCAGCTCTCGATAGGTGCCGTAAGTCGTGAGCACCTATGTTCGGATTCGGTTACAGGTCGTCATATTGAAGATGAGTCGATCGGGATTCAAAAACTTGATTTTGTACCTGTAGTTGCCGGAAAAAAACGAAAAACAGTGCTGCAGCAGTTCGGATTGACCTCGTTTAAATTCCAGGGACAGGAAGAGCAAGTGGAGCTGCGCATCGAATTTGATCAGCCGTTCTCCGAGAATGCTTATTCTTTCGTAGCCATGAGCGATCATCCGGCATGTTATACCGTTTTGAGCGGCAAAGAAGAATCCCGGGCATTTGTAACCATTATCCGTACCCGGATCGGGCCGGAACCTAGCGGGACGATTAACTGGATTGCAGCCGGGAATGTATAAAGCTTGTTAAAAAAGAAAGACGCTTAATTTTACCATTTTATAAAAAAAGGTTATAGTAGCACGAAACGTAAGCACTGAACGGAGAGGGAATGCTCTCCATATGTTCAGTGCTTTTTTCGTTATCGGGACAAAATTTCGTTAACAAATCGTTCAAAATCAGGGGCTAAAGTCCCTCGTTCCGCCCAAAAATATGTGTATGTAAGCAGGAACATCGGACAACCTTGAATGCTTATTGCCGGAGCATCCGAATGCTGATGCGTTCATAATCCCTTATAAATTGAATGCGTTAACATTATCTATGATACTTAAAAATATCAATATGAAGAACAAAAAAATATTATTGTTTGAAGTAATTTCAAAGTCTTATTTTTGATTTTAATTGTTATTTATTGTAAAAAGTTCGTGTAGAACTATTGTCACGATTATTGCTAAAAGTAGTAATGGTACTTTTATCACATTGACGCAGCATAAATAAATCTTATAAGCTTGCTGTGTACAAACGACTTGCACTGTACAACAACCTGAACCATGAAAGGCGGGAAATAAAGAACAAGACGGCGCAGTAACCTAGCGGTTGCTAGAGTGAGGTATCTAAACCATGCAAATCAAACAGTATCCGACCCTTTGAGCAGAAGATTGAAGGATGCTGTCCATATTTACTGGTTTTTAGATATAAAAAATCAAAGCAAAAATGGAGGAATTCATCATGAATCTCAAAAAGCTTGTCAAACAAGCAACAGCAGTAACCTTTACTACTGTTTTGTTGGTAGGAGGTGGAGCTCAAGCTTTTGCACAAGAAAAAGACAGCTTGGACCACAAAGAAACATATGGCTTTTCCCACATTACTCGCTTTGACATGCTGAAATTGCCTGAACAACAAAACAGTGCACAATTCAAAGTGCCGCAATTCGATGCTTCGACGATAAAGAACGTTCCTTCGGCAGTTAAAGTGGATGAGAACGGCAACCAAATTGAAATGGACGTTTGGGATACGTGGCCGCTGCAAAACGCCGATGGAACAGTGGCAAATTATAACGGTTACCAAATCGTATTTGGTTTGGCAGGAGACCCGAAAAAGGGTTGGGACACATTCATTTACATGTTCTATAAAAAAGCAGGCGACAATTCGATCGATGCCTGGAAAAATGCGGGCCGGGTATTTAAAGACAGCGACAAATACGGTCCAAACGATCCGATTCTGAATAACCAGGCGGAAGAATGGTCGGGTTCCGCAACGATGACATCCGACGGAAAAGTTCGCTTGTTTTATACCAACCGCCATGGCTGGGATCCGGCAAATGGATTCTTTGGCAAGCAAACGTTGACTACGGCTCAAATCAATGTATCGCAACCGGATGGCAATACGCTGAAAATTGATGGCGTAGAAGACTTCAAATCGATTTTTGGTGGAGACGGTAAGTTCTATCAAACGGTTGAACAATCTTTCGGCGGCGGGGACTACTCCGATAATCATACGCTCAGAGACCCTCACTATGTCGAAGAAAACGGCAAAAAATACCTTGTGTTTGAAGCGAACACCGGAACAGAAACGGGTTACCAAGTCGAAGAGGCATTCTACAATCGTGCTTACTACGGCGGAAACAACAAATTCTTCGAAGCTGAGAAAAACAAATTGCTGCAAAGCCCTAACAAACAGTTTATTAAAAATGCAAACGGCGCTCTCGGCATCGTTGAGCTGAACGACGATTATACGCTGAAAAACGTTTTGAAGCCGCTGATCGCATCCAATACGGTTACGGATGAAATTGAACGCGCCAACGTATTTGAACTGAATGGCAAATGGTATTTGTTCACCAGCTCCAGAGGAGCAAAAATGTTCATTGATGGAGTCGATAAAGAAGATATCTACATGTTCGGTTATGTAGCCGATTCTTTAACCGGACCTTACAAGCCGTTGAACGACAGCGGACTTGTACTGCATCAAGATCTGAACCCTTACGATATTACGTGGACTTACGCTCACTTTGCGATTCCGCAAGTTAAAGGTGACAATGTGGTCATCACCAGCTACATGACTAACAGAGCATACTTTGCAGATCATCATGCCACCTTTGCACCAAGCTTCCTGCTGAACATTAAAGGAAACAAAACGTCCGTTGTACCAAACAGCATCCTTGCTCAAGGTCAAGTAACGATCAACTAGTCCTAACTCTCATCAAACCTCCGTCCCTTAAGTGGGCGGAGGTTTTTTTGGTTTTATCATCATGTACAGTACCGTTACATAATAATGCAGCTTATTTAAAATAAGCATACCAAATCCAATAAGTAATTAATAATGTGATATTTTGTTAGTATTAAACGATTAAAAGATTTTAATAATTATATTATAGGTTGAATTGGCACATTTTTCCATTGACGCAATATGAAAAAATCTAATAAGCTTGCATTGTGAAATTTTCAAAAAAACAGAGCAAAATGGAGGAATGCATGTTGAAGATCAGCAGGTTTGTCAAGCAAGCAACCGCAGTAACCTTTTCTGCTGTTTTGCTGGCAAGTGGCGGAGCTCAAGCTTTTGCCAAAGAAAAGAACAGTCAGGATTACAATGAGTCATATGGCTTTTCCCACATTACACGCTTTGACATGCTGAAATTGCCTGAACAACAAAAGAACGAACAATTTAAAGTGCCGCAATTCGATGCATCGACAATAAAGAACATCCCTTCCGCAAAAAAAGTTGATGAGTGGGGCAACCAAATCGATATGGATGTTTGGGACAGCTGGCCGCTGCAAAACGCCGATGGAACGGTAGCGAATTATAAAGGTTACCACATTGCGTTCGCTTTGGCGGGAGATCCTAAAAAAGGCTGGGACACGTTTGTTTACTTGTTCTACAAAAAAGCCGGCGACAACTCCCTTGACAGCTGGAAAAATGCCGGACGGGTATTTAAGGACAGCGATAAATTCGTTCCGAACGATTCGATTCTAAAAGATCAGGCGGAAGAATGGTCGGGTTCCGCAACTTTGACCGCTGATGGAAAAGTTCGCTTGTTTTACACGAACCGTCACCCTTGGGCACCAGAACGCGGGTTTTATGGCAAGCAAACGTTGACAACGGCACAAGTCAACGTATCTCAACCGGATGCGAATACGCTGAAAATTGATGGCGTTGAAGATTTCAAATCGATCTTTGACGGCGGAGACGGCAGAATATATCAAAATGTGAAGCAAGGTATCGTAGAGCCGAACTTTTCCGATAATCACACGTTCAGAGACCCTCACTATGTAGAGGACAAAGGCCGCAAATACCTTGTTTTTGAAGCCAATACCGGCATGGAAACGGGATATCAAGGCGAGCAATCGTTCTATAATAAGGCTTACTATGGCGGAAGCAAAAAATTCTTCCAAGCGGAGAAAGCCAAATTGATGCAAAGCCCTAAAAAAGATGCGGCGAGAATAGCAAACGGCGCTTTGGGTATCATTGAATTAAACAACGATTACACATTGAAAAAAGTCATGAAGCCGCTGATTGCATCCAACACCGTAACGGATGAAATTGAACGCGCGAACGTATTTAAATTGAATGGCAAATGGTACTTGTTCACCAGCACAAGAGGATCCAAATTGATTGTTGATGGAATCGATAAAGAAGATATCTACATGCTTGGTTATGTAGCCGATTCTTTAACCGGACCTTACAAACCGTTGAACGGTACGGGCCTTGTATTGCATCAAGATCTTAATCCTTACGATATTACGTGGACTTACGCTCACTTTGCGATTCCGCAAACGAGCGGCAACAATGTGGTCGTCGCGAGCTACATGACCAACCGGGCATACTTTGAGGATCATCATTCTACTTTTGCACCGAGTTTCTTGCTGAACATCAAAGGAAGCAAAACCTCTGTTGTCAAAAACAGCATCCTAGCACAAGGTCAATTGACGATTGACCTAAAGATAAACAAGTAAAAATTAGACAACTATGCATCAGGCCTCCATCCTTTAGGGTTGGAGGTCCTTTGTTTATTTGTTTATTATAGAGGCAAAAGAAAACGCCCCGGGCTGATGAAAACCTTCGAAGGTGCACGGTTGTCATCGCTTGGGGCGCTGCTGCTGAATCGGCCTGAATTATTTGAAATTCGCGGCGGAGTATTTATTGGATGCGTTCCATAGTAAGTATTCATAAATGCCGGTATCATGAAGCGCCTTAATCTGTGCTTCCACTTGAGCCTTGCCATATTTAATATAGTGACCGCTGCCCAGCCAACTGGCGGTAAAGTCCTGAATCCAGGGACGGATGACCGGCTTATAAAGTGATAAAGCGTTCAGCTTCTTGTGCGTATCGGTCATAGAGCCCTTAATCGTTGTGTACGGATCTTTGTCGGGATCCTTTAAGCCGAACCATCCGGGTCCATAGTGGCTCGGATAAACCATTGGGGAGATGACGTCGACATGTTTGGAAATTTTAACGAAATCCTGCCCGATTCCTTCGGCGGCCGGAACTGAAGCCGCGTATCCGAAAATATCGACCGACATCCGCACATTCAGCGGCTGAAGCTGCTCGCGCGCATATTTCACAAAGCCGGTCACGGCGTCGACCCTGCTTAGCTTCGATTTGTCGTACACGAGACTGTCCGCCTTTTTCTCAAAGCCTTCCGGGAAGCGGACATAGTCGAATTGAATTTCCTTAAATCCGAGTTTAACCGCTTCTTTGGCAATGGCGATATTGTAGTCCCAAACTTCCTCGTTATACGGATTTACGAAGCTGTCGCCTTTGCCGTTTTTCCATATCGATCCGTCTTTGTAGCGGAACGAAAGCTCGGGATGCTTATTTGCAAGCGCCGTATCCTTAAACACGACGATCCGTGCAATCGGATACACGTTATGCTCCTTCAGCGTCGCCATCAGGCTTTTCATATCTTTAATGTATTTTTTGGAGGCTCCAAGCTTAAGCAGATCCGTATTGTCGGTCGGATAAGTGATGTAGCCGTAATCGTCCTTAATGTCAATGACCATGCTGTTCAATTCCGTGTCGTCCAGCAGCTTTAGCAGCGTCGGCAGCCGCGAACCGCCGGCACTGTGAGCCGTCACATAAACGCCTTTCACTTCCGGGGCATCGGGCTGCGGATCCTTCTTGACGAAAGTCTGCTTCCCGGGTGTGCCGCTGCTCGCGCTTCCGTTCGTCTTGTTTCCGGCGGTCACGACCTCGTGTCCGGCGGCCGCATTAACGAAGGAAGTCACCACGCCTCCTTCAGCCGCATGGTCTCCGGTTCCGGTTCCGAGCGTAACCTGATACAACAAAAGCAAAGTGGAAAAAATAATGTTCATAAGTTCCCCCCCTGGTTGCCTATTCACAAATTATAAAACAGTTCCGGCATTCGTGACACAGGAAATTTGGCTGGAGGGAAATTAAAAAAGCCTGCCGATAAACCGGCAGGCTGTTCCGGAAACGGGATTAAACACCGTCTCCGCGTTAATGCAACATAGCTTGATTTTGATGCTCACAAATGCTGTGCTGCACGATTTCCATTGCATCATGCGGCTCCAATAAAGCCAATCCGTCCCGCAGAACAATCTTTAAATCCAGTTCGCTCTCCGTGAGGAAAGATTGAAGCTCGGGAGCCAATTTTTCCACAATCCTCGACAGTTTGACTGCTTCCATATCCACCTGGCATCACCCTTTCATCATCGAAGTGTTAGGGCAAAACATATGGCATGAAACTAGAACTACGGGATAGCTTTATTATAACAGCAACTTTCTGAAAAACATAGTGCATGAGGTGAAAATCCGCTCCTGCCGCAAACGAAGGTCCGGCGGGAAGAAGGGGTATGTATATCGTTGTAGTATGGCTGTTTGTCCGGCGCTGGTATTCATTAATGTTTTTGTGCTATAATAAATTGGATATTTTCAAGATGGCTGTACAAAAAAAGGAGTTTGAATAAGATTTGAAAACATTTGCTGAATTTGGCCTGGAACCTAAAGTACTGCAGGCAATTACAGAATTGGGCTTTGAGGAATCGACCCCAATCCAATCGAAATCGATCCCGGTTGCGATGACCGGCAGCGATTTAATCGGTCAAGCACAGACAGGAACAGGGAAAACCGCGGCGTTCGGAATTCCCCTTATTAACAAAATTCCGATAAATGAAGACCGTATCGTGGCGCTTATTATGACGCCGACGCGCGAGCTTGCCATTCAAGTATCGGAAGAAATCGGGAAGCTTTCCCGATTTAAAGGAACCCGCTCTCTGCCGATTTACGGCGGACAGGAAATCGGCCGTCAAATCCGTGCCCTGAAAAAGCGTCCGCAGATCATTATCGGCACCCCGGGCCGTTTGCTCGACCATATTAACCGCAAAACGATTAAACTCGACGACGTGCAAACGGTTGTTCTGGACGAAGCGGACGAAATGCTGGACATGGGCTTTATGGATGATATCCAAAGCATTCTGAGCCTCGTTCCGGAAGAGCGTCAAACGATGCTGTTCTCGGCAACAATGCCTCCGAACATTCAAAAACTTGCCCAGCAGTTTCTGAAAAATCCGGAACATGTGTCCGTTATCCCGAAACAAGTGAGCGCGCCTCTCATCGATCAGGCTTACATTGAAGTTCATGAACGCCAAAAATTCGATGCGCTCAGCCGTCTTTTGGATATGGAATCGCCGGAGCTGGCCATTATTTTCGGCCGCACCAAGCGCCGGGTCGACGAACTGAGCGAAGCGCTGCAGAAACGCGGCTATTCCGCAGACGGATTGCATGGCGACCTGTCGCAGAACCAGCGCGACAACGTGATGCGCAAGTTCCGCGACGGCAGCATCGACGTTCTCGTTGCAACTGACGTGGCGGCGCGTGGTCTTGACGTTTCCGGCGTATCGCACGTTGTCAACTTTGACCTTCCGCAGGATCCGGAAAGCTACGTTCACCGGATCGGCCGTACCGGCCGTGCAGGTAAAGAAGGTACCGCATGGTCTTTCGTGACGCCGCGCGAGATCGATCATTTGCACTTTATCGAAAAAGTAACGCGTCACAAAATTGCCCGCAAGCCGCTTCCGAGCATCTCCGAAGCGATTGAAGGCAAGCAGCGCGTGACGGCTGAGCGGATTCTGGAAATTGTCCAAGGCGACGAATTCCAGGAATACAAAGGCATCGCCATTCAGCTTCTCGAGCAATACGATTCCGTTCATCTTCTTGCGGCTGCGATCAAGCTGATCACTGGCGAAAAGAAAGATGTAAATATCGAATTGACGCCTGAAGATCCGATTCGTGCGAAGAAGCGCAGACCGGATGTTCGCTCGAACGGACGCCGTTTCTCCGGCGGTACATTCAGCGGCGGTAACCGCGGCGGCGGCTATCGCGGCGGTCGCAGCGACGGCCGCGGCGGGTACGGCAGTCGGGGCGGCTACGGCAGCCGCGATGGCTACAAAGGCCGCAGCGGTGAAGGCCGCGGTGGTGAAGGCCGCGGCGGGTACGACTCCGGCCGCGGAGAAGCCCGTCGTCCGAAACCGTCCTCTGCCGACGAATAATATGTAGCGGGAAAACCGGGGCCATCCGCTGCCGCAGAAGCGGCCGGAAGTCCCGGTTTTTATTTTCTCTTTTATTTTTCAAGTCATCTTAGTACAGAAAAGCTTTGGTGATGATAACGAGAAGTATGAAGAGAACAAGAATCGCGCCAATCGATGTGAAACCGTGGCCGTGACCATAGCCAACACCGCTCATTGAGGCAACCTCCTTTAAGATCTGAATGGGTGATTACACTATAGGTTATTCCGGAGGGCCAATGTCGTTAAGACAAAAGCCCAGCGGAGCGAAAAATAGGCACTGGCGGCTCGCGGATCGATCTCGGTTAGAGAAGAAGACAAGACTTTGGCTGGAGGGTCCCAGGATGGAAATGAGAGGTATGATGGGGGGATTTTATAAAATCTCCGAGTGGATTATGCGGCTCGCGGTTACGAACTTGTTATGGGTCATTTGTTCCCTGCCGGTCGCTTTTCTGCTTCTTACAAGTCTGATGTCGAAAAATGCCGGCGAAGTATACTCTTGGCTCGTATTGACGCTGATTGTGTCGCCTTTTACGCTGTTTCCCGCCACATCCGCAATGTTTGCGGTTGCCCGCAAGTGGGTGATGGGAGAAGTCGACGCGCCGCTCTTTAAAACATTTTTCCGCGGTTACAAGCAAAATTATGTTCAGAGCATGGTCGGCGGCATCTTGTATGCTCTTCTCTTCATTATTATGGTGGTCGATTTCCGCGTCTATCTTGCGGAGCCTAATTTGCAGCTGATTTCGTATATTTTTATCGGACTGATGATTTTGCTGTCCATTTCGTTGTTTAACTTCTTTTCCATGGTTGTCCATTACCATATGAAGACGATGCAGCTGCTCAAAAATGCGGTGCTGATTACAATCGGCCGGCCGCTGCGTTCGTTGTCGACAGCTATTGTTAGCGGTGTCATTCTTTACATCAGCTTTTATAAGTTTACGTTTCTGATTCCTTTCTTCATGGGAAGCATCATCGCTTATTTTTCCTTTTGGAACTTCTATATGGTCTACCAGAAGATCCAGTCGCAAATGGAAAAGGACGAGGCAGCTGCGGAAGAAGATCCATTGGATGAAGATCTTACGGAAAGTACAAAAAAATAACTTCCCTTAAAATAACGGACTGCGAACATTTACTTTTGCTCTGCCAAAGCTTATAATATTCCATACATCCTGCGATGTACGTTACGGCTATTCGTTGTTTTGAACCAATGGCTGTTTCTAGGGAGTTCAATATTGAGGCGCGGCTGACATGCCCCCGAAAGGGGACTTCAAAAACGCATCTGTGGACACCCACCTGCGAGAGCGGGTTCAGAAACATGTTAGTCGGACGGCATTTGCGGGGTTTTTTAACTCTTCCTTATAAGTCTCCGGCGGTTTCGTCCGGAGCTTTTTTTTGAGGGCAAATACATGGTATCATTAAAGAAAGCTTACATAGAAGTCAGAGGGGAGATGTTTGTTGTTGAAACGGACCTTGCTCGGGCTGCTGCGCAGTCATGAACAGACGGGCGACAAGGCAAAAGATCCTTTGCTCAAATCCCATTTTTACAAGATGTCCAAAGAGAAAGCGTGGGAGGAAGTCGTATCTACGCTGAAAAAAATGCAAGGATATAAAGTGCTTCACGATATACCTTCCGTAGGGGAAATTGTGCTTGAGAAAAAAACGGTGACCGGCCGGACGATGGACATAACGGTTTCCGTTATCGGAGTGAATCCGGTTACGTCCGCCGTCGATATTTATTCCGCTTCAAGGGGGTCGTTCGGCGATCTGGGCTCCAATTACCGGGTCATTCTCGAACTGTACCGGACACTGGACAAGAAGCTGGCGGCATTTAAAACGACCGCTCCCTAAAGAGAATAAAAAAGCGAGGAAGGAACCGCCTTCACTCGCTTTTTTTCGCTTATTTAAATGAGTTTTTTTACGGCTTCAATAGCCGCATCGTAATTCGGATGTTCGCTCATTTCACTCAAATACTCGACATATTGAATCGTATCGTTCTCGTCGATCACGAAGATTGCGCGCATATCGAGCGCAAACTCTTTAATCAGGACACCGTATGCTTCGCCGAAATTGTTGTCTTTATAATCGGACAGCATCACGACTTTGTCGACGCCTGCAGCTCCACACCAACGCGCTTGCGCGAACGGAAGGTCCGCACTGACCGTCAGCACGATTACTTTTTCGCCGAGGGTGCCGGCTTCAACGTTAAAGCGGCGCGTTTGCGCATCGCATACGCCCGTATCAATGGAGGGAACAACGCTGACCAGTTTGACCTTGCCTGCGAAATCGCTCAAGCTGACCGTTTCCACCAGCGATTTGTTCAGCGTGAAATCAGGAGCTTTATCGCCTGCTTTCAACTCGGGACCGAGAAGAGTGATAGGATTGCCTTTTAAAGCGGCCTGGCGCTCTTGTGACATTATGATGTCCTCCTTTAACGATTGTCTGATTAACTTTTCCAGGTTCATTATAAGCGTTAGGGAAGCAGGTTGTCCAATTGATTGGCATATGCTTACGAAGTGTTTTTGCTTACAGCAAAAACTTTAGGAGGTCACCTGATGATTTTTTTGCGTTATGAAAGCTTTAGGGGATATTTAAAGGCGTATCCGGTCACATCGGTCATTATCGCGCTTAATGCGCTTGCTTTCGTTTTGCTCACGATAGCCGGAAGCTCGACCGATTTACGTATGCTTATTCGATTTGGCGCTTTTATCCAGACCTTTGACGATCCTTACGGGTTATCGGAGCCGTGGCGCTATGTGACGTCCATATTTCTGCACAGCGGCTTTCAGCATCTGTTTTTCAACCTGTTTTCGCTGCTTGTTTTCGCGCCTCCGCTGGAAAGGCTGCTGAAGCCGCTGAGGTATGCGGGCTTCTTCTTGCTTTGCGGCGTAGCCGGCAATTTGGCAAGCGCGTTAATTGTGGCCGGCAATATGTTGTCTGTAGGGGCTTCGGGGGCGATTTACGGTGTATACGGCGCTTTTTTATATATTGCGCTCTTGCGGAAAGCGTCTTTGGATGAAAGCTCGCGAAAAACGGTCTACACCATCCTCATATTCGGTGTCATTTATTCCTTTATTTCACCCGGAATAAATATTTGGGCGCATTTGGGGGGCGGAATTGCCGGGTTTGTGTTGTGTGGTTTGTTTCAGCGCCGAACAATTCGTTAGCGCCGTCAGGCTGACGGTTGAAATGGACCGCCGACAGGCTCAAGGCGAGTAGCTAACAGCAAACAAAGAAAGAGGGAGGCATTCCCTGGTCAGGAATGCCTCCCTCTTTAAATGTCGTTAGATCGGCCTTATTCGCGGTTGGAGGAATTAAATATCATAATGTACTTCAAAAGCTCCAGCAGCGAAATGACAGCCGCCGCGACGTAAGTAAGAGCGGCAGCATTCAGTACTTTGGCAACGCCGCGTTCCTCGTCGTTTGTAATAAATCCTTCGGCGATCATAATGTCTCTTGCCCTGTTGCTGGCGTTAAATTCAACCGGAAGCGTAATGACCTGGAAGGCGACCGCTACCGAAAAGAAAATAATTCCGATTCCGATCAATCCGGTCAGTTGGAACAGAAAGCCGGCGATAAGCAGAAACGGAGCCAAACCGGAAGCGAAGTTGACGACCGGGAAAATCCGGTGGCGAAGCACAAGCATCGGATAATGAACCTTATGCTGGATCGCATGGCCGACCTCGTGGCACGCAACCGAGATGGCGGAAATGCTGTTTTCATAATAAACGGGTTCCGAGAGACGCACGACGCGGTGGATCGGATCGTAGTGATCTGAAAGCGTGCCGCGAACCGGTTCGATCGGAACATCGTGAAGCCCGTTGGCATCAAGCATGCGCCGTGCGGCTTCGTAGCCGGTCATGCCGCTCATGGAGCGAACTTCGGACCAGCGGTTGAACGTGCCGCGGACTCTAAACTGGGCCCAAATCGATAACGCGAACGCAATTAAAATGGGAATGTCCATCGGATGAAAAAACATGATCTATCCCTCCATCTGTATTGGCTACGCTGTTTACATAAAAGAACCTTTGTTAACCAAAATCATCAGCGCCTCGATACAGGCTGCGGTTTGCGGCATCAGCCGGTTGAACAGCTGGTGGGCCTGCTTTGGCTTCAGCTGCTCAATAACCGGCTCAAGCTCCTTAACCTGCCTCTCCAGCTGCGTCAGATTAAGCTGCAGATCGGTCAGCTTCTGCGATACATGCTGCACAGAAGAAACTTTGCTCCACGTATTCAAGGTTTCCTTTATTTCATCCAACGTATATTTTTCTTTCTTCAACTGTTCTATACGTTCAAGACGTTTCAAGGTTTCATCGTTGTAAAGCCGGTAATTTTTGTCCGAACGTTTAAAAGGCTCAATTAGGCCGACTGAGGTGTAATAATCGATCGTCCTCGGACTGACGTTCGCTCTTTTGGAAAGTTCTCCAATCCGCAGCAGTTTGGTATTCTCCATCGATCCACTTCCTTCCCAAATCATGCTTTTTTCTCTATTATAATGATAACGGTTTTGGAACCGTACAGTCAAACGTTATGCTTTGAAGAACGGGCTGCATTATGATGAAGAAATATGTTTTTATTAAGGAGGTTCTAAGAGTCCTATAATTTCCCATAGACTAATATTTTACGAAAAATGAAGCGCTTTGAGAAGGAATTCGAGGCGAAAAGAGCGAAAAAACTTAACATTCGGTTCATTTCGAAACACGAACGTTAGATTTTATTTTGCGTTTTACGAAAAACTATATTGTCAAAACTAGTGCTTCTGTCTATAATGACATTAAGTCTTTCCTAAAACGTTAGAGAATATCACACTAGGGAGTGGTCGTTTTGGTCAAGAAAATGTTGTTTACCCTAGGCGCGTTGTCGCTCTTGTTCCCGGCAATGGCCTTTGCGGAGGATCCATCTGCAGGAACACTGAACATGGGACTTAATTCACTCTGGATTTTAGTCGCAGCAGTACTTGTAATTCTGATGCAAGGCGGCTTCATTCTTTTGGAAACCGGTTCTACAAGAATGAAAAATGCCGGTCACGTTGCCGGTAAAACGATTTTCACTTTAGGTCTTTGCACCTTGGTTTACTGGGCTGTCGGCTATGGTTTGACGTTCGGAGGCAGCAGCAGCATTTCGCAATTTATCGGTTGGGGCGACTTCTTCTTCAGCCCGGCTAAAGCGGCTGCCGAAGGGGAAAACTATCCTTCGACTGTATTTTTTATGTTCCAGCTTGCTTTCGCTGCGGTTTCGCTGTCGATCGCATGGGGCGGATTCGCGGAACGCGCCAAGCTGTCCGTTTACCTCATTTTCACCATCCTGTTTACGGCGCTGATCTACCCGGTTATCGCGCACTGGATCTGGGGCGGCGGCTGGCTCGCTGAGGACGGCGCGCAAGACTTTGCAGGCTCCACGGTCGTTCACTTAACGGGTGCAATTGCGGCGTTTGCTGCAACGGTACTGCTTAAGCCGCGGATCGGCAAATTTAACAAAGACGGCTCCGCAAACGAAATTCTCGGTCACAACCAAGTTTTCAGCGCGTTGTCGGTGCTTCTTTTGTGGGTCGGCTGGTTTGGCTTCAACGCAGGCAGTACGGTAGCGGTCGGCGACGGTTTCTTCGGTTATGTGGCGTTCAACACTCAGCTCGGCGCAGCTGGTGGCGCTGTGGCGGCTCTCCTTGTATCCTGGGCATTGCTCGGCAAAGCGGATATCGGCTCTATGCTGAACGGCGCTTTGGCCGGTTTGGTTGCCATCACCGCGTCTTGTGCGTTCGTTGATCCTTGGGCGGCTGTTGTGATCGGTCTTATTGCCGGTGTGCTTGTCGTCTTCAGCGCGAAGTTCTTCGAGAAAGTAAAAGTCGACGATCCGATTTTCGCGCTTTCCGTTCACGGTGTAGCAGGGATCTGGGGAACGTTGGCAAACGGTATTTTCGCTACGAAAGAGCTTGCTGAAAAAGTAGGCATCGGCGAAGGCGGCGTAATCGACACCGGCAACTGGCATCAGCTTTGGGTTCAATTCGAAAGCGTTGTTGTCTGCGGCGCATACGTTCTGGTTGTTTCTTTCGTACTGCTTGGTCTGATCAAGGCTATTATGGGGCTGCGTGTTACGGAAGAACAAGAGATTGTAGGTCTGGATCTTAGCGAACACGGTACCTACGGCTATCCGGAACAAATGAAAAAAGCCGGACAAATCGATAACTAATCGTGTTTAGGCAGTAATTGTCCGAGGGGAGAGAGCGCCTGAATGAGCGATCCGTTCCGATTGCAGCTGTTAAAGCAGATCGGCTCGGCAGATGAGCTGTCGGTACTACGCAGTTTGCGGGATCAAGTTCAAGAACGGATGGTGGCTCTGCTCCCTGAGCGTGGGGTCGAACAATTTTATGTGGAAATGAACGAGGTACATGACGCTTTTATTAAGCGTGTAATCGTCCTCGCAGAAGCTGATATGGCACGGAGGGGGAAAGGTTCTCCCCCCGTGCCATATGCTTATTTATTGTTCGGCAGCGGCGGTAGGGAAGAGCAGACATTATCCAGTGACCAAGACAGCGGTATTGTGTACGAAGATCCGAGAAATGACGAGGATGCAGTCCGATGCCGGGATTATTTTAATGACCTGGCGCTCTGGATTGTGGAATCTCTGCAGAAGATCGGTTACCCTCCATGCGATGGCAACGTGCTGAGCAGCAACGCCGATTGGCGGTTATCTCTTTCCGAGTGGAAGGAGCGGTTAAACGGCTGGTTTGAAGAACCGGCGTGGGAGTCGGTTCGTTATTTGCTCATTGTCGCGGACGGTCGCTGTCTGTATGGAAAGCAAGAACTGGTTAAAGGGTTAAAAGATCATTTTTACAGCGATTATATTAATACCCCCGTCATCGTCAAACGAATGCTGGACAATACGCTGCGGCATAAAGTTCTGCTCGGCGTGTTCGGTCACCTGTTAAAGGAACAGTATGGGGAAGATGCCGGAAGTCTGGATATTAAATACGGAGCTTACATTCCGATGGTGAACTCCATCAGACTGCTCGCGATTCAGGCCAACCTGAAGATGACCTCGACGCTTGAAAGAATTAAAGGACTGCATGCGGAAGCGCAGCTGTCAGATGAAGAAGCGGAGGAATTAAGCGAGGCGTTTCGCTTGTTTCTCAAGCTTCGCCTGATGACGACGGAAAAGACGGAGAACGGTCTTTATTCCAATAACGGCAAATTGTCCGGCCGGAAGCTTACCAAAGAACTGGCGGACGAGCTGAAGAGCGGACTGAAGCTCGGAAAGAAACTGCAGCGCCGGGTGTATCGTCAAACGGTGAGCAGGCTCTGACGCGGCGGAGGAGAGAGTGATGAAAGAGCAAAAAGGTGTCGGCCGGATGTGGCAGCTTTATAAAATGGGTGGCGTCACGCCGGCCATTGCCTCTATGCTGGGTGCGCAAAATGCGCAGCAAATGGCTTTTATCCGCTCCATGACCAAAGAGCAGCGGAAGCAATCGATGCTGGACGAACCGTTGAAGGAGATGGAAGTGGTCGTGTTCGATCTGGAGACGACCGGCTTCTATCCTTACAACGGGGATGAAATTTTGTCATTCGGGGCGGTGCTGCTGCGCGGGAAGGAGCTGTACCCGGACCGGACGTTTTACAGTCTTGTGAATCCGAAACGAAGAGTGCCGAAGCATATTACGGAACTAACCGGAATCAGCAATGAAATGGTTGCAGACGCACCGGATTTGATGCAGGTGCTGCATGATTTTATGGAATTTTGCGGTAAACGGCTTCTGATTGCACATGGACTCGGCCATGACAAGCAGTTTTTAAATGCTGCTCTGTGGAAAACGTCCAAGGTCAATCTGACCCACCGTCTGCTTGACACGATGATGATCGCCAAATGGCTGAACCCGCACCGGGAAAGCTACGGTCTTGATGAACTGCTCGAGACTGAGAAAATTAAAGTTACCCAGCGACATCATGCGCTCAAAGACTCGCTTATGCAGGCAGAATTGTGGCTGCTTTATTTGAACCGGATTCTTGAACGCAATATTACGACGCTTGGTGATTTGTATGCTTATTTAAGCAAGCATTAACGGAATGAACCGGTTTCCGGCAATTTCGTATGCGGCTGCCTTTGGTTCAAGCGGCTGCCGAAGCGATATGATCCAGTAAGAGAGCCGACCTTTTGCCGCCGATGCGGTTGTCCATAATAAACCGTTTAGATCTCGAGTAGAAGGCAAAGGCGGCGTTGCAGGATGGGAATGGAAGAAACCGACAAGCTGTTGTCGGTTTTTTTGCATGCTGTAATAAGCGTCGATCCAATCCTCGGGACAAAATCGGAAGCTGTTTTTTGCCATTGGATGACAATTCGCAATCGGAATAACGGTATCGATCCTTGCGGGGGCGTTGGTTGTAGAAACCGCTTCGCCAGCGCCGCCGCCAGTTGTAGCCAGTACGCCGCACGCCTCTTCGGGCAAGGAACGCCGGCAGATCTCAATCATTCGCTCATAAGCCTCCGCCGTTATGAACTTGTTCGGAAATGGCATGGAGTGATTTCGGGCAATTCCATTTCCATCGTCGGTTTGGTTAAATGGCATCATCAAAACTCCTTTGCATAAAAAGAAAACAATGGTGCGCATATATCGTGTCTGCCAAAAGCTTGATTTCATTTCTGTAATGCTGTCGTTTCAGTATATCCTTTTACGACAACAATTGAAAAGCGCTTAAGCAAATCCGATTCGGCACCCTGACTTATTACTTTCTGTTGTTCGTCCCCGCCGTATCGCCAGATTTGGCCGGCGGGCGTACGAGCAGCCATACTCCGATCATGACCGCGACGGAAAGACCGGATACGATACCGAACAGCAGCATGACCGATACTGCGGTCAGCCATGTAAACAGCGGAGGACCGAACGCAACGCCGATAAAGCGGAGACTGCTGTACAAAGATGTAATCATCCCGCGCTTGGAACGGTCAACGGAGCCGGTAATCAGGGTGTTTAAACAAGGCAGCAGCAGCCCGGTGCCAATACTGCTTATTGTAATGAGCGCGATCAGCAAAATAATTTTATTGTAGCCGAGCATCCCGCATCCAAGTGCGGCAGCCATAAGAGCAAGCCCCGTCACCATTAAAATACGCATTAAACGGCCGTTATTTTTGATTACTCTTCCGGTCAAGTACGCCGTGACGACGAGCCCGAGCAGCGGAATGGCCAAAACGCCGCCTTTTGCTACGCCGTCGATATAATAAGGTGCTTTTTCCAAAACATCGGATAAATAAAAAAGAACGCCAAACATAATAAACAAACCAAGCGCCCCGGCGACGAATGCCGGGATAAGCCAACGGCCTTGCGCCTTAAATTCAGCTCCGATGCCGCGCAAATATTCCAAGGCCGGTACCGGCTTTTCATTGGATGAAGGCTCCTTCAGCATAAACATGACCGCCAGAAGCGACGCAGCGCAAAATAGCGGGAAAGCGAAGAACGGCGCATACCAGACGATGAGAGCGAGCAGGGAGCCGATAATCGGACTGACCACTTTACCGGTTCCGTTCGAAGCTTCAATGAGCCCAAGCGCTTCGCTCTCTTCCCCATCCTTATAAAGGTCGCCGACCAATGCCATGGCGATCGGCGCCGTTCCGGCGGCGGCAATGCCCTGAATAGCGCGCGATACGATCAATATGGCATAAGACCCCCATAATGCCCCAAATCCGGCCAGAATGCCCGCGGCTCCGTATATGGCCAGCGATGGAATAATGACCGCTTTACGGCTAAACCGGTCCGATAAATATCCGGCAACAGGTATGACAAGGCCCGCAGCGATAGAAAATAAAGTTATGACCATGCTGGATTGCAGCGAAGTCAGTTTCATTTGGCGTTCCATATCGGGCAAAATAGGTACGAGCATGGAGTTGCCGAGAACAAGCACAAGCGGAACAGTTGCAAGGGCAGTATATTCCTTCCATTTGCTACGGGACTTAGACCCGGAAGCTTTATTAGCGCCGCCGATCGTTTGGCCGACAGTCTGCTTGCGGACGGCGGCTCCGCCGGTGCTGCGGGATGCCTGATTCATTGAACATTTCCTCCGTTCGTGCGTGGGTTGACTCCACTAATGTGCCCGCACAGTTGAGCCGGCATTCCGCAGCATGGTAACATGGAAAAATCAAGCTGTTCCATATTTTGCGAAAGAAGGGTCCGCATGAAACGTACCATTGTGTTCGTCGTTGCTGCCTGTTTGCTTATTGCGTTCGCGGTGTTTGAATTTTATTCGGGCAAAGAAAGCAAAGCGACCGCTACCACCAATCCAGCAGACGCCCTGGAGAAACCGAAGGAAGGCTACATGGCCCCGGCGTTCACCTTGCAGGGGTTGGATGAAAGACCGTACTCGATCGGCGGAAGCCGCGGCAAGCTGCTCATTGTCAATTTTTGGGCTTCCTGGTGCGCGCCTTGCGAAATGGAAGCACCAGATTTGGAAGCGCTATACAAACAATATGGAGATCAAGTGGATTTATATGGCGTCAATTCAACGGCCTTTGACCGCGAACGCGATGCAAGGGAATTTGTTGATGCGCAAAAGCTTTCGTTCCCGATTTTGATGGATCGCGCAGGAGTGGCCACAAAGCTCTACAAAGTGGACAATTTTCCGACCAGCCTTATTATCGATCCTTCCGGGAAGGTATTGGAGCGGATAAACGGTATCATTACGCGTAAAGAGTGGGAATCGCGAATTGAGGGATATTTATAAGCGCCGGTTGAAAGCCGCTGCGCGGCAGTCACAGCGCTTATAATGGAGAAGATTGAAAAAACCTGCCGGGACAAAACTCTCCGGCAGGTTTTTGATTAACCTGGGCACATTTAGTTCAGTGATTCACAAGGCCGAGCTGCTCGCGCACGTTTTCCGAAGCGTTAGACTCCACTTTGGACATGTTTAGGATGGCGTACCGGAAGCTGTCCACCAGCGCTTCCCAGCTCGCTTCGATGACGTTGCTGGAAACGCCGACGGTGCTCCACGTATTGTCAAAGTCGGTCGATTCGATCAGGACGCGGACTTTAGCGGCGGTTGCCCCTTGCTCATCAATGACCCGAACTTTGTAATCGGAAAGATGGATATCGTTAATTTTCGGGAAAAACTGGATGAGCGATTTCCGCAGTGCATTGTCCAGCGCGTTAACGGGACCGTTCCCTTCGGCAGCCGTGTAGACCGTTTCGTCGCCCAGGCGGATTTTGACGATTGCCTCCGACACCATATCGGCGTTTGTTTTTTCAACGAGAATTTTGAACGATTCAACCTGGAAGATCTCTTCCATCTCGCCGAATGCTTCACGCAGAAGCAGCTCCATCGACGCGTCCGCGCCTTCAAATTGGTAGCCTTGATGCTCGAGTTCTTTAATCCGGTCGATAATTTCCCTCGTCTTATTGTTGTTGGCATTGATGTCGAGACCAAGCTCCTGGGCTTTGGAAATGACGTTGCTTTGGCCCGCCAGCTCGGAAACGAGAACACGCTGCTTGTTTCCGACAAGTTCCGGACGGATATGCTCGTACGTTTTGGAATCCTTCAAAATGGCCGATACATGGATGCCGCCCTTATGCGCAAACGCCGCATTGCCGACATAAGGCTGTCCGACGGGCATATTCGCATTGGCGATTTCACTTATATAACGGGCCGTTCCGGTAAGCTGCTGCAGTTTGTCCACGCCGATCGTGGAATAATCGAGCTTCAGCTCCAGATTCGGAATGATGGAGCATAAATTGGCGTTGCCGCACCGCTCGCCGTAACCGTTAATCGTCCCTTGCACCTGGCGTGCGCCGGCTTGAATCGCGGCGAGCGAATTGGCGACGGCCAGTTCGCAGTCGTTGTGGGTATGAATTCCGATATTCGCTTTAATCTCGTTGTTGACCCGTCTGACGATATCGTGAATTTCTCCCGGAAGCGTCCCGCCGTTCGTATCGCAGAGCACAATCCAGTCTGCACCCGCTTCACGGGCTTTCTGCAGAACGGTTAACGCGTATTCGGGGTTATGTTTGTAGCCGTCGAAGAAATGCTCGGCATCAAAAATCGCCTCGATGCCGTTGCGCTTCAAAAAAGCGATCGAATCGAAAATCATGGCCAGGTTTTCTTCAAGTGTCGTTTGCAGGGCGGTATGCACGTGAAAATCCCATGATTTGCCGACGAGCGTAGCTGCCGGAACGCCGGATTCTACGATGCGCAGCAGGCTGGCGTCCTGCTCGGCAACGCTGTTTTTGCGGCGGGTGCTGCCGAAAGCCGTAATTTTGGCGTTGAACTTCATTCCTTTGACCCGCTCAAAAAATTCAATGTCTTTATTGTTGCTTCCCGGGTTGCCGCCTTCAATATAATGAACGCCAAGTTCATCCAGCTTCAAGGCGATCTTTAATTTATCGTCCGCGGAGAGGCTGATCCCTTCTCCTTGGGTACCGTCGCGCAGCGTCGTGTCAAAAATCGATATGGCAGTTGTCATTGCCGGGTTATCCCCCTTAATTGCAGTCATCACAAAGTCATAATTCATAAATTATATCACTTATTACGTCACGTGTAGAGAGTTTGGTTCATTTTTTTAACAGCCGTCTTTCCTTGACCGTATTTGCATCCAATTGTATCCTAATTATAATACGAACCGGAGCTTAAATCACGCGGGCGGCTATCGTGAAAGCGAGGGATGAACGGACATGGTCGAAGATCATTACCCGGCTAAGGGAAGAGTAATCCTGCATTTGGATATGAACGCCTTCTATTGTTCCGTGCATGAAGCGGAGCATCCGGAACAATATAAAGGCAAGCCGACTGCTGTGGCCGGCAGTGTAGAGCTGCGCAAGGGCGTCATCGTTACATGCTCTTATGCCGCCCGCGCATTCGGCGTCAAGACGGGGATGACGGTACGGCAGGGATTGAAGGCATGCCCGCAGCTTATTATTATTCAGCCTGATTTTGATTTGTACCGCCGGTACTCGCGCGGATTTATGGACATTGCCCGCAGCTTTACGCCGCTGGTTCAGGCAACGTCGATCGATGAATGCTATCTGGATATTACCGGCTCGAAGCTGTACGGCACGCCGCTGGACATTGCCCACCGGATCCGGGAACGAATCCGGACCGAATGGGGGCTTCCTTGCTCCATCGGAATTGCGCCCAACAAGCTGCTGGCCAAAATGGCTTCCGATATGGACAAGCCGAATGGACTTACCGTACTGCGCATCCGCGACGTGCCGGCCCGGCTGTGGAGCCGCCCCTGCGACAGTCTGTTCGGCATCGGGCGAAAAACGGCGGATAAGCTGCGAAAGCTGAACATTCGGACGATCGGGGAGCTGGCTGCGAGCGACGTTTCGTTTTTGACGGGCCATTTCGGGGTAATGGGATTGTGGATGAAGGAAGCGGCGAATGGAATCGACCGTTCGCCTGTGAAGGAAACAATAGAACAAAGCAAATCGGTCGGGCATACGACGACGCTTCCCGAAAATTTGAGTGAATGTGAAGACATTCACCGTGTATTGCTTAATTTGGCCGATCAGACGTCGCGCAGAATGCGCCGGAAGAAGCTCGTTGCCCAGACGGTGCAAATTACGATCCGGCGGCCGGATATGTCGACCGTGACGCGCAGCATGACGCTCGAGACGCCGACCGACAACGCTGCCGAAATCCACCGTGAAGCGTGCAGGCTGTTCGATTTTCATTGGAAGCATGGAGGCCCAGTCAGATTGCTCGGCATCACGCTGCAAAATTTATCGCTAAAGGACGAGACGGCAGTGCAGCTCGACCTGTTCGATTACGACAAAAATCCGCGCCAGGAAGCGCTGACGCGCGCGATGGATAAGCTGAGGGACAAGTACGGCGAAGACGCGGTGCTGACGGCAGGCATGCTCGGAGACGATCCATCGGCTTTGATCCGGAACAAACGAATTCGGGGGACATCCTTGCAAATGGATGACGATTTGTTATATATTGATGTGTAAGGGAACTTATCATGACCCGGGATTTTTTTATGCCCGCATTTTTCAGCAATCTAGGAGGGAAAGACCATGGCTAAATATTCATGGGTAGACAAAGATACTTGCATCGCTTGCGGCGCGTGCGGAGCAACAGCTCCTGACATTTACGATTATGATGATGAAGGCCTCGCGGAAGTAATTTATGACGGCGACGGCAATCACGGCGTGAAAGCGATCGCGGAAGATCTGTATGACGATCTTCAAGACGCTTGCGACGGCTGCCCGACCGATTCCATCAAAATCGCTGACGAGCCGTTTAACCGATAATTTAATCCGAATCTGCAGACAGCAGATAAGGTTTATCCGGAGCTCCCGTTTCATTATGAAGCGGGAGCTTTTTGTCGGCTGGAGACAGCCGGCTTATGAGCGACTAAAGCGACAATTGAATGAAGTGAAGCTGCGGCCGTCCCGGACTAAACAGGACGGTCTTTTTGCCGATATAAAGAGCAAAGAGTGTCGGGCAGGGGGAGAGAGGATTGCCGGATGAAGATGATCACCTCGAATACTTGAAGCAGTATGTAAAAAATCATCCGGACAACCGGATGGCGTGGTATTTGTTAGGCAAATCGTATCAATCGCAGAACAAGGAAGCGAAGGCCAACTACTGTTACTTGCAGGCTGGCCACGTATATGAAGCGTATGAACGGAAACGGCATCCCTTATTTGATGCGCCTCAAGTCATGATCGAGCAGTGGAACCGGTCCCGAAGGGTAAAAAAAGCGGTTGTCCGAACCGGACTTCTGACCGCTGCGCTGCTGGCGCTCGCCGTTGTGTTTGCGCCGGGGGACAGCTCTGATCGCAGCAGAGAAGCGGGTTACGATAGCTCCGAACACGTTACGGCAGCCGGCTCCCCGTTCAGCGTCAATGTCGTTTTTGCCGATCCCGACCGGAGCCAGGCTTTGGGAGGAACGATGAATGCGTTGATATTTGGAGCGAGCGGCTCCGCCACCGATATTGCGGCCCGCATGGAGGTGGAGGGAGGCTACGAGCTGTGGACGGGCCGAACCGAAGTGCTCTTTTCCGTGGAACGGACGGAAGAAAGCGGGAAGCTGGATGTGCATGTGTATAATGCGCAGCTGTGCGACTGTCGTCCGGCAAGCCCGAAAAAAGCTTACCAGCAGCTTCGTGAGTGGATGAAAACAAAAGAAGAGGAAATGACGCTCACCAGCGCGGTTCGCCAGTACAAGCGAATTCACCGGAGGCTCCCGGCCAGCCTGAATGATCTTGTGAAACCGTATCCGCTCAATATGCTGTCCGGAGATACGGACGGCATGCGCCGCCTTTTTGCAGAAGTCGTTGAAAAAGTGGGCAAAGAGCATGAAACGCCGACTGTGGCGGAAAAACGCGGAAGCGGCAGTGCCGGAAGCGAAAAGGGAGGTACTTCCGCCGGCAATGTTGCTGGCAGCGGGAGCGGCATTCCGGCTTCCGTATTTCATCACGAAGAAGATACGCTGCGGGTCGTCGTCGATAAATCAACGCATCGGCTTGCGGTGCTGAGCGGCACGATTATCGTGCGAAGCTATGAAGTGGGATTGGGGGGAGCCAAGACGCCAGAAGGGCCTTTCACCATTACCGAAAAAGTCAAAAATCCGAACGGTACGGCCAGCGGCCCATTTGGAAGCCGAGGAATGACATTGTCGGGTACAAGGTACGCCATCCACGGGACGGATGAGCCGGACAGCGTGGGCGGCGATGAATCCCACGGCTGCATCCGAATGAACAAAGAGGACGTGGAAGAGCTTTACGATTTGATTCCGCTTGGAACGTCGGTGCAGATCGGCAGCGGCCTGCTGCCGTCAAGCGTCTCTAAACCGGAGGAGAGATTCAGGCTCTCGCCGAAACAAAATGAAGAAAATCCCGGGACGGTTTACGACTGGCTGCATTAGAATCCATAAGAATGGCGTAAACGGAAAAGAGATAAACGCAAAGAGGCCGCTCCCACGCGAATTGTAATGGAATTGTAGGGGGATAGCCCTTTTCTTTTGCCCCGGAAAAAGATAAACTGATCTGTAGTACCTTTTTATCTGGATCGGAGTGAGTTTAATTGCTGTACACATCTTTGCTTAAACCGGCTTTGTTTCGAATGGACCCGGAAAAAGCCCATCATCTCGTTATCGACGGACTGAGCGCGGCGGGACGGATACCCGGTACGACCGGGCTGCTGCATGCTTTGTACGGCGTACCGAATTACCCGGAGCTGGCGGTTAACCTGTTCGGCCTGCAATTCAGCCATCCCGTCGGCCTCGCCGCGGGACTCGACAAGAACGCCAAAGTCGGCGACATCTTTCGGAATATCGGCTTCAGCTTTGCCGAAATGGGAACCGTTACGCCCAAGGCGCAGGCGGGCAACGAGCTGCCGAGGCTGTTCCGGCTTCCGCCCGACGAAGCGCTCATTAACCGGATGGGCTTCAATAACGACGGCGCCGACGCCATGGCGCAGCGGCTCAGTGCCGGAAGGAAGCGCAGCATACCGATTGCGGTCAATATCGGCAAAAACAAGACGACTCCTAATGAGGAAGCGCATCTGGATTACCGCAAATGTCTGGAAAAGCTCTATCCTTTCGGCGATTTTTTCGTCGTCAACATAAGCTCGCCGAATACCCCCGACCTGCGTGCGCTGCAGCATGGCGGGGAACTGCGGACGCTGCTTTCCGAAGTTTTGGAGGAGATGGGAATTCAGGCGGCACGCAGCGGCAGCAAGCGTAAGCCGGTTCTGGTCAAAATCGCGCCGGATATGACGGATGAGCAGCTGGAACTGACCATCGATACGATTGCGGCAAGCGGCGTAGACGGCCTCATTGCGACGAATACGACGCTCTCCCGCGACGGCTTGACGCATCGCAATGCCGGCGAAACCGGCGGACTGAGCGGCAAGCCGCTGAAGGCACGTTCGACGGAAATCGTCGCTGCCGTTTACAAACAGACAGGCGGGAAACTGCCTATTATCGGTTCCGGCGGCATTTTTAACGCTGACGATGCATACGATAAAATTCGCGCCGGAGCGAGTATGGTCGAAATTTATACGGCGCTGATCTACCGCGGTCCGGAAGTGCTGAAGGAGCTGACTTCAGGACTTCGCGAGCGGCTGCGGAGGGACGGATTCATGCAAGTGACGGAAGCGATCGGCGCCGATCATCACTGATAGACAGGAGGCGGCCGGATGGACGGCAGGGATTGGAACCTTTTTTTGCAGCCTTATGAACAAGCGGTTGAAGAGCTTAAAGTGAAATTCAAGACGATGCGCGCCGAATTGAAGGCAAGAGAATCATATGCGCCCATTGAATTTGTCACCGGCCGGGTCAAAAAAATTTCCAGCATTCTTGAAAAGGCCAGACGCCTTAACGTGCCGATGGATGCGCTCGAAACAGGTATCGAAGATATTGCGGGCATCCGCATTATGTGCCAGTTCGTCGATGACATTCTCCGCGTTGCGGGCTTGATCCGCAACCGTAAAGATTTGACCCTTATTTACGAGAAGGACTACATTACGAATTATAAGGAAAGCGGCTACCGCAGCTACCATATGATTGTGGAATATCCGGTACAAACCGCTGTCGGGCACAAGAAAGTGCTGGCGGAAGTGCAAATCCGCACTTTGGCGATGAACTTTTGGGCGACGATCGAGCACTCGCTCAACTATAAGTACAAGGAAAGCATCCCTGAAGATGTAAAAGGTCGGCTGAAAAAAGCGGCCGAAGCGGCTTTTCAGCTCGATACGGAAATGTCGAGCATCCGCAAGGAAATTTTGGACGCCCAGACCGGCTTTGAAGAAAGGTCGAATATCGTCTCCAAAGTGCTCAGCGATATTCAGGACTTGTATTTCTACCGGCGCGTCCGCGAAGCGGCCCAGTACCAGCTGCGCTTCAACGAGCTTTGGGAGCACGAGGATACGTTCGGCTTGAATCAGCTGTCGGGCGAAATCCAGCAGTCGCTTTATCGGGCCAGAAAAAATAACCAGCCTTGAGCTTGGCGTTTTCAAGATCAGGCTGAAGCTATGTGAAGCGAATGGCATCGCCGATATGACGGCGGTGCCGTTTCTATATCACTTGAATAACGGAAAAGACGGACTGCCACAACAGAACGTTTGAAAGAAGGATGTGGAATGATGGCGCCGCGGCTGCCGCAGCTTTTTTTGGATAAAATGGAACATTTGCTTGGCGCCGAGTTTCCGGCCTTTATCGCTTCTTACGGCGATTCGCGGTTGTACGGCCTGCGGATCAACAGCTTGAAGCTTACGTCCGGCTCTTGGCGGGACATCAATCCGTTCGGGGAAGGAGAGGGAATGCCTCCGATTCCGTGGACGGCGGAAGGTTATTACTACGATGAGAAGGACCGGCCGGGGAAGCACCCGTATTATCATGCGGGTCTTTATTATATCCAGGAGCCGAGCGCAATGGTTCCGGTGGAGCTGCTCGGCGTCCGGCCGGGCGACCGCGTGCTCGATCTGTGCGCAGCGCCGGGCGGCAAGTCGACCCAAATCGCCGCCAAGCTGCAAGGCAGGGGCGTATTGGTCAGCAATGACAATGCGCGGGAGAGGACGAAAGCGCTGGCGAAAAATATCGAGCTGGCCGGAGTCCGCAACGCCGTCGTCTTGAACGAGGAACCGCACCGGCTGGCCGACACGTTTGCCGGCTGGTTCGACCGCATTCTTGTTGATGCTCCCTGCTCCGGGGAAGGCATGTTCCGTAAAGAAGAGTCGATGATTGCGGAGTGGGAGAAGCATTCGGTCGAACGCTGCTCGGCCATGCAGCGGGACATTCTGCGGCATGCGGCGGCGATGCTGGCTCCTGGCGGCACGCTCGTTTATTCCACCTGCACATTCTCGCCGGAGGAAAATGAGTGCGCCATTGCCCGCCTGCTGGCGGAATTTCCGGAGCTGGAAGTCGTACCGGTTGAGGCGCGGTACGGCTGGATGCCGGGGCGTCCGGAATGGGCGGCTGAATACGGCACCGATGCCGTCCAGACGGCAATGCATCCGCTTGCGGGTACGGTCCGCCTGTGGCCGCACCGGGTGAAAGGCGAAGGGCATTATGCCGCCGTATTAACGAAACGACGCAGCGGAGACGATCAAGCCGGCCGCGTCGGAGAAGACGGTCACGACGGCCGCAAACGAGGGAGCGGCGAGCGGGCGCTGAACGCCGAGCCCCGGGATCGGCGCCGGCACGGCAGCGGCGGCAAGGCGATGGGCAGCGGCAAGCCAATTGTGCGCGGGCCGGAAAGATCTTCCGGGCGTTATTCGGAACCGCTGCGCAAAGCGGCAAAAGAAGAGGCGGACCCGCTTGCGCAGTGGCAGCGGTTCGCCGAAGAAAATTTGACAGCGGGCGCCGAGTTTACCGGCGTGCCAGTCGTTTACGGCACCAGAGTTTATTTGCAGCCAGAGGAGATGCCTTCCCTGGACGGCCTAAAAGTCGTCCGCGCCGGCTGGTTCGTCGGTGAGGCGGGCAGCGGGGGCAAGTTTCAGCCTTCGCAGCCGCTGGCGATGGGACTTAAAGCGGCGGACGCTGTCCGATGGCTGAATTTCCGGGCGGACGAACCCGAAACGCTCCGCTTCCTTCGCGGCGAGACGCTGCATCCGGATGCGGAACGGATGAATGCGGCTATACCGGCCGTTTCAGACGGGGGTTCGCGCGGCGGCAAAGATGAATTGCGCGGCAAGTTTCCGGCGGAAACGGTAAATACCAAAGGTTATACCCTCGTATGCGTTGACGGTTATCCGCTCGGATGGGGCAAATACAGCGGCGGAATGCTGAAGAACGGCCTTCCGGCCGGATGGAGGCGAATGTAATGGCAGCGAAAAAGACACTGCGTTTGGATAAATTGCTTTCCAATATGGGCTTTGGCACCCGCAGCGAAATAAAAAAGGCGGTCAAAGGAGGGAAAGTGACCGTTGACGGCTCCGTCATTAAAGATCCGGGGCTCATTGTGAATCCGGACACTTCGATCGTGGAATTCGAAGGAGAAAGAGTCGTCTATCGGGACGTCGTTTACTGGATGCTGAACAAGCCACAAGGTGTCGTATCGGCGACCGAGGATAACCGCGACCGGACCGTCATCGATTTGCTGAAGCCGGAGGACCGGACGCTGAGCCCGTTTCCGGTCGGACGGCTGGACAAGGATACGGAAGGGCTGCTGCTGCTGACCAACGACGGACAGCTTGCCCACGACCTGCTGTCGCCCCGCAAGCATGTGCCGAAAATATATGAGGCGCTTGTGCGCGGCGATGTCGGGAAAGAGGATGCGGATCTGTTTGCCGCCGGAGTAACGCTTGACGACGGCTACAAGACGATGCCGGCCGAGCTGGCGATCGTTTCGCGTGAACAGCGGGAAGACGGGATCTATTCGGCGATTGTGCTGACAATCAAAGAAGGGAAGTTCCATCAAGTCAAACGGATGTTTGAAGCGGCAGGCAAAAAAGTGACCTATTTGCGGAGAGTGTCGATGGGGCCGTTAAAGCTCGACGAATCGCTGCCGCTTGGCGGATATCGCGGGCTGACGGATGATGAGATCGGCCTGCTGCGCGCTGACCGTTAACTAGCGGCGCAGAAGACGGACAAGCGAATACCGCTGCGGTTCGCATCGTAACGTGCGGGCGGAAACCAGGCGTTCCCACCCGCCCGTTGAGTTGCCGGTCAACTGCTTAGAGACTGCATCTTAGAACCATTTTTCCAATTGCTTGAGCGCGTGCCAAAACCCTTCTCCATCATTTTTGTGTCCTTGCCAAATTTCCGGAATGAAGGAAGCGTGCGGAGCGCAGCGGTCCAAGTCTTCGGCCAGAGAAGCAAAATCGATGTCGCCTTCACCGATTTGCAGCCCCTCCCCGTCGGTTCCGCTCGCGTCCACGATGTGGAGATGGGCGGCAAAAGGCCCCACCTTATCGATAAATGACTTATAGCGCAGGTTAAAGTAATTGCATGTCAGCTTGGAATGCGACGTATCCAGACATACCCGGTAACCGTTCCGGGTGCAGAACTCGACAATTTCATCCGGGTCCATAAATAAGTTATGATAGCGCTGCCCGCCAAAATGCCAAGGAAACGGCGGCATCGTCTGAGGGATGATTTCCACCCCGTCCATGTCCAGCTCGGACAAGCTTTGCACGACCAAATCGTAAAGCGGTTTGCGCTGCTCGGGCCACAGCGGGGCATCCACGGTGAATCCGCCTGCATTGGTGACAATCAACGGGCGGCTCGCACGGCGGAAATAGCGCTTTAAGCCGCGCGTAATATCGATAACTCTTTGCAGCTCCCGTACGGAACGTTTGCGGTACTCTTCATCCGTGGAACCCAAGTCCAAGATGAAGTCGCCCGCGAACAGCTCGGGACTGTGCACGACATAATCCATATCGTACGAGGCATTGAAATACGGGTTAAAATCGACATCCATATCTTTATAGCTCAAATGAAATTCCAGCAAATCCGGGTTTGACAGCTTCGTAAAGTTTTGAAAGTCATGATAGCGGACCGGAACTCCCCAAGGACGCCCGAATTCGAACGGTCTCGGCCGAATCACTTCATGGGTCAAATCCATCGAGAAGAAAAAGTCGCCTTTTTTAAAATCCCGTTTTGCCCGCATGCCGATCAGTTTGTCCTTCAGGTTCGGCTGCAGTCCGCGGCCGGGGCTTTTCACTTCAATCATGTCCTGCCTGATGATCTCTCCGCTCTTCAAATCGCGGTTAATGACCAAGCTTTTGGCAAGGTTTTCTCTGTTCATCAGTTCGCCCTGCGTAACTTTGCGTTCTGTTGAAGCTCCAAGCGCCTGCTGAACTTCGCGGATACCTTGAACCATCGTTGCGAATTCATGCGGAAGCAGGCTCACTTTATGATCGCTGCCCTCCATATTTTTATCGAGCGTAATATGCTTTTCGATTACTTTGGCGCCTTTGGCGACGGCCGCAACGGCGACATGGATGCCGCGTTCGTGGCCGGAATAACCGACAGGGCAATCTCCGATCTTGCGCAGACGGTCCAAATAATTAAGATTAATGTCTTTAAATGGGGCGGGGTAGGTGGAATTGCAGTGCAGCAGTACATACGGCGTCTGGAGCTTCTTTAATAATTGGACCGTTTCGATAATTTCGCTTTCGGCCGACATGCCGGTCGAACAAATAAGCGGCTTTCCGGTTTTGGCCATTTCCTTGATCAGCTCATGGTTGGTCAAGTCGGCGGATGCCAGCTTATAGGCGGTCATTCCGTACTTCTCCAGCTTGTTTAAGCTTGTCGGATCAAACGGCGTGCATAGCGGTATAATGCCGACTTCATGACAATAATCAAAAACGGCAAACAGATCTTCGTCGTTTAATTGATTGCGCGACAGCAGATCAAGCGTGTACTGCGTGCCCAAGTCCTCGCTCGCGTCATCGGCATTTCCGTCGTTGCGGTACAGGCTGGTCATATGGCGCATTTGAAACTTCGCGCAGTCCGCGCCTGCCGCTTTGGCATGATCGACCAGCTTCTTGGCCAATTCGACGCTTCCGTTATGGTTATTGCCGATTTCTGCGATAATAAAGGGGTTTGATTTTTCGCCGATACAGGTTGTACCGATACAAATAAAAGCGTTTTTCGTAATCGTCATTCATTTTTTCCTCCCACACCTTATTAGCTGAGCTAGTCTTGCAAAGTAGAGGGACGGCCGACTTTTTGTTGATTTCCTCCTTATTAAATCAAAATCGGATAACTTAAACTGTGAATTAGATTCACACGTTTGTGACAACATTTTATATCCCCGTTGACAGATGTGTCAAATATTGATAAGGGCGAACGATCCGCAATCCAATCCTATCAGTGTCGAATGGAGTCTTATCATCCCGTCCGATCCAAGCGAAATATCACGGTTTACGCTCCATGTTTTCCATTAAACGTTTCAGTTTGCTTTCAGTCAGGGAGTCCTCGGCGGGCGTATAGACGCTGCAGCGCAGGTCGGCGCTTCCGTGCACCTGCAGCGATGCGAGATGGAACAGCATCTTGCCCGCTTTCGCATGCCGGAACTCCAGCACGACATCCGGAGCGCGGTTGGCCCTGCTGTCGTTCCATAACGGATCGAATTCGGCGTGCAACCCTCTCATTTCCGCCAGAAACCGCTCATACCATTCATCCTCCACATATTGGCCGTAATAAGCTCTGAAAATCGCCAGAAACCCGCTGATGAAATGATCCCAATTGACCGCCAGGCGGCGCAATTCCTTGCGGGCGAACAGCAGCCGGATCATGTTCCGCTCCTCAGGCGGGATCTGCTCGAAATCGAGAAAGACGCATGCGGCGGCTGCGTTCCAGCCGACGATCTGATATCTCCTGTCCGTGATGATTGCCGGGCAGTAGCGAAGCTCGCGGATCATTTTTTGCAGCGGCGGCATGATTTGCGGCAGAGGCTCATCGGAAGGCGGAGGCGTGACCGTGCCGCTGCCGGAAGCGAGGGCGAACAAATATTTGCGCTCATCGCCGTTCAGCCGCAATGCGGAAGCGATTGAACCGAGCACGGAGTGAGAAGCTTGAATGTCCCGTCCCTGCTCCAGCCACGTGTACCACGTGCTGCTGACGCCGGCCAGCTGCGCAACCTCCTCCCGCCGAAGGCCGGGCGTTCTGCGGCGGGTCCCCTCCGGCAATCCGACGGATTGGGGCGTCAGCTTGGCCCGCTGCGATTTAAGAAACGCAGACAATGCCTGCAATCGGGTTTGCGTGTTCATAAGATTCGATAATTCCTCCGTTCGGGCAGCATAATATAGTAGCTATTATACCAGGATAAACTATAACTTGTAATAGGATAATGGCTATGGAAAAATAGGGTTCATACAGCGGACGTCTCATGAGGCTGACAGCCTTCATGCAGCGCCGAGAAGGGTTGCGGGGAGCGGCCCGCGCCACGAATAGTCATGCCGATAAGGCGTGGGACAGGGGGGAATTCGTCATGGAAAGAGTGGTCATAACGGGGATGGGGGTTGTCACTCCGCTCGGCAACGATGTGGAGACGTTTTGGAACCGTCTGGTGGCAGGGGAATCCGGCATCAGCGGCATCGATACGTTTGACGTATCCCGGCAAAAAGCGGCGATTGCCGGGCTTGTGCGGAATTTCGACGCGGACGGCGTGATCGGCCGCAAGGAAGCGCGAAGAATGGACCGGTTCTGCCAATTCGCCGTTGCGGCGGCGGAGCAGGCCGCGGCGGATGCGAATTTGAAGCTGGATGAGACGGACCGCGAACGGGTCGGCGTTTATGTCGGCTCGGGGATCGGCGGGCTGCAAACGCTGATCGACAACGAGGCGCTGCTGCTCAGCAAAGGACCGGCGCGCGTCAGCCCGACCTTGGTGCCGATGATGATCTCCAACATCGCGGCGGCGCAAATCAGCATCCGGTTCGGAACGTACGGTCCGACCTTGTCGCCGGTAACCGCCTGTTCGATCGGCAATACGGCGATCGGCGAAGCGTTCCGTCTCATCCGCGGCGGTGATGCGGATGTCGTGTTCGCCGGCGGGGCGGAAGCGGCCGTTACCGAATTGTCGCTGGCGAGCTTCGGCAACGCGACAGCATTATCTTTGCGCAATGATGAGCCGTCCCGCGCAAGCCGGCCGTTCGATGCCGGACGCGACGGGTTCGTCATGGCGGAGGGAGCCGGCATTGTCGTGCTTGAATCATTGGCGCATGCGCAGCGGCGCGGAGCGCGTGTCCTTGCGGAAGTAATCGGCTATGGGGCCAGCTCGGATGCTTACCATATGGTCGCGACCCATCCGGATGGACGCGGCGCCTATCAGGCGATGCGAACCGCTTTGCGCAGTGCGGACATTGAACCCTCCGATGTCGATGTGATCAGTGCGCACGCGACAAGCACCCAGCTCGGGGATCTGTCCGAAACCCGGGCAATCAAGAGCTTGTTCGGAGAAGAAGCTTACCGTATTCCGGTCACGGCCAATAAATCGATGACCGGACATATGCTCGGAGCGGCAGGCGGCGTCGAAGCGGTAGCGCTCGTCCAAAGCTTGCGGGAAGGAATGATCCCGCCGACGATCAATCTGGAGCAGCCCGATCCGGAATGCGATCTCGATTATGTTCCGCACAAGGCGCGCAGGGCCGAGCCGCGGATCGGCATCTCGAACTCATTCGGCTTCGGCGGTCACAATGCGGTCATCGTACTGAAGAAGTACGAGGAGTAACGAATTTTTGACGGGTTGTACCCTTTTACGTAGGGGATTCAAACGTTCCTTCTGGATTGGCTGACTCGAGCCTCGTTCCGTTTTTGCAAAACATGAAGCGCTTGAACCGAAATCGTAAGGGGCCGTCCCATAAGCAGGTTTTTAGTCGTATTTCAAGCCCTTCTGCTTCAAAAGCGTAAACGAACCGATCAAGGGGGCTATCATTTGGCCGTTTCGTTTGTTGTATCTATTTTCTTTTTATTTTTCGACAACGTTAAAATTCCTGCAAATATACTTTTTTTGTCGACCCCATCTCTCGTTCAGGCGATAAAAGCCCCTTGCATGGTTTCGTCAAGTCTCATGCGGACGTGCCTTCATCCATCTTGCTTTCCACCCATTCAATCAGCATTCGGGTAACAAGAGTAAGAGGTTCCGTGCTCTGCTTAGCCCGGCTAAGGATCAATGCCCCCTCAATTGCGCTTATAGCCGATGTGGCGAGCACCGATGCCCGCTCTTCTTCCACGCCGAATTTTTGATTTAAAATGGTTGCCGTATCCTGAATCCATTCTTCATAAGCTTTATGACAAACTTGCCCCAATCGCGAGGATTCGTCGTTAACGGCATCCATAGTTACCGCCGCAAAAGGGGATCCTCTGCGGAATCCGGAAGCCTGAAGTCTTGCGGAGATGACGTCGCATATTCGGCGAAGCCATTCCGAAATCGTGCTGCACGGTTCGGATGTGGCATTAAGCAATTGCCGCATTTGCTCTGAGGACTGCTTGATCGCTTCAACGGCAATCCCCTCTTTTCCATCGGGAAACAGAAAGTAGACCGAACCGCGAGCGGCACCGCTTTCTTCCACGATTTGCGACAAGCCGGTCGCTTGGTAGCCTTGCTGCGAGAATAATCGGGAGGCCGCTTCGATCAGGCGCTCCTTCGAATCCGATTTCGGTTTAGGCACAGGAACTCCTCCTTGACTGAAACTATGTCGGTCGTTATACTTATACCAAGTGGTATATAATGGTTTATTATATCACAAGCTGAATCATTTATCAGGAGTGTGATCAGATTGAAACGACCCTGGAAAAGAACGCTTGGAAAAGTATTGCTGTACGGACTGGCTTCTTTGGTGCTGATCATCGCCTTCTTTCTCTTCGTATTTCCTTCGCCTATCGATCCGGTATCATGGAAGCCGCAGCCGATTCCGGAAGCAAAGGGCGTTTATGAACAAAATCAATTGCTGCGGGACGCCGAGCTTCTCGCCGGCGGGAAATTGTTCCATCCGGAAGATATCGCTTTCGATTCGGAGGGTCATTTGTACACGGGCACTCAGGACGGCACCATTCATCGAATCCGCTTGAACGCAAACGGGAAGGCGGAAAGCGTCGAACCGTTCGCCGAAACCGGCGGATATCCTTTAGGACTTCAATTCGACCGTGCCGGGAATTTGATTTCCGCCGTTAAAGACGTGGGCGTCGTATCCGTCGATCGGGATGGAAAGGTGACTTTATTGACCGATAGAGTCGGGGATTCTCCGATCCATTACGCCGATGAATTGGATATTGCGAAGGACGGCACCATTTATTTTTCGGACGCCAGCACGAAGTTCGATTATGGCTGGCCATTCGATACGCTGGAAGGGACGCCTAACGGCAGGTTAATCAGCTACAATCCGGCGACCAAAGAGACGAGAGTGCTTGCTGAGGGTTTCTATTTCGCAAATGGAGTCGTTTTATCCCCCGAGGAAGATTACTTGCTCATTAACGAAACGTCCCGATATCAAATCACGAGGTATTGGCTGAAAGGCGAGAAGGCAAATACCACGGATGTATTCGCCGAAAACTTGCCGGTATTGCCGGATAATCTATCGGTCGACGACGAAGGCCATTATTGGACCGGGGGTAACTTGCGCACTCCGCTCCTGGACTCACTCCAGCAGAACGCCTTCATAAAACGGCAATTCGCCAAACTTCCGTTTTCCTTCTTGCGGGGAATTCCGGCTCGGGAAAATAACCGGTACGGCTACGTCATTCAATTGTCTCCGAACGGGGAAGTGATCCGTACTTATCATGATCCGGGCGGTGAAAAGGTTCACTCGATCAGTTCCGTGGAACGAAGAGGAGATGATCTGTTCATCGGCACTGTGTTCGGCGAAGCGATTGCCAATTATAAGCTTCAATGAATCAATCGCACTTGTGGAAAATTCTGATCCTTCATGGAAGTGAAAGGAAAGCTTTAACGTGAAAGAAGCGGCAGCCTTGGACATGAATATCATCCGTAGACTGCCGCTTTTTATTACCGCTATGATGTCGATCTTATTCTGTCATTAGGGGGTCCGGAGATCGCTTGTAAGCATTAGCCCTATTTAGAAGGGGCTATCCCAAAAGTAGGTTTTTAGTCGTATTTTCAAGCATTTTCTGCTTCAAAATGTAAACGAACCCATCAAGGGGCTATCCTTGGCCGGTTCGTTCGTTTTATCGCTCTGCACGAAGTGGTGATTTCTGAAAAACATGCGTTCGTACATCTTTTTTCGGTTTATTTTTCGACTACGTTAAAATTCCTGCGATAATACTGTTTTTTTCGAACCCATCTCTCGTTCAGGCGATAAAAGCTGGGAATTCCTGCACCATCGCAGGTTTTCCCTCCATACATGCCATTTCGACCGATAAAACCTGCACAGCTGCAGGTTTAGATAGGAAAGGACCTCCGACTCCGCTTTGCCAGCGAAACTGGAGGTCCTCTTGTGTCCCATTTAGGACTAGCTCATTCATGTGAATCCTTATGAGACTATCGGTCTGAATTTAATCTGCCGAGAATGAAGTATTTTCCTTCAAAATGACGTCGTGCGCGCCGCCTTCGACCAGGCTGGTTGCCGAAACGAGCGTAATGCGCGCCTTGCGCTGCAGCTCCGCGATCGAGAGCGATCCGCAGTTGCACATCGTGGATTTGATTTTGCCGAGCGTCTTATCCAGATTTTCCTTCAGGCTGCCCGCGTAAGGGACGTAGGAATCGACGCCTTCCTCGAACAGCAGCGTTTGCTTGCCGCCCGTATCGTACCGTTCCCAGTTGCGTGCGCGGTTGGAGCCTTCGCCCCAATATTCCTTCACGAAATTGCCGCCGACCTTCAGCTTTTTGGTCGGGCTTTCGTCGAAGCGTGCGAAGTACCGTCCCAGCATGACGAAGTCGGCGCCCATCGCCAGCGCCAGCGTCACATGATAGTCATGCACGATGCCTCCGTCGGAGCAGATCGGAATATAGACGCCCGTTTCTTCGAAATATTCGTCGCGGGCTTTCACGACTTCCTGCACAGCCGAAGCTTGTCCGCGCCCGATGCCTTTCTGCTCGCGGGTGATACAGATCGAACCGCCGCCGATGCCGACTTTGATGAAATCGGCGCCGGATTGCACGAGGTACAGGAACCCTTCCCGGTCAACGACGTTGCCGGCTCCGATTTTGACATTGAAATTCTCTTTGACGTATTTGACGGTATCGGCCTGCCACTCGGAGTAACCGTCGGAGGAGTCGATAACGAGCACGTCAACGCCTGCTTCGACAAGCGCGGGTACGCGGTTCAAATAGTCCTTCGTATTGATGCCCGCCCCGACGCGGTATCGCTTATTGCCGTCCAGAAGCTCGTTTGGGTATTCCTTGTTGCGGTCGTAATCTTTGCGGAATACAAGATGCGTCAGACGCTGATTCTCGTCAATGACGGGCAGCGTGTTAAGCTTGTGCTCCCAGATCAGATCGTTCGCTTCTTTCAGCGAAAGACCGGCTTTGCCATAGATGAGCGAGGAGAACGGAGTCATAAACTCGCGCACCGGCTTATCGAGCTTATCCCGGGAAATCCGGTAATCCCGGCTCGTCACGATCCCGAGCAGCTTGCCTGTAGGAGTCCCGTCTTCGGTCACCGCAACGGTGGAATGCCCGTTGAGCTCCTTTAAATCCAGCACATCCTGCAGCGTATGATCGGGGGTGAGGTTGGAGCGGCTGACGACAAAGCCCGCCTTGTACCCTTTTACTTTGCGTACCATTTCGGCCTGCGATTCGATCGACTGGGACCCGAACAGAAAAGCGAGGCCCCCGTTCTGGGCGAGCGCCACAGCCATCCGGTCGTCGGAAACGGCCTGCATGACCGCCGATGTAAACGGTATGTTCAGTTCGATTTCCGGCTGTTCGTCGCGCTTGAATTTGGAAATAGGGGTTTTCAGATCGACATTTGCGGGTGTGCATTGTTTCGTTGTCAGATTGGGAACGAGCAAATATTCACTAAACGTCCGCGACGCTTCCTCATAATAATAAGCCACTTGAAAAGCTCCTCTCCGGGTGAAGATAAATTTTTTAGATCATAGCATCTCTACCGGCATTCGTGCAACAATTATTTGGCTGCTTTGACGTATGGGAAAAATCTTTTATAACAAACTTTACTCTTGCCAACATTACCCAATCTATGAGTTAATGAAGTTGTCGGACCGACGCATTCCTGTTGAAAGGAGGCTGATCTGCATGATTCAGGCATACGAGGTGATCTTCGCTTAAAGCGAAGATTTGCCGATGGGGGAGGCCGCAAGGCCTCCTTTTAACCGTTTGCTGCTTGCGCAGATCAAAGCGGATGACATGGGAAATCAAATTTGGAAATGGAATCAACATTAAACGAAACGGATCTTACGAAAGGAGGAAGCGTGCTATGAGGAAGGTTAAGAATGCAACAATTAATGCAACTGCAGGTTACGCGCGTGCTGGATTTAATAAGGAGGATGGGAAACTTGAACTACAAAAATGGAAAAGAAGTGCTTCCCCCTAGTCTGCTGAAAGAGCTGCAGAAGTATATCGAGGGCGAGCTTGTTTACATTCCGAAAAAAACGTCTCATCGCGCCGCATGGGGCGAGTTGAGCGGTTCGAGGCTGATGATTCAAAGCCGCAATGAAGATATTTACCGCTGCTACATGACGGGCCTCTCGTTTGCGGAGCTGGAACGGAAATTCCATCTGTCGGTGGAAAGCATCCGCAAAATCGTGCTCAAAATGCGCGCGGCAGCCGTCGTGCAGGTGGAGTGCGAAGGCGCCGTCGGCAGGAAATGAACGGTAAATGATGATGAATAAAACGAAAACGCGGCGCATGCAAAAACCGCCCGGATCCAGCGATGGATACGGGCGGTTATTTGTGTTCCGAACCGCTTATGATAAATGTTTCTTATCTGCCCCGGCGGCCTCTGCCGCCGCCTGGCTTCTGATTGGTGCCCTGACCGCGTCCTCCCTCGCGGCTGGTCCGGGTAGCGCTCTTGGCCGCTGGTTTCGCGCCGAACGAGCCGCGCCCGCCGCTGCGTCCGCGTTCCGCTTCGCCGTGCGCGGACGCATTGCCTGCGCCGCGTCCCGCGGTGCGCCCGCGCCGCTCGCCGGATGCGCCGCCGCCTGCGCCGCGGCTTCCGCGCGTGCCCGGGCGATCGGTGCGCCACACGTCATGCGCGTCCGCTGCGCCGCCTGCCTCACGGCTTCCACGGCCGCCGCGGCGGGCGCCTGCAGCCGCCTCGCGCCGGAACCCAGGCGCAGCCGCTTCGCGCTCCGTGCCCACCCGGCTCTCACCGCCCGCGCGTCTGCCGCGCGAAGCGCCTTGTGCGCCGCCGGCCCCTCGCGCCCCGCCGGCCCCGCGCGTTCCGCCGCTGCGTCCGCCGCGTCCCGCGCCGGCTTTCGCGCCGCCGGCACCTCGCGAACCGCGCCCGCCGCGCGGCTCATCCCGCTCACCCGCGCTGGCGCCTGCTCCTGCGCTGCCGACGCCGAATTCGCTCATCGGCCGGCGGTCCAGCTTGGCGCGGATTTTCTGCTCCAGCTGCAGTAAATCGCCGCGGTCTCGCGGTGTCGCAAGCGTAATGGCCATGCCGCTTTGTCCGGCGCGGCCCGTCCGGCCGATCCGGTGTATGTACCCTTCGGAGTCGTGCGGCATATCATAGTTGAACACGTGCGTAACGCCTTCCACGTCCAATCCTCTCGCCGCCACATCGGTCGCCACCAGCACCTGCAGCTTCGCGCTGCGGAACCGCTTCATAACCGTCTCCCGCTTCGCCTGGGTCAAATCGCCGTGCAGTTCGTCGGTCAATACGCCGGCCTCGAGCAGCGCTTCGTTCAGCTTCTTGGCGCGGATTTTCGTGCGGCAGAATACGACGGCCAAATAAGGGCGGTACAGCTCCAGCAGGCGGAGCAGCGTCTGCTGCTTCATCCGGTCCGTCGTCTCCACAACAAGCTGCGCGATATTGTCTACGGTTACGTTCGCGCTTTGTATGCGGATATCGGCCGGGGAAGCCATGTAGCGGGAAGCGAGCTGCCGCACCGCGTCCGGCATCGTCGCCGAGAACAGCAGCGTCTGCCGCTTGTCCGAGCAATGGCCGAGCACCGTTTCGACTTCGGTCAGGAAGCCCATATGCAGCATTTGGTCGGCTTCGTCGAGCACAAGCGTCTTGATGCCGATGAGCGACACCGTCTCGCGCCGCAGATGGTCGAGCAGCCTTCCCGGCGTCGCCACGATGATGTGCGGCGCCGCATTGTTCAGCTTGCGGATTTGCGCATCCACATCCTGACCGCCGTAGGCGGCAAGCACGCTAGCGCCGACGGCCGGAGCCAGTTTGGCCAGCTCGGACGTAATCTGGATGGCGAGCTCCCGGGTCGGCGTCAAAATGAGCGCCTGGGTATACGTCTTGTTGGTATTGATTTTTTCCAGAATCGGAAGGGTAAAGGCGAGCGTTTTGCCGGTTCCCGTTTGAGCCTGCACGATCACGTCGCGTCCGCCGAGAACGACCGGAATCGCTTCTTCCTGCACGGGGGTCGGCTTCACAATGCCGTTATTTTGCAAAGTTTGGGCAAGTTCTGGACGGATGCCCATCGCCGTAAATGCCGATGACATGTATAGGTTCCTCTTTTCATCTGTTCGGTGCAAAATAGCGACTGCACCATATTTCATCCAGTATAGCAGTTGCGGGACGGGCTTGCATCCCGAACGAGTTCATTTCGAGCCAAAAAAATGAACTTCCTGCGGCATTATGATATGCTTTTCACATCGGATAATTCGCACAGGATCATCTGCAATTGGAAAATGCGAAAGGAATGAAACGAAGATGGAAGGAATGATTCGTTCGGCTCTTAAGCCCGGAATGGAAGTCGACATCGTGCTCAAACAGGATCAACGGACCGGTAAAAGGACGCGCGGCGTCGTCAAAAATATTTTGACCAATTCGCCCAATCATCCGCACGGCATTAAAGTGCGTCTTGAGGACGGCCAGGTGGGACGCGTCAAGCAAATTTACGCTCCCGGCAGCATCTCCTAGAAGAGGAGAGAGCCGGATATGGCATTCGGGTTAAAAAGGGATGAGTTGAATCGTTGGAAAGAACGCGTAGCGTCGGGGGAGATCGCTTTTTTGACGCATTATTGGCACGATCCCCGCTTTCCGGACGCACGTACGGTGACGAAAGTGGGCTGCTGCGATCTTTCCAAGCTTTCCGGCTGGTGCGAGCGAAACGGGCTTAACCCGCGTTATATTCACGACCGGGCGTTGTTTCCCCATTTCGATCTGGTCGGTCCGAAGCAAGTCGAAATTTTGACGAGGGAGAAGCAGTGGGATCAGCTCCGCCGCTTCCGCCTGTAACGAAACCGGCAGCGAAAAGGATGAACAAACACCGGGCAGTGCACGCCCTGTTTGTTCATCCTTTTTTTATAGGAGTCCCCAATTAGTCATCGAAACGGCAGTTGCCCTCGAATTTCCGTTTTCGTCTTTTCTTAAGATTGAAATGACTCTTGGAGGGGTAATGATTATCCGAATTTCAAGGAATGATAACATGAGGCATAGCCAAAAATAACAGCGGCGGGCGGCCGGTAACTTTTGCTTGCAAGTTCACAAATTAACAGTTACAATAAAAATGTTCGTAACTATATATAGTTGGAGGTAACCATAATGTCCAATACGTTTTTTGATGCGATCCGTCATCGCCGTTCCATTTATGCAATAAGCAAGGAAGCTGTTATTTCCGATGAGAAAATTCAGGAAATTGTCGAAGAAGCCGTTAAACATACGCCGTCCTCGTTCAACTCCCAAAGCTCGCGTGTTCTTGTGCTGCTTGGCGAGCAATCGGATAAGTTCTGGGATTTGACTACAGAAACGCTGCGCGTTGTAACCGGCGGAGGCGAAGGATTCGCTTCTACGGAAGAAAAAATGGCCGCTTTCCGCAGCGGCTACGGCACGATTCTGTTCTTCGAGGACGAGAGCGTTGTCCGCGGTCTGCAGGAGAAATTTCCGTCGTACGAAGCGAACTTCCCAATCTGGTCAAACCAATCGAACGGCATGCTGCAATTGGTCGTTTGGACGGCTCTCGAAGCCGAAGGTTTGGGCGCATCGCTTCAGCACTACAACCCGCTCGTGGACGAGCAAGTGAAAAAAGAATGGAGCGTTCCGGAAAACTGGAAACTGATTGCTCAATTGCCGTTCGGCAAACCGGTTGCTCCGGCAGGCGAGAAACAATTCCAGCCGATCAGCGAACGTGTGAAAGTTTCCAAGTAATAGATCCGTCGTGAAAGTCCAATTAAGCCGAGAGGGCCACAGGAGCTGAACCGCGTGATACGTTCAGGCCAGCAACCCTTCTCGGTTTTTTTTTGCGCAATACATTTGTCATTTGGTAGCGAACGGTGCAGCGACGGCGTTTAGGACCTCCCGCTTCAGAGCGCTTCGGCCCAGTCTTGACGGCCATTGCGCTCCGCCATCTCGGCCGCTTTTTTCCAGTCATAGGGCAGGCAAATTTGCTCCACCTGCCACTGGCCGGTTAACTTTTCGATAATTGCATACCGGGCATGCGGCGAGCCCGGGCCGTTCCCGGAGGATCCAGCGGTCCGTATAAACTGTCGCCCAAGTTGAAAATCGTCCCGATACCGCGCCGCGAAATATCGTTCAATACTGCTTCGAGTGCCAGGCTGTTGCCGTGAATATCGGCTATAACGGCTATTTTTTCTCCCACCATGCCCACCTCTATTCGGAATGATTGTTCTCTTTCTTATTCTACCATATACTGGGCGGGTGAAGAGGAGAGGACACGGGTCGAAACTTTGTGCGTCTGTAAAGACGACGACAGCCGTTTCAATCGAAAAACCGGGGCAAATAATCGCGGTTCGCCTCCAGCATCTCGGTTAGCAGCGCTTTGGCGGTGCTGACCGAGGGAACGAGCGGATGATGGGCGAGCGCCTGCAGCGCCAGCGCCCGGTCGCCGTTGACGGCGGCTTCGATCGCAAGCTGCTCGTATGTCTTGACGGCGTGCATCAACCCTTTGACCGGCTGCGGGATTTTGGTGAGCGGCAGCGGCAGCGGGCCGTTTTTCGTCACGACACAGTTTACTTCAATGCACGCGTCATCCGGCAAAAAGTCGATCGTACCGCGGTTCGGCACATTCAGCGTTTGAATGTCGTTCGTTCCGTTGTGTAGAGAGCGCATCAGGTTGACGGCTGCTTCGGAATAATAGGCGCCGCCGCGCTGCTCCAGCTGCTTCGGTTTTTCCTTCAGCTGCGGATCGCTGTACAGCTTGAACAGTTCGTCCTCCACCCGTTTGACGACCTCGGCGCGGGTTCCGCCTTTGTTTGTCGAATTCAGCTGCTCCTGCAGCATGAAGTCGGTCAAATAGTAATATTTGAGATAGTAGGACGGAAGCGCCTGCAGCGAACGAAGAAAATCGGGGTCCCACCCGTGCTGGGGCACGTTGCTTGCGGCATATTGCTCGCGGTTTTCCAGCAGCTCCTGCAGCTTGTCTTCGCCTTCCACCTCGATACGGGTAACCCAGTGCAGGTGGTTGAGACCGGCAAACTCCGCATAAATGCGTTCGGGCTGCGTGTTGTAACGTGCGGAAACCAATTTGATCAGCCCGATCGGCGCATTGCACAAGCCGATGCTGCGCACGCCGCCGTATTTATGAATCGCTTCGGTAACCATTCCGGCGGGGTTGGTAAAGTTAAGCAGCCACGCCTGCGGCGCCAGCTCCTTGATGTCTTTGCAAATGTCCAGCAGAACGGGGATGGTGCGCAGCGCTTTCATCATGCCGCCGGGTCCGGTCGTTTCCTGGCCGATAACGCCGTGGCGAAGCGGAATCGTTTCGTCTCGTACCCGCGCCTCCAGCATGCCGATCCGCATCTGCGTGCTGACGAAATCGGCTCCGCGGATGGCCTGGCGGCGGTCTGTCGTCAGATGAATGTCGATCGGCAGTCCCGATGCGGCTACCATCCGTTTCGCCAATTCGCCGACAATGTTCAGCTTGTTCAGTCCCGCTTCAATATCGACGAGCCACAGCTCGCGGACCGGGAGATCACCGTAATCACGAATAAATCCTTCAACCAGCTCAGGCGTATAGGACGATCCGCCGCCGATGACGGCGATTTTTAATCCTTGCTTCATTAGCCCGTCACATCCTAGGATAAGTAAAATATTGGATCTATAGCGCTTCAGATGGAATGGAAATCGCGGTGATGTCTCATTCAGATAGAATGGAAATCACGGTAATGTCTCATTTGCTCGTAAATTTGCGCGGTCACGATCCGTCCGTCCCGCTCCATCGCGCACCAAATCGCGCCGACGACGGGTTCGAGCTCAAGCTTCAGCAGCGACGCTTGCGGCGCGGCGATTCGCAGCGCCTTCTCGACAGGCGCGCTGATCCAGCCCCGATCGCCGCGCGTAAGCAGGCTGCCCGCCATGACCACCTCGAAGCTTTCCGCTTCCATATGAAGCTTACGTATGACGGCTGTTACCGATTTGCCCAGCTCTTCCCCTGACGGTTCAAAATGTCCAGCGAAACCGGATCGCCTTTCGCCGCAGCCGTAAACAAAAGCTGAGCGGCTTGAAGCGGAACGGTATGTTGATGATCCAGATAGTCGTGATACATATGCTCGACACTTTCGTAATCAAGCAGCTGCAGCAGCAGGGGGGTCAGCTCCGTCTGCTTCTCCCGTCCGTCCCAGGCACGGATAACGGAGCGGAACACCTCGATGCATAACGAGCCGCCTCCGCCGAAGTCGCCGTACATATAGTCGAAGCCGCCGCACTGGTACATTTCGCCCGAGGGGCTGATTCCGGCGCTGTTTGTGCCTGTGCCGCAAATGACCGATACACCGTAAGGGCGGCTCGTGCCGGCGCGCAGGCTGATCAAGGTGTCGCATACAATCGTGTAACGGTCGAATCCGAGCTTGCGGATAATCGGATGCAAAATATCGAAGTCCGGCTTGCGGTCCGCTCCTGCCAGGCCGAAGAAGGAGTAGGCAAGCTGCCGCTTGCCGATTCCGGCCTGCCGGAGCGCCGTTTCGGCGGCAAGCGACAGGTTCGTTTCCGCCGCCTCTTTGCCCGTCTGGTGATTTCCGCTGCCGGCGCTGCCTTTGCCAACGATTCGGCCCGACTCATCGGTCACCATCGCATAGGTTTTGCTGCCGCCGGCATCGATTCCCAAGTAATAATTCAATTCGCTTCACCTCTGGCCGCTGTCGATTGCCTGATGATGAGTTCGGGCTTCAGCTTGAGACCAGCGCTGCGTTTTGTTTTGCCGTCAATTTTGCGCAGCAGCATGTCGGCCGCCGCAAGACCGATCCTCTCGGACGGCTGGCGCACCGTCGTCAGGAAAGGGCGGAGACGGGAGGCGATATCCTGATCGTCGTATCCGACGACAGATAGCTGCTCCGGCACGCGTACGCCGGCTTCCATGAGCGCGTTCATGAACCCGATCGCAATGTAATCGTCTCCCGCGAAGACGGCCGTAGGCAGCGTGCCGTCGGCCAGCCACTTGCGGGCCGTTTCATAGCCGAATTCGATGTCATAATCGCCCTGTTCGACTGCAAAGGGCTCCATGCCGGCCTCTTTCAGCGCATCCAGAAATCCGCTGCGCCGCTCTCTCGTACTGAGAAACAGCTCGGGTCCGCAAAGATGGGCGATGTTCCGGTGACCCAGACTCAACAAATGCGAGGCGGCTTCATAACCGCCCCTATAGTTGTCGACGGCGATGGAAGAAGCGGTATTTTCGGGAAGCTGGTTATCGATGATCACATAAGGGATATTCCGCTTTTTCAGCTCGCTCACTAAACGGCCCTCTTCGAGCGGGGAAAGCAAAATGAGCCCGTCTACGCGGTCCTCCTGAATGAGGTAATGGGCCTCGTCGCTGCCGAATTCCCGGGTGACGGATACGGCAAGGTAATAGCCGTGCAGCGCCAGCGCCTCATTAATTTCCTTGACGACGGCATCAAAAAAGGAATCTTGAAGCGTCGTCAGAATTAGACCGATGATGCCCGTCTTGCCGCGCGCCAAAGAACGGGCGGCGGCACTGGGACGGTAATCCAGCTCCTTGATGGCTTCCATAATTTTTTGGCGGTTTTTTTCGCGTACGGTTCCCGCTCCGTTGAGCACGCGGGAGACGGTAACGACAGACAATCCGGCTCGTTTGGCTACATCGAATATGCTGGCTTTCATATCGGTTCTCCTATCGTTGTTCTTACGACCATTATACAAGGGTGACAGGCGTAAAATAAGCTGTCCGTTATTTTTTGGAACGCTGCAGCAGTTCGTTCATTTTGCTTTGAATGCCCGGCATCACTTCTTCAATCGATTTGGTGCCGTTTTCGATCGGCTGCATTTCGTTGATAAACAGATCGTTGATTTGCGAGTAATTCGTAATCAGGTGGTTGAACGACTCGTAACCGTACGCGAACGCGCCTTGGTATACATTTTTCACATCCTGGGCGTCAACGCCGTTAAAGTGACCGTAATAATCTTCGGCTGCAACCTGGTTAACCGGAGGATTGCCGCCGCTAAGCTCGATCGATTTCTTCTGCACATCGGTATCGATCAAATATTTGATCCACTGCAGCGCTTCCTTCGGGTGCTTGGAGTCTTTCAACACAAACAGCGGATCGACATAAAGGATGCTTCTCACTTTGTCGTTGCCGCCGGCCGGAACGGCCGCTACGCCGACGTTGAATCCGAAATCGTTGGAACCGGCCAATATCCACGAGCCGCCGACCGACATCGCGACTTTGCCGGTGACGAACGGATCTCCGCCTTGCCCGGCGACGCTTTTGGACCATTCAGCCGTCGGAGAAACGTTGTCCTTGAAGATGAGATCGTAAAATTTGTGGTACGCCGCGATCGTTTCCGGGGAATCGAAATACGTTTCCGACGGGACGCCGCCGTTTGTCCACGTATCGTCGGAATACGTTTTGGCGCCGAAATAAAGCGGTTTGTTGTCCCGTTCCGCCCACGTAAAATCAACGCCGTACTGCTGCTTGGACGGATCGTCAGACAGAATGGTCAGCTTTTTGGCGTATTCGACCATTTTGTCGAAGGTCCAGCTTTTATCGTTGTAATCCGAAGGCGGATAAGGGACGTTTGCTTTATCGAACAAATCTTTGTTGTACAGCATCAGCGTGACATAAGAGTTTACCGGAACGCCGTACGTGCGGCCGTTCACTTTGTAAATGTCCATCACACTGTCCGGAATGTTGTAATCCGACGCCTTGAAGCCGTCTTCGCTGAGCATATCGGTCAGATCTAGCAGCATATCTTTGTTATAATATTCGGCGAACCCGCCGTACCCGAAGTGGGAGGTGACGTCCGGAGCGCTGCCGCCCGCAATCATCGTCTGCAGCTTGCTGTCGAACTGCTCGTAAGGAGCGGTCGCAACTTTGACTTTAATGTTCGGATGCTTCTTCTCGAAATCGGGGATCAACTGCTCGACGAACGTTCGGTCCGGGGAATCAATCGTGTAATATGTAATCGTAACCGGTTCGCCGCCGTCATTCGAGTTCGATCCGCTTGCCGCATTGTCCCCGGCATTGCCGCCTGCGCAGCCGCCAAGCACCGGCAGGATGGCGAGCACGGCGCCTGCTCCGTATACCGCCGCGCGTTTCGTTACCCATTTCCTCATTTTGTTCATGAAATACAGCCTCCTCATCTATTTTTGCCCATTTGACATCCGTTCTTCGTACGCTTCAAGCTTATGTCTTGACTTCAAAGGACGGCAAAACCGTTATTTGATGCCCGTCAGCACAATGCCTTCGACAAAACGCCGCTGGGCAACGACGAACAGGGCGACGATCGGCAGAACGGCCAGCACGGACGCGACCATCAGCAGCTGCCACGGGGGAATGCGGAACTTGGACGACGTGAGCGATGCCATGCCGACCGGAAGCGTAAACTTGTCCGAGGAATTCAGGTACAGCACCGGAGTGAGCAGGTCGTTCCAGCTGTAAATGAAGGCGAAAATCGCCACGGTCGCCAAGGCGGCGCCGGATAACGGAAGAGCGATTTTCCAATACATGCCGATTTCGCTGCAGCCGTCGATTCGACCGGCATCGAACAGCTCTTCGGGCAGCGTGGCGAAAAACTGGCGCAGCAGAAAGATGTTGTAGGCGGATCCGAAAAAAGCGGGCACGATCAGCGGCAAAAAAGTGTCAACCCAGCCCAGCTTGCTGAAAAGCACAAATTGCGGAATCATAATGGCCGGATAGGGCAGCATCATCGTGCTTAACAGCAGCATGAACCAAAAGTCGCGTCCTTTGCCGCGGAACCGGGCAAAGCCGTAGGCGGCCAGCGAGGAGGAAAGCAGCGTGCCGATCACGGTCACAATGCCGATCATCAAACTGTTTTGGTAAAGCGTTCCGAAATTGAGCGCTGAGAAAATCGCTTTATAATTGCTGAATTGCAGCGTTTCCGGCAGCAGCGAGGGCGGGTACTGCAGCATTTCTTGTTTCGTTTTGAAGGAAGTGGCGACCATGAACAGCAGCGGCAGCAGCATCAGCGCTGTGATGATGACAAGCGTCAGGAAGCTGATGATCCGGACCGGATCCGCTTTGCGCTTGCGGCGGGCGTTAACATTCATATCAGTGCCCTGAACACGGCTTGCGGTGATCATCAGCTCTTGCCTCCTTCATAATGGACGTAACGGTTTGACATTTTCATAATGATAAACGTGACGAACAGGACGACAAAGAGCAGTAACCACGACAGCGCGGAGGAGTATCCGGCGCGGTATTCTTTGAACGCGCTTGTATAGATGTTGTAAACATAAAACCAGGTGGAGTAGTTCGGGCCGCCCTGCGTCATAACGAAGGCTTGCGTGAACACTTGAAACGAATCGATAATGCCCATAATGAGTTGAAAGAGCAGCACCGGCGAGATCATCGGCAGCGTCACGTGCAGGAAAATCGACAGCCGGCCCGCGCCGTCCAGCTTTGCCGCTTCAACAAGGCTGGAAGGAACGCCTTGGAGACCGGCCAGAAACAAAATCATGGCGCCGCCGACGGTCCAGAACGACATGATGATGAGCGAATAAAGGGCGGTTCGCGGGTCCATCAGCCAGGCCGGACCTTTAATGCCGACCCAAGAGAGCATGTAGTTAAACAGCCCGATTTGCGGATTGAACACCCAATACCAGAGCAGCGACATCGCAACCCCCGACACCATGCTCGGGAAATACATGGCGGTGCGGAAGAAGCCTTGAAACGGTATTTTCTGATTCAGCAACAGGGCGAAACCAAGCGCGAGCAAGAGTTGGAGCGGAACGCTGATGAACGTATATTGCAGCGTGACGGTGACGGACTTCCAGAACAGGTCGTCGACAAACATCGTTTTGTAGTTTTCCAGCCCGACCCACTTCGGGGAGTGAATGATATCATAGTCCGTAAAGCTGTAATACAAAGAAGCGGCAATCGGGAATAGGGCAAAAACGATAAAACCGATCAGCCACGGTGAGATAAAAGCGTACATCAATCGCGTCTCGCGGTTGCCGGCGCGGATATTCAAACCACCACATCCCCACTCGGATTTTGTTAAACAAAGTTAAAACGCTTAAACTTTATGAGCAAAAAAACGGTGCATGCGCTTGCGTTATCCCCCTCTTTCTTTATAAGTTACTGCCGCAAAACTGGGATGATAAAGTTAAACCGGTGTTTGCTGCAGTACTCAAAAGTTAAACCCCTTTAACTTTTGTAGATCTGCTTCCATCATATACGATGCTTTTGCAGTTTTGCAATTGTTTTTTTTGAATGGAATCGCATTCAATTTCATTTTCCTGACCGATAACATGGCATGCGAAGGACGGTGGGCAGTGATTTCCAGCTTTCGGCTTTTGTGCTACATTAGAGTTGCATCTGCTTTTCGGTCTAGAGTGCGGAACAGCTTGCTGTCAAAGCGGCCGGTTCCGCCATCGACGGAGGTGATTGGATGATTGTGCGCCAGCGTGAAGATGAGTTTGTACTCATTCAACAACATCATCACGCTCTGTTATCCGGGGAATTGGCCGGTGCGATGAGTCACGGCATTTTGCCCGAAGGCCGGTACCGCTGCGAAACGGTGCATGCGATTGCACAGCATGACTGCGGCTGGAAAGAGCTTGACGCCATGCCGATCTGGAACGATGCGGCAGGCGGCCCCTTTACATTTGTCGACTATCCGATACTGCCGAAAATCGCTTATTACAAAAAAGGGCTGGACGAGGTGGAAGCGGTCAGTCCTTACGCCGGACTGTTATGCAGCCTGTTTTACAGCGCGTTTTTTAAAGATATGACGGAGCCGGAGTGCGTCCGGTTCCGCCAAAGGGAAGAGCAGCGGCAGCTTCGCCTGCGCGCAAACTTGAATGTGCCACTGGAGTATGCGGAGCGGGGCTTCCAGTTGCTGCAGCTGTGCGACAGTCTCTCTCTGTACGTCTGCCTGAACGAACCGGGGGCATCGAAGCTGCGGGAGCATCCGTGGTACCGGGAAGGGTTTCCCGGTTCCGAACGGTTCACAACAACCGGGGCGGGGCCGATCGTGGCGGAATGGATCGATGAAATTTCGGTACGTTTGGATGAATTCCCGCTGTCGGCACCGCTGCGCGCGCAGCTGCCGTACAAAAGCGTCGCTAAAGCGCGCATACGCGAAATCGGTCTTTATCCCGCATACAGCGAAGCGAAGTGGCGGCAGCAGCACGTTCTCTATTGTCCGTAACCGATACCGTTAGCGCCCAGTGCTCTGCATCCGGGCGGTGCCGGTTCCGGATCCGCCGGAAGGCGGTTTGGTTAACCGGAAGCCGCTTCGTAACGCTCCACAATTTTGAGCACGATGATTTTGACCGCCATGTAGACGGGAATCGAAATCATAACCCCGATAATTCCGGTAACCGACCCGGCTACCAGTACGACGAGCACGGTCGTAAGCGGATGGATATTGAGCGTCCGGCCGTAAACGTGCGGGGAAATAAGATTGCCTTCGATCTGCTGGGCGATCAATATAATGACCAGCACCCAAATCGCCGATACGAACGAATCGGTGAATGCAATCAGGATGCATGGAATAGCGCCGATAATCGATCCGATATACGGGATCATGTTCAAAATCGCGACAATGACGGCAAGCAGAAGTGAATAGGGCAAATCGATGATGATGAAGCCGATATAAACGAGCGTGCCGAGCAGCAGGCAGCAAACGACTCTTCCGAGCACGAACTCGCTCAGCATTTTATCCGTATCGTGCACAACGGTTATGGCGTCTTCGCGGTATTTTTTCGGAAGGATGCGCACCAGTGACGTATATCCTTTTTTATCTTCCTTCAGCAAATAATAGAGCAGCACAGGTACCGTTGAGATGACAACGATAAACGATGTGATCCAGGAGACCGCGTTGCTCAAATAAGCGGTGGCCGTATTGACAAACTGCTCCAAATAACCCGAAACCTTGGACGAAATATCGATGTTTTGGATCATCGTGCCGACAAACTTCCGCTCCGCCAGCAGGTTGATTTGCTGCTGAACGCTGTTTGCAAGCGAAGGAAGGTTGTTGATGAACTCCATCGTCTGCTCCTGCAGCGTCGGCCATACAAGCACCAGAAACAGCGTCATGAAGCTGCCGATGAGAACAAAAAGAAACAGGATTGCGAGCGGTTTGGACAGATGCCATCGATGCAGCAAGGCTACGATAGGGCGAAATAAGTAATAGAAGAAGAACGAAAGCACGAAAGGCAGCAGCAGCACGTTGAACGCCGCCATAAGGGGTTGAAGAAGAAATTCCAGCTTGGACAGCAAGTACAAAATAAGCAGCACCAGAATGATGGAAATGCATATGCGGTAAAACTTTCCGATTGGCAACTTGTGACCTCCGTTCGATTCTCTTCTCATTCGCTATTTGGTTACTACCCTGTAACGAAAAGGCTCAATCTGGAAAAAAGATTTGGAACTAAACGATTGTCAAGGTCGTATATAAGGGTATCAAGCAAAGTTATTCAAATTTGAGGAGGATGTTCACATGTCTTTGTTCAAACGTTTGCGCGATCTAACCCTTTCCAATGTATATGCTTTAATCGATAAAGCGGAAGATCCGGTCAAAATGACCGACCAGTATATCCGCGATATGCAGGAAGATCTGGAAGATGCGGAGAAAGCGGTCGCCGCCCAAATCGCGCTGGAGAAAAAGTTCAAGAAGCTGTACGAAGATCAGGAAGCGCTCGTGCAAAAGCGCAATGAGCAGGCCCACACGGCGGCTCAAGCGAAAAACATCGATCTGGCGCGCCGTGCGCTGGAAGAAAAGAAATCCGCCGAGCAGAAGCGTGACGAGTACAAGGCGGCTTTCGACTCGAACAAAGCGGCCGCTGACAATCTGAGAGAGAAATTGGCGCAGATGCAGAAGCAGTTCACCGATCTCAAACATAAGCGCGAAACGCTTGTCGCCCGTGCCAACGCCGCCAAGGCGCAGACGGAAATCAACAAGGCGATGTCCGGATTCGGCGCGGACACCGCCATGGCCGGTCTGAAACGGATGGAAGACAAGGTGCTGGAGATGGAGTCCCGTGCGGAAGCGAGCAACGTGCTGGCGGACGGCAAAGGCAAATCGCTGGACGAAGAGTTCGCGGCCTTGTCCAAAGACAAGGAAGTGGAAGACGAGCTTGCCGCTTTGATGAAGAAATACGAAGGGTAACCGCAACCTGCGGCTGTGCGGGGCTGTCCCATACCTAGGCTTTTAGTCGTATTTCAAGCCCTTTCTCTGCTTCAAAAGCGTAAACGAACCGATTAAGGGGCTATCCTTGGCCGGTTCGTTCGTTTTTGTCGCTCTGCACGAAGGGGCAATTTGTGAAAAAGATGCGTTCGTACATCTTTTTTCTTTTTATTTTTCGACTACGTTAAAATTCCTGCAAATATACTTTTTTTTGTCGACCCCAACTCTCGTTCAGGCGATAAAAGCTGGAAATTCCTGCGCAATCGCAGGTTTTCCCTCCAGACATGCGCTTTCAATCGATAATACCTGCACAATCGCAGGTTTGGCGAGGAAAGGACCTCCGACTCCGTTTTGCCAGCGAAACGGGAGGTCCTCTTGTGTCCTATTTAGGACACGCTCATTCATGTGAAGACTTATGAGAAAGCATCTTTTTTTCGATTTGGCCCCGGGCTCGCAAAAACTGAGCTTATGCTTACGAAGTAGTTTTTGCTCTAGCAAAAACTTAAGGAGGATAAAAAAAGTGACGCTGCAACTATTAGTCGGTACGGTTCTTTGGATCGCGGGCGGAGCCGCTCTCCTTGCCGTTTTAATGTTTGTCGATTCGTTGTTTACAAGATATAAGGATTTGGAAGAAATGCGCAAAGGCAACGTTGCCGTCACCACCCGGTTCGTGCTGAAGCTGCTGGCGCAGACGGTCGTTCTCGCCCGCTCCATTTACACATCGGAAGAGTGGTGGGAAGCGCTCATCGTCTCGATCATCGCATTTCTTATCCTGCTGGCGCTGGAATGGATCGTACATACGCTGCTGCGGAAAATTGCCGGATTCCGGCTGGACGACGGCACGCGGGACGGCAAGATGGCCTACGCGCTGCTCAGCGGATCGCTTCATTTTGCTGGCGGCTTGCTTGTAGCCGCGACGCTGTAGAACGTTGAGGGTTACATGTTAAATTACGCTGCAGCGATCATTCATGGATAAGAACGGAGGCACACGGAAATGAGTTTATTCAAGAGAGTGGCCAATCTGCTGAAAACGCCGGAGCCGCCGAAGGCGGAGAAGAGCATTCTTACGCTCGCTCCGGGCGATATTTGCGAGGTGTCGCTCATAACGTACCAAGTCGTCGGCCGCACGCAAAATCACCGCCGGCGCGAAACGTTTTTGTCGCTCCAGGACGGCGCAGACTCCCGCTATTTGCATATCGAAGAGCGGATGGAGACCGAGTTTTCATTATATATCCCGATTGACGGCAGATTGGATTCGATTGATGAGGTTCCGTCCTCCATGGAGCTCGACGACCGGATGTATTATTTGGAAGAGCAATATTCGGGTCATGTTATAGTCAGCGGAAGAACGCCCTTTTCGCAAAGCGGGGAGCTGTATGTATGGCACTATCAATCCGATGACCGGAAACTGCTGCGCATCGAGTGGCAGGACGGGCGCTTTATGCTTTATGAAGGTGAAAGCGTGCTGCCCGCCGATGTCAAGGTCTTAAGAGGAAATTAGGTGATGCCGGAATGAACAATCGCGTCACGACGATTTTGAAATGGCTGCTCGTATGTTCGCTCATGGTGTCGCTGCTTAGCGCCTGCGGCGCTCCTTCCGTAAGCGAGCAGTACCCGCTTGAATCGGTCAACAACGACGGCAGCCAGACTTCGTACGTATACCGGGCGGCCGGGGAGACGGTTCCGGAGGTTGCGGCCAAGCTGGCCGACCAGCGCCGGCCGCAGCAGATGTCGCCGGAAAACAATGAGCGGATGTTTCTCGTTTACGATGATCTGTGGTACCATTTGCAGCAGGATTCCGGGAATCCGGAGGATACGCTGATCGAAGTGGACAGCAGGGAGTATGTCCAGCGCAATTACGATCCGTCTTTTTTGGAAGGTTATTTGACGGCAGCGCTGATCGGCAGTTTGTTCGATACGATCGGCAGCTACGGCGATTACAAGGGCTACAACCAGCGGGACGTTTATAAGCCGCGCGGGAGCTATCATCCTCCTTCTGCGAGCGAGAAAAAATCGATCCCGCCCATTACCGTCGACGGCAAAGGATCCATCACGAAGCGAAGCAGCAAAACGGACGTATCCAAAAGCTCGGGCAGCGGCTGGTTCAGCAAAGGTTCCGGCAGCAGCGGCAGCTACAGCGGAGGCAGCTCCGGCAAAATTACCCGTTCAAAGGACGGCGCCGGCAGTACGTCCTCGGGTTCGTGGTATACGCCGCGCAAGAGCAAGGCGCCGAAGACGTCCAAAAGCTTCGGTAAAATTCGACGAAGGAAGTAAGCTGTTCATACGATGCGCACCGGTCCGTTTCGCGGAGGGTGCGTTTTTTTTTCGTTGTGCTGTGCCGGTTTGGAGGATATGATTTATATGAAGGCAAGACAAGGTTGAGCGAAGCCCGGCATACAATTAACAGCGAAGCCAATATCATATTCGGCAAGGAGGCGGCTATGGAACGAATCGCAGTCATTTCGGATATTCACGGTAACCTTCCGGCACTTCAAGCCGTTTTGCAGGATATCGCTGCCAGAGGGATTGGACGCATCTTCTGCCTGGGCGATCTCGCCGGCAAAGGACCCGGTTCAGCGGAAGCGGTCGACCTTATCCGGAGCAGCTGTGAAATTGTCGTGCGCGGCAATTGGGACGATTTCATCGGAAAACCGACCGACAATCCGGCATTGATCTGGCATCAGCAGCTGCTTGGCGCAGAGCGGCTTCACTATTTGTCGTCGCTTCCTTTTTCCACGGAGTTTATCATGAGCGGCCGTCTGGTGCGGCTGTTTCATGCGTCGCAGGTCAGCGTGTACAAAAGGGTGCAGCCATGGGATGCTTATGAAGAGCGGTTTGCGATGTTTAATGCGCTGGCGGAAGGGGGACCGGCGGCCGATGTGATCGGGTATGGCGATATCCATAATGCTTACGTGCAGCATTTTGAAGGACGCACGCTGTTTAACAGCGGCAGCGTCGGCAATCCGCTGGAAATTCCGCAGGCATCCTACGCCATTATCGAAGGCGAATGGGAAGTGCGCGAAGCAGCCGCGTTTTCCATCCAGCTTCTTCGCATTCCGTACGATATCGAAGCGGCAGTCCGTCTTGCCGTGGAGGCGGGAATGCCCGATCTGGATCCTTACGTAATGGAACTCAGAACCGCGCGTTACAGAGGACTGCATAAGTAAAGTACGAATTCGCTCAAGGGGGAATCGGGGTTGGTCAATTGCACATTGGTTACGAAGCCGGCTCTCAATCTGGTCGGAATCAACTACTGCGGACCTTATTCGTCATTTCCGGATGAGTCGATCCGCCTGCAAAGCGAATTTCTGTCGCGCAAGCACGAGCTTAACGATGCTGCCCTGTCAACGGCGCTTTATTGTCCATATTTCGGGAACGAAGTGTTTGCCACCTACTGGGTGGCATTGGAAGTCCATCATATGGAACAGCTTCCGCCCGGCATGGTTCAGATCCGGCTGCCCAGCCGGCGTTACGTGATGGCGGAATGTACGAACAAACGGATCGGGGAAGGGTACGATCTGCTTTTTTCGTGGATGGCCGAGCAAGGTCTTCGCAAAAATGACGCTGCCGTATCACTGGAGATTTTCTACGTTGATGAACATTGGGAAGAGAAGCCGGTCGAGCTGCTCGTTCCGCTTGACGAGCCTGCACTCGAATAATGCGGTTCGCACCGCTGGTCAAGAACCGTCCATTAATTCATGATCCCATCGATTGAAAAAGGGGTGCTGCTTATGAAAGTCCCGATCTATTTGGTAGACGCCTTTACGAAACATAAATTCAAGGGCAACCCGGCTGCGGTCTGCCTGCTCGAGGAACCGGTGGAATCTTCCAGGATGCAGGCCGTTGCGGCCGAAATGAACCAGTCGGAAACGGCGTTTATTGTTCCGCCGGACAGCGGGAACGGTTTGACGCTTCGGTGGTTCACCCCTGCTCAGGAGGTGGAGCTTTGCGGTCATGCGACGCTGGCGGCCGCTCACATTTTATGGGAAACCGGACGGCTTCGCGGCAGTGAACCGGCAACGTTTCAAACGTTAAGCGGGACGCTGCACGCCGAGCTTGGCGAGGATGGTACTATTACGCTCGATTTTCCTTCCGAGCCGGTCCGGGAAACGTCATCTCCCGAGGAGCTCATCCAAGGGCTGGGGCTTATTCCGCGTTATACGGGTCGAAACCGGATGGACTATCTCATTGAAGTCGACTCGGCCCGGACCGTCCGCGGACTGCGTCCGGACTGGTCCATGCTCAGCGGCTTGGACGGAAGGGGAGTCATCGTGACGAGCCGCTCCGATGATGCGGCGTACGATTTTGTCTCGCGGGCATTTTACCCAAATCTCGGCATCAATGAAGACCCGGTCACCGGTTCAGCCCACTGCGCGCTCGCGCCATATTGGGGGAAACGGCTGCGTAAGAGCCGCATGCACGGATATCAGGAGTCGCAGCGGGGCGGAGAGGTGCTTGTGGAGCTGCAAGGGGATCGGGTGCTGCTCGGAGGCCGGGCCGTTACCGTGCTCTGCGGCGAGCTCGACGGTTAAGGATTGCGCGAGTCTGACGATACACGTTTCAGGGAAGAGGTGATCGAATGAAGAGGTGGCATCTGTCCAAAGAGGAAAAATCTTTCCTGATCTCGAGCATTATGCATTACTATGAACATGAACGGGGAGAGCCGATTGGAGAGCTGGCAGCGGACGGGATCCTTGAATTTATGCTCTCCACGATCGGCTTGTACGGATATAATAAAGGACTGGAAGACGCCCGCAGAACGCTCGCGGAGAGGATGCAGTCCCTCGAAGACGAGCTGTATGCCCTCCAGCAGCCGCTGCGCTAGTAAGAGGAACAGAAGTCGCCTCCAGCAGCTGCTGCGCTAAGGCACTTCGGGCAGCCGTTACGCCAGCAAGAGCAGCGGAAAGCACGCCGGTCAGCCGCTGCGCCCGTTAAGGAGCGGGCGGCTGCGTCGTTCCCGCGATTCGTCGTTAGGTCGAGGCATGACGCGATGCGCGCGGACGTGAAGAAGGAGCGGCCATGGTGACTTTGTTTTTGCCGTTCATCTTGGAGGTATACATGGCATCGTCGGCCTGCTTGACGACTTCCTCCAGCAGCATCCCTTCCTTGGAATAGCTGACGCCGATGCTTACCGTCACATTCGTTTCGCTTTCAATCCGCTTGCGGACCTTCTCCGCTACTTCCTGCGGCTTATCTTTGCCGCCAATGACAATAACCAGTTCCTCGCCGCCGAATCTTCCGGCAGAGCCGATTCCTATGCACTCTTCGCGGATAATGTCGGCCACCTGCTTCAGCACGCCGTCCGCTTTGTGATGACCTTGCGTATCGTTCAACTGCTTGAAATTATCGATATCGCAAAAAATGACGGCGATTTGTTTCCGCTGACGCAGCAGCTGTTCAGCTTTTATACCAAAATATTTACGATTGTACAGCCCGGTAAGCCCGTCGGTAATGGAAGAGCGGTATGTAAGCAGCAGGCGGTCGATGACCCATTCGAACAGCAGCAGGAACAGCAGCGTAATATATACAGCGGGCAGCAGGCGGCCCAGCACCAGCAGCATCGGAACGCTTCCGTGGAAAATGTAGCTGTCCGTTACACGGGTCAGCTCACTCGCGAAATAGATCATAAGGCTGGCCGAATATTTGGTGCTGATATCGACGAAGCGGGTGTCGATCAGTATGAGAAAAATAATGAGAACGCAGAAAAAATCGACGCCGATTAGTCCCGCCTCCTGCTTGGAGGTGGACGGATCCAATGCTTGCGGATATAATAACAAATTAACTGCCGCGATTACGAATGCCAGCACGAGCATCAGGATGAACGGCGATGTCTTTAACTTTGCGGAAGACCGGCTATATAATTTCATGAACACAAAGTTTATAATAATAAAAGAAGAGATTCCAAGCAGCCGGTTGAGCAGGCGAAGCTCGGGCAAGACGGCTGCAGGTGCGAGCATCACCCAGGCAAGCAGCGCCTGCTGGATTATCATTAGCGGCAGCGCGCCGATCAGCAGTCTGTGGACGGGATGTTTGCGATAGCTTTTGTATAAGGCGAAGGCCATAAACTCCATCATCAGCAGCACCGTTATTACGCAAGCGGAGGACAGCAATTGCCCGTAAGGACCGGCAAGCCATATCCATATTGTCATGAGCGATCACCGTTTGTTAGAATTAACGACTGTAAGAAAGCTTTACAGAAACATACGTTCTAATATATCATAATTTTGGCAAGCGGGAAAGACTTCCCGTCGAAAGAGCATAAGCTTACGTTGAGGTTTTTGTGGAAACAGAAACCATAGGAGGCAGGACGTTGGAAATTTTGCAGGCATTGTTTTTTCCGCCGGAGCAGCCGGGAGGCGTTTCCTCGATGATTCCATATGTCCAGGAACGTTTCAACAAAGCCGGATGGCCGATGGAAATGTTTTCGTTACCGAAACGGTTAAGGGGCAAGGGCCAGGAGGAAGTCACGTTCAATACGTTCGACGTCGCTCAATTTGCAGGCAATCCCATCGTAGATAAATATGTGCAAACATACCGGGACTACATTTGGTGGACGCGGATGCGCATCAAACGGTCCTACGATTTAATTCACGCTCATCATCCGATTGCGGCGCTGGCCATGAAGAAGCTTTATCCGGAAACGCCGCTCGTCATGACGATTCATTCCAGTTATGAAAGGGAATTGATTCTGAACGGCAAAATTCAGCCGGATGGACCCGAGCACCGCTTTCTGACATCCATATACGGCGAGTTGGAGGAGACCGTCGACCGGCTGCTCACCGTATCCGAATCGTTCCGGAATTACATGGTTCCTTATATTCAGCGGCCGGATGAGGTGAAAGTGATCGCCAACGGCTACGATGAACGGCGTTTCAAACCGATATCCCACGAAAATGCGGTTCCCCAGCTCATTACGGTTTGCCGGCTCGTACCTGCCAAAGGTCTCGATATTCTGCTTCATGCCTGTGCCGACTTGAAGCAGAGAGGATTCAACTTCGTGCTGCATATTATCGGGGACGGTCCGATCCGCGAAGAGTTGGAGCAGCTTGCCGTTGAGCTTGAATTGTACGATGACATCATTTTTTACGGCTATATGCTGCATCCGGAAGAATTCATGCCTTTCTTCGATGTATTCGTTCTGCCTTCCAGAGCGGAGGCGTTCGGTTCCGTATTTGCCGAAGCGGCGCTGTGCTGGCTTGCGCTTGTCGGAACGGATGTCGGCGGCATTTCCGAGCAGATCGAGGACGGAGTGAACGGACTGCTCGTTCCTCCAGATCAGCCTGCCGCGCTTGCCGACGCGCTGGAGAAAGTGCTGTCGGATCCTACGTACCGCTACAATTTGGCTCGTGCAGGATGGGAGAAAGCGAAGAAAGCCTACTCGCTGACCCGGGTCATTTCGGAGTTGAAGCAAGTATATACGGAAGCCTGTCCTAACACAAAGTAATACAAAGTAACGAGTCAAGAACCTTCGAAACCGCATTTCCAGCGGGACGGAGGTTCTTTTTCATGCTGCTTTAAATAGGGAAAGCTTCATCTTGACGGATCGCGGACGCGGCCTTGGTGGATGCTGCTTTCATATAAGAGGCGGTTATTCCGTGTGGGACAATTTTTTGCGGATCATTAACACCAGCCATCCGAGACTGACGAATCCGAACAGCGGGTACAGCGTCGTCAGAAGCGGGCCGAAGCCGAGTTGGCTTGTCAGATAGCAAATCGACAAAATAAAAAGGATGAGTAAGTTTCGGGGCCACTTAAGACGCTCCTGCAGCTGCAGCGTCAGCCCGTAAATATCCGCAATCAGCGTTGTAAATATTTCGGCAAAAATGAGAAAGATATAAATCAGCTGAATGCCTGAACCGAGGTGGCGGGCGATGCCGCTCATCGGAATTTCGTATTGCTGGATGCCCGGCATGTGCAGCGAAAGCGCGATATGGCCCGCAAGCAGCATAAAACCGATCCCGATGCCTCCGACCCAGGAGCCGAGCACGATCGTTCTGCGGCTGCGGATTTCGGCTCCGAGCGGTACGAGCACCGCTTGGGACATCGACAGGTTAAACGCGGTATAAAGAAACGGCGAAGCCCATGCGGCGAGCGGCGAATGATCGGTGGCCAGCGTAACCCAGCGGCCGGCTCCCGGCGTATGGAAGGTATCGATGACGACCATGATTGTGAACAGAAGCATGACCGGCACGACGATGCTGTTCACCGTCAGAATGGCATTCATTCCTTTACGCAGCAGGAAGTAGCAGCCGATTAGGGTAATAAGCAGCCCGGTTTGATAAGAGACGTTCCAATTTTCGGTAAAGATCGTTCCCGCGCCGGCCAGCATGACCGAATTGACGCCAAGCAAAACGATTAGCATAAAGTGGCTGATCCAGCGGCCGTACCGGTCCCCGAACAGCGCTTTATTCATATCCTCGTAGGAACGGGCTTTGATTTCACCGGCAAGCAGCATCATCTTGCATCCGAGCCAAATGAAGATGCACGTTGCAAAGATAATCATCAACACGGCCCAGTTGCCGTAGCGGGTAAAAAATTGCAGAATCTCCTGTCCGGTTGCGAAACCGGCCCCGACAATCGTCCCCATATACGTAAAGGCGATTTGCAGAATGAACCCCGTTTGTTTCAGCATCTTCCTCCCCCGCTCCCTCTTGCCTTCTCTAAACAAGGTATGTCCGGATGGGGACAGGCATGACATTATTTTTCGTTTTGCTTGCAGGGAGAGGCTGACATATGTTACGTTATCGGGAAAGAAATGCTGGAGGCTGGCGAGATATGGATTTGTTAAAACAACGGATATTAAAAGAAGCTTCGGTGCTGACAAGCGATGTTCTGAGATTGGATGCTTTGCTTAATCATCAGGTGGATCCCGAATTGACGATGGAGATGGGCAAGGAGTTTGCGCGTCTGTTTGCGGAAGAGCACGTAACGAAGATCATTACGGTCGAATCGTCCGGAATTCCGGTCGCTTTCACGACCGCGCAAGAGATGAAAGTGCCGCTTGTGTTCGCAAGACGCAAAAAAACGCTGATTGCCGACCCGGATTCCTATATGGAGCGTGTCCCTTCCTTTACGAAAGGGATTGTGACCGATATAATGGTATCCAAGCAGTTTTTGAAGCCGGAGGATCGCGTTCTCTTTATTGACGACATTATCGCCAATGGGGATGCGGCCCGCGGTTTGATCAAAATCATTGAACGTTCGGGCGCGACCCTTGTCGGGATGGGCGTTGTCATCGAGAAGTCGTTTCAGGTGGGAGCGCGTACGCTGCGGGAGCAGGGCATACGCGTGGAATCGCTTGTGCGGGTGGCGTCGCTTGATAACGGGGAGATCCGCTTCGAGTAACATGCCCTTTTGTTACACGAGATGGAAATTTTCCGGAAATCGCCAAACAACTCTTTTCCCCGGCTCACATTTATTCTATAATAGATTTTAGATCCTGAGGGGAGGCAGAAGGATATGGGGGAAATATCCAACGAATTTGTTGAAGCAAAGTTGTCCGATGCCAAAATTCATTTCGAGCGTGCGCTCGATTGTAAACATACCGAGTTTGATGATTTGTACCCGTACATGATCGAACACCCTCAATTTTTCTGGTACAAACGTTATGTGGCTTGGTCGGAGCTTCTGACAATCGTCAAGCTGTCGGAGGAACTGGAGATCGAATGGAAGCATCTCTTTACGGAACGTCAAGCGGATTATATCGCAAAGCGAGTCATGTCGTCCCGTGTTCTTGACGAGTGGTTTGAAACCAACGATACGAAGGAGCATGTCGGTTAACCGTTCATATAGTAAGGTTTGCAAAGGGACCTCAGTGAATGCGAAAGCGCACTTGAGGTCCCTTTATCTGTTAGATTAAAAGTTGCACAAGTTTGGAACGAAGCGGAAAGGGGTAGTTAGATGTTAACAAGCGAAGAGGTGCTTGACGGCTTCCGGGTATCCGGCGAGAAGGTGCGGGTCGTGCGTGACGGAATAGAGCAGAACGACGTGGTGGGAACGGTCGTCGCATGGGATGAGGAGACCGTCGTCATCCGCAAGGCGAACCGCCGGGTGGTCAAGCTGAGCCGTTACTATGTGTACGAGCCCGCATCCGGCCCGCGCTCAAGCCGGGTGTAGGGGCAGTTCCAGCGGGAAAGGGGCGGCCGCCTGATGGCGGCGTCATAACGTCGGAGGAGACGCCGGCTTCAGTTCGTGACGGAGTTCCACCAGGGACAGCGTTCTCAATCTCAGACATTTGACATAACGTTCGTCATCAGCATATTTCTTCCGCTTACCGCGATTGCCTATAAGTCCGAAATCCCCCGTATGCTTATAGTGACGCATCCGCATCTCAAGACGGTCCCCTTCTACAATCCCACCATTTCTATTATTTTCTGCTTCGTTGCTTCGAAGCTTTACCGGTATTCAGCTTTGATTCCTTTATTGTCGTTAAGCATTTTTCGGACAAACTCAAGTGAACTTCCCGATAAGTTAATGAAAAGAACAGCGAGTTGCTTGTTCTTAATAGATTTGACGCTGCAATTTAACCATTCTCGCTAGTAGGTTATGGCGCCATACAAGGAAAGATTACCAATGGTATGTTTATTGTTGCCTTTCAGTTTGTGCTGCTATTAATGACATCGATTCATGCGTTTGAGACAAGTAAGAAAATTGCAAGCGGCATTACATTTATTAATGCAGGTTCGGTTGCAAGAAAGAGACATGTGCTAAACAAAGGGAATATCTCCATTAACGGGGTTTAGCTTGCTTTCATTCTAATTTTGCCAAAACGAATATGATACCGAAAGCGGAACTGGAGGCGGTAATTTATCCGGGGAGAAAGGCAGCGTTTAGCTTTGGCGTGTGCATTTTTGGGAAACCTGTAATCCTAATAATGGAAGAAGCAATTTCAGCGCTTGATCCGGGAATCAGAGTGAAAGATTAGATAAATATGTATAACGAAAGAGAACAGAAAACAACCATTATAATTGCCCACCATTTCTCGACTACACAAAAACTCAGATTTGATCTAACGAAGCTCATCCCACATTTTAATTCCAAATTCTTTTCTAAATTCATCATAATCCACATCGAGAATTTCGCAATAATTCTTCAGGCTTTCAAAAATGTTCACTTCAGATGGTTGATCACGCCCTTCATAATAAAAATTAATTAAATGGAATAAGTCGGAGAGAACTTTAACTTTGTCGGTACTATTCATTTGATCAACAACCTTCTTTTTATTCTCATCACTCGTGTAAATTAATATACAATAATATACATTGCTACGCAATAATTATTTTTCGAAAAAAGTGAAGGTATACCAAATCTTGAAAATTGATAATAATAGTTATCTGTTTAGACAAATAAAGGGCTATTTATTTGTCTAATAGAACATATTCATGCATGAATATTATTGATATTATCCTATAATCGAATGAACGAAGGAGTGACCTTTTTGAAAACGTTTATAAAAAACGGCACCGTTATTAATCCCGACACCGCTTTTATACAAACGACCAATGTGCTTATCGAAGATGAAAAAATCATGCGGATCGGAGATGCACAGCATGAGGAGGCCGAACGGGTTATTGATGCTACCGGCTTACTGGTTGTGCCAGGACTTGTAGATATTCATGTTCATTTCAGAGAACCGGGTTTTCCTCAGAAAGAAACGATTCAAACCGGTTCATTAGCTGCAGCAGCAGGCGGATTTTCCGCCGTGGTCTGCATGCCTAACACCAAGCCCGCTATTGATACGGTTGAAACCTTAACCTATGTGCTGCAGACCGGAAAACGGCACGGGGCGGTTAAGGTTTTTTCTTCGGCGGCGATGACTTACGGGATTGAGGGACAAATATTAACCGATATGGAGAGCCTTCGTAAAGCCGGAGCCGTAACCTTTACAGATGACGGCAGGACGGTTATGGATCCCGGCATCCTATATGATTGTTTTTGTAAAGCTGCCGAGCTCGATGTGCCGATTAGTTCGCATTGCGAGGATCATCGCTTCGTAACAAGCGGCTCCTTTAACCGAGGCAAATTCAGTTCCCTGCTTGGCGATCCAGGCATTCCGGCACTTGGGGAAGAATTGATTATTGCACGTGATATTTTGTTTGCCGAGGAGACCGGGGCAAGGCTTCATATTCAGCATGTTTCAACGGCTAGAGGGGTACAGCTCATAAGGGAGGCGAAAGCCAGAGGGGTTCGGGTGACTGCTGAAGCTGCGCCACATCATTTCTCCATTACGGACGAACAAGCATTACTGTCTGGAACGATGGCCAAGGTGAACCCGCCGCTGCGGACAGAACAGGATGTAGAGGCGGTAGTTCAAGGTTTGTCAGAAGGTACACTGGATGCCATTGCCACAGATCACGCACCGCATACCATTGCGGAGAAATCGCATCCGCTCGAGCGAGCGCCGTTTGGTTTGGTCGGCTTGGAAACGGCGGTCGGATTAACATTTACGAAGCTCGTCCATCCCGGCAAGCTGCAATTAATGGATGCGATTTCCAAATTAACGATTAATCCCGCGAATATTATGGGTTTGCCGGCGGGAAGGCTGGAAGAAGGTCATGCAGCGGATATTGCTATCATAGATCCGAACAAAGAATGGATTGTAGAGCCGGACACATTTCACTCCAAATCGCGCAATACTCCGTTTTCGGGCATGAAATTAAAGGGGAAGGCGGTCTTGACAATGGTAAATGGAAACATTGTCTATGACGAAAATTCACCATCTGGATAAATAACTGATTTATGATTCGCCCCATTTACGAATGTTACTTTTATGGCATTTGTGAAGGGGTGTTTCTTATCTAAGAAGACAATAAAAACGACTTTCTTTCGGCTATTTGTACAATGACCGTTATTTTATTATTAAGTATAATTTTTACAAGATTTTCTAATGAGGTGAATAGTCAATGAATACCGCTCGTTTGGAGGCAAGTTTGCATGAGATAAATCAGATTGGCGGTTCACCGGGGGAAGGTAACACACGGCTTGCTTATACGAAGGAACACTGGGCTGCCAATGATTATTTTATCAAAAAATGCCGGGACGAAGGAATGTCGATTCGGATCGATGCATGCGGCAATGTCATTGCCAGACTGGAAGGCATAGAACCGGATCTTCCCGCTGTTGCTTGCGGATCTCATCTCGACACGGTGCAGCAAGGCGGCAGATACGATGGCACATTGGGGGTCCTTGCCGGATTGGAAATAATACGAACCCTGAATGAAAATGGCATTCTTACCCGCAGGTCAATTGAAATTATCTCGTTCGCTTGTGAAGAATCGGCACGGTTCGGCGTCTCTACGATCGGAAGTAAAGCAATGGCTGGAAAACTGGAGAAATTGCCCCTTGAGCAGCTTTATGACAAAGATGGCATTTCGTTTCCGGAGGCGCTGGCTTCAGTCGGATTGAATGTCGAACGAATCGGGAGAGCCCGAAGAAGCGGCAATGAGCTCAGGGCATTTTTCGAACTTCATATCGAACAAGGGCCGCTTCTCGAGAGAATTGAGAAACAAGTAGGCATTGCAACCGGAATTGCTGCGCCGACCAGATTGGAAGTCATCATTCAAGGTAAAGCGTCCCATTCGGGAACGACTCCAATGAAGATGCGAAAGGATGCGCTTGTCGGCGCCGCGGAAATTGTAACCGGGTTAGAGAAGGCAGCGTTAGCGGAAGCGCAGTACGGTACAGTGGCTACTACCGGTGTCTGCAATGTACGTCCCGGCGCGATGAATGTAATTCCGGATTCGGTGCATTTGCAAATGGAGATCCGTGGTACGGTGAAGGAATCTAAAAAAGCCGTTCTGGAGTATTTGCTCCGTTTGTTTCAAGAGCTGGAACGCTCCCGGGGATTAATGATTTCATCGCGGATTTTAAGCCATGAAGACCCGGTGTTATTGGATGGACAGATGGTTCGCTTTCTAAGTTCCCAATGTGACAATCAGGGGATAACCTACGTAAATATGGTGAGCGGTGCCGGTCATGATGCAATGAATATGGCCAGTCTTTGTCCGACAGGATTAATTTTTATCCCTTCGCATGATGGAGTCAGCCATCACAAGGATGAATGCAGCACGATAGAGCAGATAGACAAGGGCGCATTCCTGCTGAAAGAGTCGGTACTTCAATGCGCCGAGATCGTGCAGCGGTAGCCGCTTTCGACTAATAATAAGCTGAGGTGCAATGAATATGAAAACGGCAAAGCTGGAAGTATTGTCAAACAAGCAAGTCAGCGACCGTTATTGGCATATGGTCGTTGATGCGTCGGAATTGCAAGCAGAAGTGAAACCCGGTCAATTTTTCAACATCCGCTGTGGCGATGAATACATTCCGTTGTTGCGTAGGCCCTTCAGCATCTATCAAATCAATAAACATGATCAAACGTTGGAGTTTCTTTATTTGGTCAAAGGAAAAGGAACCCAGAGACTGTCCCTAGTTGAACGGGGTGAGAGTCTAGATATTTTTGGGCCAATTGGTAGAGGTTTTAAATTGCAAACGGGTCATGGCACAATTCTTTTGCTTGCTCGTGGCGTCGGTATTGCGACTTTGGCTGCGCTTGCGCAGGAAGCGGCGAAACGGGGAATTCGGAGCGTTGCGATATTGAGCGCCAGGAGCAAAAATGACCTGCTCGCTGCAGAGGTGCTGCAAGGCTTTGGGGCCGGGGTGTATAAAGTGACTGACGAAGAAGGAAATAGTGATGTCTCCTCCGTAACAATGTTGATGGAGAAAATAATGCAAGAGTACGAGATCGAGGCGGCATATACCTGCGGTTCAAAGCGACTCTCCAAGCTTCTTCAAAATCTTACGGCTCAAAAACAAATTTACGCGGAGATTGCTTTAGAAGAGAACATGGGCTGCGCAATGGGCGTTTGTTTTGCATGCGTATGCGAAATCCATGATACCGAAGGTTCTCCGCGTACTGTTCGCATTTGTAAGGAAGGGCCGGTATTTGCTTTAGAACAGGTGGTGCTTACATGAGTAAAATAGTCGATGAATTGTTGAACCTGCAAGTCAAGATCGGAAGTCTTACGTTGCACAATCCAGTCATGCCCGCGTCTGGTGCATTTGGTGAAGACATGGACAATTTGATCGATTTTAACCAACTAGCCGCAGTCGTCCCGAAGAGCATTACAAAGCACCCTCGCAAGGGGAACCTTACACCAAGGGTTTGTGAAGTTTCGGCCGGAATGATCAATTCCATTGGTATCCAAAGCAAAGGCATCGATTATTACTTGTCCAAAACAATACCCTACTATACACGGTTCGATGTGCCTTTGATTTCCAGTATCTCCGCCTATTCAATCGACGAATTTGCAGAAATGGCTGAAATAATCGGCAAAGTGGATAGTGTCGCGGCGTTGGAGTTGAATATTTCTTGCCCCAACCTAAAAGGAAACGGTGATGCATTCGGAATGAACCCAGAAGCGACTCGCAAGGTGCTGCTTCGGGTATTGGAAGTTACCGATAAGCCGGTAATTGCGAAGCTAACCCCAAACGTTACCAATATCCAGGAAATTGCCCTCGCAGCAGAGCAAGGCGGAGCAGATGGATTGAATGTGGCGAATACGATATTGGCAATGGCGATTGATATTCATACGCGTAAGCCAAAAATCGGCAATATTATGGGTGGGCTATCAGGTCCGGCCGTAAAGCCGATTATCGTCCGAATGATCTACCAAGTCAGGCAGGTTACGAAGCTGCCGATTATAGGCTGCGGAGGGGTAATGAACGGCGAGGATGCGATCGAGATGATGTTAGCAGGGGCCAGTGCCGTCCAGGTCGGAACGGCAAGCTTTATCAAGCCTACTGCTATGATGGATATTCTGCAAGAAATTAAGGACTATATGATAAAATATGGAATTAACAATATTAATGATTTGATTGGAAAAATCGAGACGGTTAATGCGGATTAATTTACTTATTTGGGGAATGAGACTGATGGCTAATATAGCAGCGCTGCCGAAACCAATTACGAATTTAATAAGATCATTATTGATTGAATGTAAATGAACTGTTCCGAAATCTGCACTTGATCGCCTAGGAGAGGAAAATCGGCGTTGTCTGGAAGACGAACGATTACAACTGCATCCCCACGAACTGGCTGGAGGGTCTTGAAACCTCCCATTAACACATTTATCAAGAAGATAACGAAATCATGCACAAATTGAAATTTTGGTTAAATATGGAGGGGTAATTATGCTGTTTCGTTCGCGTTATGCTGTTCTCATCTTGACTGTGTTTCTATTCATTGTTGCCGCTTGCGCCAACAATGGGGAATCGGTCTCGGAAAATTCAACTTCATCTTCGTCGAGTACAACTACAAGTACTTCTTCAAAAACATCTTCAAGCACATCTGCCAGCACGACGTCTGAAGCTGCTCCGGAAGTGAAAACGGTCAACGACGCACTGGGCGTTGTGGAAATCAAAGGTGTTCCACAACGGGTCGTGGCTCTGGATTGGGTCTATTTAGAGGACGTGCTGGCGGCAGGTGTGCAGCCGGTAGGCGCGGCCGACATTGAAGGTTATAAGACATGGGTAAAGGTGAAGGTGGCCATCGGACCAGATGTACAGGACGTTGGCGCCCGTTTTGAACCGAATCTGGAGCAAATCGCTGCCTTGAAGCCGGACCTCATCATCGGCGTCAAGTATCGCCACGAGAAAATCGCCGACCAGCTGAAAGCCATCGCGCCGACACTCATTTTCGACCCGTTTTCACCGGAGGAGACCCAAGACCCGTATAAAGAGATGGAAGAAACGTTCATGACGATTGCTGACGTATTGGGCAAAAAGGATGAAGGTCAAAAAATGCTTGACAACCTGAATGGGATGTACACCGAAGCAAAGGAGAAGTTAAAGGATAACAAAGCGGGAGCCAACTATGTTCTATTGCAGGCGTTCTCGGATCAGAATGCGGTAACCTTCCGGATTTTCACGGATAATTCGCTGGCTGGATTCATCTTGTCCAAGCTTGGCATGACTAACGCCTATAAGTCCGATAAGCTTGAAGAGTTTGGTTTCTCGGAGACGAGTGTTGAAACGCTTACGAAGGTGCAGGACGCCAGCTTGATCACAATGATCCAGACGGATGACGAAGTTCTCAATAATTTCATGAAGGACAACCCCGTATGGAAAGGCTTGACTTTTGTGAAGGAAAACCGCATTTTTGCGCTTGGCGGCGATACATGGCCGTTCGGCGGACCGTTATCCGCTGAAGTGTTCACCGAGCGTGTCGTTTCGGTGCTTGGCAAATGAATACTGTAATGAATAACGGCGCAACTGTTTTAAAGTCCAGCCTTCTTCTAATGTGGAGCCGTTATTTGCTGGTGTTCGGCGGGGGGGTAGTTCTCCTCGCCGGCATGTTCTTCCTGAATATTACCCAGGGAGAGGCCGGTATTGGCATTCAAACCTTAATTGATGCATTCGTTGCTCCCCAGGACGTGGCAGATCATCACGTGATCCGAACGCTTCGGCTCCCCCGGGCCACCATGGGGTTACTTGCGGGGGCCGCTCTCGCAGCAGCCGGGACGCTGCTGCAAACCATAACGCGAAATCCGTTGTCTTCGACCGAAACGCTCGGCATCAACTCCGGCGCGTTTCTGGCCGTGAATGCGGCGGCAGTTTTTTTTCCCGCCGCCTTTTCTTCCAATTCGCTGATCGTCGCGTTTATCGGCGGGCTCGCTGCCATTGCCCTGGTATATGCCATGGCCGGAGGCTTAACAGCTTCCCCGGTGCGGCTCACGCTTGCCGGCATGGCCGTCACCTTAGCCATTGGGGCCGTTAGCGGGACGCTGCAGTTAATGTACGAAGAAAATACGGGTCGGCTGCTGGCATGGGGGTCGGGCTCGCTTGAACAAACCAATTGGAGCGGCGTCCGGTTTGCCGTGCCCTGGATATTTCCGTCTGCTCTGATTGCCGTTGCTTTATCCAGATCGCTTGACTTGTTCGAACTCGGCGATGAAATGGCGCAATCGCTCGGGCAGCGGGTACCTCTCGTGCGCATGACGTCTCTTCTGCTTGCCGTCCTTCTGGCGGCAGCGACCGTCAGCGTTGTGGGCGGGATCGGATTTATCGGGCTGATTGCTCCCCACTTGATGCGTTTGATCGGGATCCGGCGCCATTTGCCGCTGCTCATTTCCTCCATGATTTGGGGAGCCATCGTATTGCTGGGCGCCGACACACTGGCCCGAATGGTTGCGGACGGCTCCGACGAATTGTCGGCCGGTGCCGTCACCGCAATCATCGGAGGACCATGGATGATCTGGCTGGCAATACGCGCCCGCAAGGGGGGCGGCCATCTTCAGCGCTCTTCGGATTCTTCAACGCTTGCTTCCCGGTTGTCGGGTCGTACGCCTTACCCTGTTCTGCTTATGGTCCTGGCGGTTCTTTTTGTCGTCATCTGGTTCTTGGGCATTTCCCTCGGAAGCCTGCGACTGCACATTTCGGATATACTAGCAGCGATGGCCGGGGGAGGCGATGAACTGACGCGCAACATCATATTCAACATGCGGCTTCCGCGCATGCTGGTGGCGGCGGTGGCCGGAGCGGCGCTCGCTGCAAGCGGCCTGCTGCTGCAGGGTATCGTGAAAAACCCGCTGGCCGATCCGTCAATTGTCGGGGTTAGTGCGGGGGCTGGCGTAGGTGCGCTTCTGCTCTTGATTGTACTGCCGCATATCCACATCTCGTGGCTGCCTGCGGCGGCTTTTGCCGGGGCGTTCGCAAGCGCGGCAATTGTCTATGCCGTTTCTAGGCGAAGCGGTATGAATCCAGCAATACTTGTATTGGTCGGCGTCGCGGTTTCGGCAATGGGCTCAGGCATCATTCAAATGCTCGTTATTCAAGCCAAGATTAGGGCGAGCGCGGCGCTCTCCTGGCTGGCGGGCAGTACGTACGCCCGTACTTGGGAAGAACTGTGGCAGCTTATGATCTGGCCAGCCGTGCTGCTCCCTGTCGCCTGGTGGCTCTGCCGCAAGCTGGATTTGCTTGCGCTGAGCGATGAGGTTCCGACCGGACTCGGCGTAAATGTCATACGGACCCGGATTTGGGCGGGTATTATCGGCGTCGCTATCGCAGCTGCCGCGGTAGCGACGGTCGGAACGGTCGGTTTTGTCGGTCTGATCGCTCCGCATGCGGCCCGGATTCTTATCGGCCACAACCACCGTCGTTTGCTTCCCGCGACGCTGTTGATTGGCGCATTGCTTCTCATGACCGCAGATTTGGTCGGCCGCCTCTTATTCAGTCCCAAGGAAATCCCTTCCGGACTTGTTGTCGCACTATTGGGTGCACCGTATTTTATTGCGTTGATGAGAAAAAGCGTTGCTCGCAAATGATCCTTATTGCCGCGGAATCAAGACAATCCTCATGTTCGTTTATGCCTTGAGACATGCAACTTGATTATTCAGCTAATGTTGGCGAGCAAGATAAATGGCGTACTTGACTGGCGTTGCGAACCGAAGTCAAATCACCTATTAAAGCCAAGCAATAGAGTAATGACCAGCAGCTATCTTAATTGCTGGTCTTTTTTTGGCAGTCTCGCTTCAGATTACTGAGGATATTATTGGAAATATGTTAATGGTTTTGGCTCTGCAGACATATCTCCGAATCTTAATTTGTCTTTACACACATATTAGATCATTCATTAAATTGCTATAATTGTGTCAGAAAATGTAACAAGCTTTTATTGTGAAAGTGAAAGTATTTCGGGGGGGTGAGTAAATAGACAAAAAACAGTGGGGGATGCTTGGGGGCTTCGGCTGTAAGACATCCTGATTTCATCAACCCCGTTGAATGTCAGGATGATAAAAAATTTTTATTTGGAGGAGATTTCTATTAAACGGTACAGAGTTAGCATGTTAATGGTTGTTGCAATTATGTTTGTTTCGATCTTGGGTTGCGGGAACAAAACAGAACAGCAGACAACAAAGCCGCCGGCTGCGGCTGTGAATGAAAATACTTCATCCGGCGATTTATCGACCACGCTGCCTCCTCCAGAGAAAACAGACATCTCGTTTAGATTGAACTGGAAAATAAAGGGTGAATTCACTCCGTTTTACATCACCCAAGAAAAAGGTATTTTTTCGAAATATGGATTAAACGTGAAAGTTATGGAAGGCAGCGGATCTACACCGGCGCTTCAGGCTGTCGCCCAAAAAAATGACGATTACGCCGTCGTATCCACCGTTGAGCCTTCGCAAGGAATAGCTGAAAATATGCCCGTCACCATGATCGCTTCTTATATGACTAAATCGCCACTCGTTATCCTTTCCTTCCCAGATAAACCAATCAAGACGCCGAAAGATTTGGAAGGCAAAAAGATCGTCATGTCGCCAACCTCTACCTTCACCAAACTGTACGATAAATTTTTAGAAACCAATCAAGTTGACCCGTCTAAAATTACCCAAGTCAAGCTGGAGGCTTCTGCTCGCAATTCGGCTTTTTTAACAAAACAGGCGGACGCCATCGAATGCTTCTCGACGAATGAACTTCCAATGTTCGAGCAGAAGCTGGGCACAAAGCTGGAAGTCATGTTTGCGAAAGATTACGGATTTAATGTTGCAGGCTTGACTCTGGCTACCAATACGGAATTTCTAAAAGAAAATCCAAATACGACCAAACGTTTTCTTGCAGCCATAAACGAAGGAATGGAATTTACGATGAAAAATCCCGAAGAAGCGACGAAAATTATGAAGAAGCTGTTTCCTGAAACGGTGAACGAGGAACTTTTCGTCAATCAAATTAAAAGAACGGCCGAGCTGTTGGATAATACGAATCATCCTTTTGGCTGGATGGACGAAAATAACTTTAAATCGACACTGGATATATTGGAAAGCACCCAACTCATCAAAGCGCGTAAAGATTTGCCTGCATATTATACGAACGATTTTTTGCCCATTGTGACAAAATAATGCATTCTCTGAATTCCAGAAAGGAAAATCATTTATGAGAGATGAACCAATCCAGCTTGTTATACAAGAACAAGTGAGCAATCCAAATAAATGGCGCTTCAAATGGAGGCTCAATTCCCAAAGCATTTCGGTTTCCCTTACTTTGATCGCTCTTCTTGTCATTTGGCAGCTTCTCTATCTTGTATTCTCGATTCCGGAATATCTCGTTCCTTCGCCTATAAGCATTGCCGAACGGTTTATACAGGATGCCGGACCGTTAATGACACATAGCTCATATACTTTGGGAGAAGTGCTTCTCGGGTTTTTCCTGAGTGTCATCATTGGCATCCCGATCGCCATATTAATTGTTCACTCCAAATATTTCGCCAACACGATTTATCCCATTCTGATCGGGATCCACTGTATTCCAATGGTCGCTCTTGCTCCGCTCCTTGTCATTTGGTTCGGTTATGAGTTAAAGACGAAAGTACTGATTGTTTTTCTTATATCGTTTTTCCCGGTCGTGATCAATGCTGTAGTCGGATTGCAGTCGATGGATAAAGAAATGTACCGGTTGGGGCGTTCTATGCGAGCGTCGGAGCTTCAAATTTTCACTTATTTTCGGCTCCCAAAAGCACTTCCAAGTATGTTCGGAGGATTTAAAGTAGGCATTACGTTGTCTGTGGTCGGGGCTGTTGTAGCCGAATTTGTGGCCAGCTCTCAAGGGATAGGGTACCTGCAACTGGTGGCGAACTCTCAATTGGATACGACATTGGAGTTTTGTGCGCTATTCATTCTTGCTGTGATGGGGATCGGATTATTTTATATCGTTCATTTTCTCGAACGTTTGGCGATGCCTTGGTACCAAGACCTAAAAAGGAGGTCGTGAGTTTGAGCGGCAAAACCATCAATTTGGATCAAGTGGAAAAAATATACCAGACCCGGACTGGACCTGTGCAGGCTTTATCCAAAATAAGTGTGAATCTGGATTCCGGTTCTTTTGTCTCAATCGTTGGTCCGAGCGGCTGCGGCAAAAGTACATTGATGAATTTGATTGCGGGATTGGACACGACACCTCATGGCTCCATTCGCATCAATGGGGAGAAAATAAATGGTCCGGTAGACGGCAATGCGGTCGTGTTCCAAAAAGACGTATTGCTTGATTGGCGCAGCGTGATTGACAATGTGCTGCTTCCGTTGGAAATTCAGGGAATCAGCTGGTGGTCAAGACCGAATCGAAAAACCAATAAAGAGCGTGCAAAAGAACTGCTGGAGCTTGTCGGTTTAAAGGGATTTGAAGACAAATATCCGCATGAGTTGTCCGGAGGCATGCGACAAAGAGTTGCGATTTGTAGAGCATTGATTCAAGAACCGGAGCTTCTGTTCATGGATGAGCCGTTTGGGGCACTTGATGCTTTGACCAGAGAACAGATGATGTACGATCTTTTGAGAATTTATAACAAATATAAATTTACTTGTATATTTATTACACACAGTATCGAAGAAGCCGTTTTTTTGTCGGATCGGGTGCTCGTTATGAGCAGCAGGCCGGGAAAGTTGGTTAAAGATATTAGCATCAACCTTCCAAGACCTCGTAATAGCGAATCGAGAAACGATAGTAATTTTACCGGGCATGTGAATGAAATTCGTTCCATCTTTAAAACGCAAGGTATTTTATCCGAAGTATAATAAACCTCTGCCGGCAGGAGCCGGCAACTTCCCCTAACTTGTATACAAATTTGAATGCAGGTGATAAAGTGAATTCAAAAAAATCCAATCTTTTGAAAGGGTGGTGTTAGTTAAGTAATCTATAAGCTTTCTAATCAGTTTAAGGATTTGATTAACGGGGGTGATCCATTTAGTGAACAAGAGAGATAATATTAAAATTTCTGGAATAAAGGGGGATTTAGAAGGTGTATAAAATATATAGTGTAAACACATCCACACTTTTACCAAATTCATCTATTAAAATTAATAATAAAACACGACAGTTAGTGTTCTTAATGACAACAGGCGGGATTAAAGTGCATATTGGAAGAGAAGAAACGATTATTTTACCTGATGGATATGCCTCGCTTTTCAAACTTTCGAATCGTGGGTGCAAGATTGCTGCAACTGATATTAAGGAAAGTTCAATAACAGTACGCTACATTATAATGGATTATTTTACCTATAATTTCAAAGATACTATTATTCTTGATAATTACAAACTAAAAAGGCTCAAATTATCAGAGATTCTTGATAACGTATTTACTGCAAAACATGATCTTTTTGAAAATCTCCAAAAAGCTATGAGATACCTTTTTAGATTGTATCAAGATAAAAGTCGTGAAACTAGGACGGAGATAGTTAAAAAAGAAATAGATAATAGATTAATTATTATCAACCGTTTTATAAGAGAAAACTATAAAAAAAACATTACCTTAAACGATTTAAGTAGGTTGATTGACTGTAATCCGACTTATTTATGTAATACTTATTCAAAAGTTTTTGGAGTATCGCCAATGTATCATATAAATAAGCTGCGAATTAAGGAATCAATGGAAATACTTAAAACTACTGACTTAAGCATCGCTGTTGTTTCAAAAGAGATAGGGTATAATAGTTCAGCTCAGTTTTGTGCATTGTTCAAACGTTTTATTGGCCAAACGCCAACACAATTTCGATTAAACAATGTAAAAAGTTACGGAAGTAAGAGGATAATTAACTGAGTCTAAATTAACTGTGTTGGGTTCTAAATAGTCGAAATCCGCGATAATGAAGTTATCCAGTAGAGTGAATCCCTAAATAGACATTAGAAAACCTTAAGACCTTTTAGGCAATCCGATAAAGGCATTTCGTATAATTATACCAATGAAGCTTTCTGGGTGAGCTGTGAATTGAACTCGATGCTGTACTTTTGCGTTATATTACTTATCCCCCCAGTTATTACAGGGGATAAAAGGAAAAGACTCAAAGGTAATTTTGGAGCTAAAGACGAGGTGGATGGGAAATATTTCGGAACACAAATATTGCCCTGCCGACTCCTTATAGAAAGAAGCGAAAGGGCTGAAAAGTTTACTTTCTTGTTATTATGTCCTTCTAGAACCTTCATATTCGAAACAGTTTGTGCTGATGTGAGAGAATGGGGGTTATCCCTTTACTCTGTATAAATTTAATAATTGGTAAGCCTAATAGTTCACTAATTCAAGAATACGACAAAACTTTTGATTTACCAATGAATTTTGTTTGCCAACTCTAAATTGTAATTAATGTCTTCGTTCATTTTAATAACAGCATCGCGAATCATCTGTCTTATCGTTTCCTCAGATGCATCTATATGCTCACCGAATGCGTAATTAATACTTCTTGAGGCGTTTATTAATGCTCCATATCCATCTGAATTAAATGCATATTTAATGTTCTCACTAAAATCACCCTGAGTTCCGTATCCAGGGACCAAAAATATACAACGAGGCAATTTTTCTCTAAAATATTGTAGATCTTTAGGGTATGAGGCACCAATAACAGCACCAATCGATGAATAGGTATAGCTGGAATCTTCCGCTTGTTGCAAGGATACAATGAGATCGCTAACTTTATCCGTGAGCTTTAAGCCATTTTGCATCTGAATGTCTTGTAGATCTCCGGCCGATGGATTGCTTGTTTTGAGCAAAATAAACGTTCCCGAACTATTTACTTTAGTTGATTCGATAAATGGGAGAAGGCCATCCCTCCCCAAGTAGGGGTTAATTGTTAATGCATCAACCCAATTAGTGCTATATTTCCAAATGTTTACTTTTTCAAAAATGCTTGTGCATAGGCTTCCGCAGTTGAAGAAATATCTCCTCTTTTTGCATCGGCAATAACGATTAACCCTTTTGAATGTGCATATTCAACTGTTCTCCAAAATGCATCTATACCTGAAGAACCAAAGACTTCATAATAAGCTAATTGCGGTTTAACTACCGCTACAAAATCCATTATGGTATCAATAATTAACTGATTGAATTGAAAAATGGCATTACCTGCTGCTTCCGGACCTTGACCAAATGAATTTATTGCTTTTTGAATTATAAATGATGGTATTTTTCTAACATCTGGATCCAGACCTACTACAGCATGGGATTTCTTTAATTTGACTTGTTCACAAATTCTTTCAGAAAAGCTGAGATTAATATTGTTCAAAGAAAATCTTCCTCCTAAAAAAGAATAATAAGGTATCTGTTTTGAATAATGGTATCCTGCAAAGAATCATGCGTCAAGTTTTTTTGAACCGTACTAATATAATTAAGATATTAATAATTTACGTTTTTTGTATTTATAGAGTTCGTTTGTTATATACTTCTAAGTATAGAACCAGAAGGTAATGATCTGATTGGAGGAGATAAGTTTGAATAGCCTCGTTTTTAATCATAATCATTTACGTATCAACAATGTTGTAAAAGGGAGCCTGAATACAAAGTTTGGTACATTTTTTTTATATTGCTTTTCAATATCTAATGATTTTGAAGATGGTGGAAGATCATCCGAACATCTCGCATTAGTAAAAGGTGAGGTGAAAGGATGGAAAGGGCCTATATATTACCGTTTAAATTCTTCATGTATAACCAGCGAAGTATTTGGTTGCGAGCGCTGTGACTGCAAATGGCAGCTTGATAAGGCTATGGAATATATAGCCAAAAAAGGAAGAGGCATTATTACTTATCATGCTAACCACGAAGGAAGGGGATTCGGTCTCGCTGCTAAACTGGAATCCTATAATTTGATGGACAAAGGCATTAATTCTTCGGATTCGTATATCAAAATGGGATTGGGTACTGAAGACCGTAGAGATTTTCGGGTAGGAGCGAAAATACTGAATTATTTTGGTATTCAAGAGGTAATCATGCTTGGGAATAACAAAAAGAAATTAGATGCTCTCGAAAATTCAGGAATTACGGTGGTGGAGAGACAGACATTGATTTATGACGGCGATCAAGAAGATGTTAAGATCTACTTAAGAAACAAAGCCTATGATCCAGAGCAGGACCTACTTAAAGCAAATTTAGGTTTGGCTGGAGGTAGCATTTGAAAACAATATTAGTAACTGGATCTAGTGGTGATATCGCTTCATCACTAATTGATGGTTTAGATGGAAGAATATATAAAATAATTGGTCTGGATATTAAGCCCAGTAAATCGCAATTACATCAATTTTATCAATGGTATAAATGCGATTTATCAAGCAGCGATAGCATTACCGAATGTTTGAGGCATGGTATAGGAGCGCGGTTGGAAGAGATAGATACAATCGTTCATCTAGCGGGGATTTATCCGAATACTCCGATAGAGGATTATGATTGTGATTTATGGGATAAAGTTCATGATGTTAACGTGAAGTCTCTTTATTTAATTGTTAAGTATATTGTTTCACGCAAAACTACACAATTAAAAAATATAGTTATAGTTTCATCAACCGCCGCCAAAACCGGCAGCAAAGACCCGGCTTACTCATCGTCCAAGGCTGCTTTGATTGGCTTGGCTAAAAGCTTAAGTGTTTCTCTTGCAGACCGAAATATTAGGGTGAATACAGTTCTTCCCGGAATAATTGATACTTCAATGTCACAAGTCCAATCCAAGGAAAGGAAACAGTTCCATAAAGAAAAGACGCTTGCCAAATATATTGGAAAGCCTCATGAAGTGGCAGATGTTATCACATTTTTGTTAGATGACAGGTCATCTTATATTTGGGGTGCATCAATAGATGTAAATGGAGGAATGACATTGTGAGTGGCTTGTTGATTGCTGTATGCGGTTTAGATGGGGCTGGAAAAACGACACAAATTTCATTGCTAAACGATTGGTTTTTGATTAAAGGCAAAAAAATACTTCTAACTAAACAACCGACGGACTACTATCGTAATGATACTAGGGTGCGAGAATACTTGGATCATGGGATATGTCCTAATATGAAGGCGATAGCATTACTTTCAGCAGCCGATCGAACATGGCACATGGCAAAAGAAATTGAACCGGCCTTACATAATGGAGTGCACGTAATATCCGATCGATATATTTATAGTTCCTATGCATTTTTCAGAACAAGAGGCCTGGATTATGACTATTTGGACAACATTTATGGAACATTAAAGAAGCCAGATCTAACGATTTTTCTCGACTTAGAACCCGAAATAACATTGAAAAGGGTAATGGAGCGAGATGGGAATGAAAATATGAAATATGAAGAAAAAGATACGAAAGTATTCGAACAAGTTCGGTCATCATTTCTTGAAGTCCTCCCCAAAGATACGTTATTTATTAATGGAGCGCTTGAAAAAAACACGATTCATGAACAAATCGTACATCGTGTCGGCATCCTCCTGGAGACGAGGTTGGTACCATGATTGCAATAAATGATTTTATGGAGCTGGTTCGTCAAACCAATGCACTAACAAATAAGGAAAATGAAGAAGATCTGTGTCAACTTGTAAAGAACTATGCAAATTTGGAACAAGTTATGGATTGGTTGAATGGGCTCGTTGAATGTAATAATGAGGAACAAACTCTAAAATTAGCATCCCTAATGGAGCTTCATCCCTTGGGCTTTGAAAAGTATGTAATATGGAATGACAATTTTGATGGACCGCGCATGCGACTCCATTACTGGCCAGAAAATAAGTGGCCATTTGAAAGTATACATGATCATCGATTCAATTTTTGTTCAACTATTTTATGCGGCAGTTATACACATGAAACCTATAATGTTAAACAAGGGAACGGAAACCATGTTGAGTTGGAATTAACGGGGAGTACTCTAATGAAAAAAGGGGATGTTTATTATTTCCCTGCAGGCATGTTTCATCGAGTATTGCCATCTGATGAGATGACCTTATCACTAATTATTCGAAGTGAAGCAATACTGCCATATTCTAGAGTCGTTGACCCGAGTACAAAGATACTTCGCAATGCATTTGGAGCAAAAAATAAATTCATAGAGAGAATTTCTAATCTCACACAGCAGTTATCGAAAACGAAAAGTGGCTTGATTAGCGGCGGAGGCAATTAAGCATGAGTATGATTGTAATTGAAAATTTATCAAGGGACTTTCGATTAGTGAAACGGCAACACGGTAAATGGGGGGGATTAAAAAGCATTTTTAATCGGGAGTATACCATTAAAAAGGCGGTTAACAACATTTCCACTACTATAAATAAGGGGGAAATCATAGGGTTTCTAGGGCCAAATGGTGCGGGGAAATCTACTACTATAAAAATGATGGTAGGGATTCTTGTTCCTAGTAGTGGAAAAATTGTGGTTAATGGGATAAATCCGTTTAAAAACCGAAAAGAGCATGCGCGAAATATCGGAGTTGTTTTTGGTCAAAGAACACAGTTATGGTGGGACATACCTGTATCAGAAACATTAAAGCTTCTAAAATACATGTATAAAATTCCTGATAAGGTTTATAAAGAAAATTTGGAATGCTTTTTTGATCTACTGAGTTTAGGGGAATTTATAGATATTCCTGTGAGACAATTAAGCCTTGGACAAAGAATGAGAGCTGATATCTGTTGCTCATTGATGCATAATCCCGAGATATTATTTCTTGATGAACCAACCATTGGTCTTGATGTTGTTGTCAAAGAGAAGATCAGGAATTTTATAAAACAAATCAATTTAGTCAAACAAACAACAGTTATTTTAACGACGCATGACATGCAAGATATCGATAAATTATGTTCTAGAGTGATTATTATCGATAAAGGAACCATTATGCTTGATAGCGACTTAAAGCACATGAAAAACAGATTTGGAAATCAGGAAGTAGTTGTTGTGGAAACTATTAATCCTGTTCTTGATTACAATAAATTGCAAATACCAGGTGTTCTCTCTGTAGATCTTGAAACAAACAAATTGGCAGTTACTTATAACAAATCTATTGTAAATCCTAGCATAATCATATCTAGGATCATGGAGATTGCTCACGTAAGGGATATAAGAATTATTGAAGTCCAGACTGAGGAAATAATCCGCAATATATATGAAGAAATATCTTCTCAGGAGTAAATGGGGAGGTGGGACATGCAGCTTTATTTAGAATATATCAGAAATATAATTCAAACAAATTTAAAGTATCGAACAAATTTTTTACTTGGTCTGATTGGCCGTATAATTGTTTTATTCGTTCAATATTACATCTGGGAAGCTTTGCTTATTAAAGATGTTGCAACCAGCACAGGGAATATATCCTTTAGGGATATGACCAATTATATAACAATCAGCACTATAATATCAGTTCTTGTGAGTAACAATCTAATATACGACATTGATTCAAAAATAAAGAGTGGACAAATAGCTATTGACTTGATCAAGCCTATAAGTTACAAAACGTACTTATTTTGTGGTGTAATAGGTGATAATATTTATCGTATTCTTTTTGAATTAGTTCCAGTCATAATAATCGGGCTCTTTGTCTTTCATTTACAAATTCCTGATTGGACTCATTTATTCATTTTTGCTTTTGCAACAGTGAATGCAGTTATAATTAAATACCTTATTTCATTTATTTTTGGAATTCTTGGATTTTGGATTGTTTCAGTTTGGTATTTTAGTAGGTTTTTAGAGGATTTAATACGTATATTTGCCGGAGCCTGGATACCAATATGGTTCTTTCCTCACTTCCTTGACCGCATATCAAATTTTTTCCCTTTTAAGCTTATTTTTTATGTACCAATATCAATCTACTTGGGAAAGATTTCAATTAAGCAGTCTATATATTTTTTAATTGAACAGGGGTTTTGGATTGTGGGATTATATGCATTTTCAATAATCGTTTGGAATGCGGGTATAAAAAAACTCGTCATACAAGGTGGATAAAATGCAGACTGCAAAACTTATTGTTCGTTTTTTTATTATTTACTTGAAATCAAAAATGGAATACAGGTTTTCATTTTATATGGATATCGGCATCAATATCTTCACGTACTTTATTAATTATTTGGGACTATGGGTTGTTCTTCTTAAGTTTCAAGAAATTAAGGGTTGGGAATTTTACGACATCTTATGGTTATACAATTTAAATCTATTCTCATATGGGATCGCTTGCTTGATTTTTTGGACTCCGATGCGATCATTGGAAAGTATGATAAGTGATGGATCATTCGATTTGATCTTAACTAAACCTATGAACCCATTTCTTAATATGATTTTAAAACAGTCCTATCATGGATTTTTAGGTCATATATTTCTCGGTATTTTTATTTTTGTTATTTGTTCCCCCCACATTGGAATAAATTGGTCGATAACAAAAGTTATTTATTTCTTACTTGCAATCTTTGGAGCAACGTGCATCCATTCTGCAATTCTTGTTGGGACTGGAGCAGTCAGCTTTTGGACGGTTAAGTCAAACTCTGTTATGAATGCAGTTATTTATGGGGTGCGAAACTTTATCGATTATCCTTTATCCATCTATAGCAAATCTATTAAGTTCATGCTTACTTTTATTATACCGTATGCGTTTGTGAATTATTATCCGGCAGCCTATCTACTGAATAAGAATGAAACCAGTTCCTATTTGTATTTAGGGGCACCGGCTATAGGTATAGTGATGTTTATCATTGCATATTTATTTTGGTTTACAGGTATTCGATCATACAAGGGAACTGGATCCTAGGAGGTATTAAAATGAGTTTTTACCTATCTAATGAACAAAAATTGGTAACATTGCTCAGCCGGCTCACTTTTTCACAAAGTAATGAAATCCAGATTGAGGAACTAATGAATCAGGAAATCGATTGGTATTTGGTATTCCGTTACTCGGTGAAAAACAAAGTCCTTCCATTGGCCTGGTACAATTTACAGACAAGAGGGTATGGATATAAAGTACCTCTTCGTCTAGCGCAAGTATTTAATTTTCATAAATTAGGTACAGCTGAACGCAATAAAGTGTATCTGCATGAAATTACAACAATATCAAAGGCGTTTGAGAAAGAAGACCTTCCATTTGTTCCCCTGAAGGGTGCCTACTTAATTCCCCATATGTACAAAAATCATGGTATTCGAACTGTGAATGATATGGATTGTCTAATTCGTCGAAGTGATGTTAAACGAGTTCGATCCATTATGCAGACACTTGGTTACGTTGAAGGGGACTATGATAAAAAATCTAATACTATTCTTCCTGTTAAACGCGAGAAAGCCATCTTGTGGCAAACAAATATGAATAATCTGCTGCCATTTTTGAAATTGCATCAATCTGAGTATGCACAAGTGACTCAAATTGATTTCTCTTTCAGTTTAGATCTGGAATTAAAAATGGAGCCGGTCGAAATCATGATTAATGAATCAATTAAGGACCCAGCCTCCAGTTTTCACTATTTAAACCCTGTTCATTTCTTTATTCATCAGTGCTGCCACCATTACAAAGAGGCTAGCAACGCTTCTTGGGTTGCTCTAAACAGTGATTTAAATCTTATCAAATTTTGTGATGTGCGTGAGTATATTCTTCAGTTTATGAATAATGACTCGTTAAAAGTCGCTGTCGAATTTTCTAAAAAGACGGGTCTAGAGGAAGCCGTATATTTTACATTATTTTATCTTAATGAAATCTACAATGATGGTTATGAAGAAGGCTTGTTACAGCAATTTGATTTTGAAGAAACAAGCTTTCTCTATACCTATGGTCAAAAGGATTACGGTCACACAGTTACTTGGAAAAAAAGTTTTTGGGAGAGAATGTTTTCTGATACAAACAAGGACGAATTAAAGGGTGACGCAAAGTATGCATCTATTGTTGAAATATGAGGAGGCTCACAATGACTATTCCAATGTCAAAGAAAAGTAATAAGATCTTGGAAGAAACAGTCCCTAATACATTGCATCAATTGTTTATGGAGCAAGTGAAGCTTACGCCCGATAATATTGCAATTCAATATGAAGGGACACCGCTCACTTATTCGGAGTTGGACCAGAAATCAAACATACTTGCTCATAAACTAAAGCATTGCGGTGTAGGCCCAGAATGTGTGGTTGGACTGATGAGTTATCGATCATTGGACATGATTACTGGAATATTGGCAATACTTAAAGCTGGAGGGGCATACCTGCCTCTTGATCCCGACTACCCTCAAGATCGCTTGTCATATCTGGTTAGCGATAGCCAAGCTAGAATAATTTTATGTCAAAGAGGACTTGAACAGAAATTTTTCCAGTCTGATATTAGTTTTATGTTCTTGGATGAACAAGTTAGCTACAAGGAAAGCCAACCTCAGGAAAAACACGAAGATATATATTCGCAGTCGAATAATCTGGCTTATATTATCTATACATCTGGTTCGACAGGGACTCCTAAGGGGGTAATGATTGAACACAAGGCAATTGTTAATACAATTACCTGGAGAAAAAATTTTTATAAGATGTCATCATCAGACGTAGTATTACAGCTTCCGTCAATATCATTTGACAGTTCAGTTGAGGATATATTCACAACACTTCTTTCAGGTGCTAAACTTCTTCTTATTAGTCAGAACCAAAGACTGAACATTAAATATTTACAGAAACTTATTTCAGATGAGAAAGTAAGTCATTTTTTGTCCGTACCGTCCTTTTACCAGGAATTACTTGGCGAAAAATTCGATCTACTTAGTAATATGAGATTTATCACTATTGCAGGTGAGGATTTTACACCCCATCTCGTTGAAGAACATTACCTAAAATTGCCAAACGTACTTCTTTATAACGAATACGGTCCAACAGAAAACAGTGTTTGTTCAACATGTTATTTTTTTGATCGTGATAAAGAAATTAAACTAGTTAGTATAGGGAAACCGATTGATAATACGAATGTCTATATTCTAGACGCTAATTTCAACCAAGTGAAGAATGGAGAAGTTGGCGAAATATTTCTTGCTGGAACAGGATTAGCTCGAGGTTACCTGAATAACCCCAAATTAACCAACGAAAGGTTCATACTAAATCCAAATGGCGATGGCCAACGCCTCTATCGAACCGGTGATTTGGCAATGCAATTGCATGATGGAAACATTAAGTATCTTGGAAGAGAAGATGATCAAGTTAAAATACGCGGGTTTCGCATTGAACTAAAAGAAATTGAGTATCAATTATTGAAAAGTGGTCTGGTGAAAAACGCATTTGTAACCATGAAAACCGATGCTAGTAGAAACAAACAGCTAATTGCTTATGTAGTAGCAGATCAAATTCAGTCAGATGCCTTGATCTTAATGCTTAGATCCACTTTTCCGGAATACATGATTCCAAATAAATTTGTTTATTTGGATGCCGTCCCTTTAACACCAAACGGAAAGGTAAATGCGCAAGCATTACCCGATCCATTTGTTAGTTACCAACCAGTAAAAGATCCGACTGCAAACGTCATACAAAAAAAGCTTGAAGTTATTTTGAGTAATATCACATCTTCTGCTATTGATCTTAATGAAAACAATATCAATCGAGATATCAAGTACTTTGGCGTGGATTCACTCAGTTTTATTAAACTGCTTGTAGAAATAGAATTAAACTTCGGATTCGAATTTGACTATGAGGATTTAGTTTCTTCAACAATAACAGTTAGCGACCTATTGTCTGTAATAGAAAGTAACATTGCGGGGGACTAGCCAGTTTATGCGGATGAAAATTAAGCAAAATGAACGGTTTGTTGATCAGCGAATCGTAGCACCTTCTTGTTTTGACGATTCCATTGCAACTTATGCTGAATGGCTTGATTCAGATTATCAGTTAATGTTTTTAAACTCTTGGGATTTTCCTTACACGTCATGTGCAGATTCAATAAAAAATTCGTTTTGTTGGAAAAATAATAAGTTAGATCTACTCAAAGAGCATCATGGTCTGATTTTTAACCGGTATCTTTTTAGTGAGCAAAAATTGATTATTTCTCATTTGAACGAGTCGATAACAATGGGTTATCCCGTAATTGTTTCAGTTTCTGCATATTGGGTACCATGGGATAAAAACTACAGAAAAAAAAATGATATAGTGCATAACTTTATCGTTACAGATGTAGACATGGGCAAAAAAAAAATAATGGGAATCGACCCTTATTATGCTATTGAACATGTGTGTATGTCATTTGAGGAATTTCTACAAGGTGGCAAATCAATAATTGTATATCATGGAAAGAAGGACTCCGATATTCCAAACAATCGCAATCTACTTCGGAATGAATTAACAAGCGGATTATACGGAGAGTATTCTTTATATTCTCGAATGCAACAATTTTGTTCGGATATCAGCAGCAAAAAATTTTCGTTTGAAGATGGACCTCAAATAATTTATCAACTTAGTAAAGTTATATCAGGTAGAACTGAGTTTATCTTACTCTTAGATTATCTGTCTAAAAAGAGTAAAATTAATTTTGATAGTGTAAAAGTTGATTTGCGTAAAGCAGCAGAACAATGGAATTTGATTGGTGCTTTGCTGATGAAACATCTTCTGCTTCAAAAGGAAGGTACACTGAATAAAGTATTGTCCACAATAAATGATGTTGTAAATTTGGAGTTAGAAATCAGAAAAAATTTGATGACTTTGACGGTTTAAAGGGGATAATCTAATGGTAACAAAGGACATTATAACTAAAGTAGTTCAAGAAATAATAAACAATAATGAATTTGATGAAGACGATGATCTTGTTATGTATGGAATGGATTCAATGAATACTATAAGAGTTGTTGTAGAACTTGAAACCCAACTAAATATTATTTTCCCGGATGAGGAGTTAATTTCCGATAACTTTTCATCTATTAAAAAAATTGTAGCTGTTGTTGAAAAATACTCCAATTAAATAGAATTTCTAAAGGGTAATATTTGAAGGGTGTGTGCCGGAAAACGTTCAACCCATATATACAGCACAACAAGAAAAGTAACGGAGACACTTGGTAGAACTTGAGTAATATAGTAATATATTTATATACATACAGCAATCAGGGGTGAGAACGGTTTGGAGTAATCAAAATGCCTCGTGAAAATGGAAAGACTTTCTGAAATCAGGAAAAACCAGACCTTTCCGAAGATTCGGCTAACATGAGTCTGGCAACTCCCAAGGAGGAATTCACTGATGGTAGAAAACCTCGATATTTTTTACCGCAAAGATCTTAATTGCTTCGGTCTAACGGTTAATGCAATTCTTACAAGGGCACTAGGATCTGTCGACTTCTTATGGAATCAGGCAGGAATGGTCTCCTATAATAACAAAGATACGGTTGTCTTTTCGCATTTATATCGAGAAATTTCCAATCATTTGAATAAGTGTGGAAAGATATTGACTTACAATTTCAAGTTTTCAGACCAACAGGAACTTGTTAAACATATGGAAGAAAAACTGAATTGTGGTCATACATTAATGGTCAACGCAGATGTATATGAATTACCGTTCAGCTTATGTTACCAAGACAAACATATAAATCATTATTTTGAGATAATTAAAATACATGGCGATAAAGTATATATATGTGATCACTACTACAAATATGCAGGGGAAGTAAGTCTCCATATTATCCTTCAAGCAATGGCTTCATTGGCCGCATTGCATGAGTCGAGCAATCAAGATCAATGGTTTAACTTTACGTATTTTGATGTATCACGATTTGAAGTGCCGCACAGAAAACAATTTATTCTAGAAACGATTTATAATAATACTTTAATAAATCGGGGAGAGAAACCATTCCCTGTTTGGGTGCCAATAGGAGAGGAGAAGAGGATTGGTGTCGAGGCTTTCTATGAATTCATTCACTATTTGAAAACAATTGTTATTGAGGAAGAACGAGAATTAAATCAGATCTATTGGAATATTAGAAGATTTTATGATTCTCGGACGCATTATTCGAATATACTGCGTTCTTACTCCGATATTTGCCCCGACTATGCGCAACTTGCTGAAAAATATAGAAGCATATCGCAAACATCGCAAATCGCGGCAAATAAAGTATTGAAAATAGCGGAAAATAAAGACCCTAAAATGAGGACTTTAAGAAAGAGTGATTATCCCGGGCTGGAAAACTTGCTGCATAAGGTAATACGATCTGAAGAGGAGGCGATACGATGGATTGAAAACCATATAGACCTTTCAAGTTACAATCATGATCATTATAATCACAAACCTTAGAGTCAGCTCTTAGGATAGTTTCAATTACAAATAAATTTATTATATACATTATTTTTTATTGGAGCGCTCTATTCCCTGAAGGCTCGTCATGATAAATAAAACTGCATCTAAAATGAGGGAGAGGCTCGTGAAAGATCCGATAATAGGAACCTAATCAGCAAGCTTTTCAGATCAGGCAGGCTTACGGAATTACAATACATTTCATCGAATAGTTTTGAATAGTGAAAAGGTAGCAAGTAGGCACTTGTAAAGAAGGTGAGCCGGATGGGTGTTAGTGTAAGAGAAGCAATGGGTATTGGTGGACTAACCCGATGTAAAGTCGTTGCGGGAGAAAAAGGACTCGAAAAAATTATTAATCATATTACGGTTATGGAAGTGCCGGATGTCATTCGATGGTTGAAAGGCAACGAACTGCTTCTTACTAGTTTATACCCTATTAAAGAAGATGAGGAAGCTATTTCTCGTCTGGTTGAACAGCTACACGAAGTGGGAAGCTCGGCATTGGCGGTTAAAACACACCGTTATGTCGATGAAATTCCGCAAGCTATCTTGGAAGCGGGGAATCGGTTTGATTTTCCCATCATCGAAATCGATAACGAAGTTTCCTATCTGGATATTATGTCTCCTCTCATTGAACTGATGCTTAGGAAGTCCAACCCCGGAGAAGAACAGAAGGAATCGTTCTTCCAATGGATAACGGAACTGGCGATGGGGGGCAAAGGGATACCTGCTTTGATTAGTGCTGTACAACAGATGACAGGTAATATCCTTACGGTAGGATCGGAGATTCCAACCCTTGAAGGATATTTTCAGGGGAGGAATGTTGCTCGTTTGACACGGGCGCAGAAGAATGAGTTGAAATCTGCCAAGCGCACGATCCGGATGCAGCGGACGCTGGATGGACAAATGACCCCGTGCATTGTGACTCCGCTGTTGCTGAACGACGAATTATGCGGCGAAGTAACATGCTGGCAAACGAAGCGGGAGTTTCTGGAGAGCGATTTCCATGTGCTCGATCGCACGGTGCCGCTAATGGCGATGGAATTTCTTAAGGTAATGACAAAGTCGGATGTCGAACAAAACTACAAGGACGACTTTTTATCGGAAGTGCTGCTTGGACAAGTTCAGGAGAACGCTGAAATGATTATGAAAGGAAACCATTTCGGCTGGGACCTAAGCAAAAATTATCAAGTGTTTACAATCGCTTGCGGGGAACGTCCTCACCTTTCCAAAAGCGGTGACAATGAATCATTGCGGTATCAGGAACGAAAACGGATTTTGATGCGCAGAGTGGCCGAAATTTTTCGTCTCAGCACTCACAACGTTATATTACCGAGCAGAAAGAACTAATCGCCGTGCTTTACCCCAGGGAGGATGGGAGTGGAAAAGAAGGTTTGCTTTATCTGAACGATCCTCAGAAGGGAGCTATAATAAATGTAGCGAATTCCGTTCGGCGTCATTTGTCTAAAGAATTCGATGATTTGTCGATTACGATCGGAATCGGACGTTTCTATCCCGGGCTGAAAGGCATTCATCGAAGCTATTCCGAATCCTGTAAAGCTATTCGATTAGGCGGGCCGATTACGGAAGAGAGCGGCTTGATCCATTACGAAGATTTGGGCATCTACCGTATATTGAGTCAGATGGAGGATTGGAACGAGCTGGAAGGCTTATATTCGGAGACGATCGGCAAGCTGGTCGAATATGACTGGACCAACAATTCCAACCTTGTAGCGACATTAAAGGAATATTTCGCCAATAATTGCGCTCTGGCAGAAACGGCAGAGAAGCTGTTCGTACATGCCAATACAATGAAATACCGGCTTCAAAAAATCGAGCAGTTAACCGGATGCAGTGTCCATGATTCCGAAAAACGGTTAATGCTGCATGTCGGACTTAAATACATCAAATTTTACAATAGGTTAATGCGGCTAAAGCACGGAAACGACTTCCTTGTTTTAAGCATGAAAAATATCACAGAATGAATTAACGATCCGCTTGACTTGTCCCATGCCGCATGTTAGGATTATTGAGTGTTCACGGCGTGCGGTCGTGGCGGAATTGGCAGACGCGCTAGATTCAGGTTCTAGTGGTGTAACAGCCGTGGAGGTTCAAGTCCTCTCGACCGCACCATACTTAACAAGCAACGCCCTCCAGAATAATCTGGGGGTTTATTTTTGTCGTGTGCGCCTAGCCGCTGTCGGAGTAATTCAACCGAGTTCATCCCATTTTTAGAAGTCCTGAGCCATGCTAGCCGGCACACACGTCGCAAGCTCACCGTTGAAAAGAGCTCGCGAATTGTAGAATTACGACATTTGAAAGCGTTAACAAATACGCTATAGTTATCCCAAGAAAATGAATACGTTTTCACAAATCATTCCTAGGAGGCTTCGAGTACGATGCGCAAAGCGATGTTCATGATCATGACGGTGTTTCTTACTTTCTCTCTCGTCCTGATGGGCTGCTCCCAACGCCAAGGCAATGGGTCAGGCAATTCGTCCGGCTCGGCAAACGGCAGCAAAACGGAAAACCAGGGTTCGGGTGCGGCCGCTTCAGGAGCGGGACAAAATCAGGCTGACGGTCTACAATACGACGTCCGACTCTGCGGTTCAGGATGCGCTGAAAGGCATTGCGGGCGACTTTATGAAGGAAAACCCGAATATTCAGGTGGAGTTCCAATTCCCCGGCTCGGAATATGAAAATATTTGAGGTCAAGATGGCGGCGAACGATCTTCCGGACGTATTCGATACGCACGGATGGGCGATTATCCGCTACGGCAACTACTTGGCGGATCTGAAAGATGAGCCGTGGCGGGCAACCTTACCGATACGATCAAGCCGGTCGTCGTCGATAAAGACGGCAAAGTTTACACGCTTGTGCTGAGCGAAGCGAAGGACGGCATTACGTATAATGCGGATGTCTTAAGCAAATACAACATTAAACCGCCTCAAACGTTCGAGGAATTATTGGCCGCGGCGGAAACGCTGAAAACAAGCAGCGGCGGACAAATCACCCCGTTCTTTATGTCCGGCGTCGATAACGGCATGATCGGCCAGTTTTTGGATCAGTATGCCACATCTCTGTTCATCAGTCCGGCTCAGAACGATGCCCAAAGCTTGCTGGACGGCAATTTCGATTGGAACAAGTGGGCGGAACTTGCGCAAAAAACTGCTTGATTTGAAATCAAAAGGATATATCAACGAAGATGTGCTGACGGCCAAGCGCAGCGATATGCCGACGCGGTTCGCGCAAGGCAAGGTGGCCTTTATTATAGGAGGAACCAGCTTTGCGGATGAAGTGCACAAGGTCGATCCTAACGTGAAAGTCGGCATTATGCCGCTTACTTCAATGGTTGCCGGCGACGGCACGAATTTCTCCGGCGGCGAGAGGTATACGGTGGGAGCATGGAAAGACGGCAAGCATCTGGAAGAATCGAAGAAACTGATCGCGTTCTTCGCCAAGCCTGAAAATATGTCGCGCTTCGCCAATGCGACGAAGCTTCCCGCCGGTCTTAAGATATCTCGTCCGAGCATGAGTTCTCCGCGTACTATGACGAATTCGCCGGCGTCCGCGTATTCCCATACTTCGACCGTGTATATTTGCCGAACGGAATGTGGGATGTCATCTGCAAGACGGGTACCGCCTTGCTTGCCGGCAGCGTAAGCCCGCAGCAGTTTGCCGACAAGATGAAATCGGAATATGAGCGCCTGCGGGATCAATAATGTTTCAACCCGATAAAGGGGGGCGCGCGCCCCTCTTTTGTCTAAAGACTCTTGTTTGATTCAACGAGGAGGAAAGAGTATGGAAGATATGAAGCGGCTTTCACTGCAGTCGGTATCGGCCGGGAGACCGGTGCCGTCCTATTTCCGGCGGCTGGCAAGGTCGGGGAGCGTGATCAATCTGCTCTATATGCCTGCGCTGCTGCTGTTCGCGATTTTTATTTTTTACCCGTTTCTTAAAGGTATTCAAATCTCGTTTACGAACTGGGACGGCTACAATCAGCACTACAAATGGATCGGGATTGACAATTACAAGCGGATGTTACAGGATCCCGACATTAAGACGGTTATTAAAAACACATTCATTTACGGGCTCGGAAGCACGATCTTCCAGAACGTGATCGGCCTGCTGTACGCCCTGTTTCTGAACATGAGCATCCGCATCCGCGGCGTCGTGAGAACGATTATTTATTTGCCGGTCATCATCAGCGCGCTCATTATGGGTTACATCTGGTACTTTCTTTTTCCAATACGAAGGCGGGCGATCAACGACATCTTGCTGCTGTTCCAGGACCGGCCCTCCAATTTGCTCGGCGATCCTAACGTGAACGTCTGGATTATTACGTTCGTCAACACGTACCAATACTTAGGTATCGCAATGGTGCTGTTTCTGGCCGGCTTGCAGTCCATCCCGCAGGACTATTATGAAGCGGCGACGATCGACGGGGCGGGCCCCTCTCGCGTTTCTTCCATGTGACGTGGCCGCTGCTGGCACCTTCGTTCACCGTCAGCATGGTGCTCACCTGATCGGCGGTCTCAAGCTGTTCGACGTCGTCGCCGCGATGACAAACAGCGGGCCGGGATACGCTTCGGCTTCGCTCTCAACTTTAATGTACCAGCTCTATTTCGGCCGCGAGGATGCGGGTTACGCGTCGACGATCGGCATACTGATGTTTATTATTATTTCCGTGGTCAGCATTGCGGCTCTTATTTTGCTCCGTAGAAGAGAGGTGTCGGCATGAAGAAGGTAACCGCGGACAAGCGAAAAAGAAAAAGCTGGCTCAATCTGACAGCCGTCGTCATTTGTCTCATTCACATTCTTCCTTTCTACATTTTGGTGACAACCTCGTTTAAAGCGGCTGACGATTTGAGCTCTAAATGGGTGTTTCCCGGTTATCTGTATCTGGATAACTTTATTAACGCCTGGCGGGAAGCGGAATTTGGCAGTCGCTTTCCGCAACAATATCATCGTCACGATTTTTGCGATTGCCTTGATCGTCATGATCGGCTCGATCGCCGCTTACCCGCTTGCACGCCGGCAGACGGGCTGGAACCGGTTTATTTACGCGCTCTTCGTTTCCGCGCTGATCGTTCCGCCGCTCACCATTCTCGTGCCGCTCTACAAATTTATGGTGGATATCAGCGGCATGAACACCTATTGGGGCGTTATTCTGCTTCATGTCACGTTCCATCTGCCGATGACATCTTTTTGTACACCGGATTTATCGGTACGATTCCGAAGGAGCTGGACGAAGCCGCGATGATCGACGGAACGGGGCGGTTCTTACCGCCGATCTTGTCGAGCAGGTGCTCCATTATGTCGACGCCCATTACGCCGATGATATCGGCATCGGGCAAATTGCGGCTATGCTGAGCGTTTCTCCCATTATTTAAGCGCGCTGTTTCATAAAAAAACCGGTACGATGTTTGTCAAGCATTTGACCCGGATCCGCATGCTGAAGGCGAAGGAGCTGCTGATCGGCTCCAACATGCAGATCAAGCAGGTTGCCGAAGCGGTCGGATATTACAGCACGCGCCATTTTACGAAGCTGTTTACCGAGGCGTTCGGCAGCAGCCCGTCCTTTTACCGAAAGCCTCAAGTGATGTGACTGTTTCCCTCTGACATCTGCCGCCGAGACGTGCTATTTTTATGAGGAGGCTTTCTGCACATTATCTCGGACGGAGGAGAGGGAGATTGACTGTTGTTTTAACCGTCGTGATCATTATCGTCTTGCTTGCTGCCGCGCTTGCCTATGCGGCGTTTCATTTTTTCAACATGGCTGTTGTCCGGAAGCGGCAGCAGTTTTTGGAGGGTGATCCGATTTATCCCAGCCCGGGGAAGCATTCGTTTGATAACGGCTGGCTGGAGCAGCAGCCGCTCGAGGAAGTCGGTATCACGACAGAAGACGGACTGAAGCTGCGCGGCTATTATTTGCCGGCAAAAGCGCCGACTCGAAGAGCCGTTATTTTGGCGCACGGGTATACGGGGAGCGCAAAGCGCGATATGGGTTCGCTCGCCGGCTTTATGCCGAGACGTTCGGATACGACGTTCTCATTCCGGACAACCGGAGCCATGGGCAAAGCGAAGGGCGCTACATCGGTTCGGCTGGCTGGACCGGCGGGATTACGTACAGTGGATCGACTGGCTCATTTCCCGGAACGGACCGGATACGGAAATTGTGCTTCACGGCGTATCGATGGGCGGGGCGGCCGTGCTCATGACCGCGGGCGAGCGTCTGCCCGTCAATGTGAAAGGAATCGTATCGGATTGCGCCTTCACATCGGCCAAACATATTTGAGTTATCAGCTGAAGCGGATGTTCAAGCTGCCGGCGTTCCCGTTTATCGATGCGACAAGCCTTCTGTGCCGGCTGCGAGCAGGTTATTTCTTCGGGGAAGCTTCCGCTTTGAAAAGGTGAAGGCGGCGGTGCTGCCATTCTGTTTATCCATGGAGCGGCGGACACTTACGTGCCGACGGAGATGGTGCACCGTTTGTATGAAGAATATGCAGGCTATAAAGAGCTGTTCATTGTTCCGGAGGCCGGACACGGGATGGCGTTTCGAACCGATCAAGCAGGATATCGGCAGGCGGTTAAACATTTTTTTGAACCGTACGCTCTAAAAAAACATTGACCTCAATTCTTATTTGTGATAAGATATTTCTCGTTGACAAGTTCAACATGCGGTCGTGGCGGAATTGGCAGACGCGCTAGATTCAGGTTCTAGTGGTGTAACAGCCGTGGAGGTTCAAGTCCTCTCGACCGCACCATAACGATTCAAACGACAAGGTTTCAGCGATAAGCTGAAGCCTTTTTAGTTTATTAACGGTGATCAGCGAAGCAAACAGCCTATCATTTCGTTATATGAAATGAGGTGATTTTCTTCACAAAAAAACCGGTTCGGAATCGCTCCGGACCGGAATCTCGTAATCTATTAAGAGGAAACTATAATAATAAGTAAAAAAGACTGGATTTATTTTGAGATATCTGTTAAAATCCAGATTACTCATAATAATTCAATCATTTAAATGTATCACAATTCGTTTCAAATGTCAATAAAATTTGCTGTGCCGCAAACCGGGAGGAGCTGGAATGGCTAATTATTTACAGTCGGAAACGGAAATGACGCTTCAACAGGTACAGGAACAGCTGATTCGGAAAGGCAAAGAGCAATTTTCGCTTTCTTATAATGAAATTGTGGAGAAGCTGGATCCTTTTGAATTAACGCCCGAGCAGTTTGACGCTTTTTTCGAACGGCTTTCCGGGCTCGAAATCGAAATTATTGAACCCGGCCGCTCCCAATCCGGCAGTTCGGATATCCCGAAGAAGAAGAAGGGAACGGGCTGGAGAGCGAGCTAACGCTAATGCCCGGTATCAAAATCAACGACCCGGTCCGGATGTATTTAAAGGAAATCGGACGGGTGCCGCTTCTGTCCGCAGAGCAGGAAGTGGAATTTCGCTCCGAATTAAGGACGGGATGAAGAGGCAAAAAGCAGGCTGGCCGAAGCAAACCTGCGTCTTGTCGTCAGTATAGCCGAAGATACGCGGGGCGGGGCATGCTTTTCCTCGATCTCATTCAGGAAGGCAACATGGGGCTTCTGAAAGCCGTCGGCAAATTTGACCATACAAAAGGCTATAAATTCAGCACGTATGCCACATGGTGGATTCGTCAGGCGATTACGCGGGCCATTGCCGATCAGGCCCGAACGATCCGGGTTCCGGTTCATATGGTGGAAACGATCAACAAGCTGATGCGCATTTCCCGGCAGCTGGTGCTGCAGCTCGGCCGCGAGCCTTCTACCGAGGAAATCGCCAGCGAAATGGATGTGAGTCCGGAGAAAGTACGGGAAATATTGAAGATCGCCCAGGAGCCGGTATCGCTTGAGACTCCGATCGGAGAGGAGAACGACTCGAATTTGGGCGACTTTATCGAAGACCAAGATGCCCAAGCCCCTGCGGATGCCGCGGCCTTCGAACTGTTGAAGGAGCAGCTCGACGGGGTGCTGGATACACTGACGGAGCGGGAGGAGCATGTGCTCCGGCTGCGGTTCGGACTCGAAGACGGGCGGACGCGTACGCTGGAGGAAGTCGGCAAAGTGTTCGGCGTAACGAGAGAACGTATCCGTCAGATTGAAGCGAAGGCGCTGCGCAAACTCAGACATCCGAGCCGCAGCAAGCGGCTGAAAGATTTTATGAGTTAACGCGCCA